>CAZEGF010000023.1:0-164724 GCA_964511965.1 uncultured Gammaproteobacteria bacterium
TAAAGTTTTTGCAATACATAATAGAATAAATGCTGATGAATATAACCAGCCGGTTGATGAGCGCATTTTCCAACTAAAAATGGATGGCAAGAAAATAGTACTTTACGCAGGAAGAATAACTTTACAAAAAGGTCCAGAGTATTTCTTAGATGCCGCAAGAAAAGTACTTGAATATGAGTCTAATGTTCTTTTTGTTATGGCAGGGTCCGGAGATATGGAGTACAAAATGATAAATCTGGCGGCTCAAATGGGTATTTCAGACAAAGTACTTTTTACTGGCTTTTTGAGAGGAGAAGAGCTTAGAAGTATTTTCAAACTTGCTGACGTTTTTGTCATGCCATCAGTTAGTGAGCCCTTTGGTATTGCTGCATTGGAGTCGATAATTCATGGAACACCTGTTATTATTTCTAAGCAATCTGGGGTAAGTGAAATTGTACAAAATGCATTAAAAGTTGATTTCTGGGATACTGATGAGATGGCAAACAAAATTTTATCGGTAATTTCCTATCAATCATTAAAATCAGTTTTGCAGGATAATGGAAGAAATGAAGTTGGGACATTTTCATGGGATACCGCAGCTAATGAAACAATGAATTTATATAAGTCACTAGTACACTAATTATGAATATTTGCATGTACTTTCAAGTACACCAACCATACAGGATAAAAAGATACCGTATTTTTGATATTGGAAGAAACAATAATTATTTTGATGCTGATGATCAGACTGATTTAAACAATAAAAAAGTATTTACGAAAGTAGCAAATAAATGTTATTTGCCAGCTAATAAGACGTACTTAGATCTTTTAAATAAACACCAGGAATTCAAAATTGCCTTTTCACTTTCCGGTGTTTTTATTGAACAGGCTGAAGAATATATGCCTGAAGTTATTGATTCTTTCAAAGAGCTAATCGCTACCGGAAGGGTTGAAATATTGGATGAAACATATTATCACTCGCTATCATTTTTGTACTCTGAAGAAGAATACATAAGCCAAATAAATTTACATAAGAAAAAAGTACAAGAGGTATTTGGTGTAACCCCTACTGTTTTTAGAAACACTGAGTTAATTTACAACGACTGGATTGGCAGTGTAATAGAAAAATTGGGATATAAAGGTATATTAACAGAAGGTGCAGATAAAATTTTGGATTGGAAAAGTCCAAATTATATATATAAAGCCAATGGTTCTGAGAATTTGAAGTTATTATTAAAAAATTACAAATTATCTGATGATGTCGCCTTTAGGTTTTCAGAAAAAACATGGAAAGAGCATCCATTAACTGTCGATAAATACGCTCAATGGTTAAGCGTACCTCAAGGTGACATTATAAATTTGTTTATGGATTATGAAACATTCGGTGAGCATCAATGGGAAGATAGTGGAATTTTTGAGTTTCTCAAAAAGTTTCCAGAGGAGGTTTTAAAAAATCCCCACAATAAGTTTCTAACTCCATCTGAGGCTATAGAAACTCTACCTGCAGTTGATAATTTGTCTATTCCATTCTATATATCTTGGGCTGATACCGAAAGAGATTTGTCAGCTTGGATGTCAAATGATATTCAAAGAGATGCCATGGAAAAATTATTTAGAATGGAGCATCAAATATTAAAGTCAGATGATCCAAAACTTATTCATGATTGGAGAAAAATGACAACATCAGATCATTTTTATTACATGTGTACAAAATGGTTTTCAGATGGAGATGTTCATAAATATTTTAACCCATATGAAACTCCATATGATGCATTTATATCCTTTATGAATGTCTTAAACGATATTCAACTGAGACTCAATAAAAAGTCTCAGGAAACTCATGAAGTGGCAGGCACACCAAACTAAGGTATGCCAGATATTGTTCTTGGAAACGGAAAATCACTTATTGGCATTGATAAAAATGCTGAACTGCGGGATTTATATTTCCCTTTTGTTGGCCTCGAAAACCATGTAGGAGGTCCTTTTCGTCACAGAGTAGGAATTTGGGTTGATGGAAAAATTTCATGGACGTATGAAGAATCATGGAGAATTGAAACAAAAACCGGATTTGAAACAATGTCCGGGGAAATTACTGCAATAAATGACAGTCTTGGTATAGAAATTCATTTTGAGGATGTACTATATAACGAAAAAAATATTTTTATCCGGCAGGTTAAGATTAAAAATAATTGGGATTATCATAGGCAAATAAAGTTATATTTTAGTCATGAATTTGAAATTTATGAATCCCGTAGAGGTGACACTGCATATTACGATCCTCAAGAAAATTTAATCATTCATTATAAAGGTAGGCGTATTTTTCTTATTAATGTAAGGCATGAAGGAAAGGGACTTGATGACTATACAATAGGTAATTTTGGAATCGAAGGCAAGGAGGGAAGTTTTATGGATGCAACAGACGGTCAACTTTCAAAAAATGCAATTGAACATGGCAAGGTCGATTCCGTAATAGGTATTACTTTAGATATTCAAGCAAACGGAGAACAAACGGTAGATTACTGGATAGCATATGCAAAGATCATGAAGGAAGCGCAAGAACTCAATAAGTATGTTCTTGATAGAACTCCATCATATCTTATGAAAACCACTCAAGATTTCTGGCACGCATGGCTTAATAACCGAAATTTTAATTTCTATCATTTAGAAGATAATGTTGTTGATCTTTTTAAAAAATCGCTACTAATTCTTCGCGCACACGTAGATGATAACGGTTCAATTCTTGCTTCCGGAGATTCTACATTATTGCAATACGGACGGGATGCTTATAGTTATATGTGGCCAAGAGATGGTGCTCTTTCTGCAGTCGCTCTTGATAAAGCTGGGGATTATAACGTATCAAAAAGATTTTTTGAATTTTGTAATGACGTTGTTACAAACGAAGGCTTTTTTATGCACAAATACCGCCCTGATAAATCATTAGGAAGCTCATGGCATGCTTGGGTATACAAAAATAGACCACAATATCCTATCCAAGAAGATGAAACTGCACTAGTAATTTACTCACTTTGGAAGCATTATGAATTTTCAAAGGATCTTGAATATATTGAATCAATTTATAACTCATTAATTAAAAAATGTGCCGATTTTATGGTGAATTATATTGATGAAACAACGGGATTACCAAAACCTACTTATGATCTCTGGGAAGAAAAACTTGGAGCTTCTACTTTTACATGCTCAGCTGTTTATGGAGGATTGTTAGCGGCAGCAAATTTTTCTAGAGTTCTTGGAAAGTTTGAAAATGAGAAAAATTATAAAAATGCTGCAGATAAAGTAAAGGAGGGTATAGAAAAATATTTATGGAATGAAGACAAAAAAATGTTTTATAAACTTATAAATTTTGAAGACAATAATATTATTCACGATGATACTCTCGATTTCTCAAGTATTTACGGAATATTTAGATTTCGCGTATTGGATATTTCAGACCCCAGGGTTGTTGATTCAATTCACACAATGGAAGTACTGGCAAAAGATATTCCTGTTGGTGGGATGTTTCGGTATGAACATGATTGGTACCACAGACATTCAGATTCTAAATTTGGAAATCCATGGATTATTACAACATTATGGTTGGCACAATATTATATTGTAGCGGCTAAAAAGGAAGAGGACTTTGATAAGGTTAAAGAAATTTTACAATGGGTTGTTAAAAATGCCGGATCAACAGGAATTTTGCCGGAACAAATAGACTCTGAAACCGGTGAGCATAAATCCGCGTCACCATTAACTTGGAGTCATTCTGAATTTGTTATTACGATCATAAATTACTTGGAAAAAATAGAGGAACTCGGAATTTTTGCTCAAGAAGAAATTAAAGGAGGATATTAATGTTTTCTTGAGATGGCCTTCTTCACTGCAGCTTTGATTGCATCCTTGTCCATTTTGTATTTTGTGAGAAGCTCGTCAATTTTTCCAGACTCTCCAAATGTGTTTTGTAGTCCAATAAATTCTTGGGCGGTCGGATGATTTTTTGCAAGTACCTCCGCTATAGTTGATCCCAACCCTCCTTCTACCTGATGGTCTTCGACTGACACTATAGCTCCGGTTTCACGGGCAATATTTATGATTGCTTCCTCATCAATTGGTTTTATCGTATGAATGTTAGTTACCAAAATATTTATTCCTTCATCCTCTAGTTCTTTTGCAGCAACCAGAGCATGAAAGACCATGTATCCTGTTGCAAAAATTGCAGCAACCGGATTTTCCGTTACCCAGAAAGTTTGTGCCTTTCCAAATTCAAAAGGTGTTTCATCTGTTGTTATAAGTGGTGTATTATCCCGCGTAAACCGGAGATAGAACGGTCCATAATTATTGCCTGCATACATTGTCGATTTTGCAGCTTGTAGAGAGTCGCATGGTACAACAACTCTCATCTTGGGCCATGTTCTTGTGATAGCCAGGTCCTCAGTTGCTTGATGGGTTGCTCCATCAGGACCAGTCATAAGACCTGAGTGATGACCGGCTATTTTTACGTCAGCATCGTTATAAACAGTTGTAGTCCTTAATGTTTCTAAATTCTTTCCCGGTGAAAAAGTAGCATAAGAAGAAATAAATGCAGTCTTTCCCGTTACTCCAAGACCAGCAGCAACGGCTGCCATATTTTGCTCGGCAACTCCCATCTCAAAAAATCGTTCTGGGTATTTTTCTGCAAATTCATTTGCTTTTGTTGACTCGGTAAGATCGGCAGATAGAACAACTACATTTGGATTTGTTTCACCAAGTGCAACGAGCCCCTCGCCATAACCGGCACGGGTTGCTGCTTTTTTGACATCTTCGTTAAAAAGATTTTCGTTAAGTTTAAATTCGTTGTTTAACATGTTTTTAGCGTTTAGTTATTAGCGTTTAGTATTTTAATTTAACCAAACCCTAAGTTAATATGTCTAAACCCTTCCTGCAACTTCTTTATTGATGTTCTGACTCTATTTTACCTTGTAGGGTTCTAAGTTCCGCAAGAGCTAACTTTGCTTCTTTGTCATTTGGTGGTTTACCATGCCAGGTAAAATCATTCTCCATAAAGTCCACTCCTTTTCCAGGAACAGTGTGCGCGATAATGCAAGTTGGACGCTCCCGCATAGCCTTTGCAGTCTGCACAGCATCAACAATTGCTCTCATATCATTGCCATTTATTTCTAGTACATTCCAGTTAAATGATTCGTATTTCAGTCTCATTGATTCAAGTGGCATTATATCTTCTGTATTTCCATCGATTTGAATATTGTTACGGTCAATGATTAAAGTAAGATTGTCCAATTTATATTTTGCGGCACACATTGCAGCTTCCCATGTATTCCCCTCCTGATGTTCTCCATCAGAAGCAATGCAGTAGACTTGATAATCTTTTTTATCTAACCGTCCTGCGAGTGCAATCCCGATTGCTTGGGAAAGTCCCTCACCAAGTGGGCCGGATGTTGTTTCGAGACCGGGTAGAGCAGTTCTATGAGGATGTCCTTGGATTCTTGAATTAATTTTTCTTAACGTTTTTAATTCCTCAATTGGAAAGTATCCGGCTTGTGCCATAGACACATAGCGGATAGGACAGATATGACCGTTTGAAAGAATAAGGCGGTCACGGTCAGCCCATTCTGGATTTTTAGGATCGTGCTGTAGCAAATAAAAATAAAAAGCAGTAAAAATATCTGCCATTCCCAATGGTCCAGCCGAATGACCACTACCTGCTTCAAGCAGGGTAGTCATCAATAGCTCGCGGGCTTTGACAGCTATTTCTTCAAGTTCTAATACTTTTTCTTGTGTTATTTCTTCCATAATTTTCGAAAATCAAGTATATAGAATAAAGTATTAAGCAACCTTTATACTTAATTCTTTCTTCTTAATTCTGTGGGACTTCGTCCCACTTCCATACTATCATCAAATCGGCGACATTTGAAGGTAGGCGCCCAGTCATAATTGCGTCTTTTGTTTGTTGAAATGCTGTATAGCTATCGTTGTTTTCTAAAAATTTAGCAAGATCAATATTTTGTTCATCAGCTTTTCTTTTTGTTTCACTATCTGCAATTGCCCCTGCTGCCTCTGAATTATCCCACCCGTCTGATGCGAAGAAGCATACCATTGAATTATCTGTAATGTGTAAAAGTGCTGAAAGAGTTGCTTCTTGGTTACGTCCACCTTTGCCTTCTCCTTTTGCAGTGACTGTTGTTTCACCACCGGCAAAAAGGATCCCGGGACCTTCATGTTTTCCCATCAACTCTAGAGAGGCTTCACGAGCTTCACCTTGGAATTTATCACTAAATATTGTTGCATTGAGGCCATTTTGCTCAGCAACTTCTTTCATCCGATTTAAAGCGGTAAGATTAGAAAGTACGATATGATTTTGTACTTTCTCAAAGTATTTATCATCACTTGGATTATTAATAAATACTTCCGGGGTAATATTGGGAATATTGAATTTTTTGACTAAAGCCATTGCGTCTTCAATCGTTGTGTTGTCTTTTACTGTAGGACCGGAAGCTATGTATGAAATATCATTTCCTGGCACATCTGAGTAAATAAGTGTTGCAACTGTCGCTGGATACAGTATCTGGGCTAGTCCCCCTCCTTTAACATCTGAAAGGTGTTGTCTTATTTTGTTCATTTCTATTATATTGGCCCCAGATTTTAGTAAAGCTTTTTCTATTTCTATCTTTTGCTCAATACTTACTGAGTGAGGATGCTCAAGCATCGCGCTTCCTCCACCGCAAACCACAACCAAAACAAGGTCTCGTTCTGTCATTTTGGAAAATCTATCCATTAGTTTGAAGGTGAAATCTACGTTTTGTTGAGAAACAACAGGGTGAGTGCCTAATGTAAACCGGATCTTCTTAAATTCTTTTTCTTCTGTGTCAATCACATATCCTTCACTCAGTTTTTCTCCTAATAATTCTTCGATAAGCTTTGCATTTGTAGAACTACCCTTCCCAAAGCCTATGAGATAGACATGATCATAGTTAGCCAGATCATAAGTTTGATCCAATATTGATAAGATATTATTTTCAAACCGGACTGTTTTTTTGAAGTTAACTTCAGGTTGGAGAGATTCAAATCCAGCCTCAACTATCTCAAGTAAGGTTTTTCTCTGTGGGGTAACAGCAAGTTGGTCAAAATTATTGATTAACATGGGCAGTATTCTAGTTTATCGGCTTTGTTCGTTCAACACAAGCCTCCATATATCAGCCTCTCAATATTGTGAAAACTGGTCAAGGCTGATATAATTAAGCAATCAAAGCGGTACGGAGTAAAAGCCATGAATACCAAAATGTTCAACCCAACTTTACGCCTCACCTATTCTAAATAGGATTGTCCGCTTTGTCCAAAAAAATGGACGATAGAAAAAATTACATCAAAAAATTAGAAGAAATATCTCACATTACCTCTGAAGAGGCAAAAAGGCTTCTTATCTCTGAAATGGAGAATGATCTTAAGGGAGAAATGGCAAAAGAAATTAAGGAAGCTGAAGCCGAAACTAAAGCCGTTGCCCACAAAAAAGCACAAGAAATATTGGCTGATGCAATAAAGCACGGCGCTCTCGATTTCCTTCCTGAATATACTCTTTCAGTGGTCAAGATTGAAGATGAGGATATGAAGGGGCGAATTATCGGAAAAGAAGGACGAAATATCCGTTCTTTTGAGAACGCAACAGGGGTTGATGTTGATTTAGAGGAGCGGGGAATTATTCGTCTTTCAAGCTTTGATCCTGTCAGACGTGAAGTAGCACGAAGAAGTCTTGAACTACTTATTCGTGACACACGAATTCAACCGGTTAGGATAGAGGAAGTTGTTGAACAACAGCAAAAAGAAGTTAACAAAATCATTTACGAAGAAGGAGAAAAATTAGCACACGCGGTTGATGCATACAATATACACCCTGATCTTATTCAAATGTTGGGACGATTTAAATTTAGAACCTCTTTTGGACAAAATTTAGTGGTACATACTCTGGAGGAAACCAAAATTGGAATGCAAATTGCTCATGAAATTGGTGCAAACGTCGAGACTGTAAAATTGGGGTGCCTTTTTCATGATATTGGAAAAATAGTAACTGAAAAAGAGGGAAGTCACGTTGACCTTGGAGTAGAACTTCTTAATAAATATAAGATTCCACGGGAAATTGTAAATTGTGTTGCAGAGCATCATGAAGATAAACCTTTCTCATCAATTGAGTCAATGATTGTGTCTACCGCAGATAGTATCTCCGGTGCTAGACCAGGTGCAAGACATGAGGATCTTCAGGACTACATGAAGAGACTTCGTGACATGGAAGAAATTGCAAAGCATTACGACGGAGTTGAGGATGCATACGCATTTGAAGCAGGACGTGAAATAAGAGTAGCTGTAAATCCTGGAAAGCTAGATGATGTTGAGACTACAATTTTGGCGCGCAAAATCAAAGAAGAAATTGATAGAAAAGTGATTGTTCCGGGAGTTGTAAGAGTTACAGTTATCCGCGAATTCCGCGTCACCGAGCCAAAAGAGTGACCTCCATATTGATAGTTCGAAAAACTCACTATCAACCCTGAGTGACATCGAAGGGTTGACAAACCATATTTAAGTTTGTATTGTTAAATCAAGTAAAAATTAATAGAGAGGGGGTGAATTTCATATGTCCGTTACAAAAAAAGAGCTCATTGAGCTCGTCGCTAAAAAAGGAAACCTGACCAATAAAGCTGCCAAAGAATCCGTTAAAGTGTTTTTGAATGGAATCCGTGATTCACTAAAAAGAGGTGAGAAAGTTGTGATTACCGGTTTTGGAACTTTTTCAGTAAGATCGAGAAAAGCCCGCAAGGGAAGAAATCCAAAAACAGGAGCAGCAATTACTATCTCTGCCAGAAAAGCTCCAGGATTTACCCCTGGAAAGAGTTTAAAGAAGGCCATTAAATAAGCAAATAGTCATTAGTCCTCAGTCTTTAGTTTGGGGATTAAAACAGTTAGAATACGGAAATGAGAAATAAAACCGTATTCATTGTGGGGCCGACTGCTGTTGGAAAAACTGATCTTGCATTTACTCTTGCCAAAAAATTTGATGGTGCTCTCATAAGCGCCGATTCTGTACAGGTTTACAAAGGACTTGATATCGTTTCTGGAAAGGATTTACCCAAAACTGCTATTAAAAATGGAAATAACGCAGGCTTTTATATTGATAGGGGCATCCCTATTTTTCTACTTGATGTTGTAGAACCAACTTCCTCTTTTTCACTTCACGATTTTTATAAATTCGCTACAAGATATAAGCAGCTCATTTTAGAACAAGGAAAACTTCCTATCGTTGTTGGTGGTACAGGACTTTATGTTCAGACATTACTAGACGGTTTTAATAAATCCACCATGCCCGATCTTTCGCTTCGTAAAAAACTTGAAAAACTGAGTGTTTCAGAACTTCAGCAACTGCTTCCCGATGATAAATTACAAAAACTGAATGATTCAGATAGAAACAATCCGAGACGACTCATTAGAGCAATTGAAATAGAAAGTAGCAAGCAGCAAGTAGCAAGCAGCAAGCGAAGTACTTATGAAAGTTTCATTATTGGTTTAACGTGCGATAGGGAAACACTCAAACAAAGAATTGACGCGCGGGTGGATACTCGACTCAAACAAGGTGCTTTGGATGAAGTTTCATCGCTATTTAAGAATTATAAAATCCTCAGTGACCAAGTCAAAAATGCAAATGGGTACAAGCAATTGTTTTCTTTTTTAAAAAATGAAATCTCTTTGGATGAAGCAATTTATCGTTGGAAAATATCTGAGTACCATCATGCGAAAAATCAAATGACATGGTTTCGAAAATATGGGATGGTTGAGTGGTTTGATATTGAAAAAGCAAATTTTAAAAAGGAAATAGAAAAAAGAGTAGGAGATTTTTATCTTAGGATGCAGTAAGCCGGATTCTGTTTTAACTGTCATCTCTCTCGTTTTGATATAACTCAAACCGTCGCGCTTTAGACGCGATGCCCTCAAACTTTGGTGCTGGGTAATATACGTAAGCACCGTTCGGAGGTTGCAGCAGGTGGGATTGCCCGTTTCACTCTCACTCGTCTCTGTTGCTCTCAGGTTAAGTCAATTCTTAACCTGTTTTGAATCCCGCATGTGAGTAAAGGATTCAACCACCAGACATTACTGTTCGGAGCTTTCGCTCCAATCCTGATATTACACCTGTCCGGACTTTCCTCCACGTAAAACGTGGCGACAGATCTACATCCTAAGATAATTAATTATAACATCTGAAAACAATCATATCAACCTATAGTTAATAAATCTATTCTGGCATTTCGTGGTAAAATACACCAATGACTTCTGAAGAATTTGAAAAACAATATAAAGCCCTTAACCCTGCTCAAAAGGAAGCAGTAGACACTATAGAGGGGGCTGTCATGGTCGTAGCAGGTCCCGGTACTGGAAAGACAAAAACTCTAACACTTCGCATCGCAAATATACTTCTCAAAACTCAAATTAATCCTGAAAATATTTTAGCTCTTACATTTACGGAAGCCGCAGCTTACGAAATGAGAAAAAGACTTTTAACAATAATTGGACATGATGCTTATAGAGTAGACATAACGACATTTCATTCATTCGCAAATAATTTTATTAAAAGGCATCAAGAAGAATTTGCACACATTATTTCATCAGAAAGCATTAATGAAATTGATCAGTTAGAAATAATTGATGAATGTATAAATAAATTACCCTTAAAGATATTAAAACCATTAGGAGATCTCAATTATTACATAAAGCCTTCTTTGCATGCCATAAATAAATTGAAACAAGAGAACATTTCACCTGACGACTTTAAAAAAGGACTCTTAGAATTTGAAAAAGAACTTAATAATAGATCAGACCTGGTACATGAGAAGGGCGCTCATAAAGGGAAAATGAAAAGCCAATATAAAAAAATGTTTAATGGAATTGAAAAAAATAAGGAACTTTTGGAAGTTTACAAACTTTATCAAGATACATTATCAGAGCAAAAGAAATATGATTATAACGACATGCTTTTGGAAGTAATTAAAAAACTAGAAGAACATGAATATTTACTTCAGTATTTACAAGAAAAATATCAATATTTTCTAGTTGACGAGAATCAGGATACGAATGCAGCTCAAAATAAAATTGTTGAATTAATCTCAAACTATTTTGAGAATCCAAATCTTTTTATTGTAGGAGATGAGAAGCAAGCTATATTTAGATTCCAAGGAGCAACTCTTGCTAACTTTTATAATTTCAAGACAAAATACCCCGATGCGAAAATAATTAACCTTTCACAAAATTACAGGTCAACAAAAAATATTTTAGATGCTACATACAATTTAATTTCAAATAACCCAAAAAATGAAAAAATTCTCTCTGAATCAAAACCACTTTCAAAAAATACCAAATACGATGAAGAGAAAATTATTGTCGCATCTTTACCATCAGAGGATGCAGAAGATTTTTATATTACCCACAAAATAAAAGAAACTAAAGACGTTCCACTCCATGAAATTGCAGTTTTGGTCCGAAATAACCGCGATATCGAAACAATAGTTAATTCTTTTGAAAGAGAAAGGATCCCATATGTAGTTGAAGCAGATAATGATATTCTTGAAGATCTTGATGTACAAAAGCAAATATTATTACTCAAAACTGTAGCAAATCAAACAAACATTTTGACTGAAAGGGTATTACTGCTAGATTGTTTTAATATAAGTCCCTTAGATGTTTTTAAGATAAATAGATACGTATATGATTCGAAAATAAATGTATGGGAGGTGCTTGCGGACGATGCAAAGTTAAAAGAAATTGGAGTTGAAAACCTTAAACCAATTCAAAATTTTGTTGAGTTATTCATGGGAAAGGAAGGATTCATCAAAAAATCTGTTAATGATCGCTTTGACGTTGTATTCGTTGATGTCCTTAACCGTTCGGGACTTATGAAAAATATAATTAAAAAACCAAACGGTCAGGAAATACTGATGAGAATAGCAAGACTTTATGATGAAGCAAAAAAACAAGTTAGTATTAATCCAAAAATAACCGTTAGTGAATTTATAAAATTTATTGAACTTTTAGAAGAGCATGAAATATCATTAAAATCCAATACCAGTATAATTCCAGATAATTCTGTCAGAATTATGACTGTTCATAAATCGAAAGGACAAGAATTTGATATCGTATTTATTGTTGATTGTTATGACGGTCATTGGGGTAATTTAAAAGTAAGAGGTGCTAAATTTGATATACCATGGACATATTTAATAAGTGTCAAAGACGGTGATGAAGAGATCGATAATAACGCAGATGAGAGAAGGCTATTTTACGTAGCAATGACAAGGGCTAGGAAGCAAATTTTTATTTCATATTCTGCATGTTCTACAGATGGACGGGAGCAAATTCCATCACAATTTCTCTCTGAAATACCGGAAAATCTTACAAAAAAAGAGAATCTTAAAAAATTCGAAGAATTTTTCTCTTCCCATCAGCATGAATTACTGGTACCACAAAAAAAAGTAAGAGAAGGATTTCTTACAAAAGAATTTGCAAAGGAATTATTTAAAAGACAAGGTCTTTCCGTTAGTGCATTAAATAACTATTTGGAATGTCCATGGAATTTTTTCTTTGTAAATCTCATCAGACTCCCAGAGGAAATTGATAATTCTAATTTATTTGGTAGTGCAATTCATGGAGCCTTAAATCAATATCTTGTAAATTTAAAAAAAGGCAGAAAAGTTGACAAAAAATTACTTATCGAGAAATTTAATGAAGAAATTAACCTGCTTCCATTTTCTGAAAATGAAAAGCCAAGATATATTGAAAGAGGTGAAAAAGCACTCTCCGGTTTTTATGAGCATAGTATGAAGGCATGGGATAAAGATATGGAGACAGAACTTGAAATAAGAGGAATTCGAATTAACGATAATTTATATTTGAACGGAAAATTGGATATGGTAATGCCATCGGTAAATAACACATATGATGTTATTGATTTCAAAACAGGTAAACCAAAATCAAGAAATGTTATTGAGGGAAATGTAAAAGGAGGAGACGGAAATTATAAAAGACAACTGATTTTTTACAAGATTCTTCTTGATCGCTTTCGAAACGGATTTTTCAAAATGAACACTGGTATTATTGAATTTGTTGAGCCGAATGATTCAGGGGTGTATAAAAGAGAAGTTTTTGAAATAACAAATTCGGAATCCGAAGATCTTCTAAAGCTTATTGAAAAATCTGCTGAAGAAATAATTAATCTCTCTTTTTGGAATGAAACCTGCGATGATCGCGAGTGTGAATACTGCAAACTTAGAAATTTTATAAATTAGAATAACTTAAATGGAACTGGGACTAAAAGATTTGACTCTTTTTTATACGTTTGATACTTACTATCCTCTTTAAATTTCAGATTGTACCTTTTTTCCAGTGGGGGAATTCCCGTCACAAATAGAAGTAAAAACGTAATAGATAAAGGTCCGATAAGAGTTAATAAAAGAATTGATAATGAATGGGTACATATTATGAAGATTCCCCACCAGCAAAGCATTTCTCCAAAGTAATTTGGATGACGAGCGTATCTCCAAAGACCTGAATGGATCCAACTACTATTGCCATTTTTCTTGAAAGAATACTTTTGATAATCTGAAATCGTTTCTGTGAGAAATCCCATTAGAAAAATCATAAATCCTATAAATTGTTGAATGTTAGAAGTATAGTCAGATGAATTTTTTGTATAAACGATAGTTGGTAAAAGAATTACCCAGACAGCAATTCCTTGTAAAAACCAAAACTTTGCAAACGGTAACAATTTTTCACGTATTCCGTCAAATCTTGTATCCCTTTTCATTTTATTAATCCTAATAAACAAATATATGATCAAACGCAAAGCCCATACAATTACTAATGAAGCAACAAATAAATTTGGAATAGATACACCATTATTTAAAAGTAGAAAGATCACAATAATGATAAATGTTAAACCATAAGAAAGATCGGTAACTTTATCTGTTTTAAAAAGATATGCGAATATAAAAAATATAGATTGGATCAAAAGCGATAAAGACAGTGCTATAATAATATTTTCCATGGATAAATTTATTTTACCATTTATCAAGAAAGAACAGTTAACAGATGACTGCTACACATTTTATTTCAAAAGAACTCCTGAGTCTCCTGAATTTACACCTGGGCAATATTTTGAGATAAAGTTGGACATCAAAAATCCCGATGAGCGGGGGGATGCACATGTATTTACAATTAGTTCTAGCCCAACCGACCGGGAATTTTATACAATAACGACTCGCATAATACAAAGTACTTTCAAACATCGTTTGGCACAGCTTCAGCCGGGTGAATTAGTTCAATTTGATGGACCATGGAATGACCTAAATTTTGATGAGCACGATAAATCTCCACATGTATTTTTGGCAGGAGGAATTGGTATTACTCCATATCATTCAATTGTTAAATATGTCCAAGAGAAAAACTTAGACACACAAATGATTTTGTTTGTCTCATGGAAAAACCGTAATGAAATGATCTTTGATGATTTTTTCAGAAATGCAAATAATCACTTAGAAAACTTTACATATGTCCCAACTATAACAGATGAACAACTAAATCCATCAGAATGGGATGGAGAGACAGGGAGAATTGATGAAGTGATGATCAAGAAATACGTTTCACAATTAAATGTTTCCAAATACTTTTTCTCAGGTCCCCCCGCAATGGTTTCTGCACTTAAAGAAATAGTGAAAGGTATGGGAGTCCCAAGTGACAAAATTATTTTTGAAGAGTTTGAGGGATACTAAATTAGTGATTAGTAACTAGTGATTAGTGATTAGGAAATTTCCTTTACTTCCTTTTCTTCGACTTCGCCTAACTGGTTTGTCGTATCTATTTGTTGTCCAAGTTTTCCAAATGATGATGAAACCTGAGTCATCATATTATAGGAATTTGTAACATGGCGGCCCAAAGTTTCAAGACTTTCATTCGTTTTCTCGTATTCTTTCTGAATTGATCTTAGGTTTGATAAAATTTTATTCGCTTGCTGGGAAATTTTTTGTCCCTCAAACCCAATTAAAATAGTTCTCAGGAATGCATAAAAAGTCATGGGTGACACAGCAAGAACTCGTTTTCGGGTCGCATGATCATAAAGACTGCTGTCATTTGCTATTTCATAGTAGACTGATTCGGAAGGTACATACATCAATGCAAAGTCTATTGTTCCTTCATTGGTTAAAATATATTTTGATGAAATAGCATCGATATGTTTTTTAATATCATTGATAAATTCTTTTTCTATTAATTTTTTTTCTTTTTCATCTACTTCTTTTGCAATTTTCCTGAAATTTTCCATTGGAAATTTACTATCAATAGGAATAGTGCCTCCAGCTGTTATTATGATTGCATCAACTATACTTCCGGTCTTGAATCTGTGTTGGAATTTATATGTATTTTTTGGAAGAAATTGAGTGAGTAGTTCTTTCAAAACTTGTTCTCCGATATTTCCTCTCAACTTTGGCGAATTTAAAAACTCTTGAAGATCATGCATATTGCGACCAATCTCGCTCATCTCACCTAAAGATTTTTGGACTGAGGCAAAGGCTGTAGCGGCGTTATTGAGCCTTGCATTTACCTCAGCCGAATTACTATCCAGCCTCTTGTCCATTGACTTTAGCCATTCAACAACAGTATTGTCCTGGTTTGAATTTTGTTTCCGCATTAACAGATAAATAACTATTGAAAAGCCAATGATGAGGATTGAGGACAAAATGAGCAGTTCTGTATTCACAATGACCTATATTCTATCACAACACAGCAATCCATTTGGGTTCTGGCCCTAAAAATGCAAAATGTTTAAAAAAACGAAAAATTGACTATCCAAGAGGAAAATTAAAAACTTCGAGGATAACTAGAATAAGGTTTAAATAGGTCAGTAACTAAACTCATCACTGCCTGTTTTTCGTATATAAATAAGAAAACAAACAATAACGATAATATTAGTAGGAAAATTATTGTGAATCTAGATAAAGTTTTTTTTGAAGTTAGAAAAGAAATCATTAAAACAGAAAATGTCACTAAACTTAAAGGAAATATTATTTTTACAAACCCTGAAATAATAAGAATAAAAGCTAAAAATAAAGCACCTACAATACCCAGTAAACCAGAAAACATATTATTAGAGCTATGATTAAGTGTGCTTAATATCAAACCCGAGTATGCGTATAAGAGGACATAGTAGTCTAATACGAGAAGTAATGAGATAATAACGGAGAACAATATTTTTGCTAAATTTTTATGTATCAAATTCATGAATTCGTGCTTTTTTCTAAAACCTCATATAGAACTATACCTAATGATACCATCACGTTAAGACTTTTATTTATCCCAAGCTGTGGAAGTTGGACAATTTCGTCGCACATGTCCAAGATTTCATGACTTATTCCATCTGATTCATGTCCAACTACCAAAGCAACAGGTAGAGTGTAGTCGGCTTTTGTATAATCAATTGCTTTTTCATCCAACTCAACTGCAATAACCTTCAGATTTGAGATTTGAGATTTGAGATTTGAGATTGCATCTGATGTGTCTGCAAAGTACTCCCATTCTACCCACTGCCAAGTTCCAATTGATGATTTTTGGATCCTTGAATTAGGAGGGGTCTCACTACCATTACATAGTAATATCTTTTTTGCACCAACAGCGTCGGCAAGCCGAAAGATACTTCCTATATTATATGTGTCCAAAACATTATCGAGAATAATATAAATTTCCTGGCGTGAATTTTTCACTTCACGTAATTGTTCTTCAGATGGTGTTATAACTCGAAGGTCTTCTGCGCCAAGTTTTTTAATATCCATATCAGTTAGAAGTATTTGATGGTTCTGTAGGTTTTAGGACGTCTTCCTTTTTCCATACGGCAAAATCACAATTCGGGTAATTTGAGCATCCATAGAAAGTTCTTCCTTTTCTTGTTCTTTTCATGACTATCCGTCCTCCATCTTTCGGACAAGGAATGTCTAAAGTTTCTGTAACAGATTCTGTAAAGCGGCATTCCGGGAAATTCTCACAAGCTAAAAATTTACCAAATTTTGATTGTCGGAAGATAAGCCTTCCACCATCTTTAGGACACATTCTATCTGAATATTCTATTTCAATTTTTACACCTTCTGCATTTTCAGCTTCTTTAAGTTGCTTTGCAAAGGGAGTGTAAAATTCCTTTATCATTGGTTGCCATTTTATTTTTCCTTCTGCAATTTCGTCTAACTCTTCCTCCATTTTTGCTGTGAATGGAATATCGTCAATGTTTGAAAAATTCTTAACTAAAAATTCCGTTACAGAAATCCCTATTTCCGTAGGAGAAAGACGTGCTTCATTTTTTTCTATATACAATCTGTCAAATAAAGTTGAGATAATCGGAGCGTATGTTGAAGGACGACCTATTCCGTGTTTTTCCAAAGAGCTTATTAATGATGCCTCATTATATCTTGGTGGAGGTGTAGTAGAGTGTTCACTTATTCTAGCTTCTTTATATTCAAGAACTTCTCCTATTTTTATCTCAGGTAGAATTTGCGTATCATCTTCTTTTATAGAATAGACTTTCAAAAAACCGGGAAATTTCATAACACTTCCTGATGCTTCAAAAATATATGTTTTGTCTTTTTTAATTTCTCCGACTAATTTTGTTGAACCAAATATGGCATCAGACATTTGGGTTGCGAGAGCTCTTCTAAAGATAAGATCATATAAATTTGCATAATCATTTCCCAACTCTCTTTTGATTTGTTCTTTTTTATTTTCTATGTTGACTGGACGGATTGCTTCATGTGCTTCTTGTGCTGATTTAGATTTTGTTTTAAATACCTTTACTTCAGGAGACAAATATTCTTTTCCATGTTCTTTTTCTATATATTCGCGAGAAGCTTTGGTAAATACGTCAGACAGATTAAATGAATCTGTTCTGTGATACGTGATAAATCCTTCTTCGTACAATCTTTGGGCAAGTGACATTGTCCGTTTTCCAGCGTATCCAAATCTTCTGAAAGCAGCTTGTTGTAATGTCGAAGTTATAAATGGTGGATAGGGTGAGCGGCGGGATTCTTTTTGTTGGACATCAATTATTGTAAGACCGGTTTGCTTTATTTCATTTAAAACTTCATCGGCTACCTCTTTTGTTATAGATGTTGATGCATATTTGTAAGTTCCGTCATATAAATCAATTTGAGTAGAGCTTTCAATTTTTTCATTATCAATTTTTGTTAATTCAAATTCGACAACATTTGTGTCCTCCCGCTCGCCATCGGTATGCTCAGTCATTAGCGGGCGAGTCTTTTTGTTTACATCAAGTAGAACTCTATAAAATGTTTTACTTTCAAACTTTTTTATTTCGCTTTCACGCTCAACTATTAAACGAAGTGCAACAGATTGCACACGACCAGCTGATAAATGTCTCTTTACTTTCTTCCATAATATGGGAGAGAGTTTGTATCCAACAACTCTGTCCAATACCCTTCGTGCCGTCTGGGCATTTACCAAGTCTTGATCGATTTTCCTTTTATGAGTCATCGCCTCATCAATTGCTTCTTTTGTAATTTCGTGAAACACAATTCTTTCAAAGTCTGCTTTTTTGTTGAAGTCTTTAAGAATTTCGTGAAGATGAAAAGAAATTGCTTCTCCTTCTCGGTCAGGATCTGTTGCAAGTATTACAAGTTTTGCACCTTTTACTTTTTCTTTTAGATCTTTAACTGTTTTTTGTTTGTCACGCGGAATAATATATTGTGGTTCAAAATTATTTTCAAGATCAACACCAAGCTTACTTTTAGGAAGATCTCTAATATGTCCCATTGAAGCAATCACAGTGTATTTCCCAGCCAAAAAACGGGTTAGAGTTTTTGCTTTTGTTGGACTTTCTACTAAAATTACGTCTTTAACCATAGTTTTACAGACAAAAACCAGTATATCACAACGGTTCTAATTCAAAATTGTCTGTGAATGAGCGAGTATAAAGGGTTAGTCGAATCTTTGCAAGGGGATTTAGGCAAAATACAGTTCCGGATTTGCTTTTATTTCAGACCAGTTTGCTTCACTATAATTTAGAAGAGCATAGGCACCAATCATAGCTCCATTATCAGTACAATAAATTTTTTCTGGTGAAAAAATTTCAGGGTTTAGGTTAGAGTGTTTTGCGTTTAGTTTTAGCTGATCGATAAGAGTTTGATTTGCACTGACTCCACCGCCGACTAGAATAGTTGAACAATTATATTTCTCAGCTGCCTTTAAAGTTTTTTTAACAAGAACATCAATTATCGCTTTTTGTGTTGCATAGCAAACCTCGTTTAAAAGTGGGGTCTGTGGTCCACCCCCGCTAGTCACACCAGATTTCTCTATATATCTTGAAGCTTCAGTCTTAAGTCCTGAAAATGAGAAGTCAAAATTATCTTCTGAAATTATTGGACTTTTAAACTTAATATTAGTTTGCACTACAAGATTTGCACGTCTCTCGATCTCAGGACCAGCCGGATAGGGGAGGCCTAAAATTCGTCCTACCTTGTCAAATGCTTCTCCTGCCGCATCATCTCTGGTTCCGCCGAGCCATTCATATTTCCCATGTTTGTTAAAAAGTAATAGATCGGTATGACCTCCCGAAACAATCAGACCAACAAAGGGGAAGTTTATAGTTTGTAGTTTATAGTTAATAGTTTGAATGAAGTTGGCGTAGATGTGTGCGAGGAAATGATTAATCGGTATGATTGGTTTTTCAAAAACATATGCAAGAGTTTTAACGGTTTCAACACCGACAAGAAGACTTCCAATAAGACCTGGTCCATATGTAACCGCAATAGCGTCAATATCTTGTTTTAATATAGTTCTTGCTCTATCCCAACTTTTGTCTTTTGACTTTTGTTTTCTGTTTTCTGAAGTACAGAGTGCTTCTATAATTACAGGGAGAATATATCTTACCTGCATACGAGCAGCATTTTCGGGAATAATGCCGCCTGTTTTTGCATGTATTTCAAGTGAAGTAGCTGTTATATTTGAAAGAACAACAATCCCGTCACCATTTTTCTCAACAACTGCAGCTGATGTTTCATCACAGGAAGATTCAATGGCTAGAATTTTCATTTGAAAATTGTTTGAGAATTAAGAAGTAAGAATTAAGTATAAAACAATAAATCCTTAATACTTTATTCTAGATACTTAATTCTAAATATTATTTTACACCTTTAAGAGTTACTGTGTCACCGGTTTTAAATTTATTTTTATCAGACTCACCACCATTTAATTCCAATACATAATTTACTTCACTTGGCGGTGTATATATAGGAAGCTGTCCATTGTTTCCCGCTTGAGCAGGTGCATTTTTTACAATGTATGTTATTTTGTTTCCGTCAATAAATAACATATCAAGAGGGATTTCAGTGTCCTTCATCCAAAAACTATATATTCCTTTCTTGGGAAATATAAATAACATTCCTGTATTTTTGTCCAATGATTTTCTTTTTGAGAGTCCAATCTGACGTGTCTTGTCATCATTTGCTATTAATAATTTATAAGAATGATTGTTGATAACAGCGGTTTTACCTCCAAAAGAAGACAGAAAATTAAAACCATTGAATTTAGCAAATGCCAAAAGTACAACGACTACTACTAACGCTCCGTATGCAAGTAATATCTTCTTCATATTTAAAAAAAATTTATTTTTTCCTCAAGTCTCAATTCTCTATTATTCGTGTTGAAGAGAATTCTTTATTTCTCTCCATGACTATAACTACTTTCCCATTAACCTCATCTGCCTGCAGTTTTTTTACTGAAAGTAGTGGGTCTCCTTTCGTTACTGCAATTATATCAGGCCGGATTGATTTTACAATGTTTTCATAATAATTGGACGAAGTAGGTGTTTTGAGTAAAATAATACAATCAACTGATTCAATCTTGGATAAATTTTCTGCACGAGTAATTTGATTGTTCACTGGTCTATCTTTACCCTTTAATTTCTTAATATTTTCATCACTTTCTAGTAATACCACAAGGAATTTGCCTTGTTCTTTTGATAATCTCAAAAATTTTTGATGAGCAACATGTATGATATCAAAACATCCTCCAACTAATACTACCCCATCCTTTGGGATTGATGAAAAGTTGGTGTCATCTAGAATCTTACTCATGCGTTTTCAATAAGAAAGTCTAAAAGTTTTGTGTAAGACATTCCAATTGCTTTTGCTTCTTGAGGAAGAAGTGATGTCGCAGTCATTCCCGGGAGCGTGTTTGCTTCCAGGAAATATATTTTATTTTTATGAATTAAAAAATCGTTACGGGAGTATGTTTTAAGACCTAACATAATATGGACATTAATTGATAGGTGGGCTAATTCATCTGACATTTTTTTACTTACACTGACCGGAGGGGTTATCTCAGTTGCACCGCCTGTAAGATATTTTGAGTCATAATCAAAGAAAATATTTTTTTGAGGAATAATTTCTATAGGTGGAAGAACCACAAATTCACCGTTCTTTTTTTGAAGAACTCCGCACTGAATTTCGATGGATCCTTCAAGATATTCTTGGGCGATAATTTCTTGAGAGGGATAATTTTTTCTGATATTAGATACAGCTTTTTTGTATTCACTCATTGTTTTTACGATAGAAACGCCAATACTTGAACCCATTGTATTAGGCTTTACTACGAGTGGGAGAGAGTGTCCTTTGGGAATTGTATTATCCTTTCCAACTTTGAAAGTGAGAGGAATTATTACTCCTTTTAATGTATCTATTAATAATGAAGCTCTATATTTATCCATCGCAAGCGAACTGGCGGCTGGACCAGATCCAAGATAGGGAATATTGAAATATTCCAAAAATGTTTGGATTTTGCCATCCTCTACAAATTCTCCATGAAGCCCAGCAAGCAATGCAAAATAATTTTCCTCTTTAATTTTGGCAAGACCATCAAGAAAAGAAAGTTTTGATTTTTCTGTTTTTTCAAGTTCTTCAATGCCTTTTGCAAACCAGCACATCAAATCTTTGGTAATGTAAAAAAAAGTTACTTCATATTTTTCCTTATCAATGAATTTATAAATATTTTTAGAACTGAGAAGTGAAACATCATGCTCTGATGAGGGTCCCCCACAAAATATTGCGATTTTTTTCTTTACCATAATGCTAACAGTTATTCTACCCTGTACCTACCAAAAATACAGCTCGCCAAGGTGCATATCTTGACACATAATTTTCATCTATCATAACTTTCCCGTTTTTATCTTTAACAGTTCTATGAAAGATTGCCGTCGATCCGGCGGCAGCAAAATCTATTTGGTTAGTTGTCCCTTTCGGTAATGTCGGATCATCTTGATATAACGGTTCAGGTGCAGGAGTATATCCGGAAATCGTAGGTTTTGACATGACTACAGTTCTCCCATCCTTCTTACCATAAAGAGTATAAGTAAGACGGAGCTCATCTTCTGATGCGGTAGATTGAATTAATATATAATTGCCTGTGTCATTGACAAATTTCAGATCAACCGATGGATAGAAAACTGTCGCATCAATTCCTGGAGGTGAATCTTCCTCATAGTATCCGACCCTATATGCGTGGGCATGTCTTTCCGTGATTGGTAGTCCGGCATTTAGTAACGCGCGGAACAGTGTTGTTGATACTTGGCAAACCCCACCACCATCACCAAGAACGGTTTTTCCATTTGTGATTACGTATGCTGTTGCATAACCCGTTGCTTTTGACACATCTCCCAAATATTTATCAAATGAAAATTCTTCACCGGGCTTTACCAAAATTCCGGAAACTCTTGATGCCGCCAATTTAACATTATGAATTCTATTCGGAATTGAATGGTTATATAGTGAAGTACCGGATCCAATTTCTTCAACAATTCCAAATGAATTTGCTTCTTCAGTTGTGATATCCGGTTTTAGGGTTATTGCCGGAATTTCAAAAGTAAAATTTTGAATAGACCCACTTTTGACAGCTTTTGTGACCGCTGCTTCCATAAATTGTTGTGCTTTTGCTACATCGAGTTGTGTTCCATCTTCCGATTGTTTAAAAGTTGTAACCCTATTGTTCTCAACAGCAAATTGCGCGTTTACCGGTTCTTTATAAGCTTTTACTTGCATCGGTTTGACGAGGTCAGCAAATTTGTCAGAATTAAAAGTGTAAGATGATTGAAGCGTAGTACCATTCATATATGAGGTTGCAACAATAAAAACATTGGTTAAAAGATTTGAAGATTTTCCCAGACTTTCAGCTTGTTGTGCAATAAGTTTTGAATCGTACCCAATCCCCAAATCTTTAGCAGATGCTGTTGCGACAAGATCCTTAAATGTGAAAGTAAACGTTGTATTTTCTATTTGCTTGTTTTTATTATCATAAATATTTTCAATTTGAGTTTTTGTTTTACCACTTACCTCCATAGTATCAACATATACTCCGGGAATAACTATATCTTTATACATATTTTGAAAAATAATGATGCATACGGATATGATAGTAAGACCGGCAATACTAAATCCGACAAGGAACCAGAAAGGACCCTTCGAATAATGATGTGTCTTTTTCACTATCTTTTTGAGGTGGTGTTTGGTTATAGATAATGGCATTTTGTGATGTTTCTTACTATACTATATTATACTCAAAATTACTTAGATTATGGATCCTAATTCACCACCTGTAACTTCCGGCCCAGCACCTATAGCAACTCCAAAGGACCCGTATTACCATGGAGAAAGCGGAGGCGGATCTATACTTAAAAAAATAATTTTTATAATTTTAGGAATTGTATTGTTAATTTTAGTAATCGTTGGTGGAATATTTTTGGCTACAAAATTAAAGGGATCCTCAGCACCTAAAGATGTCACTCTTAAATACTGGGGTTTGTGGGATGATGCAACTGTCATGCAACCAATTATTGCTGATTTTGAGAGAACTCATCCCCACACTAAAATTCAATACGAAAAGCAGGATATTAAGGGACTTGGACAATATGTAGACAGACTTGCCACAAGAATAAATAATGGTACGGGACCTGATATTGTGCGTTTCCATAGTAGCTGGACACAACAACTCAAGAACTATCTTCGACCATTTCCTCAATCTCTAGTTACTGATACCAAAATTGAGTCTGATTATTATAAGACTGTACAAAGAGATATGAAATTAAATGGAGCCTTCTATGGAATACCTCTGGGTATTGATACTCTTGCAATGTACGTGAATACTTCCGCTCTTCAAAGTAAGGGTTTGCCAATACCTCAAGATTGGAATGATATTTATGTTAAGTATGCATCAGAGCTTGTGGTGAAAGATCAGAATGGGAAAATTGTTACGCCAAGTATTTCGCTGGGAACGTACGACAATATTTCCCACGCACCTGATATCGTAGCTCTACTTCTTTTACAAAACGGTGCAGATCTTAAAGATTTGTCCGGACCATCTAAAGAAAGTGCCTATGATGCTCTTAAATTTTATACAGCTTTTGCAAGTGGTGAAAAATCAGTTTGGGATGCAACATTGGACAACTCAACCCTCGCATTTGCAAAAGGAAATTTACCGATCTACTTCGGTTATTCTTGGGATATTTTTACTATTAAAGCATTAAATCCAACGTTACAATTTCAAGTTGCAAAAGTACCAAAACTTGCAGGTCGCAATAATACAGTAGCCAGTTATTGGGCAGAAGGGGTAACGAGTAAAACAAAAAATCCAAAAGAAGCTTTTGAATTCATTGAATATCTGTCACATCCAGAGACATTGCAAAAACTATATCAAACTCAATCAAAAGTCCGGCTGTTTGGGACACTCTATCCAAGAAGATCAATGGCACCCCTTTTATCTTCCAATAATTTAGTGTATCCTTTTGTCGCACAGGCAGATGATGCGCAATCGACATTTTTCTCATCAGATACATTTGATGGAGATAATGGAATGATAACTCAAATGAACGTTTATATGGGAAATGCAGTAAGATCGGTTAACAATAATACGTCGGCAGATTCTGCGATCGACACCCTTGCAAAAGGGGTTGCCCAAGTACTTTCGCGATATTAACGAATTAATTTCGTATGGATGAATGCATAATTGAAACTCTCTCTTATTTTGATATTTTTGATTATCCTCTTACTTTTTCTGAAATTAAAAAATATCTGTGTTGTGAGATCGATTGCTCGGATGATGAGTTACTTGAAACAATTCAATCAATTTCTGTTGTTCAAGAGTCGAATGGATATTTTTATTTCTTGGGGAGAAATGCAATATCTGATAAAAGAGTTGAAAAACGAGATATAAGTCTGGAGAAAATGTCTAAAGCACGTATAGTTGCCAGGATCCTATCTCTTATACCAACAATACAATATATAGGTGTAAGTGGAAGTTTGTCGATGCATAATGCATCGTTCTCAGATGATATAGATTTATTTTTCATTACAAAGCACAACACCCTTTGGTTAACAAGATTTTTTGTTAATGCTGTTTTATTTGCATTAAAACAAAAAAGGACGAGAGGTGTACATAGTTACCGCGATAAAATCTGTCCAAATATGTTTTTGGATGAAGAAAAACTTACATTCACAGATAAAAGAAAAACACTTTACACTGCTCATGAAATTGTGCAACTAAAAACTCTATTTGATAGGGCAGATTTATATTCACGATTAATTTCGAAGAATAAATGGGTTGATATATTTTTCCCTAACTTTATATTTCCTAAAGCTTCGAGAAGAAATTATTCCAAGATGTCAAAAATAATGGAAAGTATATTTTTACCATTTGAAAAAATATCATTCTATTTGCAAAAGATTTATATGAAAAAACATAGAACGATAGAAACTGTAACAAAAGGTAGAGCATTATTCCATCCGGTGGATCGCCAAAAGATAATATTGGATATGTTTGTTCTACGATCTAAAAGATATAAAAAATTGCATATTGACAATATTTGGGTTGATCGTGAGGAAGCAAAGTTTTATATGGAAGACAAAAAAATTCGAATTTTGAACTAAGACTCCAGGATATTGACATGCTTTTGTCTTTCTAGTATAGTACGTCATGATATCGCTTAAAACTCCCACTCCAAAAATCGAGGGGGTTTTTTTTAAGGAAATATGGATACAAATAAAAAAATATTCGTTACAAAACAAGGTCTTGAAGAGATGGAACAGGAACTTAAGGATTTGGAAAAAGTTAAAAGACCACAGGTATTGGAGCGGGTATCACAAGCTCGCGCTATGGGAGATTTATCTGAAAATTCAGAATACACAGCTGCACGAGAAGAACTTTCACTTATAGATACTCGAATTGAAGAGTTAGGCGAAATGCTTAAAAAAATTGAATTGATCGATGAATCTAAAGCTTCAAAAAAGGGATCTCACATTCAGTTAGGATCAACTGTAACTGTTAAAATTAATGGCAAAAAAGAGGTTTTTGAATTGGTTGGAGAATGGGAAGCAGATCCAGCTGAGAAAAAAATCTCACATGAGTCTCCTCTTGGAAAGGCTCTTATTGGAAAAAACATTAATGACAAAATTGAAGTCGAAGCACCGGCTGGAAAGATACTGTATCACATCGTAGAAATTAGTTAGAAATAACTATCACATCTACGATAAAAACCCTCCAAAAGAGGGTTTTTTTGTAGCTTCAGGTATATAATATAACAATATGTTTTGGGCTGATAAAATAGCAAATGAATTAAAAGAAAGAAACCTTCCCCTTGAGTGGGTTGATGACATGAAGACTCCTTCCGGGAAAATTCATGTTGGGGCTTTGCGTGGAGTTGTGATACATGATTTGGCATTCAAAGCGCTTAGAGACATCGGAGTTAATACGAAATACACATATATCTTTGATAACCATGATCCAATGGATGGATTACCAGTCTATTTAGATCAAGAAGTATATTCTAAGTATCTCGGCCTGCCTCTTTATAAAGTGCCGTCTCCGGTTGAAGGATACGAAAACTATGCAGATTATTACGCTAAAGATTTTATAGATGTGTTTACAAAAATTGGATGTAATCCAGAAATATTGTGGTCAACGGATTTATATAAAAGTGGTAAGATGAACGATTTGATCAGATTATGCTTGGACAAAAGGGATGAGATTAAAGAGGTCTACGAAGAAATGTATTCAAACAAGCTTAAAGACGATTGGTATCCGTTTCAGGTTTATTGCACAAATTGTGGTAAGGTTTCAACTACCCAAGTAACTGGATGGGATGGAAATGAAATTACATTTACATGCCACGTTGATAGACTCGACTGGACAAAGGGATGTGGAACAACAGGAACAACAAGTCCATTTAGCGATGAGAATGAAATAAGAGGAAAATTACCATGGAAAATTGAGTGGAGCGCAAAATGGAAAGTGCTTGGAATAACCGTTGAAGGAGCTGGAAAGGATCACATGAGTCGTGGAGGATCACATGATCTGACAAGTATCATCTGTGACAAAATCTTTAATTATCCGGTTCCTTACCCTATCCCATACGAGTTCTTCTTAGTAGGGGGTAAAAAAATGTCTTCGTCCAAAGGGAGAGGGTTTTCTGCTTCTGAAATGCTAGATATTTTACCTCCAGAACTACTTCGTTTTGTTATGGTTCGAACAAAAATGACCCAGGCAATCGAATTTGATCCTAATAACCCAGATACAATTCCAAGTCTATTTGATGAATATCAAGAGGCTGCAAATTGCTATTTTGAAAAAGATGGATCTGATCTTGCAAGAATATTTGAATTATCTCAAATTGGTGAAACTGTAATGCCGCCGAGTCTTCGATTTAAAATCCTTGCACAGTGGGTACAGATGCCTAATATGGAAGAAGAAATTGAGAAAGAAGGACTTTCTGAATGGGCAAAATATGCACGGATTTGGGTTGAAAGGTTTGCCCCGGAAAGTGACAAATTCCTCGTCCAAAAAGAATTACCAGACGTTTCAAGTTTGTCTGAATCACATAAGGAATATCTTAAGTCTCTTATTGAATTGTTTGAGCATGAGTTAAACCCAGAAGAATTGCAGACTGCAATTTACGAAAAATCAAAAGAAAAAGAACTAAAATCGACAGATGCATTTAAAGCAATTTACACAGCTTTTCTTGGCAAAGATCATGGACCAAAAGCCGCATGGTTACTACAAAGTCTGGACAAAGAATTTGTAAAAAAACGACTGAACGATATTTAGTATGAAAAAAATTTATTACGCGACTGGAAACAAAGGAAAAGCAGGCGAGGCCGAGCGTATGCTTGGGATCGATCTTGAGGTAGCAGATCTTGAACTTGATGAACTTCAAAGCATGGATTTGGGAGTAATTGTAAGGCATAAGGTTGAGCAGGCTTACGAAAAATTAAAAGCCCCAGTAATAGTTGATGATGTAAGCGTTGAAGTAGAAGTATGGAATGGATTTCCCGGACCATTTATAAAATTTGCCCACCATGCTGGAGGAATTCCATTGCTTTTGTATTTTCTTAGAAATGAAACAAATAGAAATATAAAAGTTATTTGTACATTGGGTTACCATGATGGAGAAAAAGTGCATGTTTTTTCAGGAGTAGTACCAGGCATATTTACAACAGAAGAGCGTGGAGAAAAAGGATGGGGGTTGGATCCTATCATATTGCCCGACGGACAAACCCAAACATTTTCAGAGATGGATATTGCACTAAAAAACAGAGTAAGCCATAGAGCTTTGGCATTTGAAAAATTAAAAAAACATTTAGAAGGACAAAAGGAAGATTCTAAGCTATAATTGAGCATATGATAGATCTAAAATTTCTCCGGGAAAATGCAGAAAAAGTTACTGCTGGTGCAGCTTCCAAAAACATTACAATTGATGTTTCAAAGATTTTAGAATTGGATGAAAAGTTTCGAAACTTAAATGTTGAAGTACAAAATCTTCGCGCTGAGAGAAATAAAGCAGCTCAGGAAAGAAATATTGATCGTGGACGTGAAATAAAACAGCAATTAGATGGACTTGAGACAGAACTTACAAATCTTGAAACTCAATTAAACGATCTAACTTCCCAGATTCCTGCTCTTCCCAAAGATGATGTGAAGGTTGGCAAAAATGATACTGAAAATGATGTTATAAAAACCATCGGTGAAATAAACCAGTTTTCATTCAAACCCTTAGATCATGTAGAGCTTGGGACAAAGTTGGATATCATAGACATTGAAAGGGCGGCAAAAGTAAGTGGTGCAAGATATTACTATTTGAAAAATGAAGGAGCACTTTTAGAATTTGCGCTTATCCGTTTTGCATTGGAAAAACTCACTGAAAAAGGATTTGCTCCAATTGTCCCACCAACAATGGTGACAAGAGAAACGATGAAAGCTTTGGGATATATGGAAAATGGTGGAGAAGAGGATATGTTCTCCCTCTCTTCCGACGACAAATTTCTAGTAGGAACTGCAGAACAGTCTGTCGTTCCAATGCATAAAAATGAGACTTTCAACGCTAACGAACTTCCAAAAAGATATGTAGCTTTCTCATCTTCATTTAGACGTGAGGCTGGAAGTTATGGAAAAGACACAAGAGGAATTTTAAGAGTTCACGAATTCCATAAGGTAGAGATGGTAAGTTTCGTTGTAGACGGTCAAGACGATAATGAGCACGAATTCTTAAGAGAAATTGAAGAGGAATTTTTCTCAGATCTAAAGATCCCATACCAAGTCATAAAAATGTGTACCGGGGACCTAGGATTTCCTGCTGTCAGAAAGTACGATATCGAAGCTTGGATTCCAACGCAAGAAAAATATAGAGAAGTTACATCAACTTCAACAACTGGTGATTTTCAGGCAAGACGCCTAAATATCAAATATAAAGAGGACCTGCCAACCGGCGGAGAGAAAAAGTATGTAAACATATTAAATGGAACGGCATTTGCAATTGGCCGGACGCTCATTGCAATTTTAGAAAACTATCAACAGGAAGACGGAAGTGTTTTGATTCCACCAGTTCTTCAGAAATATACCGGTTTTGACAAAATCTCCCCAAAAAGTTAATGGCGAATATTCTGGTTTTTGGAACAAGTACTACCTATGGCGCCTGGGATAGCGAGGGTGGTTGGGTTCAGAGACTAAGAAAATTCTTAGACCAAAAAATAATTGAATCTGATTTAAAACTTGACTATCTTGTCTACAATTTAGGAATATCTGGTAACAAAAGTACAGATATCCTTGATCGATTTGAAAATGAAACAACACCCCGTTTGGATAAATATGGGGGAGAAAATATAATTCTTTTTCATATAGGGATAAACGATTGTATTTACTCAGAAACATTAGGACAAACTGAAGTTTCTGAAGAGGACTTTAGAAAAAATCTTTCCGAACTTCTTAAAAAAGCTAAAAAGCATTCGTCAAAAATTGTTGTTATTGGATCAATGCCTGTTGATGGTCGGGTAAATCCAATGCCCTGGTCACCAAAAAGAGCATATAAAAATGAATTTGTAAAGCGGTTCAATCAAATAATGAAAGAAGTAGCAGAAAAAGAAGAAGCATATTTCATAGAGGTTTACAAGAAATATATAGAAACGGACTACTCAAGTTTGCTAGCAGATGGGGTTCATATGAATGATGAGGGACATAGATTGTTGTTTGAAGATGTAAGGATTTATCTAGAATCAAACAAGATAATTAAATATTAATATAAACCTCAAAGGCATAATCATTAGCGTTTGACTTTTTATTTATATTATTCCAATATAAATATGAAAGGAGGTGTTATTACATGCCAGCAAAGAAAAAGGCAGCTCCAAAAAAAGCCGCTCCTAAAAAAGCAGCAGCAAAAAAACCAATGAAAAAAATGGTTAAAAAAGCTGCACCAAAGAAAAAGACAGTAAAGAAAAAATAAGTTAGAAATTTTTTATCTTGAAAAATTTATGTAAAATGCTCTTTGTACGTAAGTGCAAGGGGCATTTTTTCTTGTCAGAGAGCTAGCTAAAAGGACTGAAACATGCTAGAATTAGAGTTCAAATCATGCTTAATTTCATCACAAAACTTTTTGATAGCAACGACAAAGAAATCTCAAAGCTTCTTCCTATCGTCGCCGAGATAAATGGATTGGAGGGAAAAATTAAAAAACTCAAAGATAGTGATTTTCCCAAGAAAACTGAAGAGCTGAAAAAGCGCGTGGCAAATGGTGAGAGCATTTACCTACTACTTCCTGAAGCATTCGCATTAGTAAGAGAAGCAGCACAGCGTACATTAGGACTTAGACATTACGACGTGCAATTGATTGCAGCTGCAGTTCTTGCGCAAGGGAAAGTTGCAGAGCAAAAAACAGGAGAAGGAAAGACATTGTCAGCAACACCTGCTTTATATCTTCATGCACTAACCGGAAAACCCGTGCATTTGGTGACGGTAAATGATTATCTTGCCCGCCGGGATGCGGGATGGATGGGTGATATATTTGCATTTTTGGGACTTAAAGTTGGAGCAATTATTAATGACAATTCATTTATTTTTGACAAAAGTTATGAGGAGAAAGACGTTAGTGATTATCGCCTTACCCACCTAAAACCTGTAACAAGGGGTGAGGCATACAAAGCAGATATCTTGTATGGAATAAATTCAGAATTTGGATTTGATTATCTCCGGGACAACATGGTTACTTCAATTGACCAGCTGGTGCAACGTGAGCATTATTTTGCCATTATCGATGAGGTTGATTCTGTTCTTATTGATGAGGCAAGAACTCCTCACATTATCTCAATGCCTGATGCAACTCCTTCGAATAAGTATTTTGAGTATGCAGGTCTTATTGATAAGTTGCAACCAATCGATTACAAAATGGATGAGAAAAGAAGAACGGTTCATCTAACAGACCATGGTATAGGAAAAATAGAATCAATGTTTGGTGTCAAAGATATTTACGAAAAAGATTTTGATACTGTATACCACATTGAAGCAGCTCTTAAAGCCAAACTCCTTTATACAAAAAATAAAGACTATATTGTACGTGACAACCAAGTAATTTTGGTTGATGAGTTTACCGGACGATTACTTGAAGGGCGAAGACTATCTGAAGGACTTCACCAAGCGATAGAAGCAAAGGAGGGAGTTGCTATCCAACAAGAGTCAAAGACATTGGCAACAGTTTCTCTTCAAAATTATTTCAGAAAATACGAAAAACTGTCCGGCATGACCGGTACAGCAGCAACTGAAGCAGAGGAATTTCACAAAATATATAAGTTAGATGTAATTGTTATCCCTTCAAATAAAAATATCCAGAGAGAAGATGTTTCAGACCAGATTTATAAAACAGCACGGGCAAAAATAACTGCAGTTGTAAATGAAATTGAAGATGCACACAAAAAAGGTCAGCCGGTTCTTGTAGGAACCGCATCAATTGAGCATAACGAAATAGTTAGTGAGACTCTCAAAAGACGGGGTATAAAGCACGAAGTTCTTAATGCTAAAAACCACATGCATGAGGCACTTATTATTAAGGACGCCGGTAAAAAGGGAGCCGTAACAGTTGCTACCAATATGGCGGGTCGTGGAGTTGACATTATTTTAGGAGGACAACCTCCATCGTCATTTGAAACAAAGTATCAAACCAAAACAGGTGTAAAACAATTTGAAAAAGAAATGAAAGCATGGCAAAAAGAACACGATGAAGTGCTTGCTCTTGGCGGACTTTATGTAATAGGTACAGAAAAGCATGAATCAAGAAGAATTGATAACCAGTTAAGGGGTAGATCCGGCCGACAAGGCGATCCTGGGAAATCAGTTTTTATTATTTCACTTGAAGATGATTTGATGAGAGTATTTGGAGGAGATCAAATCGCAGGACTTATGACTCGATTTAATTTTCCTGAGGATCAGCCGTTGACACATGCGCTCGTCACAAGAGTTATAACCCAAGCACAGGTAAAAGTTGAAGGATTTAATTTTGAAAGCCGGAAATATACGGTTGAATACGATGATGTTCTTAACAAGCAAAGAGAAATTATTTATGGCATGCGCCGCGAGCTTTTGGAAGGCATGGATCACGAAGCTTTTATCTTAGAACGGTTAGATACAACAATTGATAGTTCTGTTGAGATGCAATACGTAATCCAACCAGAAGACTTTAACAAAGCTATTCTTTCTGATTTTGTTGAGATGATCCCACTAGACGCTCATTCTCAAGGTCATATTTTGGAGCAATTAGAACAACGTCATGAAAAAGAAGAGAAGAAGGAATTTCTAAAGACTCTTTCACATGACATATTCAAGCAAAGAGAAAAAGAATTAGGAAAAGAAATCAGTAACCAACTGATAAAGGCAGTCTCTTTGCAAATTATTGATAATCTTTGGATGAATCATTTGACTGCAATGGAGGATCTACGTATTGGAATAAGACTTCAAGCTTTCTCGCAAAAAGATCCACTTGTCGAATACAAGAATGAAGCATTCAAATTATTTGAAAAGCTAGTTAACGGAGTTGATGACGGGATAGTTACTAGAATATTTAAAGTGCAAATAGTGACTGAACAGCCTGCGATAAATTTAGAAGCTGCATCAACCAATCAGTCTGCGGAAGAGATAGGAGAAGACAATGTTAAAAAGCAAAAAGAAAACAGAAAAAAGAAAAAAGTAACTTCAACATCGAGCCAATCACCAACCACCGATGACCAATCACAAACCACTAAGAAGCTGGGTCGCAATGATCCATGTTGGTGTGGGTCAGGCAAGAAGTGGAAAAAATGCCACTACCCAAATTGATGAAATCAATTAGGTCGAACTCCAAATTAGTATCCCCGTTTGACTTTTTTACATAATTCATTTTCAATTAATCTATGCCTGAGGAAGAACTAAAAGAAGAGGATAAAGTTGAAGAATCAACCCCTGAAGTTTCAAAGCCTGAAGAAAAACCTGTTCCGAAGAAGAAATCCAAACTACCACTACTTCTTGGAGTGTTTGGAGTATTAATACTAGTTTGCCTCGGAATAGTTGTATGGAAAATGCTTCCTCATAGAATTTCGTATGATTCCAATAGCGAAATGGTAAAATATTTAGATGGGGAAGAAAAAGGGTCTGCTTCTAGTGACACGAAGGCGAATTCTGATTCGGAAAAAAATAAAGAACCCAAAGTATTAAAATCGTGCAAAGAAATATTAAATTTTGAGAATGGTAAGTTTATACTTAATGACTGCAATTATAAAACAGTTGGTGGACCATATAATATAGATAGGAATTTTGCAATATTAACAGGAAAGAATATTGAAGAATTACAATTTATCGATATTTATTCAATCTCCAACGACAATCAAAGGATTTTCATTGGAAACCTTCCGAAGGAAGATGTCGAGAATGCGTTGATGCCTATTGGAGGTTCATTTAGTGTCGAACCCAAGATGTTAGACCTGAAGACAGGTGAACTCATAGAGCTTAAGTTACCAGGTATAGAAGGTCCAATGCCAATGGCTCTCATTACAAAAGAGGTAGTTAAAAACGCGCCATTTACGGGTAAGGAAACCGCTTGGTCACCCGACAATAAAGGTGTTGCGCTAGGAATCGATGGCTCATACTATTATTGTTCTGATAGATGCAGGTTGGTAATTGAAACCAAAGGGTTTCCGTATGAATCTCCTGGAAGTGCGTCTTACTTTATTGGCTCTTCCTATTATTATGAAACACTTGAGGATCAGAAAAACATTGATTCTAAAGTCATTACAAAGTCCATCAAATGGACTCCCTAAAATGCAAATCTGTGTGGTCACCTATCTGACTAACATCTCAAAAAATGCCACTACCCAAATTAAAATAGTATGACAAAGAGCATTCTAATATTGGGTGCCACAGGACATTTAGGAAAAGTTCTTACTAAAATTCTCCTTTCTAAAAACTATAAAGTCGTAGCGCTTGTCAGAAATCCGGAAAAATTTGATTCAAGCTTACGTAACATAAAAATAATAAAAGGTAGTGTTCTTGACGAAAAGGATCTTCAAAAGTCTTTGGAGGGGATAGATGCAGTAATTTCTGTTCTGGGACATGGATTTCGGACGAGTTTTCCAATTCAAGAAAAAGTCATGAAAATTCTCATACCACTTATGGAAAGTAACGGAATTGATCGTTTGATTACAATTACCGGTGAGGCTTTGATTGTTTCATCTGATAATAAATCCCTAAGAGCAGATATAACATCCAACTTTCTGAAAATTATTGATCCTTATCGCATGAATGATGCTATCGCACAGCAAAAAATTATTGAGAAAAGTTCTCTCGACTGGACAGTAGTTAGAACCCCAATACATTCAAATAAAGGAACAAAAAAAGTTTTACATATTGGAATGACACATCCTCCTATTTGGCAAACGGTAAATAGGATAGCTGTATGTGAATTTATCAATGATTGCTTGGTAAATGATTCATGGATAAAAAAGTCCCCGATAGTCTTTTAGGTTTCAGCCTTGACTTTCAGTTGAAAGTTTAATAGCGTTATATATATGGTTCACGAGATTCGTGATAAGAATTTATCTGATAAATTAAGAAATCTGGCATTGTCCCCATTTTTTATTCCTATCGTTTTACTCGCTTTTTTTGTTCTGACGATACCTGTAGTATCTCTTCTCACCTCACATAAGCAAGATATTCGTCAGAATGCCGCTCCAACAGGTCCTACAGCAACAATTAAAGCAACCCCGGCAACGGGTGCTGTCATAACCGGTCAAACATTTAGCGTGGATATAGTTGTTGATGGAGGAGGACAGACTTTTAATGCTGCCCAGGCTCATCTTTCACTTTCAAATAATCTTATCATTCAATCTGTGACTATCACACCTCAGGCAACTGGAGGTTGTAATTTTACATATGTTAATTCCGGTTTGACGCCAACTGTTGCTCATCCATCTTTTGTTGGGGCAATTTTGAATGGGTCATCAGCCAGATGTACAGCTTACACTCTTAACCTCCAAGCAACAGGTACAGGAATAGGAACTATAACCATAATCAACGGTTCAGTAAAATCTAGCGTTGATCATTCTGAAATATTTTCATCTGTTGGTAATGCAAGCTTTACAATTGGATCTACTGCAACAGATCCTATCGCCCAAAGTGATCTTATATTATCTCCATCAAGCAGTTCTGTGACAACCGGTCAGACATTTAATGTCGATGTTAAAGTTGATACCCATGGCCAAACAGTTAATGGTGTTCAAACAGATATAACTTATCCAATTGGTCTTTTGGGAGTAAGCTCTATAAGTAGTGCGAATGGTGTATTTGATGTGAAAGCACAGCAAGCAGATGATGGTAATGGGACTATTTCACTAGCCTTCGGAGCTTTCACTCCTCAAAATGGTAGTAATCTACTGGTTGCTACGATTACCTTTTTAGCAAAGGCACCGGGTGCGGCAAATGTAATTTTTCAAAACCCAACAATTACTAGTAACATTTCAAATAAAAATGTCTTAAAAAATTATACAAATGGATTATATGCAATTACGGGAACAGCAATAACTCCAACTCCAACATCAGTTGTTACATCACCAACCACAACTCCTGCAACAACTCCAACTACAGCTCCTACTGCGACACCAACTACCGCTCCAACTGCGACACCAACCCCAATTCCACCAACTCCAACCCCAACTACTCAACCTACACCAACAAGTGTAATTACACCTACACCAACTTCTGTGCCAACAGTCGGAGTAACTATTGCATCACAACCAACTGAAACTTATAAAAACTCACTTCTTTTATGGGGTACAAAAACAGCTAATGTAGTATCGGTTTCTGTAAATAACTCAACTGCGGGTCTTTCATATCCGTCAGCTACAACATGGCAAGTACAAGTTTCACTAGTTCTTGGTGCAAATAACTTTGCTGTCTTTGGTCAAGATGCTTCATCCAACAAGAGTACAACTCAATCCTTTACATTAAATCTCCATAGAATTGGCGATATCAATGGTGACAATGTTATTGATCTTACAGATCTTTCAATATTTGGAGTTGACTGGGCAAATACAGGAACTCTTAATAATGTGTTGTCAGACATGAATAGCGACAGCGTAATTGATCTTACTGACTTTTCGATTCTCGCCTCAGCATATGGAAATTAAGAAACATGCCCGTAGATTTTTGAGTTCTTTTACCTTAGGAATAGTTGCAACATTATTATTTGTAAACTTCTCATACGCAGCATCCGGATCCATCTCTGTAATTCCTGCTAGTGGTACTTATGATAAGGGACAAACATTTACCGTTGCTATAAAAATTGATGGAGGTGGAACAAAATTTAATGCAGCCAAATCAAACGTTGCAGTTTCTCAAAATCTTACGGTTGACAGCGTGACGCTTGGAAATTGCGATTTTGCTTTAGTAAATACCCCAACGGTTGGATCCTTGTCTTTTGCAGGAGTAATTTTAGGTGGATCAACAGATAGCTGCACGATTTACACTATGAATCTTAAAGCTACGAGTGGTGGAACAGGGTTTGTATTTTTATCCGATGGATCAATAAAATCATATAAGGGAGCCACAGAAATTTTACAAAATTTAAATAACAGTAGTTACGTTTTTAATCAGCCCGAGGGAAGCACTAATCAGAACAGTACTGTTGCAGCACCTACACCAACACAACCTCCAATAACTCTTGCAAACGGAACAAAATTGTACACTCTTGTTTATAACATTGATACGGTAAGTAAAAATAATCAACCAAACATGAAAGTAACGCTAGATCCAGGTACGCCAAATGAAATGTTATCAACTCCGACTCAAAGTAAAGAAGATCCAACTGTTTATTCTGCTATTTTTGAAAATGTACCTCAAGGAGTTCATGCTCTTACTGTCTTTGAAGGCGAAAATCCTGTTTCAAAGCAAGTTGTGAACATTGCAGGAACAAATCGTGAGATTACAGTTGGTGTAACACCAAAAGAAGCCGGTGTAGGCTCTCTGGTTATGTGGATCATCCTGGCTGTTGGTCTTGTTGTCGCTATTACAACCGGAATATTTGCCTACCTGGTAATCTGGAAAAAAAGACACCCCGCTACTTTATAAAGCCATTTTTATGGAACTGCTAAAGAAATTAGCATGGACGATTTTTCTTTTGCTTCTTTTTGGGGGATTAATCTTTGGTGGAATATATCTAAGAAACATTCTGACGGCAAAAAATTACTCTGATTATTGGCAACAGCAAGCAATAGACAGTGGTGACTATATTTATGTCGTACTGGGTGATTCAACTGCACTTGGAATTGGCAGTACTGATCCCAAAAAGAGTTATCCCGGAATAATTAAAGAACGACTACAAGAATCAAATGGCAAACTTGTCAAAATAATAAATCTTGCAACACTTGATGCCGATATACAGAAGGTTCAAGTAGAACAATTACCAAAACTTCAAATCTACAAACCGGATTTAGTTACTATTAGCGTTGGTCAAAAAGACATTGATCAAGGCCGAGATACAGCAACAATCTCAAAAGACCTGAGAAGCATTTTAGAAAAATTACCAAATCACGTAAGTTATATTGCTGAGCTTCCGGCTACATATGATGATCGGAAGAATTTAAAAATTAAAGATGTTAATTTACAATTAAGACTTGACGGTCAAGAAATAGGTGTAAATGTGGTACCCTTATATGATGCTACAAAAATTGGCATAACAGCAACGACATATTATGATTGGGATTTTTACCATCCTAGTGATAAAGGCCACGCTATTTGGGCTGATGCGTTTTGGAATCAAATAGAATGATATGGGTGACGATATAAAATACAAGGATCTTAAGAAAAAACTCGAAGAGCGCAACCGTAGTCTTAAAGAGCGGATTGTAACAAAACACAAAGAGGCTTTTGACTGGGCTCAAAATAATACTAAACAACTCGCAGCAGGAGCCATGGGTGGCTTATTATTGATAGCATCACCTGCATCAAATTTTCTCCCAAAAACAACCGATAATACAAATAATACACAGTTTGTTGATCTTCCTGAAAATATGTTTGTTGTTAGTGATGTAAAAAAATACTTATCGGATGAAGTTAGCGAATTATTACCGCAACAGGAAGAAAAAATTTCTGAGGTTTTAACGAATTATTATGGATTCAAAGTTTTGCCAGATATAAATGGATTGCGCCTCAACCGGACATATGGATATATTGGTCTTGAACAACATTTGAAAAGGTATCCGGGGGATACTATAGGAGAGCATTTTCAGACAGACTTTGAAGCAAATCAATACAAATCATCAGGAATGGCGCCAGGGCTTGGGGGATTTGGATATTTTGCCAAGTCAAAATCAGAAATGACTCAGAAGGATATTGACCGGGAAAAATATTATATTGCTGTCCAAACATTTCTTGCTCCAAATTTCCTGAAAAAAAAGAAAGAGTATATAAATTTTTTCAAATATAAAAAAATGCTTGTTGTAAATCCTAATAACGGTCGCGCGGTTGTGGTCGTTATAGGTGATGCAGGACCCGCTGTTTGGACCGGAAAGCAATTGGGAGGGTCACCCGAAGTTATGAGCCATCTTCAAAGAGTAGATGGGCGAGATAAAGGAGCTGTGTTATACTTTTTTATTGACGACCCGGAAGACAAAATTCCGTTGGGCCCTGTTGAGCCAGTAGCAAGTAGAAAGTAGCAAGTTTATGGATACACATTTTTTTAGTCATCTTATAGAAATCGAAACTCTTGAAACAGAGATTGATGGATTTGAGCTTCCGGATGCTCAGAAAGAAGAGATCAAGCAATTAGTACATGAAAGCATTTATCATAATGTTTTGGATGCAATTCTTTCGGAATTAAATGAAGAAGATAAAAAAGTATTTCTTTCCCATTTAGTATCGGATGACCGTGAAGAAATATGGGGATTTGTTAATAAAAAAGTATTATTTATTGAAGAGAAGATTAAAAAAGCTGCTGAAGATATTAAAAAAGAACTCCACGAAGATATAAAAGGGAGCGTTTAGTTTTTAGGAGTTAGCTTTTAGTTATGAACAAGCAGGCAGAATTAGATAAAATTTCCAAAGAGATTGAGAATTGTGATGAATGTAAAGTTGGTAAACATGGTAAAGCAGTACCCGGTGAGGGAAATGCTAATGCCGACGTTTTTTTTGTTGGTGAGGCACCGGGCAGAAATGAAGCGGAAACCGGTAGGCCTTTTATTGGTAGATCTGGAAAACTACTTCGCAAAATGATTGCAGATGTTGGTCTTACTGAAGAAGAGGTATTTATCACAAGTCCGGTTAAATATTTGCCTGACTACATTACTCCTACACCACAAGATATTGCTCATGGAAAAACACACTTTGATCGTCAGGTAGAGATAGTTGACCCAAAAATAATTGTTCTTTTGGGCCGTGTTGCATCACTTGCGGTTCTTAATAAAAAAATATCTGTAGTTTTGGAGCATGGAAAAATTATTGAAGATAACGGAAGGAAATATTTTATAACTGTTCACCCCTCCGCAGCTTTGAGGTTTAAAAAAATGAAAGCAACGCTAGAGGAAGATTTTAAAAAACTCAAGAAACTCGTTTCTTAATTTGAGGTTTTACAAACCGCCAGTATCCCAAGAAAAGAGCAGTTGCAAGACCGATTGATACAACTATGAATCTGAACATTTCATCACCCGCTCCAAAGCCACGCACTATTGCATAGCCAAGAGTAAATACACCGCCTAGCAACAGTCCATCAGAAATAAATTCAATTTTTGACAAAAGGGTGATACTGAAAATGAGAATTATTAGTGCAGCAATTACAGAAATTGTGGAGACATTCTTGCTGTATTTTTCATTCAACTTCTGAAAATCTCTCTGCTCCCTATCGAATTTGATTTGTTGTTGTCTCGTTTCGGCCGATTCGGTAGATTTTTCCGACTCGATTGGATATGAGAGTCCAATCGGATATTCGGGCATTTTTGGACCTTTATAAAATGCAGCGATTCCAACTCCAACAAAAGTAACCAAAAGAACTGCGAGGAAAAAAGTATAAATGTATTTTATTAACATCTAGTGATCTTTATTATAGCGATCTTCAATAGTTTTTAACTTGTCGTTGAGAGCTCTTTCCATATCAACATGGGTTACTCCGGCAAGCTGCATCGTAGTTATTATCACATCTGCAAACTCTTGGTAGATGTGTCTTTTGTCAAATTTATCAAGTTTTGATTTACGCTGGAGTCTTAATACACTTAATATGTCATTACATAGCTCACCAACTTCTTCGTTAAGCTTTACAGTCTTAGTCAAAATTTCTTTTTCTTCCTGAGAATACAATTTATAATGAGGCCGAGTTACTGCTGTTAAAACATTTATCCTTTCTTGTAAAGTTTTTATATCCATACAAATACTATATTACACTATTTGTTATTATATACGTATGTCAAGAAGAAGTGTTATTAAAGATGAGGCAGAAGAGCTCGTAAAAGATGCTGAAGTTGTAATGCGGTGGAGCACAAAAAGAATAGTCGTCGCAACCTTTCTTGTCCTAATTTTAATAGCCGGGGGATTATATGGAATTTCTACATTAAGTCAAAATGCTTCTAAAGTATTGGGTACAAAGACATCGAGTGATGGGCCACAGATTAAGATTCCTGACCAAAAAAACGTAGAAGGGATTATTGAGACTGCAAAAAAAGATCTTTCAAATATTAATGCTAAAAATATTGTCCAGTCTCAACCAAAACTTCAAAAAATTATAGACGACCTTTCACATTTAACAGGGTCATCCTCAAGCGCAAAGTCATTGATTTGTGATACGCTATGTAAATAGATGGACATAAAGCATAAAATTCCAACAATCGAAGAGTTAAGAGAAAAGTTTTCTCCTATACGAAACGTAAATGACGTTCACCGTGAGAAAATGTCATCTCTTGAAAGAGTTGCCTTGTTTATCACAAGACGGGTTGGAACAATGGGTTTTTTCTTTACAATTTCCACATGGACAATATTGTGGCTTTCTTGGAATATATTTGGACCAAAAGATTTAAGGTTTGATCCCTATCCTGCATTCGTGTTGTGGTTAATAATTTCCAACCTTATTCAACTTCATTTGATGCCACTTATTATGGTAGGGCAAAATTTACAAGGTAAGCATGCTGAGCTACGTTCAGAGCGCGATTTTGCGACAAACAAAAAAGCAGAAAAGGAAATTGAGACTATAATTCTTCGTTTAGAACGCCAGGAAGAACTAATAGAAGAACTGCACAGAAAGATTGATGAAATGAAAAATAACTGAAGGATTTGGGTCCTGGCCCTCCTCACCCCCATTTGCGATTCTTGACACCCGCTCTACTCGTTTAAGACATATTTGATCGCTTGTGTCAGATTCTCAATGGGGGTCCCCCAGTCGGGTCACCCAAATACAAGCTTTTTTAAATGTTATAATTTCAATATGAAAATGAGTGTGATTATGCTTACATGCGCAGACAACGCCGAAGCAGATAAAATTTCAGACAGTCTACTTGAAAAAAAATTAATTGCTTGTGCAAAAAAGTTGCCAATTAATTCTAAATTCTGGTGGAAGGGGGAAAAAGATAATGCTAATGAAGTTTTGGTAATGCTAGAATCTGTTGAAGAGAAATTTGAGGAAATTGAAAAAGAAGTAAAAGTTCTTCATAGTTATGAAACCCCAATGCTTTTTTCTATCCCCGTTGGAAATACGACAGCAGAGGTAACTACATGGCTTGAAGAAAATATAAATTAGTATGGAAGATTTGAAAAATAGAGCAGAAATTGTCCTTAAAAAATTAGACATAGAAGGGAAGAGGACTCGCTTTCGTGAGATCGAGGCAAAATCAACTGATCCAGAATTTTGGAAAGACAATCAGACTGCAACAAAACTCATGCAGGAAATGGGACTTTTGCAAAAAGAGATTTCAAGTTACGAAAAAATTCAAGAATTATTACGATTAGAAAAGTTTGATGAATTAGAAGAACCTTTAAAAGAAATTGAAGTTTACCTATATCTATCGGGACCCTTAGATAAAGCTAACGCAATTTTGTCTATACATGCAGGACAGGGAGGGGTGGATGCTATGGATTGGGCAGGAATGTTATCCCGGATGTATCAACGGTTTTTTGAAAGGCGAGGTTTTAAATTTGAGATCATTGATCAAACAAATGGTGAAGAGGCCGGTATCAAAAGTATAGACTATCTCGTGGAGGGGGAATTTGCTTATGGTTATTTAAAAGGCGAAAATGGAACGCACCGCCTTGTACGACTCTCCCCATTTAATGCAAATAATCTCAGACAAACATCATTCGCATTAGTCGAAGTACTACCGCAAACGGATGATGACAATGCTCTTAAGATTAATGAAGATGATCTTGAGTGGGATTTCTATCGTGCTTCTTCTCATGGTGGGCAAAATGTTCAAAAAGTCAGTAGTGCAGTGCGCCTCACCCACAAACCAACAGGAATTATTGTTACCAATCAGACTGAACGGTATCAAGGTCAGAATAGAGAGTACGCACTAAAACTTTTGAGAGCAAAACTTCTTGCAAGGGCAGAGGAAGAAAGGGTTGCTGCTGAGCGGAAAATTAAAGGGGATTATAAAGCTGCTTCATGGGGAAACCAAATCAGGAATTATGTTTTGCATCCGTACCAAATGGTAAAAGATGTTAGGACAAATGTTGAAACGAGCAATACGGAAGCTGTCTTGGATGGTGATATAGATATATTTATCGAAGCAGAACTAAAAGATGTTTCGAATTAAGCCCCCTATTCTTTTATTGATAATTGGGTTTGTCACCTATGCAAATAGTCTTTTTAATTCTTTCGTTTTAGAAGATAGAGCAAATATTCTCAGAAATCCTAGCATTCAGAATTTTTTTAACATACCAAATTTATTTTTTCATCAAGTGGGTGGTCAAGAATCACTACAATATTACCGGCCGGTCCTTTTTACTTTCTATACTTTACTCTATTCGCTCTTTGGGGAATTTACTTTCCCTTATCATTTTGTTCAACTTTTACTACAGATAACTAATAGTTTTTTAATTTTTGTTTTGTTTAAAAAATATCTTAACAAACAAATTGCTTTCATAATTTCAATATTATTTTTAATTCATCCCATTAATGAAGAGACGGTAGTGTGGATAGCAAATCTTCAGGATGTTTTATTCGTCTTTTTCGGATTGCTTTCACTTCTTGTTTTACAAAGAAAAGTTTTGTCTACAAAAAATATTCTACTTTCAAACTTATTAGTTTTATTATCATTATTTTCTAAAGAGGCAGGAATACTATTTGTCGGTCTTGGATTTTTATATGTATATCTCTATCACAAAAAGGATTTTTGGTTCTACAGTTTTTTTACCGGAATAACAGGAATAATTTACGTTATTCTAAGACTTGCCTCCCAAATTCCATTACAAAAAGAATCATTGGTTCCAATCATGGGACTAACTTTTTCGCAACGGATGATCCAAATACCTTCTATAATTTTTTACTATTTAAAAACATTACTATTTCCATTTAGTCTTGCTGTATATCATTCAGAAATAATTCATGAAATAAATTTTGAAAACTTCTATTTTCCGCTAATTGTTGATGTAATATTTCTTGGACTATTGTTATCTGTCGCTTACAAACTAATACAAAAAGGCACCGATAAAAAAATTGTTTTATTTTTTCTCTTATGGTTTTCGTTAGGTTTACTTTTACATATTCAGATAATTCCATTAGATTTTACTGTTGCTGATCATTTCTTTTTATTTCCATTCATAGGACTTTTAGGACTGACGGGGTTATATATAAATCAGTTTGGAAAAAAATTTTTAAATCAAAAGATTGTCTTAGGTTTGACTTTTATAATTTTAAGTTTATTGTTTGTCCGGACGGTTGTCAGAAATTTTGATTGGCGTGATCAAAAAACGTTGTTATCGCATGATATTAAAGTAAATCCAAACGATTATTTATTAGAGTTGCTATACACTACCGAACTTATAAATGACAAAAAACTTGATGAAGCCGAAACTCACATACATCATGCAATTTCATTGTATCCCCAAAGTTATCTGGGGTTGAGTAGTCTTGGCGTTATTTATTATCAGAAAGGTGACTTTAAAAAAGCAAAGGAATCATTTGAGAGATCAATGAAATATGGGAGAAATTTTGGTGCATATGAAAATTATGGCTTGCTGCTTCTCAAACACGATTCGTTACCAGTTGCCAATGAGTTTATAAGAAAGGCAAACAATATATTTCCCAACAGCAAAAAGTTATGGTACTACAGAATAATTTCTGAATATAAATCAGGGAATTTAGACATGGCCTTACTGGCATCTAAAAATTATTATTTACTATCACTAGATCAACAAAGCTACACAATTTACTCTTATCTTAAAGAAAAAAAACCAATAAAGATTGAGTTCTAGTTACAGTGCTCTATAAATTTACTTGTATAAATAGGAGCTTTTTGGTCGTTTTGCTTTTGATATATAAAGGAAATATTTTGAAGAGCAGCACAATTATTGGGTTCGAATTGTAAGTATCTTAGATTCATTGCTAACCATTGATTCTCCCAACCAACATTTCTAAAAAAATTGACGAGCTGTCTAACATTATTTTTAGAATTTAAATCATTAGGTGAAAGTTTTATATTGTTTTGATCAATAAAATATCTATCGATAAGTTTTTGGTTTTGCGCATTTTGTTTTAGAAAAATAGCAACTGTATTGTTGAGATATACCATTTTCCAGTTTGGATGACGAATAATTATGTTAAGAAACGTTTCCCCGGAGGGTGAGGTGTCAGTGTGGGCTAAAATTATGGCATTAAATCCATAATTTTTGTCAATTAAATCAAAAGTTCTTTGGGAATTTTGCATAGGAAAATATATATTATCAAAAAATGATTTTGGATATGCTTCAGGTCTTCCATCGACAAATACTTTTTCTTTTGGATATAAGGAAAAGTCTAAATAATTTCCAATATCGTAATTGTTAAATATTGGACCACGTATATTGTTTTTCTTGACAAATTCTATTGATTCTTTTGCATTGTCAATGGTTCCAAACCCAAAACCATGTATATCAATGTTTTGTTTGATTGATGGAATTAACAATAGAAAAAAAATAATTATTGCTACGATTTCGATTTTTCTAATCATTTTCTGCCCGAACTTTTTTTGTTTCTTCTCCAAAAAATTTATAATTTCATTGACAACTATTAACAATGGTATAAAAGTCCCAATTGCAAAGAGAGGAAACATCCTGACTGCAAATAATCCAAGAAATGTGAAAAAAATTGAAAGAAGAATATCAATAGGTTTTAACTTGTTCCATGTAAACAAGATTCCTACCCACAATAAAGCAATGGCAATTTCAAAAAACAGAAATGTCGTGTCGGTATATGAATTTATTGCCGTCAAAAATCCACTGTTTTCCTCCACCTTAAAGCCATAATTTTGCATGACAAAAAGTGGATAAAATGCACCCCTTATAAAATTCGGATTTATTAGAGTAGAGACTATTGATGATGATAAAATTATTAAAAGTGTTTTTGATTTTTCGAATTTAAACTTATTCCTAATTAATTCATCCAGCAAAAATAAAGTAATAGTAGCGTAACCAAGAAAGAAAAAAATATGAAGATTGGTCCATAAAAGTTGAAGGGGTATTAGCAAATAAATAAGATTAGTTTTTACTTTTCGAAACTTATAAAGAATAAATATGAATAATGCGAGCAGCAAGTAACTAAATAATTCAGGTTTTACTTCTGTTCTTTCATAAACAATTTGAATATAAAGAAGTGAGACAATTGTGAATGCTAATAATTTGTATTTTCCAAAAACATTTTTAACAAGCAGTCCAAAACTCAATAAAGCAAGTACTATTGCTAATATTATAAGTCCATTTCCTCCAAATAATTTATAGATACTGTAAAAAAATACCTCAGTTAGCCAATTCGCATTAATGAATGGAAAATTTGGATTGGTATATGAGAGTAGATTGGTTGACGGTACAGTATGTGTTGTAACAATTATTTCACCCATCTTAAGATAGTAGCCAAGATCACCTACAAGATTTGTTATGGGGTGAAGGTAGTAAAGTCCGAGTAAAATAAAGAGAACGGAAACAGAAGAAATTGAAAATATTTTAACCAATCGCATTTTCCCATTATACTAAAGCGAAGGCTGACTAGGGTTGAATAAAAGCTCAGAATATGATTATATAAAGATTGCATGGAAGATCAAAAATCACCTAAAAAAGAGCTTTTACACAATTTAAGTTCATCAAAAAGAAACGGCAATTCTATGGCAAAACCATTAATTTTAACAATAGTCATAGTACTTATTTTGGGCGTTGGGACAGGCTATATCGCATCAAATGTCGGATCGACTAAAAAGGGTCCAATCTCTATAAATAGTAGTAGCTCAAGCGGTTCAATAGGGAAAGGATTTACAGCTGGTGTTACAGACACTAAAGCTTTTCCAGACTCAGCAGAAGGAAAACTTGAGGCTGGAGGAATTGATGGTGAGGGCGCTTATCATTTAGTCCGACCCGGTGGAGATTCACAAAATGTTTATTTAACCTCATCTGCAGTTGACCTGTCTCAATTTGTCGGTAAAAAAATAAAGGTCTGGGGTCAAACTCAATCAGCGGAAAAAGCAGGTTGGCTCATGGATGTAGGAAAAATTGAGGTTTTATAGTCCCCACATTTGATTTACATGATTAAGTTTCAAGAAGTGTCCAAACAATACTATTCGGATCTTGCCCTAGATAGGCTAAGCTTTTCTATTGACAAAGGTGATTTTGTATTTCTAGTTGGACCAACAGGGAGCGGAAAAACCACGATTTTCAGGTTAATAATCCGAGACTTACTCCCTACTGAAGGAGAAATTCATATCGGGGACATTGATATTCTAAAATTGCCGGGTAAAAAGATACGGCAATTAAGAAGAAACGTAGGGGTTATTTTCCAAGACCTAAAACTTTTACACGATAGAACTGTTGGGGAAAATGTTATGCTTCCTTTGCAATTTTCTGGAGTCTCTGAGAGTGACTCAAAAACAAGGGCCGAGGAAGTTCTGGCTGATGTTGGCTTGAAAGATGCATTTAATAAATTTCCTCAACAATTATCCGGAGGAGAACGTCAAAGAGTAGCTATTGCAAGAGCACTCGTTTTTGATCCTGAAGTTATTTTGGCTGATGAGCCGACAGGCAATCTAGATATTGAGACCAGCATGCAAATTTTAGATTTGTTGGACCAAATAAATAAAACAGGTACAACAATATTTATGGCAACTCACAATGATAGAATTATTGAAACAACAAAAAAAAGAGTAATAGTTCTTGAAAACGGTAAACTGAAAGAGGATAGAAAGAAAAAAAGTGGAGAAACACATCACGCTACTGAAACTCATCATGTAAGTGAATCCCACCATGAAAAAAAGGAAGAACATAAAGAAAAAATAGAAGTTAAAGATGAAAAAAAAGAAGTTCGACTTCCTGCTCAGGATTTAAAAACAGAAGACGGAAAAATTAGTCTTGATCAATTAGTCAAAAAACAATAATTTCTATGCATATTCAAACAGTTTCAAAATACATTAGGCGTTCGCCATATCAGTCAGTTGCTGCAGTTCTTATAATGTCTTTAACGTTTTTATCAATTGCCGTTTTTTCAATTATTACAATTATTTCAGTCAGAGTTATAAATTATTTTGAAACAAGACCACAACTATCAGTATTTTTCAAGCAGGATGCAACAACAGATGATATTAAAGGACTAAGAACTCAACTAGAAGCTACCGGTAAAACTAGAAGTATAAAATTTGTCTCACAAAATGAAGCTCTATCCATATACAAACAACAGAACAAAGAGGATCCGTTACTTTTGGACTTAGTCACTTCAGATATTTTACCTGCCTCTTTGGACGTACAAGCAACTGATGCACAATATCTCTCAAGTCTTGCCCAGGTTGCAAAGGGATCAAAAGTGGTTGATGAGGTTGTATTTCAAAAAGACATAGTTGATACACTCATTAAATTTACTAATGGTCTTCGACAAATTGGTATTGTTATTATTTCTGTTCTATTGCTCGTTTCTATCTTTGTGATACTGACAATAATTGGTATAAAAATTACAGTTAGAAAAGATGAAATTGAGATAATGAAACTTATAGGCGCGAGTAATTGGTTTATTCGTACACCGTTTCTTCTTGAAGGAATATTTTATGGAGCGGTTGGTGCGATTATCGGTTGGGGTATTTCATATGGAGTTCTTGCTTTTTATGCAACTCCTAAAATAGAATCATTCTTCGGTGGGGTACCTGTTCTTCCAATAGAGCCAATTTTAATGGCTGAAGTTTTTGCTATATTATTTATATCGGCAGTTATTTTGGGTGCGTTTTCAAGTTTTCTGGCAGTTCTTCGGTACTTGAAATAATGTCATGACAAATCATTTTTACTTCAAAAAAGTATTAAGTATTAGTGTCGTTTTTGTTGCTTTTTTGCTTTTTCCGTTGGTAAGTTTTGCCGATGATCCAACCCCAACTCCAACTCCTACTTCTTCACCAAGTTCAGCAAATTCAACAAGTAACATTGGTGATTGTAGTGATAACCATGTTTCTGTAGCTGATTGTCCAAATTATTTGCAAAGTAAGCTGTCAAATTTACAGGGTCAAGATAAAACCCTTTCTTCCCAAATTGCAATTGCTGATAACCAAATAAAATTAACTGAGGCAAAAATAGATAGTACACAGGCTCAAATCGCAAATCTAGAGGAGGATATTGAAATTACGAAAACAAAAATATCAAGCTCTGAGGGGGATTTAGATAAAACCTCGCACGCTTTTGTTGGCCGTGCAAAAGCTGTGTATCAAGTCGGAACAATTGACCCATGGCAAGTGCTTTTGACTTCAAACACGTTGGATAATTTTTTCACAAGACTTAAGTATCTTAAGATTGTTCAGCTTTTTGACAAGAAAAATATTTATGCTGCAGAACAAGCCAAGGTAAATTATGCAAATCAACAGGATATTTTAGAGGATAAAAAGAAACAAGAAGAAGCTTTGAATGCTAAATTGCAAGATTATACGGACCAACTCAATCAGGATAAAGAATCCAAGAAAAAACTACTTGCTGAAACTCAAGGTAGTGAGGCAAATTATCAACGATTACTTAATGCTGCACGCGCTCAACTGGCTGGTTTTAGTAATTTCGTAGCTGCCCAGGGTGGAGCGTCACTACTATCCGGACAAACTTCCTGCGACTCCTGGGGTTGCTATTACAATCAAAGAGATTCAAGTTGGGGAGGTATGGCTTTGAATGGAACGCAATATACTCTTGCTAGCGATGGATGTCTGGTTACATCAATGGCTATGATTTTTACACATTATGGTCATCATATAACCCCGGTTGATATTAATTCCAACTCTTCAAATTTTGCTTCCTATTACCCTGCATATTTGTTGTTTACAATTTCTGCGGGTGGAGCAACAGCTCAAAGGGTAGGTGCAACAATGGATTCTGAGTTATCATCCGGTAACCCATTGGTCGTAGGAATAAATGCATATGGGGGCACACATTTTGTAGTTATTAAGAGCGGGTCAAATGGAAGTTACACTATGAATGATCCTTATTTGTCCAATGGGCACGATATTAGTTTTACCGATCACTATTCTATGAATAGTATATTCTCGATACAGAAAGTAGTATTTATGTGATTGGCAAAACGTGCATTGCATGCTAAGTTTTACCGATCACTATTCGATGAATAGTATATTCTCAATACAGAAAGTAGTGTTTATGTAATTTGGCTTCACATTACGTGTTTGCAAGTGACGCTCAGTGCAGTTCCAACAATTCAAAACAACTTCCCTTCTTCGCTATGTGAACGCCTCTTTTAAGGAATTTTTCTATACAGATAAGTTTTTTTTCGGCGTTCAAATCACTATGCAAACAGTAAATGTTGAGCCTTTCGGCCCGGAGTAATAGGGGGTTGAAAGTTTGGTGAGTTTCCTTTTAAATCAAAATAATCATTCATGCGTAAAATTGTTGTCATTAGTTTACTTTTTCTTTTGTTTTCCTTCCCAAAAAATGTTTTTGCCGTTTCAATAACTATCAATACACATCCTGATACAATATCCTCTTCCGATCAGTTTACTGTAAATGTTTCGATTTCAGGAGCTGACGCTGGTAAAAATTATTTGAGAATACAATTATATAAAGAGGGTACTACAAAATATTTTGGTGAAACTTACAACGGAAGTACATGGTACAGAGATTCTGATGGAACACAATATTTTCCTATTGATATAACTTCGGGGACTACATGGACTGGAGATGTTCAGGGAAGGTTCGGGTCGCCTAGTCCATCTGAGTATGATGGCCAAGGAACATATAAGATGAGAATTCAGAGATACACAAGCTCAGGAAGCTTGGGTTCTGAAGATGAAAATTCAAGTGCGGTAACTCAAACAATTACTGTTCCTACACCTTCTCCATCCCCATCTCCAACTCCTACACCTACCAAATCACCAACTCCGTCTCCTACTCCAACTCCAACAAAAGCACCAACTCCTACTCCAACTCCAACAAAAACACCAACGCCTACTCCAGCGACATCATCAAAAAATACACCAACTCCGCTTCCTACAGTTGACCCTAACCGGGAAGGTGGCACAGAGTCGGCTGTTTTCGACCAACCAGTTCAGGGGCATGAGAGCATATTGGGTAATAGTACAGGCTTTAACAACATGCAATCAGGTATATCTGACGATAATAATTCCTACAGCTGGGGGAAGCTATTTATTTTAATGGGTGTGGTTCTTGTAGGTGGTGCCTGTGGTATACTTTTGTACAATAACTATAGAAAACAAAAAGAGAGCAGCATAACCTCACAGTAATAAATGATTTCAGTAAAAGTTACAAAAACATCAGAAGAAACGGAAAAAGTTGGGGAGGAATTTGCACGGCAATTAAATCCTCAAGATGTCATATTTTTAATAGGCAAATTGGGTAGTGGAAAAACTACCTTTGTAAAAGGACTCGCCCGTGGACTTGGAATTGTCAGTAGGATAATTTCACCGACTTTTGTTGTTGTCAGACAACATACGTTACCAACAACAAATTATGAGATTTTAGATGGAAAGGTAAAAACTCTTTACCACCTAGATCTTTACAGATTGCAAAACACTCAAGAAGCATTGGCAATAGACATGAAAGATTATTTAGATGATACAAGTGGAATAGTTGCAATAGAATGGCCGGAATTAAGTCAAAAAATAGTAAATAAAAAAGTTTGGAAAGTAAAAATAGATGTAAAAAATGAGATGCGTGAAATAAGTATGTCTTATGAATAATGAAGATTTTATTCAAAATTTCAAAGAGGGAAAGATAGGAATTTTCCCTACAGATACTGCTTATGGAATCGGATGCCGGATAGATGACGCATCTTCGATTGATAAAATTTATAAATTAAGAAACCGCCCTGAAGAAAAAGCTCTACTTGCACTGGTTAGCTCTGTCGAAATGGCAGAAGAATATGTAAATATCCCTGAAGATGTAAAAGATCAACTGATTGAGAAGTATTGGCCCGGTGGTCTTACGATAATTTTCAATTGCTATGTTGATAAAATTCCTGCAAATGTCAGAGCTAATGGAACGACATTGGCAGTAAGATGGCCAAATCACAAAGGTCTTTGTGAGATTATAGATAAGGTAGGGGTTCCAATTGTAGCCCCCTCCGCAAATTTTTCAGGAGAACCTACACCTTTGGAACTCTCTGAGGTAGACACTGAATTAATTGAGTCTGTTGACTTTGTTATTGAGGGTATGTGTACAATAAAGGGCGTAAGCACAATTGTTGACGTGACCGTAACGCCATGGAAAGTTGTCCGTAAAGGAGTAATCGAATTGGAAATTGAGAATTGAGATTGACGAATTACAAAATGACTATTTTGCATATTGATACTAGGGATAATAAAAATGTTGTTGCAAAACTTGATATTGATGGAAAAATTATCGAAGCCAATTCAATAAATGAAGATAGAAGACCGGAATCAATAGTCAATCTGATTGCTGCGGTTTGTGAGAAAGCCGGGATTAGGGTACAGGATGTAGATGAAATAAATGTTGAGGAAGGTCCAGGATCGTACACAGGACTTAAGGTAGGAGTAAGTGTAGCCAACGCTTTGTCTTTTGCTCTTGGCAAAAAAGTTAATGGAAAAATGATTGGCGAAATGGTGGAACCTACATACGAATAGATTTTATTACTGCCAATATGCACATTCTACATTTTTTTGTCCCCCATAAAAAAAATAACCACAGGGCAAAATTACTTCATAATGTTACGCTTACCGTCCTAATTCTAACCGTCGCATTAACTTCATCTCTTGCAGTATATCTACAAAAAACACATCCGGAAGTTCTTGGAATTTCGTATCAAATTTCAGATATGGAACTTCTCAATTTAACGAATTATGAGAGAACTCAAAACGGATTACCACCACTCGCACTTAACCGACAGCTTTCAACTGCCGCTCACAATAAATCTGATCACATGTTTGCTAACAATTATTGGGCACATTTCGCGCCCGACGGTACAAGTCCTTGGTATTTTATTAAAAACGCAGGATACGAGTATACATATGCAGGGGAAAATTTAGCAAAAGGATTTACAACTTCATCAGATGCAATGTCTGCTTGGATGAAATCACCAACACACAGAGCAAATATATTAGCACGACAATACGAAGATGTTGGATTTTCTGTAGCTGAAGGAAAATTACAGGGGGAAGACACCATTCTTATTGTTCAAGAATTTGGAGCAAGGGATAAAACGGGGACAATCAATCCTAACGGCACAATTGATACTCAAGTACCACCAAATTTTGGTAATCTTGCTGAGGTTAAGGGTTCGACTGGAACTCAAAATATTGAGAATAAACCACTACTTGATATAGGAGTAGTCGCAAAAACTATTACTTTCATTTTACTTTCAGCACTTCTCATTGCTCTTGTTTTGGACTTTATTATTATTGAGAAAAAGAAAATTCCTAGAGTAGTTGGAAATAATTTGGATCATATAATATTAATAACTATATTCGTTTCATTTTTACTCATGGCAAAATTAGGAAAAATAATTTGATATGAAAAGAAATCATGCACTGCTTTATCTCATTGAATTTTTGATAATCGGTGGTGGATTTGCTTTGATTTTATCTCTAACTTTAACGTTTTATATGCAAATGCTTATTATCGCAGCAATTTTGATTTTATATATTGTAATAGGGTTGACACATCATAGAACTCATCATGATATTAATATTAAAGTTGTGCTAGAATATATTTTAATTAGTACTCTAATATTTGCATTGTTTGTACTTCTGAATACATCAAGAATATAACTATGAAAGGAATAATACTTGCAGGTGGAAAAGCAACTAGATTAAGGCCTTTAACAAAAATTACCTCAAAACAATTACTTCCGGTTTATGACAAGCCGATGATTTACTACCCGATAGACACTCTTGTAAAAGCTGGAATAAAAGATATTCTTATCATTGTAGCACCTGAATATTCTGGTCATTTTCTAAATCTTTTAGGATCCGGTAAGGATTTCAATGTCAACTTTTCTTACGAGGTCCAAGAAGAACCTAGAGGATTGGCAGATGCTTTTAGAGTTGGCGAAACTTTTATTGGTGATGATAATGTCACAATGATTCTAGGAGATAATATTTTCGATCAGGATTTTACTGAGAGCATAGCATCATTCCAAAAAGGTGGAAAGGTCTTTGCTAAGAAAGTCCACGATCCTGAACGGTTCGGTGTTGTAGACTTTGATGAAAATCACAATGTACTTTCTATAGTTGAAAAACCAGAAGTTCCAAAAAGTGAATATGCTGTCGTAGGATTATATATCTATGATAATAGAGTTATACAATATGCAAAAGAACTAACTCCCTCAGAGAGAGGAGAAATTGAAATAACAGATATTAATAATAGGTATTTGAGAGACGGAGCATTAGTTGTTGATATTATCGATGGTATTTGGCAAGATGCAGGAACTTTTGACAGTCTTTATGAAGCAAGTAAGTATTGGTATGATAAGAAAAAGGCTAACATTTCTTAATTTTTTTTGATATATTTTACATTATGCCGCTCGCAACAACAGAAGAAGCAAAAAAAGTACCCACACGTGATCACTCAGGAAATGATAATGGATTTCTTATTGAGCTATTTAAAGATAAAGAAACAGGTGAAAAAACAGAAGTATATTTAACTGCAGCAATTCCGGGGGCATTTAAGGGATATCACTTACATAGAGTAAGAGCAGCACGTTACGTTGCGCTAAAAGGAATTATGAAAATCACGCTTTACAAGCCGGGTGATCCAAATTCTAAAGAGGAACATATCCTTGATAGTTCAAAGCCATCTAGACTTTTTATTCCTAAAGACATTGCAACCGGTCTTGAGAATGTAGGAGAAGAAGAGGCTTGGCTAGTCAATTACCCGGATCCAGCTTACGACCCATCCTTAAAAGATGAGCAAGTTGAATACACAGAAGAAGAACTCCTCCAAGGCATAATTAAGTAAATTTCTCCATTGAAAAATAGTGAGAATAGCCATACAATTCAAAATTATTATGGCAATTCAAGAGGGAGACACATCTGCGTTTTTGAACCTGGATCCAGAAGCTGATTTTACTATGCAGAGTAGGATAATTTTGAAGGACGTGTTGGGTGTTATGCAGGATAACCCTGATTTTGTAGCATCAAGCGTTGATGCTGCTGTTGAAATTTGTGCTGATACAGTCAAAAAAAAGCCTGAATTTATACCCATAATCACTCCGATCAAAGCTGTTTCTACATATCTTGAAAGTTTTGTTAGGGAGCCTCTTGTTGACGCTGCCGGGAAATATCCTGATCCGGCAGGGGAAATATTGGGAGATATCTCAAGAGGAGTTTTTCACTTATCAAATGCTCTTGCCGAAGTTGATGGAGTATTAAGTCTTGGAGTACCGGGTCAAGTCATGTTCTCTTTGTCACGAGAAGCACAAAATCTTTCTCCAGAAGTAAGATCAGAATTTATATCAAAGCGTAGAGAATTTAGGACATATTTAGCTGAAAGAAGGTTTGGTCTCTATTTAAAAGATCCAACTGGGGGAAGACTGGTGTGGCAAGAGTATGAAGATCTCATAGATTTAAGCAAAGGAATATCTCCATATGAGGGTTATAAAGTAAATGGAAATCCAATTAACGAGATAGGAGTAGAAGGTGGATCATTTGTTCTAAATGCATATGGTATGATCTACCGTTGTGCCCGAGAAAAATTAGGATCAGGCATAGTAGTTACTCAATGAAAACCGTTGCATTTGTAATCCCCGGATACCATCATTCTCCAGACCGGAAAATTTATACAGATATAATAGACGGTTTTGAAGAAAAAAAATTTAAAGTAATCCCGGTAAAAATTTCCTGGCAATATCACACAATGTCTTTTTGGGTGGAGGAGTTTCTTAAAATTTATGACATTGAAAAAGGAGACATAAATATATTTTTAGGATTTTCTTATGGAGCGATGATTTCGTTTATAGCTTCAACACAAGTAAAAGTAGATACTCAAATACTGTGCTCATTGTCTCCATACTTTGCAGAAGATCTTGAATTTCTTCCTCGCCTCTGGAAAAAAGGGAAAAGAAGAATTGCTGATTTTAAAACTATATCTGCTTCCATTCGTACCCCTCAAATAAAAGCAGATACCTATGTGTTATATGGTTCAAAAGAGAGTAAACAGATTGAAAAAAGAGCTAAAGATGTGTTTGCATTGTTAACATCATCAAAACATATTATTCAAATTAAAGATTCAAAACATGATATCGGAAACCCTGACTATTTGTTTGAAATTAGAAAAATTATTGCTCAACTTTGATATACTGAAAGCATGGATGTCAGGAAATTAATTTCCGAATACTTTGAAAGTGCCCAGTTACTTCAAATAATAACTTCAATCAACGACCAACCTTGGGCTGCAACAGTATTTTTTGCATACGATGATGACCTCAATTTGTATTGGATATCAAGGACGGATAGAAGACACTCTCAAGAAATTAATCAAAATCATAATGTGGCAGGAGTGATTGTGAAATATCACACGTATAGTGAAAAGGTAAGGGGGATTCAGTTAGTAGGTACAGCAGAAGAATTGATGGGTGAAGAAGAAGAGAAATGCATGCAAATTTATCAAAAAAGATACTCGTTCCCTCGAGCAAGGGTATTAAATCCATCTACCGAGGATGAAAATGAAAAAAAAGTACTATATAGATTAAAGCCTACATATATTGTTCTTTTTGACGAAGTTAATTTTCCAGAAAATCCAAGACAAGAATTCCGACCTTAATATGGATTTAAAAAAACTGGTGCAGGATTATTTGGCAAGCGCACAAGTAATGCAAATTGCCACAGTACATGACAACAGACCGTGGATTGCTACCGTCTACTATGTTGCTGATTCAGAGCTTAATTTGTATTGGATCTCAAAAGGCATGAGAAGGCACTCTAGAGAACTTGAAAAAAATTCACATGTTGCAGGAAGTGTAGTGGTAAACCATGTATATGGAGAAAAAGTAAGGGGTCTTCAGGTCGAGGGGACAGCTGAGCAGCTCAAAGGGGTAGAGGCAGAACAAGGATTAAATGTATATAAATCGAGATTTTGGATAGTTGAAGAAAGAGAAAAAGCTTTGGCCGGTGAAAATGAACCAGCTTATGTGTATAGACTTAAACCGGAGCGGTATGTACTGATTGATGAGGTAAATCTCCCCGATAATCCCCGACAGGAGTTAAAAATGTAACATGCGCACTAAGCAAATTTATTTAGACGATTCATATTTACAAGAAATGGATGCGGAAATTCTTGAAGTAATTTCTGAAAGCGATGATCGTTACCGCTTGTTATTATCCCAAACTGTTTTTTATCCAATGGGTGGAGGACAAGCAACAGACCAAGGAAGTTTGGATACCGGGTCTTACACCGGTGAGGTTTACCAAGTTATGTATAAAGATGGTGAGATTTGGCATTTTGTAAAATGTGATGTAGCGCCGAAAGTTGGGGATAAAGTTCACGGAAAAATAAATTGGGTAAGACGATTTAAAAATATGCGCTTACATTCTGCAGGGCATATCATAGATTTTGCAATGGCTGCATTAGGTTACTCCCCAAAACAATTAATACCTCAAAAAGCCGATCACGATAAAAATCCACATATTGTTTATTCGGGTGTTTTGGATCATGACATTAGAGATGAGCTACAAACAAAAACAAACGCACTTGTTCTTGAGAATCGTGAATTCTCCTGGTACTTTGAGCCTTATGACCAACTTCAAAAAGAAGCAATTTATTTGCAACCCGGATTACCCACCGACAAACCTTTGAGAACACTAAAGCTTGAAGGAATTGGGGTAGTTGCCGATGGTGGGACGCAGGTCAAAAAAACTTCGGAAGTCGGAAAAATACAAATCGACGCAATTGAGGAAAAAACAGACATGACTGTAGTAAAATACTCATTGCAATAATGGATGATAAAAAAACTATTCTTGAATTTTTAAAGACAGTGAACCATGCAGTCATTGGTACCGTCAATAAAAATGGAAATCCGCAGGGAGCAACCGTTGGATTTGGACAAACTGAAGAATTGGAAATTATTTTTGGAACAAGTAGTCTCACTCAAAAGGCTCAGAATATATCACAAAACAACCACGTTTCACTAGTCGTTAATGATCCAACAAGATCCGTTCAGTACGAGGGGACCGCAAGACTTCTTGATGGTGTAGAAAAAGAGATGTATACAAAAATATATTTTGAAAAAAATCCGGGTATGGCAAAGTACTACGAATTAGAATCACAGCAATATTATTTGGTAACCCCTCACTGGATACGATACATCGATCACACAAAATCCCCAAATGGGACAATTGAAATAAGGTTTTAGCAATATGACTATGCAAGAAATGGGACGCGTTCCTGAAGGTGAAAATTTACAGTTTCTGCAAGATGTTTTAACAGACGTATCAGAGATAGCTAGGAGAAACTTTGGTAGAACTGCATCTATTTCTACAAAAGATGGAGACAATAACCAAGTTTTAACAGAAACAGATTTAGAAATAGGTAAGTTAATTGTAGATAGAATCCAAGAAACATTTCCAACTCACAATATTATTGATGAAGAAGCTGGTGTTATCGATAAAGGGTCGGAACACACTTGGATAGTCGATCCAGTTGATGGTACAAGTAATTTTGCAAATCGTGCCCCTCTTTTTGGAACAATCATTGGAAAACTTTATAAAAACAAGGCTGTAGTTGGTGGTGTTGCATTGCCAATGTTTTCCGAAATATATCTAGCAGAGCAGGGTAGAGGAACATTTTGCAATGGAGAAAAATTAGGAGTAACCTCTGAACAAAATTTATTGGCAGTTCTTGTTGGATATAGTTTGGATGGTCATCAAGAAAATCCACAATTAACTTATGAAGAGTGCGCACTTCTTGCAGATATTATCCTTGGGTGCAGAAATCTAAGAACCAGCGGGTCTATATTTGATGCCATGCAAGTTGCTAAAGGAAATTATGGTGCTTATCATCATAGAAATACCAAAATTTGGGATATTGTTGGAATGCAGGTAATTATTGAAGAAGCAGGTGGGGTATTTACAAATTTTGATGGAAGTCCTGTTGATTACACTGACCATTTGAAAAGGGCTAAAGATAAATATCCATTCTCCACAGCAGCACCTGAAATACATAGACAATTACAGGAAATAATTCACAGAAGTAAAGTCATATAGATGGATTATTTGGAGTTTATAAAAAAAATTTTAGAAGAGGCGTTTGAGATTGCCCGAAATAATTTTGGTAAAACTTCTTCGGTAATTACAAAAAGTGGTGATAACAACCAAGTCCTGACCGAGACAGATTTGGCTATTGGAAATCTAATCGTTGGAAAAATAAAAGAAGTATTTCCTACCCACAATATCATTGATGAAGAGGCAGGTGTAATTGATAATAAATCTGAATTCACATGGGTTGTCGATCCAATTGATGGGACAAGTAACTTTGCAAACGGCATTCCATTGTACGGGGTTATGGTAGGTTTGCTAAATAAAGAAACACCAATTGCAGGAGGAATTTCTCTTCCATCATTTAATGAAATATATGTTGCTGAAAAAGGGAAGGGTGTATATTGTAATGGTGAGCAAATATATGCAACAAAAGATGAAAGTCTTTTGAAAGTTCTCGTCGCATATGGTATCGATGGACATCAAGAAAATCCAGACATTTCTTATAACGAAACAAAATTGCTTGGCGAAATAGTTTTGAATATCAGAAATCTCAGATCCAGCAACAGCGCATTTGATACTGCAATGGTTGCAAAAGGCTCGTATGGCGCAACTCTTAATAGAACAAGTAAAATTTGGGATAATGTAGCTCAACAAATTATATTAGAAGAAGCTGGGTGCACATATACAGATTTTTTTGGAAAACCAATCGACTATAGTAACCCTGTCTCAAAAGCCAGAGAAAATTTTACTTTCTGTGCCGCTCCGCCAAATCTTCATCAAGCTCTTCAGACACTCATTCACAAGGTGCATTAAATAATGTACACTTTAGTAGTAAATAGTTTTAATGTTACGAATGAAAAAGAAGAAAAATAATCACTTTGCTATTATTGTTTTAGGAATCGTAGTTCTGATTATTGGCGCTGTTTCATATTTTGTTTTTTCAAAACCAACAGCTACTCAACCACAAACTCAAAACCAAACCCAAATAACACCACTTCCATATTCAAATGAGATTCTAGTAACATCACCCACGCAAAATGAAAAAGTAATTTCCCCTATAAAAATTACAGGGAAAGCAAAAGGAACATGGTATTTTGAAGGTACATTTACTGCTGAACTTTTTGATAGCAACAATACTTCTTTAGGAACCGTACAAGTTAATGCAAAAGGTGACTGGATGAGTGAGGAATTTGTACCATTTGAAGGGGATCTTACATTTACTTCCCCGGCAACAAAAATGGGAAAACTTATTATAAAAAAGGACAACCCTTCAGGATTACCTGAAAATGAGAAAAAGCTCGAAATCCCCGTGACTTTTTGAGATACTACCCGATTTTGGTATACTTACATACGTAATGTCTAAAATCCTTGTTACTGGTGGGGCCGGTTTTATCGGTTCAAACTTCGTACTTTATTGGGTCAATAAATATCCGGAGGACACTGTTGTTGTTTTTGATAAGTTGACCTACGCAGGAAATCTTGAAAATCTTTCTTCAATTGAAAAAAAGTCTAATTATTTATTTATCCAAGGAGATATAACAGTCCCTGAAATGGTAAATAATGTTATGGAGGGGGTTGATACTGTTGTTCATTTCGCAGCTGAATCACATGTTGATCGCAGTATTAAAGAACCTGCTGCTTTTGTTAAGACAAATGTATTGGGTACTCAAGTATTACTGGATAGCGCACTCAAGCATAACGTAAAAAGATTTCATCATGTCTCAACAGATGAGGTTTTTGGAGCCTTAGCTCTGGACACTACAGAAAAATTTAATGAATCGACTCCCTATGATCCTCGAAGTCCTTATTCGGCAAGTAAAGCCGGATCAGACCATCTTGTACGTGCGTATTATGAAACCTACAATTTACCCGTAACAATTACTAATTGTGCTAATAATTATGGTCCATACCATTTTCCCGAAAAACTTATACCATTGGCCATCACAAATATACTCGAAGGGAAAAAAGTGCCTGTTTATGGCGACGGGTTATACGTTAGGGATTGGTTATATGTTGAAGATCATGTAAGAGCAATTGAGATGGTTTTACAAAAAGGTAAAGTTGGCGAGACTTATTGCGTAGGTAGCATGACTCAGGATATAAACAATTTAGAGGTTGTTAAGAAAATTCTTAAAATAATGGGTAAAGACGAAAGCCAAATAGAGTTTGTAAAAGATAGACCCGGGCATGATAGACGGTATGCAATTGACTGGTCTAAAATCCACAACGAATTAGGGTGGGAACCATTAAATGATTTTGATACATGGCTTTCAAAAACGATTGACTGGTATAAAGAAAACGAGAAATGGTGGAGAGATATAAAAGAGGGTACCTATAAAGATTATTACAAGGAGCACTACAATTCATGAGAATTATACTTTCAGGAGCATCAGGTCTTATAGGATCACGGTTTGAAGAACTTTTTTTTGAAACTCACGAAATTATTCCACTTTCCTCAGATCATGGAGTAGACATAACAAGCCAATCATCGCTTTCGGAATTTTTCCTTGGTAAAGGGGTTGATGTTGTAATTCACTTAGCTGCAAAAACCGATGTTGATGATTGTGAGAAAGACCGCGAAAATGATATGAGCCGTCTAGCTATTGATCCTAATGACATTTTAAATTTGGATGTAAAAAATCTATTTAGTGAGGATTGGAAGGATCAAAATACTGCTTTTGCCGTAAACACTATCGGTACAAAAAATTTATATGAAGCTGCAGTGAAATGTGGAGCCAAATTTATATATATTTCAACCGATTTTGTTTTTTCAGGAAAAGACGAGTTTTATGATGAAAAATCGACACCCAATCCGGTTGATTGGTATGGGATGACTAAATACTTTGGGGAAAAAGTAGTCGACACTTCTAACAATTTAATTGTTAGATTGGCATTTCCATATGGGTATCTGAGCCCAGTTAAAAAGGATGTCGTTTGGAAGTTATACGATCTATTAACTTCACGAGATGAAGTAAGGCTTATTTCAGATCAAATCATTACACCCACTTTTATTGACGATATTGTAAATGGGATTGATTTTTTGATTTCAAAAAATGCAACCGGTATATATCACTTAACCGGAAGTTCATCATTAAGTCCTAAGGAGATAGGAGAAAAAATTAAGGAAGTATTTTCTCTTTCGACAAAAATTGGATCTTCAATTTTGAATGAAGTATATCATGGAAAAGCACCACGACCTCAAAAATCAATAATGAAAAGTGAAAAGATTGCAAATTTAGGATTTAAAACGAAAAATTTTGATGAAGGACTAGCTTTGATTCATTCAACATAGTAAAATGACTAATCTTTAGGATAGTAAAATCATGAAAATAACATTCATCGGACACGGATATGTAGGACTTGTAAGTGCTTCTATTTTTGCAGATCTTGGAAATACGGTAACAGTGATAGGGCATACTCCGGAAACAGTAAAAAATCTTAATAATGGAATTGTTCATATTTTTGAACCGGGTCTTACCGAGTTGGTGCAAAAAAATATAGAGGCAAAACGATTATCATTTACCCTTGACTACGATTCCGTAAAAGAAGCCGAGCTTGTTTTTATTGGTGTAGGGACTCCTCCAAAAGATAATGGAGAGGCTGATCTTACTACAGTTCTTGAAGTTGCCGAGCATATTGGTAAAAATTTATCCGACTATGCTGTTGTTATAACGAAAAGCACGGTACCAATCGGAACCAATAGAAAAATAAAAGATCTTATAAGTAAAGTTAAAGATCCAAAATCTTCATTTGATGTAGCTTCATGTCCTGAGTTTTTAAGACAAGGGTCCGCGATTTCTGACACTTTATATCCGGACCGCATAGTAATAGGGACAGAAACACAAAAGGCACAGGATTTATTGGTGCAGCTGCATAAGCCCCTTCAGGAGAATACAAATTGCCCACTCGTCCTTTGCAACCTAGAAACAGCCGAAATGATAAAGTACGCAGCAAATTCATTTTTGGCTATGAAAATATCTTTTGCAAACTCTATTGCTCAGCTATCTGAGGTAACCGGAGCCGACGCTCTCAGAGTTTTGGAGGGTATAGGGTTTGATAAAAGGATTGGTAATTATTTTCTGTCTCCGGGACCGGGATACGGAGGAAGTTGCTTCCCTAAAGATGTTAAAGCACTAATTTCTATTGCAAAAGGATATAATTATGATTTTGAATTATTAAAAGAGGTTGAGAACGTAAATCATTTAGCAAAGAAATCTATTGTTGAAAAAGCTGAGAGGTTATTAGGGGATCTTAAGGGTACAAAAATTGGAATTTTAGGTTTAGCTTTCAAACCAAATACTGATGACATGAGATTTGCTCCTTCAATTGAAATTATTGACTGGTTGAAGCAAAAAGGAGCTGAAGTTACAGCGTTTGATCCGCAATCTATGGAAAAAGCAAAAAAAATAATAACAGGTATAACCTATTCTGAAGATATTTATGGAGTAACTGAGGGAGCGGACCTTCTTATTGTAGTTACCGATTGGAATGAATTTAAAGAAGTCGATTTTGAGAGGATTAAGAAAAGTATGAAATCACTAAATCTCATAGATGCAAGAAACATTTATGATCCAGAAAAAATGAAGTCCCTCGGATTTAAATATATTGGTGTGGGACGCTAAACATGCCTAAAGCTTTTGTCACCGGAATAAATGGGTTTGCAGGTACTCATCTCAATAATCTGCTCTTGCAAAAGGGATACGAGGTTTTTGGAACAATAAAACCTGATGGTAACAATTCGGATAACGGTAATCTTTTTTCCGTAGATATACAGAACTTTGACAGCTTAAAAAGCGCGATCGAAAAGGTTTCTCCGGATCATATTTATCACTTAGCAGCTCTAACAAGTCCGGGGGAAAGTTTTAAAAATCCATCAGACACAATTACAACAAATATAAGTGGCCAGCTTAATATTCTTGAATCGGTAAAGCAACTACAACTCATGGAAACAAAAGTTCTGGTCGTCTCATCAGCTGAAATTTATGGAGCAGCTAAAGAATCCGATTTACCGATGACGGAAAATACTCCTCTCCGCCCGCTATCTCCATACGCTGTCAGTAAAATTGCCCAAGATTATTTAGGATACCAGTATTCTCATTCACAAAATGTTAAAGCGATTATTGTACGGACATTTAACACTGTAGGCCCAAATCACGCTCCTATTTTTGTTATTCCATCATTTGCAAAGCAAATTGCTGAAATAGAAAAGGGCATGAAAGAACCAATTCTTAAAGTGGGTAATTTAGAAGCAAAACGTGACTTTACTGACGTGAGAGATGCAATGAGGGCATATGAGTTAATTATGTTGCACGGTCAACCTGGTGAGGCATATAACGTGGGATCTGGTAAATCCCACAAAATTAAAGAAGTTTTAGATATTCTTCTATCATTCTCTGACAAAGAAATAATCGTCGAAAAAGACCCGGCACTCATGCGTCCGGGGGATATTCCTGAACTTCGATGTGACTACTCAAAACTTCATCATGCAACTGGGTGGAAACCTGAAATTGAATTAGAACAAACGCTGAAAGATACCCTGGACTATTGGCGCAATATTGTTTAGAATTATTTAAATTATATGAAAAGGGGATTCACCTTTTACGAAGTAAAAGACAAGCTCGGGAGACAATAAGACTTTAAAAAACAACAATGGTAGTCAAAAGATCACAATTTTAGTTATGAAAAGAGCGCTTATTACGGGAATAACAGGACAAGACGGAAGTTACCTCGCTGAATTATTATTATCAAAAGGTTATCAGGTTTATGGCCTTGTAAGACGTCTGTCTACTCCAAATACTGAAAATATCAGACACCTTCTTGATAAGATCGAGCTTATCTCCGGTGATCTTTTGGATCAAAAATCATTAGATGATGCTTTGTACGAATCCCAACCGGATGAAGTTTATAACTTAGCTGCTCAATCTTTTGTTAAAACCTCTTGGAATCAAGCTGTTCTTACCGGAGAATACACAGCTTTGGGTGTTACAAGAATGCTTGAGGCAGTAAAAACAGCTTCACCTAAGGCGAAGTTTTATCAAGCATCATCTTCTGAAATGTTTGGGAAAGTGACAGAAGTTCCACAAAGAGAAACCACGAGATTTTATCCCAGAAGCCCTTACGGAGTTGCAAAAGTTTATGGACACTATATAACATTAAATTATAGGGAAAGTTATAATATTTTTGCATGCTCCGGAATTCTTTTTAATCACGAATCTCCACGCCGCGGAATTGAATTTGTAACAAGAAAAATTTCTCATGCAGTAGCAAGAATTTCACTTGGTAAGCAAGATAAAGTAGTTTTGGGAAATTTAGACAGTAAGAGGGATTGGGGTTTTGCCGGTGATTATGTAGATGGAATGTGGAGAATGCTTCAACAAGATACTCCCGATGATTATGTTATTGCAACTGGTGAGACTCACAGCATTGAAGAATTTGTTGAAGCGGCTTTCAAAGTTGTAGGAATAGACGATTGGAAATCTCACGTAGAATCAAATAACCCTAAATTTATGAGACCTGCAGAGGTAGATTCTCTTATTGGTGACTATTCAAAAGCTAAAGAAGTGTTAGGTTGGACTCCAACCACAAGTTTTAATCAACTCGTTGAGATGATGGTTAAAGCTGATCTTGAGGCTGAAAAGAAAAACGATCATTAAATTCTGCCACGCTCCATCACTATTAAATTCCTTTTTTTGATACAATAAATGTACATTTTTTAACAAAATTATATGAGTAAGATATTGATTGCCGGTGGTGCTGGATTTATTGGGTCAAACCTCTCAAAAAAGTTTTTAGATGAGGGGCATGAGGTCATTGTAGTTGACAATTTAGTCTCAAGTTCTGAGTCAAACATTGAAGATCTGAAACAAAATAGTAACTTTAAATTTATAAATCATGATGTAACAACTCCTCTTCCTGATGACCTTACGGCAGAAGCGGTATTTCATCTCGCATCTCCTGCTTCCCCAAATCATCATAGCCGCATTTCATACCATGCTTTACCAATGGAGACCATGATGGTAAATACATTAGGAACCCTTGAGTTATTAAAGTTTGCACAAAAAAATAACGCTAAATTTCTTTTTGCTTCAACATCTGAAGCATATGGTGATCCACTTGAGCACCCACAGAAAGAAGAATATAGAGGAAATGTTTCAACAACAGGGCCCCGAGCCGTTTATGACGAGGCAAAAAGATTTGGAGAAACTATAACGTCTTATTTTTGGAGAGATAAAGGAGTTGACGCTCGGATAGTGAGAATTTTTAATACATACGGTCCTAATATGCATAAAGATGATTTACGTATGATTTCCCGATTTATTGCACAAGCGCTTGCAAACGAACCGATAACAATTTTTGGCGACGGATCACAAACAAGATCTCTTTGTTATATTGACGATTTGATTGAAGGACTATCCCGCCTTATGTTTTATAACAATACTAAAGGTGAAGTTGTAAATTTAGGAAATCCGGAAGAGCATACTGTCTTTGAATATGCTGAGATGGTCAAAAAGATTACCGGATCAACAAGTGAGATTGTGCATACTGAAGATTTGCCAAAAGATGATCCTTTAAGAAGGTGTCCGGATATTGAGAAAGCAAAAAATCTTTTGTCATGGGAACCAAAAGTTAGTCTTGAGGATGGACTTATGAAAATGATTGAGTATGTAAAAAATATGTGATTATACCGACAACTCTTGTTCGCTCTGCGAAAAGAGCTTCTCGGTACAATTTTCAAAACATATTGAGATAATAGAATTTGAATTTTGAAAATTATGAAAATCTATATAGTATCTGCTGCCTATAACGAGCGTGACAATATAAAAGAATTGATAACAATTCTTGAAGAAGAAGTATCTCCTGAAATCAAAGAGCATGAAATGCATATCTTAATAGCAGATGACAATTCCCCTGATGGAACCGGAGATGTTGTTCGAGAGCTCATGGGTAAATATAAAAATTTGGATATCAATCAAGGGGAGAAAAAAGGACTCGGAGCAGCATACGTCAGGGCAATGGGTTATGCAGTTGAACATGAAAAGGCAGATGTAGTTATAAGCATTGATGCTGATTTACAACATGATCCCCGTGCTGTCCCTTCATTTATTAAAAAAATGGAAGAAGGATACGATGTAGTTAGTGGAACCCGTTATAGTGATGGCGGATCGATGCCTGCAAAATGGCCAATTCAAAGGAAATTATTTTCTGTAACTGCAAATATTTTAATGAGGGTTATAACAGGACGGTTTTATCTTCACGATTGGACAGGTGGTTATCGGGCTATAAAAAAAGAAGTATTTATTAAAGAAAAAGAAAAAGTCCGAGAATATAAAGGATATACTTTTCAAGTTGCATTTTTATACAAAACTATTCTTGACGGTTTCAAAGCAGGTGAAGTACCCATTCATTTCAGAACCAGAAGAGTTGGTGATTCGAAAATAGCTCCACTTGCATACATTGTTAATGTTTTAAAATATGTCATAACGGAAAGGATAAGAGAATTAATTACCGGTCCTTTTGGAAAATTTATAATTGTTGGGGGCTTTGGATTTTTACTAAATGCAATTATCTTAAGGTTATTAGTAGATAGATTTCATTGGGTACCATATTATGCAAATTTAATCGGAGCAGTTGTCGCTATTTTTTCAAATTATAATTTGAATAACCTCTGGACATTTAGACATCATAAAGCAACAAGCTTTTGGAAGTACATTATTAAGATGCTTCAGTTCTATCTAACATCAGCTTTTGGTGTAATCGTAATACAAACAGGGACAATATTTGTTGGAGTACATTTTATAACACAACAAAAAGATTACTTTATATATTTCATTGGAGGAACCGCTATTTTATTAGTCTGGAATTTCTTCGTTTATTCCAAATTTATTTGGAGGAAAAAATAAATATTTTCCATGTTAGAAAAAATAAAAAAATATATTTCACAACACAAAGTTGAAATTTCTCTTCTACTATTAATTCTTTTTGTTGCTGCTTTTTTTAGAATATATAGGATTTCTGACTACATGACTTTTTTAGGCGATGAGGGACGGGATGCCATTGTTGCAAAAAATATACTTCATGGCAATTTTACTCTTCTTGGACCACGGGCAAGTGCGGGAGACTTTTTCTTGGGACCCATATATTACTATATGATGGCTCCCTTTCTTTTAATGTCAAATTACGATCCTGTTGGACCGGCAATTATGGTGGCAATTTTTGGAGTAGCAACTGTATTTTTGGTTTATTATGTAGGGCTTAAATTTTTTAATGCGAAAGCTGGACTTATTGCTGCTTCACTTTATGCAATTTCGCCATTAGTAATTGCTTATTCCAGATCTTCTTGGAATCCGAATGTAATGCCATTTTTCTCAATTGTCATGTTATATGTTTTGTATGTTTCAATTAAAAAACAATCAAGAAAACTTTTTCTTTTAGTGGGGCTTTTATTGGGTATTGCAATGCAACTTCATTATCTCTCGACCTTTTTAGCCGTTATTGTCTTTTTCTTTGTCCTATTAGGCGAGAGAATGCTTGATAAAAATAATTTTGTAAAGCGTTGCTTTATTCACTATATAGAAATATTTATCGGATTTATAGTTGGTTTATCACCTTTTTTAGCTTTTGAAGTTAGACACGGATTTCCAAATATTAGGACTATATTCAAATTTATATTCGAAGACAATGCAGCTAAAGGATATGAAATTCATCATTCATTTTTTGGCAATATTTGGGATGTATCTTTTAGACTTTTTGGGCGACTCGTTACAAAATTTCCACCTCCTGATCAGATAAATGTAGGACTTCATACTAATTTGCAAATTTGGTTTGTAGGTACCGTTCTTCTTGCAATTTTTTCAATATTTGCTCTTAAGTATGTGAAAGAAAAATTGAAAGTTTTACTTCTGGCCCTGTGGTTATTTTTTGGAATACTATTATTCGGGTTTTATAAAAAGTCAATTTATGACTACTATCTAGGTTTTATGTTTCCGGTTCCATTTCTTCTTGTTGGAGGACTACTCAGTCACTTAACAGAACTGAAAAAATTTAAATGGATGAGTATTGTTGCAGGAGTGATATTTGTTACATTAGTTGCGATAAATCTTTCAGGAAACCCATTTAGGTACCAGGGAAACAGGCAAAAAGATCAAGCAAGACATATTGCAGAAGCTGTACTTGCGCAAACTGGAGGCAAGCCATTTAATTTTGCACTTTTAACAAAAGGTAATTCAGATCATGTGTACCGGTATTTCTTTGAAATAGAAAACCGTGCACCGGTAACTATTCAAAATATTATTGTTGATCCGGAAAGAAAAAGTGTTACAGACCAACTGATGGTGGTTTGTGAAGATTTGGATTGCCATCCATTGGGAAATTCTTTATGGGAAGTGTCGGGCTTTGGAAGAGCAGAAATAACAGGAGAATGGAGCGTTCCATTTGTAAAAATATTTAGACTTGTGCATTACAAAGAACCGGAAGCAACACCTACTCCAAAGGTGTATAATCAGCCTCATGCAACCAAGTGAGAGAGATAGAGAACCCCAAGAACGAGTGGACCTCATGGAGGTTAAACCCAACATTCCATTTCACCCATTTGAAGGGTTAGATGAATGGTACTCAGTTGAGCAAAGACGCTCGGACCCAAAAATTGAAGATGATTATCAAATTCTTTATTTGAGAAGGAAAATAATCTATAAAGGAATCGAGGGATTTATTGACTTAGTTGATGAGGATTCAGGGTATCTTGGATACGACCAGGTAACAAGAATAGCAGATGCAGGGTTTGTACTTGAGGAATCAGAAGAGGATCAAGAAGGCCCGATTAAGGGATTAAAAGTAACAGATGAAATTGAAAATCCTTTGGTTGTTAGGATGGTTTTTTTTCTGAAAAATCCAAGAGATCTTATGTCACTAATAAATACTAATATTCAATTACTTACCGATAAGGGAAATTTCTTATTGTTATATCAGGTTGACGTAGGTGAAAGAAAATATCTTGAGGAACTTGAACTAGAAGGAATGAAAACTTTAGTTAGGGATGGTTATTCTAAAGTTACTGAACTTGATGGAAATGTTAGTAGAATAATAAAAGCGGACCGAGTTTGGTTTCCAGTAAATGATGATGAAATTGATAAAATAAAAGTTGTTTTTCAAGTAGATGAGAATAAGAGAGACGATGATGAAGAACCAGAACCACCAGAACCTCCCGTAGAAGAAAGAGAACTTATTAGAGTTTAGTATCCTAAGAAGTTAAGGTGTAAAAATCCAGTTGCAAGTAGTGTAAAAAGCAGAACATCAAAAGCGGCAACAATTCCGGAAGCAGCAGTTATTGCAACCATATCGTGCTTCAAATACTCAGCGTCTTTTTGAGCCACAGTTGAGCCTTCCGGTATAACTACTTTTTTTTCTGTAGGAAGTGCTTCTGTTGTAGGTAAGCTAGCAACAGAATAGGTTGGCGCTTGAGTGTGAATATGATGTGTATGTTGCTCTATTTCAACGTGATGTCTTGTTGAGGCTAATTCTTTTTGTTTTCTTGTTTTTCTTTTCTTTGACATAGAGGCTCAAGTTATCATATTGACTCTGTATTTTCAAGATACTAAAATGGTAAGACGCTTATGAATTCGCTCCCCCTTTTGATCCTCGTTGTTATTTTAATAGTGTGGAACGGAATTCTATCTTATTTATTTTACCGAATATGGACATCTTTGCAAAAAGTTTCAACAGGAGACAAAAAAGAAACAATTATTGAGCTTTTGAGTAAAGTTCTTGAGCATGAAAAAAGACTCAGCCAGAATTTAGCTGACACAAATAAAAAAGTTGAGGACTTGATATTTGATTCACAATTCTATATACAAAAGATAGGGCTTGTTCGGTTTAATCCGTTCAATGACACAGGAGGAGACCAAAGTTTTATTCTTGCCCTAATTGACGCTGAGGAGTCAGGAGTAGTTATTTCCGGTCTTCACACGAGAAATGGTACAAGATGGTATGCTAAGAAAATCAGTAATGGTCACGGAGTTGAGCATGAACTCTCAAATGACGAAGTAAAGGCGATAAAATCTGCCACAAAAAGGGCAAAAAAATAAGCTATGGATCAGGAAGCAGTTGTGAAAGACAGAAGATTAGAAACAAAGAAAAAGACAATGAATGCAAAAATATTAATTACAGGTATTGTTGTTTATATTGTAAGTGCCGTTGTTTCGTTTTTGATTTTCAGTGGTTTGTCAGGACCTAGTGCCGTTCCTGTTACTGCTCCTAAAAAAACTGCAAGCGGTGGATTAATGTTTGATGATTCACTTCCAAAGACCGAAAGCTGTCCTATAAATGGAGCGAAATACTCAAAACAACAGAGGGCTTGGTGGGAAAAGCATGAACCATTGGGAGTTATGATAGAGAATCACACTGAAGCCCGTCCTCAAAGTGGAATATCATTTGCCGATGTGGTTTATGAGGCTATTGCTGAGGGTGGTATAACCCGTTTCTTAACTGTCTTCTACTGTCAGGATGCAGACGTTGTAGGACCGGTTAGATCTGCAAGAACGTATTTCATAGATTTCCTATCGGAATATGGTTCTTTTCCATTGTACGCACATGTGGGAGGAGCCAACAGTGATGGACAGGCAGACGCATTAGGACAACTTGAAACATACGGATGGGCAGGGGTTAATGATCTTAATCAATTCTCAATTGGATTCCCGGTATTTCTTCGTGATTATGACCGTTTAGGAAGAACAGTAGCGACAGAGCACACCATGTATTCTTCAACTACTAAATTGTGGGATTATGCCGCAAAATCAAGAAAGATTACTAACGTAAATCCGGATGGTGAGAAGTGGGATAAAGATTTTGTACCATATACTTTTAAAGAAGATGCAGCTCTTTCAACAAGACCAGCTGCCCAAACGGTTTCATATGACTTCTGGGATGGGTACGGAGATTTCAGTGTTCTTTGGAATTATGATAAAACTACCAATTCTTATTTAAGAACTAACGGAGGAAAACCTCATTTGGATCTTGATACAAAAAAGCAGCTAACCGCTAAAAATGTCATCGTATTATTTATGAAGGAGAGTAGAGCAAATGATGGTTATGAAGGTAACCTACATATGCTATATGGGACGAAAGGAACTGGAAATGCAAAGGTATTTATGGATGGAGTTGAAACTGATGCAACATGGTCTAAAAAATCTAGAACTGCTCATCTATACCTTAAAGATAAGCGTGGGCAAGATATTGAACTTAACCGAGGAAAGATTTGGTTTTCAATTGTTTCTCCGACCACTGATGTTACTGTAAAGTAAAAACAGTTTTACCTCATTTCTCTCTTGTAAATATCAAAGGACTAGTATAATATATGTACTCAGAAGCATATGTTTGATGATTTGATTACTTCTAAAACCCGCATCAAAATTTTACACCTTTTTTTGGGAAACCTCGGGGAAATGTTTCATGTTAGAGAAATTGTTAGACGCGTTGATGAAGAGATCAATGCGGTAAGACGGGAGTTAATGCTTCTTGAGAAAAAGGGAATTTTAAATCGTGAAGCCCGTGCAAATAGAGTATATTATTCACTAGATACTTCATACCCATTTTATAATGATCTTGTTAAAATTCATGCGAAGGAATCTGGGTTAGGACGCGATATCATCAAGAATAGAGCAAAACTTGGGAGGATTAAATACGCCATGCTTTCAGGTGATTTTGCAAAAAATTCTCAAGAGAGTGGAGAAAGCGTTGATCTATTAGTTGTAGGAATAGTTGTCCTTCCGGAATTATCACTTATCATTAAAAAAGAAGAGGAGCTGAAAAAAAGAGAGATTAATTATACAATTATGAATGAGGATGAATTTAATTTCAGAAAAGGAAGGCGTGATCCTTTTATTTCCTCAATTATTTATGGTTCACGCGTAATGCTTATTGGTGACGAAGAGTCATTAGTAAAAGAATAATATTTCCTATATGCGTAATTCAAAAATATTCATTGCGGTTATTTCTGTAATCTCAGTGATTTTATTACTTCAAAATATACCCGGAAAGATTGATCTTAGATCAGTAAAAATTCCATTTGTACAAAAAAATAAGCAGATAGCAAATACTGTTATTGATCCTCAAAAGATTGATCTAAGATTTTTGGCTATTCCATTTCAAAAAGATCTTTCATACAAATTGGGATTGGATCTTCAGGGTGGTACACAACTTACCTACAAGGTGGACATGAAAGGTATAAAAAAAGAGGCACAACAAGACGCATTCGAAAGTGCGAGAGATGTTATTGAAAGACGTATTAATTATTTAGGAGTTTCAGAGCCAACCATTCAGACAATAAAATTGGCGAATGAATACAGAATTGTTGTTGACCTTCCGGGTATGTCTAACGTTTCTCAAGCAATTGATCTCATTGGGGCAACAGCCCAGCTAACATTTTGGGAGGGTGGAAAAGAAAAGCCGATTCAGACCCCTGGTCAGGATATGTTTCTTTACACACTCGGACAATTAATTGGTGCAAATCCTCTTCCAACGAAATTAACTGGTAAAGATCTTCAGAAAGCAACGGTAGTTTTTGATAAAACAACGGGCAAGCCTCAAGTGCAAATACAATTTTCTGGTCAGGGTGCAAAATATTTTGATGAAATTACCAAAAGAAATATTGGCCATCCGGTTGCAATTGCTTTGGACAATCAAGTCATAAGTGCGCCTGTTGTTCAAACGGAAATTGCAAACGGAATAGCAGTAATATCCGGAACATTTACACCGGATATTGCGAAAAATTTAGCTATCGCTTTAAATGCTGGTGCACTCCCGGCCCCCCTTCATGTAATAGCTCAGTCATCTGTAGGTCCATCGCTAGGAATTGACTCTCTGCATAAAAGTATGTTTGCTGCGATCATAGGATTCTTATCAATTATATTTTTCATGACATACATTTATAGAAAAGAAGGGGTAATTGCATGTGTTGCCCTTGCCATGTATACGGTAATAACACTATTTATTTATAAGCTTATTCCTGTTACATTAACCCTTGCCGGAATTGCAGGTTTCATCCTTTCAATTGGAATGGCTGTTGATGCCAACATATTGATATTTGAAAGAATGAAAGAAGAGCTTCGTCGTGGCAAGCCTCGTGACATTGCCATGAAGAATGGTTTTTCTAGGGCATGGACTTCAATTCGTGACTCAAATATTACAAGTATTATTACATGTGCAATATTATTTTACTTTGGTAGTGGTATTGTGAGAGGGTTTGCCTTGACGCTATTTTTAGGTATTGTCATTAGTATGTTCTCAGCAATTACTATTACTAGAAATTTACTTTATGTTTTCGACACCAAAGAAAAAAAGAGTTCGATTAATCACTGATTACTAATCACTAATCACTAAATTATGGATATTGTAGGAAAAAGAAGAATATTTTTAACAATTTCGGGTATTGCAACGGCAATAGGACTTTTGTCCATTATTCTTTTTGGATTTAAACTATCAATTGAATTTACAGGCGGTTCAAAACTTGAAGTTGCTTCAACTGACAACAGAGCTCTTGACATCAATAAGATAAAAGAGGCATTTAATGCTCAAAGAATAAAAGTCGTAACAATAACAAAAAATTCGGATAAGGATTTAATGATCAGAACCGATCAGATAACAGATGCACAAAAAAATCAAGTTTTGGCAAAAATAACCGATAAAAAGATCAATATAAAAGAAAAAAGTTTTGACACATTAGGACCAATAATTGGATCAGAAACAACTAATAACGCTCTTAAAGCGATAGGTCTTGCCATACTTGCAATTACTCTTTATATAGCGTTTGCTTTCAGAACAGTTTCAAAACCGGTATCTTCATGGAAATTTGGTATTAGTGCAATTATTGCTCTTGTGCATGATGTACTTATTGTTGTTGGGACATTTTCTCTTCTTGGATTATTTTTTGGAGTAGAAGTTGATGTTTTATTTATAACAGCAGTTCTAACAATAATGGGATTTTCGGTTCATGACACTATTGTTGTTTTTGATAGGATCCGGGAAAACCTGATAAAAAATGTCAGAAATCTTACCTTCGAGCAAGTAGTAAATCAAAGTTTTAATGAAACGCTAGCAAGATCCTTAAATACATCTCTTACTGTTGTTCTTGTTCTTTTTGCATTACTACTATTTGGAGGAGCTTCTATAAAATGGTTTATTGTCGCATTTTTAGTAGGAATTATAACTGGAACATACTCATCAATTTTTGTTGCGAGTGCAGTTCTTATAGAGTGGTACGATCTCAATAAAAGAGGTATAACATTTAAAAATCTCCTCAATAAATCAAAAAAGAAAAAGTGAAATCTACTCCAAAAGTAACAAAACAAATCACAGTTTTTGTTGGTCTGGTTATCCATAACGAAAAATTACTGATGGTAAAAAGGTTTGAGCCGGAAGTGAAAGACGCTCATTTAAAATGGGAAATTCCAGGTGGAAAGGTAGATTTTGGAGAAAATCCGGAACAAACAATAGTTAGAGAAATAAAAGAAGAAACCGGAGTAAAAGTAAAGGTAAAGCGATTGATTCCAACAGTTTACACAAAATATTGGGATTACCCATGGGGGATACAGCACACCATTTTACTTGGTTACGAATGTGAATTGATTTCAGAAGGAAAGAGGACCAAAGATCACCACGTAGAGGATGTTATGTGGATTGAAATTTCTAATGTAAAAAAACTTGATAGGCTTCCGGGTGTAGATTTTTTTATAAAGGCATTAAGCGCCTAATTGTTCCCGGACGATAGAGGACACCAATGATCCATCAGCTTTTCCTTTAGTTTTGGCAGATAACGCCCCCATTACTTTTCCCATGTCCTGCATAGTTGAAGCACCAAGGGACTGAATTGTATCTTCGACTAGCTTTCTCACTTCTTCTTCAGACATTTGCTCTGGTAGATACCCTTGCAAAACTTCAAGCTCTCTTTTTTCTTTATCTGCAAGTTCTTGTCTGCCTCCTTTTTCGTATAATTCAATAGATTCTTTTCTCTTTTTTATTTCACGTCCTACAACTTCAATGACATCTTCATCAGTTGCCGTATAACCTGCCCCTCCCTTTTGGATTTCATGGTACTGTAGAGCAGATTTTAGCATGCGGATAGTAGATAACTTTTCCTCTGCCTTTGAAAGCATTGCCTGCTTTAAATCTTCCTGAATGACGTCTTTTAGCATATGGTAATTATATCATTTTTAACTAATCACTAATTACTAATCACTATTCACTAAATTTATCCTTCATTTCTTGCGAATTGACCGGTTTCTAGTGATTTTCTATAGAAAAGGTAGAAGATAAGACATGAGGTAGCGAAATAAATAATATTGAGTCCAATTGCAAGAAAAAATAAACTCCAATCTGTTTGGGGATTTATGAAATTTTTTCTAGCAGCAACAAAAACATGTGTTGCCGGAATATAGTAAGAAATAATTTGGATTGGTTTGGGAAGAATGGTTATTGGGAAAAAAGATGCAGATAATGGTTGAAAAAGAAATACAGCTCCCCAAGCCATTGCTTGAATTCTCGTCCCAAATCTAAATACTAATCCGGTAAGAACAATACCCATTGACCACGAAAATATTATTAAATTAGTGAAGTCCAAAATTATATTTAAAAATCCAATTTTTAGTATATTAAATCCGGTTATATAAAAGACAATAAATCCTACAATTATTAAAACTACTATACATTTGATAATAGAACTAATCATAAGAGCAGCCAAATATTCAGCGGTAGATAGGGGACTTACAAACATATTGCTTAAATTTCTCGACCAAACATTCCACAAAACTGAAACCGTTACGGAATATTGACCAACCCTAACAATTTCCCATAATACTAGACCTATGATCAGATAAACCGCACCTGTTGTATTTTGACTCCCTGCTAAGTATTTTGCGACAAACCCAAAAACGACAACCGTTATTGATGAAAAAATAAATAAATCAAAAATAACTTCAAGAGATCTTTTTGTAATAAAATATTCTTGCTGCATGATAGCAATAATTCTGTTAATCATTTTTGCCCCTCCCTTGCAATTGACAAAAAGACGTCTTCAAGTGTTGGTTTTTTCACTTCTATATCAGTAATATAAATATCCTCATTGGTAAGGCCGAAAATTAGTTTTGGAATAAGCGATTCTTTTGTATCTATATTAACTGTAAATTTGTTATGAAATGTATAGTTCTGTTTTTTAGAAGATAAATATTTTTTCATTCTTTCCTGGCTACCTTCAAAAGTCAGTTTTAATTGAGCAGCATCAATTCTTTTTGTAAGTTGTAGTGGTGTATCTTGTGCAACAATTTTTCCATGATTAAGAATTATTACTTCATCGCAAATTCGGGTCACTTCTTCCATATTGTGACTTGTATATAAAATAGATAATTTTTCATCATTTTTAAGTTGCTCAACAAAAGTTAGTACTTTGTCAGCAATATCGGGGTCAAGAGAAGCTGTGGGTTCATCCAAAAGTAATAATTCAGGTTTATTAAGCATAGCTTTGATTATGTTAACCCTAGTTTTTTGTCCGGCAGATAAATCCCAAAACCGTTGGCTTAGTAAATCCGATATTTCAAAATATTCAAGAAGTTCTTTAACTTTCTTTTCAGCGTTCTTGACTGAGTAAAGACGAGCAAAAACAACTAAATTTTCCCAAACCGATATTCTTCCTTGCAGAGTATTATAAGCAGAGGCGAAATTTATTCTCTGTAGTATTTCCTGTCTATTTTTAAAGAAATCCTTCCCGAAATATTCAATAAAACCTGAAGTTATTGAACTGATTCCCAAAAGCATTTGGATGGTTGTAGTTTTACCGGCTCCATTGGGTCCTAGAAAACCAAGGATTTTACCTTTCTCTACAGAAAATGAGATTGAGTCAACTGCAACAAAAGAGCCGTATTTTTTGGACAAATCATTAACTGTTAAGACAGAGGACATTTAGTAATTGTACCAAATTAAATTTTCTTAAGTACTTTGTATAATTTAGAGGTTTTGTTTTGCTTGAATAAAACTATGTTTCCATGTTTTTCAAGATTTATTATACCATTCATAAAATCGTCTCTAGATCCAAGATAATGTAGACTATTCCATGTACTTCCTGTATCAATTAATAAATACTTTGGATTTCCTCCAACCCGGAACCACCGGCATGTTGATAGTTCACATGGGCTATCAGTTTTAAAATCACGAAGACTTGGGAAGAGAGTATATAATTCTTTTCTATGAGCCAAATGCGCACCAATATTTATTTGAGTTACAACAGATTCGTTCTCTGGGACTTGTTTTAACATTTCGTAAATGTTATTTACTTCCGGAGGAATTGTCCAAAAATATTTTTTTGTTAAATAGGAAAGTGGAAGATGAAGATAATATTGTAAGACAAGTGCACATACTATCAAGTAAACAGCTGTTTTCCAATTATTTAATCTTTTAAATCTTGAAATGGCAATTATTGTAGGCCACACAAGTAGTAATCCAACCGTGCTTCTATAATGAAGAAATATTCCCTCAGTCCTTATTGCGATATGCCCCAGAACGAAATAATGCCCCAAATCCCCTATAAATGGAATAAGATAAATAAAAGATAATAATGGGAGAAATCCAAACCATCCTAGGGAATATAAATATGTTTTTTGTTTGTCTAATGAATCTATAAAATAGTACGGATTTATATCACTTAAAAGTCCACGAGGATTTGCAAAATGATATCCACCTGGAACAAAATTAGGAAAATATACAAAAAAAACAAATATTAAATATATTAATGAAATAACACCGGAAATTAGTGAGGTTTTAGTTTTGTTTTTAATGAAATACGTAAGACTGATAAGAAGAGTTAAAAATGCAATATCTTCCTTACAAATTATTGCAAGAATTAAAAAAAGATATGTTAATTTTGTTTTTTTGCATTCAAGAAAGTACAGAAACCAAGAAATAAATCCAACAGCAAAAACTAACGTATGTACATCGGACCAAATGGCAAATTGCAAACCAAAAAAAGCAAGGTACGTGGCAAATATAGTGTTTGCAAGCACGTCTTTTATGAGATACTTTTTTGCTATTAGTAAAACTGCAACCCCTGAAGCAATCACACTTGCAACTTGAAGAATTATCAAAACATACACACTATTTATCACCCAGTATAAAGGAGCAAGAAGAACGAGTATTAACTCTAAATGATCGTAGTAAATAGGAGCATCATAATAAACATGCGTTGTGGAAATTGGATTTAAAAAGTGCGAGTATTTCCAAATAGCTTGATCAATGATAGAAAGATCATAACCTGATAGGAAAGAGTAGTGTTTTATTATTGAAAGAAGTAAATAACAAATCGAAAAAGCAAAACCTATAAAAATTGGAATGAAGTGTTTTTTAAGAAAATTCTTTTTCAATTTCATGAAGTCTAGAGATTAAATAATCTTTATTATTTTTTGATAAATCTTCATCTACCTCCAAAAACAGTTTCTGAAGTATATCTCCTACTTTTCTTCCCGGTCTGATATTGAGCTCTGTCATGATGTCATTTCCGTCTATCGCCATATCATTTATTGAGAATGGAGGATTGAGTTGTTCCTCGAGTCTCTCTTTAAATTTTTTTAGTCTCCAGGATTCTGCAGTTTGTGTACCACCCCCCAGTCTATCGCCAATTCTCAGATCAATCATGTCTTTGACATTTTCAAGACCTACCCGTCTGATAAATCGTCTAACAGCACTATCTGTAATATGCTCATCAACCGTGAACATATGCCACCTTATGAGTGTATATATTTTATCTTTGTCTTTATTTGAAAATCTAAGGCGCTCTGCAATTTCTCTTGCAACTTTTGCACCTACTACTTCGTGGTTATAGAAAATTACAAATCCGTCTTTATCATTCGTTGCTACATAAGGTTTCCCTACATCATGTAGTAGTGCAGAAAATTTAACCAATGGATCTTTTGATGGACATTCTTTAAGAGACAGTAAATTATGTGTAAATACATCTGTTGTGTGATGTCTTCCTGGTCTTGCCTGGGATACCCCTTTTCCTTTCAAAAGTTCGGGAAAAATAATATCCAAAATTCCAATCTCATCAAGAATGACAATTCCTTTATAAGCATTATCAGTTGCAAGTATCTTAATTAGTTCGTCATGAATCCTTTCATGCGACACATGCTCAATTAGATGACTGTCATTTTTAATAGCTGTAAATGTTTTTTCTTCAATTTCAAAATTAAGTTGTGCGCAGAATCTGACTGCCCGCATAAGTCTTAATGCATCTTCTTTGAACCGCTCGTCGGGATTGCCAACAGCTCTAATTAATTTATTTTTTAAATCCTCCTGCCCATTAACCTTATCTATTATTTCGCATGATCCATCATTTAAAATTTTTAGAGCCAATGCATTTACGGTAAAATCCCGTCTTGAAACATCTTCATCTAACGTTTTCCCCCATATTACTTCCCCCGGATGTCTGTAATCAGAATAAGATGACTCTGTCCGAAATGTTGTGATCTCAGCGTAATCTTTATGGTCATCTGATTGGACGGGATACTTTACACCAACTGTACCAAAGTCATTGTCGTAAAAAGAATCGGGAAATACTTCTTGAATTTGAGTGGGAGTAGCATTAGTAGTCATGTCCCAGTCTGTGACAGAAATTCCCATTAACAAATTTCTTACACAACCACCAACTAAATAAACTTCAAATCCGGCTTTTTCCAGTTGAGAATAGATTGATTTGACGTCTTTATTGATTGATAAATCCATATGGTATTATGAGAGTTACTATAAAAAAGTATATCATGAAACACTGGAAGTTTTTATCTCAGAACTCAAAACTCATAACTCATAACTCGGTAGACGATATTTTAAATTTGTTACTTGCGAACAGAAATATCACTTCAAAAAAAGGGATTGAAACATTCTTAAATCCCAATTTAAAAAAGACAGATTTAACTTCTTGTGGGATTGACGCGAAGGAGTTTAAGAAATTCAAAATAAGAATTGAAAAAGCGATCAAGAATGAAGAGAAAATAATAATTTTTGGCGACTATGACGTAGATGGTATTACGAGTTGCGCTATCCTTTGGGAAACTTTATATGCAAGAACAAAGTATGTTGTGCCATATATTCCGGATAGAGCCGATGAGGGATACGGTCTTTCAAAAAAAGGAATCGAAAATGTTCTAAAAGAAAATCCAGACACAAAAATTATAATAACGGTTGATAATGGAATAGTTGCATATGAAGCGGTTGATTTTGCCAATGAAAAAGGCATCGAGGTAATTATTACCGATCATCATGTCAAAGGGAAAAAACTACCAAAGGCATTTTGCATAATTCACACTACATCACTTTGCGGAGGGGGAATCGCGTGGGTTCTTGCAAAAGAGTTAGCATTTCAAAGTAAAAAAGAAATAACTGAAAAATTAGAACTTGCAACACTTGCAACAATTGCAGATTTAGTTCCTTTGACAAATGATAACCGCGCAATAGTAAAAGAAGGACTTGAATTATTGAAAAAAACGCAACGAGTGGGACTAATTGAACTTCTCAAAGAAGCAGGAATCAGTAATGAAACTCTAGGAGTGTATTCAATAGGACATGCTATAGCACCACGTCTTAATGCAACCGGAAGAATTCAAAGTGCGATGAATGCATTGCGCCTACTATGCACAAGAGATCCCAAAAAAGCACGTGATTTAGCACAAATGCTAGGTGGTGTAAATCGTGACCGTCAGGGGTTAACTGAGGAGTCGGTAAATCACGCTAAACTTTTGGCTATAGAAAACAGTAGTCCCCATATAACAATTGTTTCAGACGCTTCATACAACCAAGGAATCATTGGTCTTGTTGCCTCTCAACTTGTCGAAGTATATTACAAACCTGCTATTGCCATTGCTGTCGGAAGTGAAATTTCTAAAGGTTCTGCAAGATCAATTAGCGGGGTAAACATTATTGAACTTTTAAGAAGTGTTTCAGATACACTTCTTGAAACCGGTGGACACCCAATGGCAGCCGGTTTTAGTTTGGTGACTGAAAGAATTGAAGAATTTAAAATGGCTCTTGAGAAAAAGGCATCTGAAATAGTAACGGATGAATTACTTAAGAGATATTTAAATATTGATCTTATGATCCCTTTCTCAATAATTTCAATGAAATTATATGATGAAATAGAAAAACTGGCACCTTATGGTATGGGAAATCCAGAGCCTGTATTTGCAACGGAAAAAGTTAATGTAGTTGAGTTAAGAAAGATTGGAAGAGAACAAAATCATCTAAAGTTGAAATTAGAATCGGATGGAAAAACATTTGATGCAGTGGCATTTAAAATGGCTGATAAAGTAGAACTTTCACAAGGGGACCTAATAGATGTTGCTTATGTAATTGACAAAAATGAATGGAATGGAAAGGTAAATCTTCAACTAAAAATCAGGGATATAAAGCTAAGCTGATTGTTCAACTAGCTCATTCTCTTTTGGTTTCGGAAGTGGGGAGTGTTTTATCTGAGGGAGATTCGGTTGACTTTGCTGAACTTCGATCCAATTATTAACCTCTTCTGTCGTAACAGTATTTCCAATTCCTCTTTTTGCAAGAGCTGCTCGATAAGCATCCGACTGTTCTTGAGTTGCCTCCTGTGCCTTCGGATTCATGGGTCTGTCGTATGGATCATCATAATCCACATTATCTATTCCAGACATACAATCATTAAACCTGAATTAAGATTATTTATCAACTGATGCAGTAACACTTGAAGCAGTATTCATTCTTAATTCAAAATAATTTGATGGCAATGCTGTAAATGCCAAATGTTTTCTTTCATACAAAACTGTATCATGTGTTTTATCTGCTATTTCTTGATATTCATCAATTAATTTTTCAATTGTTTCATCAGGCAAGTTACCGGGTTGAATTATTGCATGTTTAATCGGTTTTTCCCAAGGCACATCTCCTTTTGCAAGAGGATTACATAATCCTTCACCTAAAGTTACCGTTTCAATTTGTGTTAATATTTCTCTTTTCATATATTTTTACCAAAAAAAAACTCCCTCATGGAGGGAGTTCGCGTATTGCACACACGGACTCCCTAAGGGGTAATACCCTTAAAGGAGTTTCTATTCATGGCCACGTGCAAATTTTTCATTTCAAATTCATTATAATAATTCATTTTTTCCATGTCAAGCTATATTTTGAAGCAAAATATGATATGATACAGCTAATATGCAAAATCGTGTTTTAACCGGTGAGGTGGTCAATAAAGTGGGTGAAACCGTCCTAATTTGTGGATGGATAGAGCGGGTACGATCCCATGGAAAAATAGCATTTTTTGATATCCGGGATCGGGGCGGAGTCCTTCAAGTAGTTGCAGCAACTCCAGAGACTGTTGTATCAACCGAGGATTTATCAGTCCAGAGTGTCGTAAAAATTACCGGTACAGTAAAAGAACGTGGTGAGCGGTATGTCAATCCGAATATCCCATTAGGAAAAGTCGAAATTGAATTGACCCAACCGGTTGAGATCATTTCAAAAGCAGAGGAAATGCCTTTTGATATGGGAGGTACTGAGCTAAATTTACAGCTGCCTACCTTACTTGATTTTCGGACGCTAACACTTCGTAACCAAAAAATTGCTGACATTTTCCGTGTACAAGCAGAAGTTCTGAATGGGTTTCGTAAAGCTGCATCAGATATTGGAGCTATTGAGATAGTTGTACCAACAATTTCAGCGTCAGCTACCGAAGGTGGAGCAGAAGTTTTTCCAGTGAAATATTATGATTACGACGCATATCTAACACAGAGTCCACAATTGTATAAGCAAATGATGGTTCCTGTTTTTGAAAGAGTTTATACGATAGCACATGCTTATAGAGCAGAACCATCAGTCACAACTCGCCATCTTTCCGAAAACACTCAAATGGATATGGAAATAGGTTTTGTTGAGTTTACTGAGTTATTGGATATTTTGGAAGATGTAATTGTAAACACGTTAAAATACGCCCAAGAAAAAACCGGTGACATTTTGAAGGAATATGGAATTTCTGAGATTGCTTTTGGTAATATCCCACGTCTAAAACTTTCAGAAGCTCAGGAAATCATCTTTAAAGAATTTGGCCGTGACTCTCGTGGAGAGAAAGATCTCGCACCTCAGGATGAAATAGATATCTGTAAATGGGCTCATGAAAAACATGGATCTGACCTTGTAACAATTACCCATTTTCCAACAAAGAAAAGAGCATTTTATACTATGCCCGATCCAATGGAGCCAGAAAATTCACTATCTTTTGATATTCTTTTTCGTGGTGTTGAAATATCAAGTGGAAGTCAAAGAATTCATGAATACGCAAAGATTTTGGAAGCTATAAAGGATCGTGGCATGGATCCAAAGAATTTTGCACTGTATCTTCAGGCATTTGAATACGGAATGCCTCCGGAAGGTGGTTTTTCATTCGGACTTGAGCGTATAACGATGCACATATTAGGACTTGCTAACGTGCGTGAAGCTTCTCTTTTCCCAAGAGATATGGAGCGAATAGATGAAAGACTCTCAATCCTTGCCCAAAAAAAATAAATCAAAAAAAACTCTTCCAAAAACACACATTTTCGACTTTGCGATAATACTTTTGCTTTTGGATATAGCTTCTGTTGCGCTTGTGGTTTTTTATATACATAAAATAAATTCTTATTCTATTCCAAAGTCATCGAATCAGTATTTAAAAGTTACACAAATCCCACTGTCTTCAGATCTTAATTCAATTAACGCCAGCGCAGAAGCATACGTTGTTTATGATCCATCGACTAGAAGTGTCGTAGCTGGCAAAAATCAAAATCTCAGATTCTCTCCTGCTTCAACTGCAAAAGTTATGACTGCTGTCCTTGCAATTGAATATTACAATTTAGACCAATACCTGACCGTACCCGATGATATTTATTCGGTTCAGGGTTCCAAAATGAATCTCGTACCTGGAGAGGAACTTACAGTGAGGGATCTACTGTATGGAATGCTACTTCCATCCGGAAATGATGCTGCTTACACACTTGCATATAACTATCCTGGAGGAATAGAAGGTTTTGTTGCAAAGATGAATAAAAGAGCCAGGGACCTTGGGCTTTCTAATACATATTTTGCAGACCCGGCAGGTTTTGAAGATGGAAATTACACGACAGGAGCAGAGCTTGCCCGACTTGGAGCATTTGCTATGCAAAAAGATTTTTTTAGAGAGGTAGTTAAAACCAGGACGATAGATGTTAATAATAGAGCTTTTAATCATAAATTCCATTTGGTAAATCTTAATGAACTGCTCCAATTTGATAATGTTTTAGGTATAAAAACAGGCTATACAAATGAAGCAGGGGGTGTTCTCCTTACAGCAATTGCTAAAAATGGCAAATTATTAATAGTTGCAGTTCTTAAAAGCCAAGATAGATTTTCAGATACAAAAGATATAATGAATTTTATACAAGAAAAAGTAGATTTTTCATACCCGGAAAATTAATTTTCTAAAGAAGAGGCGGGTATGGCTTCAACATAAGCAGTAAAGTTGATTCCGGTAAATACAATAATTGGTAGCAGATATTCACTACTTTCACGATTTAAATAATATTTCAGTTCTACATTTGTAATATCTACATTTGTTAAATTTTGTGGATTTATCATATATGCATTTCCGGACTTTAAATCTTCAAGGGCAGCAGTAGCCGATTTTACCGGGTAATCACTTGATTTAGTTAAATCCGGCTCATGGTTATAAAATTCTCCTTCTAGAATTTGAAAACTTGATCCTGGATAAGAAACAACAAATTTGATCTGCGAATCATTTGGGTTATCGTATACAATTGGCAATGAGTCAACATCTTTTTGTGCTAACGAAACTCTAGCATATTTTGCGCTACCTAAATTTTGAGCAGTAATTAGATTTGTTCCCTGCATTTGCAAATACTCAATTTTTGTTTTATCCATATCAATATCTGCGACATTAGCATTTAAAGTTTGTAAAAACCCGCCTATATCGGATTTAATACTATCTTCAGATGGCATAAGATTGGTTGATGCAAGGGCTGGGTTTTGTAAATAATTTGAAGAAATTGTGAAGTTTTTTGTAACTATATCATATCTTAAAATGGCTCCACTTTTGGGTTGTGTCCACTGATAAAGAGTGTCTGTTATTTTTGTTTGGTTATCAATAAAATTAGCAGAATCAACAGTATGTTTTGCAGTGTCTAGTGCAAGCAAATTCGGTTCCGGATGTATAAGCTTATATACATTAACTTTTGTTGGAAGACTTGGGAGATTACCATCAACAGTATTTACAGTAAATTGAATTCCGGTTGTGCCTTGTGAGGGGAACTTAATATGGGGTAACTTGCCAAGAGCTTCTTTTGGTGGAGAAGGGGGTTTTGGAAAAAAAATATTTCTAAAAAGTACTCCTCCTTGAACGAAGATATAAATAAGAAGAAGAATACCGGCACCAATTCCACCAACTTTTAGAATTATTCTACTGTCTTTTGTAACTGTTACAAGATTGGCCATATTTTGAGCTATATTGAGTATATTGAAATATTACGCTAGAATGCAATAGTATGGATTCAAAAATAAAAGTCCGTTTTGCGCCAAGTCCTACCGGAATTCTTCATGTCGGTGGAATAAGAACTGCTTTATTTAATTATTTCTTCGCTAGATCGAAGCAAGGTGAATTTGTTTTAAGAAATGAGGATACCGATCAAGCACGAAAAGTTGAGGGATCGGTAGAAGCTACTCTTGAATCATTGAAATGGCTTGGAGCTGATTGGGATGATTTTGTAACTCAATCTGAAAGATTGGACGAATATAGAAATTATGCGAATCAACTTTTAGAAAAAGGACATGCTCGTGAGGAAGAAGGAGCTGTTCGTTTTATAACACCAAAGGAAGGAACAACTAAATGGCATGATTTGATTGGAGATAAAGATATATCTTTTGAAAATAGTGACATTGAAGATTTTATAATTTTAAAAAAAGATGGTTATCCAACATACCATTTAGCAAACGTAATTGACGATCATTTAATGGGAATATCCCATGTCATCCGTGGTGAAGACTGGATTCCGTCTGCTCCCAAGCATCTCATGCTTTATGAAGCATTCGGGTGGATTCCACCGCAATTTGCACATGTACCTAATGTGATGGGAACCGATGGCAAAAAATTATCAAAGAGAAGAGGAGCTAAAAGTGTTTTGGATTTTAAAAACGAAGGATACTTGTCAGAAGCACTGTTGAATTATTTAATGCTACTTGGATGGTCTCCTAAAAACGATCGCGAAGTATTATCAAGAGATGAAATAGAAAAAGAATTTTCTCTTGAAAGGGTAAATTCAGCGCCCGCTATTTTTGATGAGAGAAAATTGTTATGGATGAATGGGGAATACATAAGAAGAACTCCGATCTCAAATCTCAAATCTCAAATTCTAGAAATAAACCCCGAATTAGGAGATTTAGATCAAGAATTGATAGACAAACTTTTGGTTCCTGCGCAAACACGAATGAAAAAACTCATTGAGTTTAAAGATTATGTTTTGCCTTTTATAAATCCTGTAACAACCAAAAGTCCCCTTCTTAATAGACTTGGAAATGCATTGGAAACAGTTATGGATTGGAATAACGATAAAATTATGGAAGTAATAGTGTCATTTTTGCAAAATGAAAATGTAAAATACCCGCAAATCTATCAGGATTTAATTGGACAAAAACAAGGGCTTCCACTGGGTGAGGTTTTTGTTATTTTAGGAAAAGAAAAAACATTAACACTCTTGAAGTAGCATATTTATTCCTATATCCTTAATTAATGAAGCTTTTGGCAAATATCGTAGCTTACACTTTGCATCCTGTAACTCTCACAATACCAGCTGTTTTTTTGATTGTTTTTATCTCTACTCATAACGCAAATCTTGCTTTCTATTGGACTTTTGTCTCATTAGTATTTACAGGAGTAATTTCCACTTTTGTTTTGTTTGGTGTGAAAAAAGGATTTTTTAATAACATTGACGTTTCAAATAGAAAACAAAGAATTATCCTTTATCCGGTCGTGATTATAGTTGTGTTGTTGTTTGGCTTTATTGTTTATTCTCTCAATGGACCCAGATTGTTAGTATATGCGAGTTGTATGTTTGTTGCAGCTTTAATACTTTTTGATGTTGTTAATACGAAGATTAAAGCAAGCATTCATGTGGCATCTGTTGCATCACTTGTGACCGGGGTAGTCTATCATTATGGTGGAATTTCTTATCTTCTGATATTCTTAATTCCTCTTATGGCCTGGGCAAGAATCAAAGAAAAAAGACACACTCTTCGTGAAACTATTGTTGGGGGTATTATGGGTACTGTATTTTCATTTATTGCTATTTATATAGTACAATTTATCCGATGAATATAAAAAAATTTATCAGATCTTTTGGTTTTGCTATTGAGGGTTTGAAGTTGGCAGTAATGGTGGATCAGAATGTTAGATTTCATCTTATTGTCGGAATTTTGGTTTTTATAACCGCTATACTTTTGAAGGCCTCCAAATCGGATCTTCTTTTCGTCATTTTTGCTATCTTTTTTGTTGTTATAACTGAAATGATAAATACAGCAATCGAGGAAATGACCAATCTGATATTGAAGGAACATAGTCAGGAAGCAAAGATCGCAAAAGATGTTGCTGCCGGTGCGGTTTTACTTGCTGCAACTTTTGCAGTAATCGTTGGATTTGCCGTACTCGTTCCAAAACTTCTAATTCTTTTCGCGAGTCTGTGAATGTCAGTGTGTTAGAGCCAAAATTTCAGATAGTTTTTTACCTTTTGTGTTGTGAAGATAAACAAACAGGCAAAAAAGTCATTGCATGTAGTTAGTTCTTTTCTCTAGTCTGAGAATGTCCGTGTGTTAGAGCTAGTATTTCGGACAGCTTTTTTACAAATTTGTGTGCGTGATCACGGCTCATGCCAATACGTGACACAACTTGAAGTTGGTTGGAATTTCCTACTTTTTGACAAATATCAAAAGTTACTCCGTCGTCATTCACATTCATAAATATAGTATCCGTATAAAGAATATTTACTTTCTCAGGATTTAAATTTATTTGAAATTGTTGATCGTCTTTTGTTGCCATGTACACCCCCTTTACCTAATAGAACTACCTGCCTCCACCTCTTTAATTGGCGAAATAAGTGTTATATTTTCAAGATCATCACCTGTTGCGAGTATCATACCTTGGCTTTCTTCTCCCATCATCATTCTTGGCTCTAAATTAACAATTGCTACAAGCTCACGTCCAACAATGTCCTCAGGTGTATAGCTTTTCCCAATTCCCGAAAGTATTTGTCTTTCTTCGTTTCCGATATTAACTTTCAAACGCAACAATTTTTCAGACCCATCCATTCTTGTTGCTTCAAGTACTTTAACAATTTTTATATCAAGTTTTGCAAAATCGTCAATTGTAGCCATGGTGTAATGTTATGCTATAGCTCGCAAGTACTAAAGTCAAGTTTTGGAGTAGACAAAGAAATCCCCAATTTGAGAATGGAGTAAATAATGAGTTCTGACATATGTGCCAATTGGACTGGTATCTTTGGGTGAAGTAAGTAAAACCACTTTAACATCTTTTGCTATTAAATTGTAAATAACAGTTTCCTCATACATTTTTGACGGAATAAATCCGGGAAAATCATAAGCGGTTGGATTTTTTCTTTCTAGTGTGAAATATAAAAGTGGTGAATAGGAATTAATAAAAATATAGTCGTCTTTTTTAGTATGTTTATCAATCAGATCTTGAAGGGCATATTGAGCAGATGAAAATTGAGGATTTGTAAAGACTTTTAGTCTACCTCCGATATACTGGTTATTTTCCGCAAGTATTCTGTCCCAACGGTAGTACCCACGAAATAATGCACTATGAAACCCAACAACTATAAGAAGTATAAAGAGGGAATAGATTGTAAGCTTGTTAAGAGTAGTTGGAAATTGATTTGCAATTATTATAAGTGGGATACCACAAAGGCTTAATATTGGGATGACGTGCACATAATCAGTTGTTGGTCGTATACCTACGAATAGAAATAGAGCAACAGTGAGTGGAATAAAAAGCAAATAATATCTTTTTCTATATAGTAGCAGTAAAGTGGCAATAGCGGAAAGATAGAGGGGGGAGAAGTAAAGAAGTGATCTTGACGCAACTTTTATTGGAGTATCATTGTAAAAAAGAGGCGTTGTAATGTCATTGTTGAGTAGTACCTTTCTTATAGTAAATTCATAAAAATCAGAGATAAAAGCACCAACTGAGTTTGTTAAAAGTAAGTAAATTCCAAACAAAATTACACCCCATAATAGACCATAAATTGCATAAAGAATATGATTTTTTTTAAATTCTTTCGATGTGATCAGTGCGAATAGAACAGCAATAAAAATTATTCCAAAATTTTGTTTGAACAAAAAAACGAGAAATGATAAGAATCCTGCTGCAAACGGGACCCAGGAAATTGTTTTTGTGGCATTTTTTGACAGTATGTAAATAGTAAGCATCGAGACTGGAATGACAAACATTACTGGCCATGCAAAATTAATATGCGTCGGCCCCCATGCAAGATACATGGAAACACACACATATCCATAGACATCACGCTTTGTAATTTGTTTTGCAATCAAAAAAATAAGTATGGCGCTAATAAGGCTTACTAAGATCATGAGCAATCTTGATGCAAGTACTGAGTGCCCAAAGATACTAAAAAAAAGACTTACCAAAAAAACACTTCCAGGGGTATAACTGAAGTGGAAATCTTTGTATATCGTTTCACCACTTAAAATTTTTTGAGCACTATTAAGAACGTATCCTTCGTCGTGAACTATTACACCTCTTGTATGGAAAAAAATCAAAAGAAGAAGAACAAAAAGGAAAAAATACAACGGAACTGATAACTTCATCCTGCCCATGAATTCAACTCATTATAGCAAATATGAATAGTTTGATATATATGCAAATGATATATAAGTCACGTATAATTAAAACTTACTTAAAATTTATGATTAGAAAACAAATTCAAAAACTTTCAGAGAATAGAAATCTTGCAATTATTGCCGTTATTGCAGTAGTTAATGCATTGGGTTACGGAATTATTATTCCAATCCTTTACTCGTATTCAAGAAAATTTGGATTATCTGACTTTCAGAATGGACTCCTTTTTGCTTTGTTTTCTCTTTGTTCTTTTTTATCAACTCCACTTATTGGGAGATTATCCGATAAATATGGTAGAAAACCTTTATTGGTAATTTCTATTACAGGTACAGCAATTTCTTTTATTATTGCAGCATTTGCTCCAAGTGCAATTTTTCTTTTCCTAGCAAGAGCTTTGGATGGTATAACAGCGGGTAATATTCCTGTTGCTTCTGCGGTTATTTCAGATACAACTCCACCACAGGATCGTGCTAGAGGATTTGGAATAATTGGTGCCTCATTTGGTTTTGGATTTCTATTCGGTCCGGCAATTTCTGCAGCAACTGTACAGTTCGGACTCAATGCGCCTTTTTTAATCGCGGCTGCTATTTCCATAATTGCTGTCTTGTTGACAGTATTTTTCTTGCCCGAAACAAACCAACATATTGGACAAGTTCAAAAAGGTAAAATATTTGATATTCCAAAACTTGTAAATTCTGTGTTTGACCCTAATGTAGGCAGAACTTTATTGATTTCTCTTATCTATAATTTTGCTTTTGCTATGTTTATATTTGCTTATCAACCATTTTTTGTAAAAGTTCTCCATCTTAATCCTGGACAGATCGCGTTACTTTTTATTCAATTCGGGATTGTAGGACTGATCATGCAGGTTTTTGTTATCCAAAAGATTGTACGTAAATTTGGTGAGAAGAAAGTTTTTATGGTCGCTCTTCTAATAGGTTCCATATCATATTTTCTTTTGTTTTTTGTAAATACATTAGTTTTATTTGTAGCATTAGCTTTTGTTACAAGTGCGGCGAATTCATTTGTTGGTCCCCTGATTCAGACAATTCTTTCAAAAGAAACTGATGAAAGATCCCAAGGCTCAATTCAAGGATTAAACGCCTCCTATGTCAGTATTGGAAGTATTTTCGGTCCAATAGTTGCAGGTATTCTGGCAACATTCATTCTTCCTCTGCCTTTCTTTGCAGGATCGATAGTTTTATTCCTTTGTTTTGTATTGTCTTTTGGAATAGTACTAAGCAATCGTCATCTCCAGCACGCCTTTTAAGAATCAAAGCGGGTGAATATACCTGTAGGTTATAAGAATAGTAAGAAATATCAGAAAGTAGAACCAAGAGTTTGACAGGAAAACAAATAGTTTGTTTTTTTTAAGTATTGATGAAAGTAATAAGGGCACAAAAAATAATAGCAAAATTAGACGGAAAGTAGGTGAACTCAAACCATATTTTGCTTCAATACGATATTGTGTTGCAAACATTCCGATAAAAAGTGTGGCAACGAATATATACCAGTTTTTATTTTTTATTCCATCGACTAAGAGATTGGAAGTGAAAATTGCAAAGAAAGGAAAAAGCGGAATCATGTACCATCCCATTTCAGCTTTACTTGTTAGAAAAAACATGCACAAGAATAAATATAGGAATGATGGAATCAAAAGAAATTTGTTTTTTTCAAAATTTATGAAAGAAGCAAAAAAGCTTACAAACCCCAGTAAATACCACCCATCCAAATATTTTTTATTTACGGATATTGGATTGAAAAATAACATATACAACGTATTAGGACCAATTTCTCTTGATGATTGGACAAATACGATTTGCTTAAATAATTCCCAGTTGTAGATGTATCCATAAAGCAAGTAAAGCAAACCAAAAACAATAAAAATAAAACTTAAAAGTATAAGTTTTCTATAACTAACTTTTTGCATTAAAAGAAGACAAAATGAGGAAATAAAAACAACTATCCCTAACTCCTTTACCCATAAACTCAAACCAGCTATAAGGCCGAGTGAAATGATGAGTTTATATGAAACTCTTTTTTTTACCGATGAAATTAAAAGAATAGAACCTAACAGTAAGGGTGTGAATAAATTCTCGGCAAAGACTGTTCTTGTTTCTATGACAAATATCGTTGCTGTTGAATAGATTAGAAGAGCCCAGAGAGCCGTTTTCTTTCCATATAATTTTAATGCGAGCAAATAAACCAGAAGAGATGTCATCATACCTAAAAGGATAGGAACCTGGCGGATTGTTTTTAGTGAAATTGCGTTAAAAGTTGTTTCTCCATTTATCATTGCCCAACCTCCAACTAAAATTCCGTAGAGAGGCGGGTGATCAAAATATGGAGTTACAATGGGGAAGTAGATGTGATTAATCGTTAACTTTGAGGTTTTGGCATATGATGAATATGCAGGAAAATAAGACCATGAAGTAGGTACTCCTTTCTCAAGTAGACTTAATCCCAAGAATGAATATGTATACTCATCAGAAGAAGCACCTCTTGGTGGTTCATTTGTATAATTATTAATTCGAAGTAAAAGACCAATCAGTAAAATTAAAAGCAATAATAGATTAGATTTTATTATTAAATTTTTCACTTTATGTAAAGGTATACATCGCTTTTCATTTTTTCAATTTTCCAATTTTCAAATTGAAAATGATTGCTAACAATCCTAGTCCCCGGACGCACTTCTTTTCTTAACTTATTTCCCAAATTTTTTGTCATATGCTTAGTACCCCAAATTGTAATATAGTCATATTTTGAAAAATCTGTTTGCCACATATCTTTAAGTAGTATTTTAGTTTTTTTTGCTTTTCTAATTCTAATACTAAATTTTGAATATAAATAAAGAATAGGGTTTATTTCAACACCTGTTGCTATTAGTCCCATTTTTGCAGCTTTTATAACTATTCTCCCATCACCTGACCCAATATCAATAAGAGATTTTCCCTTTTTAACTTTTAAAAGCTCAAACATTGCATTTATTCGTTTTTCACCTAGTCCGGCATAAGGGGCGCCAAAAATAAGTGAATAAGAAAGTAATAGAATTATGTATAGAAGAACGAGCAATATAAATATTTCAAAAATCATAATTTACAATCACATTTTTTATTTTTAAGTATTTCAATTTGTTCTTTTGGAGTGTGAACAAACTCAGTTTGAATTTTTTTACCTTTTGCTAGTCTTACATCAAGATCACTATGATGTTTGTACCCACGATTCATCATTTCCTGAACTAATAAATTGTGTCTTATATATAATGCTTTTAATTTTCCGACCCATCTTAATGTTTCGGGATGCTTACTGTACCCCTTTTTGTTTTGCGTAATAATAGTCCAAAGGGCGTGAAGCTCTCGATGTTCACCCAATAAGTGTTTCCTACATAGTATTTCCGGTGGAAGATCCCAAATTCTCATATTTCAAATTACCAAAATGTTACCCAATATTCGTTAATAGTCAGTACTAACAATAATTGAAGAATAAGTATAGCTATAAATTGATAGGAAGAAAACTTATTATTAGTAATGAAATTTACCAAAGGTAGTAATAAAAACGGCACATATGGAATCCATATCCTTGCAACTTCTCCTCTAACGGACCCTGAGAAATTTACAATGAATAGCATTAGTAAAAACGATACAAATAATATATCAATTTTTTTTCTTTGGTTAACTATCAAATATATAAAAGTGAGTGTTAATGGAATTCCCAAAAATATAAAGAAGTCATATAAATTGTAAAAAACCCACGTTAAATAGTGTCTATTCTCAGGTAGTCCTTGCATAAGAACCGTAAACATTTTGATAGAGTCAAAACTAAAAAATATCCAAAGTATCATGGGCAAGATTAAATTTCCCAATAGAAAATATAATCCAAAATTAAGTATCAATTCCTTTTTGAAATTAAATTTTGAAATTAAATAAGATAAATGTATTAAAACCAAAGGAAGAAGAGAGATACTGAAGTAAACACCGACAGAAAAAACAATACCCGACAGAAAGAATAATAATTTATTCTTTGTACCTATACCTTTTAAAAAAACAATAAAAGATAATAAGGGGAAAATTGATATGAAAGCATCGTTAATTGGTATAAAAAGTAAAACACTGGGAATAAATGAAAGCGCAACTTGTGTGCGAATTGCAATTTTAGAGTTGTAAAGTTTTTTTCCAATAAAATAGACTAGAATTCCGGTTAATGAAACAAGAAGTGGAATTAAAATTATGGAGAAAAAAGTTCCTAACATTTCATTTGGCGAAAGATTAACCCATATCTGATTTATTAAATGAGTTGATGGGTTTACGTTTTTAACAAATACATTTAAAAAAGGAGTAAATTTAAAAAATTCATTAATCCAGTAAAAAAATAAGATTGCCAAAGGTGGATGTCCTTGAGCATGCATCGAAAATGACAAAACATTCGCATTATAGTTCTTCAAAAAGTCAGAAATAGAATTAATTTGCAAAGCAGTTGAAAAATATCCATTAACATCGGGATTTATTATGCGGCTCAGTAACCCATTTATTCCGGCACGATTTGCAAATAATAATGCAAATTGGAAAAAAAAGGTTAATAAAGCAAATATAAAAACAAAAAAAGACTCATGTTTTGAAAACCACTTTTTTTTGGTTTCAATCTTGTAAAACAACAATAATATTAAACTTCCAACAAGAATAGGTAGCCAAATGTGTGGATAGGTATTTACAAAGTTATATTCCCATCGCCAGTCCGGAAAATAGGGGGCTGGTCCGCGTAAGTATGGACTAATGTCAAACGCTGCAGCTATGACAAATAATATAGTAAAGACAGAGGAAATAATAATAAATAATTTCGGCTTCATCTCATTTTTTTCTTGTAAATATATACAAGGGCTTCGTTTTCTGTAGTGACAGTAAATACGAGTGTGTAATTTTTATAAAAATCTGAAGGTATTTTTACGGATCTGGTTACAACAATATAGTCTGAATTGTTAGGTTTTTCGATAAAGTCCGTTGTTTGATCTTGGCGGAGTCTGGGAAAAACGTATTTTGGTACAACTAATAGACCTACTTTTGATTTTTTTGCACCATGAGCTCTTAACCAGAGACCTGCTTCTCTTTGTCCCTCACCCCACCAAGAAAAATCTAGATTATTGTGAATTGCCCCGGATCTTCCAATGAATTGATTGTAATAATCCAGATAGTAGGGAAATGCTTTCGATTGCTCGTAAAACATAAATAATAATACCGGTATAAGTAGTAACAATTTATTCTTCCGCAAAAATTTTTTAAAACCTATGGTCGCAATTATCGCAATTGACGGATAAAGTATGACTACGTATCTTGTCCCTCCCAATTTAATACAAAAAATTGAATACAAAATTATTGTTAATCCTACCCACCAAAGCAATAAATAATTTTTATAATTCCTTTCCTTTAAGCAAACAAAAATACCAACAAAAAAAGCTGCAAGAAGTGGAATTGAGGTTGCAAGTAAGAAGTATTGCCAATAGTAAAATGAAAGTCCTACAAAACGATTTTGGTGATACGATAAACTATCCAGAAGATACTTTGGAAAACTATGCCACTGGGTAGGCCAAATTGCAATCCCGAGAAAAAAAGCTATAAGAGGAATTAAGAATAGCTTCCAATTAAATATTTTTTTGTTCTTTGTTTCAAGAAAATTAATTCCTAACCATCCTGCTAAAAATGGAAAAACAATTATATTGTTATATCTTGTCCAAAAGAATAAACCTGACAATATTCCTGTAACAATATATGGTAGTAACTTATTTGGTTTTTCCAAAAGTCTTTTAAAAACGATTATTAGTAGGCAAAAAAGAAATACTGATATTGATTCAAATGTAGCAAGTTGCCCCAGAAAAACAAAACGCGGTGTAAGAAGTAGAAATAATCCCGGCAGCAAGCTCCACCTTTTACTCATATAAATACCGGCAATCATAACCGTTAGCATTACGGCTAGTGAATTAAAAATTGCAGAAAGAATACGGGCAAAAGTGTAGTCGTATGGAATAAGGTATGTGTTATAGCCAATTGTTGTGATGATGCTGTTGTCATTTAGAGTCCTATTATAATCAGCTTCCGTAATTGCCATCCCGGTAAATGCATTTTTTAAAAGTAAAGCTTGTGAAGACTGAGCATACCCATAAATATATTTAGCAACCATAGGGTGTTCTGTGGCAACATTCCAGTGTCCTTCTGAAAAATCTCCAACTGAGATCAGGTTCCATGCAAGATGACCATAGTCCAACTTATATTCCTCATCCCAAGTTCTACCGATTTGGTTGAGACCAATTAAGTGAACAATAAACGCAACAAGAAATATCAAGAAATAAAATAATTTTGGAGCAGTTTCGATAGAAGTAAATATTTTATTTAACTTTTTCATTATTATAAGTTTCATTTACTTCATTTGAGAATTCAATTATTGTATCTCTTGGAATAGCTTGCTTCCTTATATATATAGTAAGTGTTGAGTTGTCTTTCGGAACTTTAATTGTTTCAACTTTTTCAAATGAATTAAGAATTTGTGGATTATTTTTTAAGGCTGAATTTACGGCAATAACATATTTATATGCACCGGATCCAAAATAATTATCAGCAATAGTTCCTGATTTGGTAACAATAATTTGAGCGTTTGAAAAAAGTTTGTCTGCATAGTCACCGGATGATTTAAAACTTGGAACCCCCATGCTTACAAAATTGCTTATGTTAAGAGGAGAAGTCGTGTGATGTTTATTCAAAGAATAAATTGGGTTGTCGATTGGATGATATGAAAAAATAAATACTATTTGATCATCTTTTTTCTTATTTAGTTTTTGTAGATGTTCAAAAAGTTTTCTTGCATTGGTCTGCTCAGTTGTTGGTGGCCAGACTATAGAACTTGTGTGTACCAGTCTGGGATGACCCAAAGGCATTGGGATAAGAACAGAGGATAAGCCTTTTCCCATAGGTCCAATACCCCAAACACACCCAAAGAATGAAAAGACTGACAAAACCAAAACACCTGCAACAAAAAGTCTCTTTAATATTTTATTCATGATCAAGTCATACCCTGATAGAGAAATAATTGCCATTATTGGGTAAATTGGCACAATATAACGGTCAGCTTTAATAATAGTTGCAAATGAAAATGCTAAATAAGGGATAAGAAATGCTAGAATTAGACTCATTCTTCCTTTCCTTTTCCATATAAGCAAAGTCCCACCAACAATAAACAAAGTAAAATGGAAAATAGATAGTTGTTCAAATATTTTGAAATAGTAAGCTGCTGACTGAAGAGACACATGATGTTTTTGCTCTTGTGGTACTAATGTCCACAGACTTCCACCAAACATTTGTTTATCAACATATGTTCCAAAAAAACTACTGATATTTAAAATGTATGGCCAGATCCCAAAAAGGATTACCAAAAGAATTGAAACAGTAATTATTTTTATATGTTTTTTTAAGAATTTCTTTGTGTATATTTGTTTGGATGTTAATGAAACAATTAAAGGTCCGGCAACAAACAAGAGACTTACCCAGCGTGTGAGAAGTGCTAGCCCAAATGTTACCCCAAAAAGAATAGTAGGATTTTTTAGCGAAAAGTTTTTAGATTTTAAAAGGTAATATATTGCAACGGTTGTAAAGAAAGTTGTAGCAGTCTCAGAATACGTAAAATGAAGATAAAATAATGACCATCCATATGTGGCAAATAATATAGATGATAAAAGGCTTGCAGTTTTTCCGAAATAAAATCGTGATACCCCATACACTGCTAACATCGTTCCAATATAAAAAAATACATTTGCAAAAAGCATGATTTTATATGAATAAGAAAGACCTAAGATAAGTAAGACTGGAAGAACGAGTAAAGGGTATCCGGGTTGTCTATAGGGAAGATATTGAATTATTTCTACAGGTGAATTAAGAGTAGCGTGCTGAAGGATTTTATAATACCCGGTAACCATATCCATATAATTTTGCTCATCCATTTCAGGATATTGTTGAGTTTTAACCGTATATATTGAGTGGCTTACAAAAATAATTATTGATACCAGGATGAGAAGAACAACGTGTATGTTTTTTGTCATTTTTCCCATATAGTTAATTTTCCAATCTCTACAAATCCTGCCCCTTTTGCATATTCTAAATCTTTATCTTTTTCATATCCAACGAGAGGTTTATTTTTATAATTAATATTGACAATTTCTGGCCATATATTTGAATTATTTTTGTCAAACACATTCGAAACTGAAATCACACCATCTGATTCATAGGTTATGAATCCTGAAATTATTCCTGCCCCCTTCATCTTTGCATATATTCTAACTTTAGGTTTTAACAAAAGGTTAGGTAAAAAAATTCTATCTGAGGAGACATTTCCCCACGCATCTTCCCAAAGAGCTAAATCTTCTTCTGTTGAAATCTGTGACCATTTTTCATTTTTAATATTTTCTTTATTATTTATATATCCTATCCATGAAGCAGTAAAGAGTTTTGAAAAACCCTGGGATTGTATGCTCAGAACAGCAAAACTATCTTTGACTGAAAAATGCTCAAAGGGAATTGTAGAGATTTCTTCAGCTTTCGATTCCGGTTTTAGTGTAATTAAATTAGGATAGTATTTTGGGACCAGGGATTTTGTTAACCAAACATTTGGGAGGAATTGAGTTTCGATTCCGTGAGTGGAGCAAATGAGGTCACACCAAGAAGCATTGTTTGCGACTGCTTTTTCTAGCAAGTCGTCATTCATTTGCCCCACCTCCAGCGAGGCTTTTCACCAGTTTTCCAGCAAATGGCAATAAGAATTATGGTTGCAATTAATGTTTCTAAAATTAATCTGAATATGTAAGGTGAAGTAGTATCAAACATTGTGTCTAGAGCATAAGCTCTATAAACAACAAATCCCGTGTATATCCCAAGAATTCCCCACCCTTGCCACGTGACAGGATACCATCCCCACCCATACCTTTTTGCTGCAAACCACTTCTTAGTCATAATTTTATTCTATCAAAAGTTAATCGGAGAAATTAATGTGTATTTCCTGTTTGACGAAGAGGCCAAGATGGTTGCTGTGGATCATTGAATTTATGAAAGAAAACGTTGTCATCAAAAGTTATTAATTTTGCTGGGAGTTCTCTATCATTGACTATTATAATTCCTTTACATGACAATTCTAGACCTTCTCTTGCCCAGCTTCCAATGTTTCTTTGAAAAACCAATCGGTAGCCCGGGCCAGATGAGGGATATTCTAATTTCTCAAGAGGAGTTTCTGCTTTACCATTAATCCAAAATGTTATTGGAGAATAATCATCCATATACATATCAACACCTGGGGACAATACTGCATGAAATTGGTTGTCTTCCAAAACTTCAATTGCATCATATGGTTGATGCTGTGGTATTTCTGCAAGTCCCTGTCGCATTACAGCTAATTCTTCTTTAGAGGATGGAGGAATATCAAAAAGTACTCCTTGTTCTGCCGTCATGATGTTATTGTATTCCAAAACTGCGGGGTGTCAAATAGTTTAATTTTGCTGGCATTAATGGACGCGTTTAGAATCTATGACAGACTATTCAAAACTTGGCGGACGCAAAGTATTATTAGAGGCTCTTTCTTCAAACTCGTTTAACATGCTTTCAAGTGAAGGATCATTATCAAACGCCCATCTAACAAAGTTTGATACTGCTGTGGGATTTTCTTGAAATCCTTTTAAAAGATTTTTTGTTTCCTCTTCAGAATTTCCTAACCATGACTCTCCCAAGTATATTGCACTTTGACCTTCTCTTTCTGTGGCATCTTCAATATAACCTAGTGTGAACCAAGCTGTATTATGCAACATCGGTGTGTTGTCAATCTGGTCGCGGTTGATTTTCTCTTTAGGATCGTACTCAGGTAAGGTAGTTATACCTCCTGGAAGTGAGTTATGATATAGGCTTAAGGACAACTCCGCCATTAATCTTTCTGCTTGATCCTGCGTAGCGCCTAATGCTAGGAATACTCTAATGCCCCCATGATAGCCTGCAAATTTATCTTCAAGATACATCGGTGCAATAATTGCAAAACCCCGCATTCTAATTTCAGAGTAATCGTACTTATCCCGTTCCATGAAAGGAATTATATCAGAAGAATTATCCGAGAAGGGGTAGTGGAAATTCTTTTTCTAAATATTCAAAACTTTTTATTATTGAATCTCGGTGGTCAAAAGCAAATTCTTCATCCGGGGGTAAAGTGTCTCTTCCAAACCAGTGAATATCTGAAACCTCACTATTTAAAGTTGATGCACCGCCAACAACTCTTACAAGATATATAAAATCAACATTTTGCCTATCCTCTTTTGGTCTGTTTGGATTGTCGTTCACTCTAAATAAACTTACTATCTCACCATCAAACCCTGTTTCTTCCCTTAACTCTCGTAAAGCACCATCTGAAGTATTTTCATTTCTATCTAAAAAACCACCAGGTAGAGTATACTTTCCGCCGTTATGAATATTTGCTGCTCTTTTTACAAGAAGAACTTCATTTTTTTCATTAATAGCAATAGATCCGACCGTAACATGTCGTAACCCTTTTTCTGCTTTATTCCCATTTTCAAAACAGCACTGAATCATGACTAAGGTATAGCAAAAAATCAGGAGAATCTTGTTTGAAGAAGATTTGCTGGGAGTCAGGGATTTGAACCCCAATAACGTCCTCCAGAGGGACGTGTCCTACCATTAGACGAACTCCCATTACTTTTAGAGAGGCTAATGGCAAACTTGTTTACCATTAGACGAACTCCCAATACGTTCGAAACTTGTCATATTTTACTAAATTGGAGCTATAATAGCTAATAAATTTTGTTAGAATAAATTCAATATGAAATATTATTTATCTTCATACAAACTCGGAAATGAACTGGATAGACTACATGAATTGATAAGACAGACCTCTGGAAAATTCGGATACATTCCAAATGCATTGGACTTTATCGGCGCGGATCCGGAATGGAAGAAAGAGCATATAAAGACTGACATGGAGGATCTTCGTAAAAATGGTGCAGAGGTTGAATTGTTAGACCTAAAAGATTATTTCGGGAAAGAGAAAGAATTGGAAGAAAAACTGCAAAATCTTGGTGGTGTGTATGTAAGTGGTGGGAACACATTTGTTCTTCGCCAAGCCATGAAAATAAGTGGGTTTGACCAAATTTTTTCTGAGCTTACAAAAAGAGACGACTTTTTATACATCGCCTACAGTGCAGGTGTTTGTCTGCTTTGTAAAACTATGAAATATTTTGCTATGACTGACAATGCAAACGACTTTCCCTATAAAGAAATTAAGGAAACTATCTGGGAAGGACTAGGGGTTCTGGATTTTATTTTTGAGCCTCATTATGATTCAGATCATCCGGAGTCGGAAAGCACGGATCGCGAAATAAAAAAACTTGTCGATGAAAAAGTTTTGTTCAAGGCCTACCGCGATGGCGAAGTCCTTATTTTTTCCTAACTATCATTTGAGAAAATCCACCAACAAGTACAAAGAACCCAATAACAATTCCTGCTGTTACAATTTGGGATCCAGCTTCAAGTCCAAAAGGAACAGCATATTTTCTCGACGAAAGTGTGCACACGTTATTTACTTTTCTAATGCAATCCCTTTTTAAAATCAATCCATTATTTGAAGTTTCAATTACTCTTACATAAAGAACAAAAGAGACGATAATCCATATAAATAGCCAGTAAAAAGTCATATAAAAAGGATACTGATATTTTTTTGTAGGTAAAATTTTCATGGTAAATTTTCGCACACCTTACCGTCTCCATCGTGATCAAGTCGACTCAGTGTTGGAAGTTTGTCGTGATTTTCTTCGTAAAATTGTTGAGCCTCAATCCGGGTTATAAAAGAATCGCACGTAGGGTCAGAAGCATTTACAATGGGAGTTTCTACATAATTTTTATGATGATACAAAGGGGAGAGGTAAGAAAAGTAAAAATAGATAAGTGTTATTTCAAAAAGCACCAAAAAAAACCCAAAAAGGAATGATAATACACGCATAAATAAATAATACACTAAAAAATTAGCCTTGACTTGAGGCATTTTATGATTTATTCTTTGTATATCACTTCATCTAGAATTTATTCCCAAAAGATTGACAATTAGCAATTAATTTGCTACACTGCTAAAAATTATATGTCTGAGGTATACGACAACTACAATGAAAAATTAATCCCAATAATTCCAATCCGAGACGGAATAGTTTTTCCTCACACAGAGTCAATTTTGACCTTTGGAAGACCCAGAAGCCTTGCTGCATTAGAAACTGCGTTTAGTGGTGAGCGTGTCGTTTGTTTTGTTCTACAAAAAAATCCTCGTCAAGAAGATCCTGAAGTATCAGACCTTTACCAAATGGGAACCATAGCTCACATCGAGCGAATGATCAGATCCGATGGTGAAGTAAATGCTCTTGTGAAAGGGTTATCCCGCGCTCAAATTGTAAGTTTTTCCGAATCGACCCAATATTTACAAGCGGTAGTTCATGAGATCGACGATTTTGAACCGGAAAAACCGGAAGTAAAAGCGTTGATGAATCACTTAACTACTTCATTTAAAAAGGCTCTTAGTCTTGGAAAACAAGCTGATTTTTTGGTCTTTATGAATATCATGTCAGATATTTCAGCTTCAGAGCTTGCGGATCAAATTGCCTCAACTTTGGATATTAAGGGGTCTGAACGACAAGATATTTTAGAAACAGTTGATGTCCAAAAAAGGTTGACCAAGGTAAGTGAATTTTTGGATAAAGAAGTTAAAGTATTAGAATTAGAAAGAAAAATTGCATCAAAAACTCAGGAACAATTGGAAAAATCTACAAAAGACGCAATTTTAAGAGAAAGACTTAAGACCATTGAAAAAGAATTAGGCGAAACCGATGATGGAGGCGAAATAAAAGAACTCTCAGACAAAATAAAAAAGGCAGGTATGCCAAAAGATATTGAAGAAAAGATGATAAAGGAGCTCAAAAAACTCCAACAGCTCACCCCATATAACCCCGAATCCGGATATCTTCGCAACTACTTGGAATGGATGGTTGCACTTCCGTGGAGTAAAAAGTCTGAAGGAAAAAGTACCCTTAAAAATGCTGAAGCAACACTAGACGAAGGGCATTATGGCCTCAAAAAGGTAAAAGAGAGAGTAGTTGAGTACCTTGCAGTTCATCAATTGTCCGGAAAGATGAAGGGACCAATTCTTTGTTTTTCAGGACCTCCGGGAGTAGGTAAAACGTCAATTGGAAAAAGCATCGCAAAAGCATTGGGTCGTGAATTTGTAAAAGTATCTTTGGGTGGGATCCGAGATGAGGCTGAAATTAGAGGGCATAGAAGAACATATGTCGGAGCTCTTCCAGGAAGAATTATACAGGGCATAAAGGATGCTGGAACCAAAAATCCGGTATTCATGTTGGATGAGATTGATAAAGTAGGAGCTGATTTTAGGGGTGACCCATCATCTGCGCTTTTGGAGGCTCTTGATCCGGAGCAAAACGGAGGATTTTCAGATCATTATTTGGAGGTTCCTTTTGATTTGTCAGACGTAATGTTCATAACTACGGCAAATTCTCTTGATACTATCCCACCTGCGCTACGTGATAGGCTTGAGATTATTGAATTTACCGGTTACACCCAGGATGAGAAATTTCATATCGCTAAAGACTTTTTACTCAAAAAACAATTGTCTTCACATGGACTTAAATCTGCAAACGTAAAAATTTCGGATGAAGCTCTCCAATATATTATTCATAGATATACAAGAGAATCCGGAGTCAGAAGTCTTGAGCGACAAGTTGCTACGATTTTTAGGAAAGTAGCGAGAAAAGTGGCAGAAGGGGAGAAAGATAAAGTTCTTATAACTGTCAAAAATATCACAAAATATTTAGGGCCTGAAAAAGTTTCCTCAACTCTTGCCGAACGTAAAGATGAGGTAGGAATAGCAACCGGTCTTTATTATTCTCCATCCGGTGGTGGAATACTTTCAATTGAAGTTGCTCTTATGCCTGGAAAGGGGCAGTTAATATTAACCGGTCAATTGGGAGATGTTATGAAAGAATCATGCCAAGCTGCAATGACTTATGTAAGAGCACGGGCTCATAAATTTGGACTTTCCGATGATTTTTACAAAACATTAGATGTTCATGTCCATGTACCGGAAGGAGCAGTACCAAAAGATGGTCCGTCAGCAGGAGACGCAATTACTACTGCATTAGTTTCAGCCTTAACAAAAATTCCAACAAATAGACTTGTTGCTATGACCGGAGAGGTCACAATTCGAGGTAAAGTTCTTGAAATTGGAGGAATTAAAGAAAAAGTGATAGGCGCACACAGAGCCGGAATTAAGACTATAATATTACCAAAGGAGAATAGGAAAGATATGGAAGAAATTCCAAAAGAAGTCTCAAAAGATATACGTTTTGTATTTGTTTCCCATATGGATGAGGTGTTAAAAGTTGCTTTGACAAAACATATTCCCGGATTTAAGGAAATAAAAGGAGAAAAAGAGAAAAAACCAAACCTTACTGTTGCAACCCCAACTCTAGCAGATTAGTATATGTCCAAAGAGCTTAGACAAGCACTTTCTAGTATTCCTTTTCCCGAAACAAAGGTATATTCAAATAGATATGAAGAATATATATTTAAACCAGGGCAAGTTGTCGAATACACCTTGGGGTTAAGACCAACCCCTGAATCATGTGTTTTTGCAGAACCGGATGCTATAAAGAGATCTCCAATACATTTTGAAGTCAGAATGGGTGGAGGAGGAAGCTATGTACCTGTTTACGAAGGTCAAGATATTACAGACAACGTTTCACCACAAATTTTAGCTAAATTACCTCTTAATTCTTCTCGAGAGCTCACCTCTTAAAAGTTTTCTAATAACTTCATTCGCTTTTTCTTTCTGCTCGTCTCCTTCTATATATTTTTCTATGAGATGATCGATATCAATTTTGCCAGATTTTGCGATTTCTTCATATAAATGCGCACTTTTTCTCAGTTTTCGAGCTCCCGTTATTTGATCAACTTCAATTAATCCAAATTTTTTGGTGTAACCCTCAGCCCATTCTAAATTGTCAACAGTTGACCAATGAATATAATGTCTGACAGGTATCCCTTCGCGAAGCGCACGCCAGACGGCAACCAAGTGAGTTAGTATGAAAAATGCTCTATGCTTGTCGTGTCTATCGGCGATTCCATTTTCAGTAATAAGAATCGGTAATTTATAGGAGTGATGCAAAATATGAAGAGTATTTAGTAAAAAATCAGGGACTATTGGCCAACCAAAATCAGATTGATATGCGTCAGGTTGCTCTTCCTCACCAAAGATCAGTGTTTTTGCCATTCTATGCTTGTCTGAAGGAAATTTTAATTTGAATTTCATCGGGTTAAAGTTGATAAAATACCCTGTATAGAAATTGCAACCTATAAAATCGGATGTTCCGATCATAGCGTCAACATACCATAACTCTCCAAAATAATTGACCATACTTGTGTATAGTCTTTCAATAGGGTCACTTGGATTTGCTGCGCGGTCCCATCTAAAATCATAAGCAACTCCAACTTTGGCATTCGGATTTGCGTTTTTGATGGTATGATAAGCTCTCTTATGCGCATCAATCATATTTTTGCTGGCTCTAATTGCGGCAAAAAGACTATTTCTTTGCGGGGGGAAATAATTGGTGACATAACCCATGATAATACTTACATTAGGTTCATTTAATGTAAGCCAATGAGTCACCTCGGGGAACTCGGCCACAATAAGTTCAACATACCGGTGGTAATACTTAACAATATTTGGCGACTCCCAACTTCCTTCTTTAGCAACCCATTCCGGAAGAACATAATGATTTAGTGTGACTAGTGGGCTCATACCAAGACTAAATATCTTTTTGACAATTTGTCTGTAACGCTTAATTGCGTCGTGATTTATAAAGCCCTTTTCTGGCTCAATCCGGGCCCATTCAATGCTAATGCGTTGTATTTTAAGACCAAGATCCGCCATTGTCGTCAGATCTTTTTCGGCAACTCCTTCTTTCCACCACTTTGGACCTTTTTCGTCTTGTTTTACTATATGGGGATTATTTTTTAGAAAGATGTCCCAGTCCGCTTTACGTTCTCCACTATTTCCTTCTACTTGAAAAGCAGCGACCGAGCTTCCGAATTTGAAATTTGTGGGGAAGACAAGTATTTCATTGTCATCCATCTGCTCATAATCATCCATTTCTTTATTGTGAACAAAAGCATCGGTACTTGTAAAGAGCTATCTATTTTGATGTTACAATAGTGAATTAAATGATTTAATAGATCTAATTAAATTTTATAAAAACAAATCCCGAATTCTATATGAAAACGACAAAAAAACTGAATGTCTCACCTTCAAATAGCATTTTAAAAAGTTTGGTCACAATTTAATAGTTTTAGTCCGACTTCACTGTCAAAATTTCTAACAATTTTTCCATCAAGTATCCTTAAAAATATTTCACACGTTGCACCAACTTTCGCTTCTTTCAGATGTCCACCGTATGTATCAAAGGAATCATCAGATACGACAGTATGTATATGAAGAAATGGAGAATTGTCTACTAAAGAAACGTTTCCGGTAAGTGAAACAATCTCAACTTCTTTTTCAATAATTTGCCATTTATATTCTTTAATTTCTAAATTGTAATAACCAAGTTCCGGATCCACACACGCACCAATTCCATTAAAAACTCCGAGGTTTATATTTTCTTTTTGACAAAAGGAAGTGAGAGTCTCAATTAATTTTTCGCCCCGGGTAAGGATTATGATGTACCCTTTGTCTGTTGAAGTATATGTCATTTTATTTATTCTAACACGAAGGTGTTGTTATCTATCCAAATGATATACTAACAATATGATTTCTTCGATACTGAAGCATAATTTCATTATCCTTGCTTTTATTTTTTCTCTTGCAGTAATCCTACGGATCTATTCTCTTTATTCCCTTCCTCAAAGTTTTCATACAGATGAATTGGTTGCTGGATATGTCGGTAAATATATTTGGCTTTATGGACAAGATATTTATGGGAATATTTTTCCTTTATATTTTGATAAGTTTGGAGATTTTAGACCAATCGGAATTTTTTGGTTTTCAGGGCTTTCGGCTTTGATATTTGGGCTTAATGAATTTGCAGTTAGGCTTCCATCAGCTCTTTTTGGAGCACTGACCGTAGTTCCTGTTTTTTTCCTGGTAAAAGAATTATTCAAAAAAGAAAAAATTGCATTATTATCTTCCTTTTTTCTTGCGATATTGCCATGGCATATCGTTTTGTCCCGTGCGACATCTGAAGGGGTAATTGGAATGTTCTTCTTAGTAATTTCTCTTTATTTTGCTTTTGTTTATATCAGAAGACATAGTTTTAGGTTCTTAGTTTTAAGTTTGATTTTCGGACTTCTCACTTATCTTTTTTATCACGTTTACCGGCTTTTACTTCCGCTAATTTTCTTGCCACTACCAATATTTTTATCTAATTTTAAGCAAAGGATAAAAATTACAATTTGTGTATTGATTTTCTTTTTGGTGACTTTGATATTGTCATTAACAAATTTTGGAAGTGGACGGTTTAGTCAAGTTGCCTTTTATAAAAATGAATCTCTTACTAACACCATCGAAAAATTCACTATAGAGGAGGGTCAAAATAATATACTTATGGCACGAATTTTCCATAATAAAGCTGTTGTCTATTCACGTGAATTTATTAGACAGTATCTTACCTATTATTCTGTGGATTTTCTTTTCGAGGACAAGGGTCTTCCTGACAGGTATGTAGTACCAAATCAGGGTTTGCTATTTTATAGCTTTATTTCAATTCTATTATTGTTCTTTCTCTACTTTTATCCATTTTCAAAAGCTCATAAAACTGTCTGGTTTATTTTATATCTTTTCATCATCATGCCGTTACCGGCTGCACTTACAAATGAAGATTCACCTAACGTTCATAGAAGTATGCTTATGATTTTGCCGATAGTAATTATGATGGGTATAGGAATACATACGTTTTGTCATAATTCAAATAAAAAAATTAGAAATATGTTTGTGTTTGTTCTTTCAGTAATTCTAACTTTTGAATTTATTTTCTTCTGGCACCAATATTCTGTTCATCAGCAGTCATATAAGCCGGTATTTAGAAATCAAGGGGAAAAAGAGTTGATTTTATACGTTATGAAAAATAGAGATAAATTTAAAACAATTTATATGCCGCTAGAAGGGGATCTACCGTTATATTATCTTTTCTACACTCAAAGGTTGGATAAATTGGAAAAAGGAACAATACAAAAAAGATTTAAAGTGAAAGCAATCGACAATATTAAATTCGTTGATGTGACATGTATTACTGACAGAATTGTACACAAAAAACTTGTAATTGAACCAAAATCACTTATTTTAGAAAGTGGAGATTGTCCTGATAATTCAAAATTGAAAGGAGACGTCATTATTACTAGATCAGACGGGACGAAAGCGTACAAAGCTATTCAATACCAATAATCAAAAACATCAAACTTGTGGAGAAATAATAAATTCGGTATCAAATCCTCCCGATGTACCATCAATCGAAGTTATTGCTACAGTTGCACTGGCTACTCTTTCCAAAACCTCTTCACAATTTCCAAAAGTATCAAATTCAATTCTTTTTTGTACAAAAAAGGAAGGATAAAACTGTGTCTCACCGGTTCTTCGTTGGGTAGGTAGAGATGGGGGGATTTCCGACTTTAGTGGCTCAAAAAACTCAGGCCACCGTGACTGAGATTCAATATCCTTCATTCTGAAATTATAACAATTGTATGCTTTAATACTATATGTGGATGAAATAATTGTAAAAAGACTAGATGATTTTTTTTCAAATTATAAATTTCAGAAATATAAGAAAGGTGAGCTTTTAATTAGAGCAGACGAAAATCCAACCGGAATTTTTTACCTAAAAAAGGGAATCGTTAAAGAATATTCGATTTCAAAAAAGGGGGACGAATTAGTTGTAAACATTTTTAAATCACAAGCTTTTTTCCCAATGTCGTGGGCTTTAAATAACACTCAGAATTCATATTTTTTCGAAGCAACGGAAGATTTGGAATTATGGAAGGCACCTCGTGAAGACGTTATTGATTTTTTGCAAAAAAATCCCGATGTTACACTGGATCTTTTGAAAAGAGTATATAAAGGGACTGATGGGATGCTTATTAAAATAATGTATTTGATGTCCGGAAGTGCTTACGCCCGACTAATAACAGAACTTCTTACGCACTCTAAAAGATTTGGAGGAAATGGTCTGGTTTTGGATATTACAGAAGGAGATTTAGCTTCCAGAACCGGTATGACACGAGAAACGATCAGTCGGGAGATGAAAATTCTTAAAGACAAAAATATAGTGAAAATTGAGAAAAATAAAGTAATGATTTTAAATTTAACAAATTTAGAGCTTGAGTTAGATGGAGGGATTTAGTGGGGAAGCGATTTGGTGATAATTTCTTTTGTAGGTATAATTCTAGCTCTTTTTTTACTCTCTGTTGGAAGTCCGGTAGGAAGTAAATATCCCTGCCATTTTCCTTCACCTGCGTGTAATTCAAGATGAAGAAGGTCGGTAAGCTTTGGTTCATCTTTTACTTTATAAAGTCGGTATGACCCTTTTGTAAGAACAGATTGAATAGGATGTTTTTCATTAGAGGTGACAAGTATATCCCCGATATTCTTTGCTTTTATCCAGGCAAATGAATCGTTTTCAAGATCAAGTATTTTAATCTGATTTTGAGTCTCACTCAAACTAAATTTTCCGGATTGTATATTTTGGATCATAAAAGAAATAGTAAATGTACTATAGTATTTTTAAAATAGTTAATCAGTGATGTGTATCACATATATATATTGATAATGATTACAGAAAAAAGGTATTATATTGAGTAAAGTATTAACTATGCCTGACCGTTCTGCCTATTATATTCTTTGGTTTGATGAAATAACTAAAGATGATATCCCTCTTGTAGGTGGTAAAAACGCCAACTTGGGAGAGATGTATCAAAATCTTTCACACACAACAAGTTCCCTATTTGCAGGTGAAAAAATTCAAGTACCATTCGGATTTGCGGTTACAGCGTATTCATATCGGTATTTTGTTGAACAAAATGCGCTAGACAAAAAAATCGGTGAAGCTTTGGCGAATTTAGACACAAGAAACATAAAAGCACTTGAGGAAGCCGGTAGAACCGTAAGGGACTTAATAATGGCAAGTGAGTTCCCTCAAGATCTTTCAGATGCAATAATTGGCGCATATCATGATTTGGCTAGGAGGATATCAAACGATGGTGATGTAGATGTTGCGGTAAGGTCGTCAGCCACTGCAGAAGATCTCCCTGACGCTTCTTTTGCAGGTCAGCAAGAATCATATCTAAATGTTCGGGGAGAGCATGAATTACTCGAGTCCATAAAAAAAGCATTTGCATCACTTTTTACTAACCGTGCAATCTCATATAGGGTTGATAAAAATTTTGACCACTTCAAAGTTGCTCTTTCAGTTTCTGTTCAGAAGATGGCCAGATCAGACAGGGGAGCTAGTGGCGTTATGTTTACCCTGGACACAGATAGTGGATTTAGGGATGTGGTTCTCATAAATGCATCATGGGGGTTGGGTGAATATGTTGTGAAAGGTATAGTAACTCCGGATGAATATATAGTTTTTAAGCCAACGCTTAAAAATGGATTTAAATCAATTATAAGTAAAAAAATAGGATCAAAAGAGAAGAAGTTAATTTATGCAACCGAAGGAAATACTCCAACCAAAGAAGTTCAAGTAACCCCTAACGAGCGTGCGATGTTTGTTTTGGACAACGATCTTATTACTAGACTTTCAAAATGGGGAATTATGATTGAAGATCATTACCAAAAGCCTATGGATATAGAATGGGCTTACGACGGGGAGACAAAAGATCTATATATTGTCCAAGCACGTCCGGAAACAGTACAAGCTAAAAAAAGCGCAACGGTTCTTGAAGAGTATGTTTTGGAAGAAAAAGGACAAGTACTTGCTAGTGGTGCTTCAGTCGGTAGAAAAATTGGACAAGGCAAAGCCCATTTCATAAAAGATCCAAGCCAGTTGTCTGAATTTCAACCCGGGGAAGTATTAGTTGCTGAAATAACCGATCCCGACTGGGAACCAATCATGAAAATTGCCAGTGCAATAGTTACCAATTCCGGAGGAAGGACAAGTCATGCTGCAATTGTTTCAAGAGAATTAGGAATACCTGCAATTGTTGGATGCGGAAATGCGACAACTGCAATACCAAATGGGCAAGACATTACTGTTTCATGTACTGATGGAGAGGTAGGAAATGTATATCAGGGAATATTGAAATTCAGAATAGATTCAACCGACATTGCGAATTTTGAATTGCCAAAGACTGACATAAAAATGATTGTTGCAAGTCCGGAGCTTGTATTTAATTACTCACAAATTCCAAATAAAGGAGTGGGTCTTGCACGTGAGGAATTTATTATTTCAAATTTTATTAAAATTCACCCAAATGCACTTCTTGACTATGACAATCTCACAGACATGAATGTTAAAAATCAAATAGATGCCTTAACCGTTGGTTATGACAATAAGGTTCAATATTATATAGACAAGCTTGCCTATGGAATTGCTCTAATCGCAGCTCCATTTTATCCAAATGAAGTGCTTTTACGATTTAGTGATTTCAAATCCAATGAATATGCAAATTTGATTGGTGGAAAGCTGTATGAACCGGAAGAAGAAAATCCAATGATAGGATGGAGAGGTGCAAGCCGTTATACTGACCCAAATTTTTCAAAAGCATTTGCTTTAGAGTGCGAAGCTGTTAAAAAAGTAAGAAATGAAATGGGATTATATAATCTGCAAGTTATGATACCATTCTGCCGCACACCTGAAGAAGGTAAAGCGGTACTTGAGGAAATGAATAAGCATGGACTTGTTCATGACAAAGCTAAAAACCAGCTTAATAAAGAAAGTCTCGATGAAAATCTTCACGTATGGGTTATGGCTGAGGTTCCATCAAATGTAATTCTGGTAGATGAATTTGCCGATATCTTTGATGGATTTTCCATCGGATCAAATGATCTAACGCAACTTACTTTGGGGCTTGATCGAGATTCAAAGTTGATAGCCCATATAGGAAATGAAAATAATGCAGCGGTTCACAGTATGATTTCAACACTTATTAAAAAGGCTCACGCAAAAAATTTGAAAGTTGGGATATGTGGACAAGGGCCTTCTGATTTTCCGGAACTTGCCGAATTTTTGGTAAGAGAGGGAATTGACTCTATATCGCTAAATCCTGACACTGTTCTAAAGACAGCTGTAAAAGTAAAAGAAGTTGAAGCATCCCTTCTGTGAGCTAGATCAATTACAATAATTAATAAGGGCATTACAATATCCTTGTAATGAAACAATATCTAGTAATCCTCGCCGATCGTAAACGAGCGCATTTAATTCTCGTTAAGAATGGAAAAGTTGTTTTATATGAAAAGCTACCCACAGATCTTGCTCCCCGAAAAGTTAAGCACGGACAAAATGATTGGGATGCACAGGATAAAATTTTGAGAAAAAGGAATGGACTACTTGATATTCACTTGGATAAAATCTCAAAAAGCGCAATAGAATTTACAAAGAATATAAGAATAGACGGAGTTGTGTTTGGTGGACACCAGGATTTACATCATAAAATATCAGAAACCCTAACGTATCCGCTAAAAAATAAATTCATGGGTTTTTTTATAACTGAACTTAAAATTCCACAAAATCAATTAACCGAAAAAGCTTTGCAAAGAATTTTAGAACTTGAGAATGAAAAGGAGGAGAAAAAAATTCAGGAAGCTTTATCATAAAATACGAATTAGTAATTAAAGTGTTTACTTTCTGCCAGAAATGCTTGTACTATTAATATGTACCAAAATTTACAATGCCAAATCTTGATTATAAAGAAAAATTATTGGGAGTTATTCATACCGATGGTAAGCCAAATATTATTGTAAGCCATGTAACTATCCGGCAAAGCATATTTTTCCTCCATCTGAAATTAGTTGCAATCGAAATTTTAGAAGCATTAGCAATTATTGTTTTTTACACATTATTTATACAAGCTCCCCTCAAGCAACAAATAAGTCAAAATATAATGATAGTAAATATCCCGATTTTAATCGGTTTAATTATATTAAAACTTTCGATAACTATTTTTGTGATACTGCAATGGTTGAATGAGTACTATGAAATAAAGCCCGAAGTTGTGGTATTTAAAAAAGGTTTTATTTTCAAGCAAGAAAAAAGATTTTTGTTAAAGCATATTGGTGCAGTAACCCTTGAGCAGGGTATTTTTGGAAGGGTATTTAACTTTGGAACACTAAAGCTTTTTAATTGGACTTCTGAAAAAGAAGAATATTTGTATCTCATTCATAATCCTGAAAAATACCAAAAAATATTAGAAGACCTCACCCCAGAGGCAGATGAGGAGAAGGACACCATCCGAAAAGGTATTCTAAGCTAAAACTACGTTATTAAGAAATAACTGCAGTCTTGCTATACTAGATGCATGGATGAGACAGGAGAACTTCCACAAGCAAAGCCAGCTGTAGAGAGAAAAATTGTAAAAAGAACAAATCTAAATCCGAATGGGTTCAAATCTGTCGTAGATCCAAATGAACCGATAATTGGTGGACCTGCTAAGACAGAGTATATTCCGCAAGGACCCAATTCCCCAAAAAAACCTGAAGAAACTGCAAGTTTTGGGACAAAAGCCGTTCTTACTGTTGCGGGTTTGGCTACAATGGCTGGAGTTGCAAAAGGAATTGATGAAATGCAAAGTGCAGATGCTGCTGAGCCTCCAGCGCCAGTAGTTTCGGTTCGGCAGGATGAACAAAATCAACCTGTTCAAGAAGTCATGCCAGCGGCGATGGCAAAAGAGTTGGTTGCATCAGAAGTCAAATCTGATGAGCCTGACCTATTTGATGAAATTTTCCACGATCTTTCTCCTTTTCAAAAAGCAGAAGCTCAAGCTGAAGTTGCAAAGTTCAAAGAAAGAATTTTGGCAAAAGAGGATTATGAAAAAGAGCACATAGAAATTCCCATGCAATACAAAGATGTCATTGAAAATACAGCAAATGCTTATGGTATTTCGGTCGACACTCTCATGGGGCTTATTGGTACGGAAAATGGTGGAGGACCCGACAAAATAAATTCAATTTCAAAAGCAAGAGGTGTTGCGCAATTTATGCCAGATACTGCAGTGCAATATAAATTAATAGATAAATATGGAGATCACAGAGGAGACCCGGTTTTGAGTATCGATGCAGCTGGGAGATATTTAAGAGACACTAAAGCACTTTTTGCAGGAGATGAGGGGATGGCGCTTTGGTCATATCATGCTGGACCCGGTAATGTGTATCATGCACTTCGCATATATTTTTATGATGTAAATCATGAGAATTTACATGACTATGGAGCTGCAATTCAAAATAATAACGCAGATGACAGAATAAAGATTGAGGAAAGAACAAAAGAATTAATTCTTCAAGATAAATTGGATATTTCAAAACTACTCGCAAACGAAAAAGTTAAGGAGTTTACTGCAACATTGAAAGATTATTCCGAAACATATCCTGCAACAGTTGTTGCGATGAGTCAGGTAATCAGGGAGTATCAAAAGCAACACCCAGTTCACGATCTTGGAAATGGTTTAAGGGTTTTTGTTGGCGACAACCCAACCGCCAAGCCGACAGGAAGATAAACAACTGTGCTCCGGTAAGAGAAATTTTACTCAATAACCCCTTGGATATATTTTAATTTGAATAATTCCGTTAGGATAAAGAATTAATTTACAACTTTATTCAATTCCAATTTTTTATGAAATACAAGCAATATGAAAAAAGCCAGAAGTGCCATCGCGCTTCCATAAATAAATGTTGCATGTGGATTTATAAAGTGCCACATGAGCCCTCCCAAAAGGGAAGCAAGAAAAGTTCCTACTGCAGTTAGAGTATAATAAGCTCCGAAATATGATCCCGATTCCTTTTTCTGAATAAATTCTGATAAATAGGCTTTTGAGACGCCGTCTGTTGCAGCAATATAAGTTCCATAAATAGGAAATAAAAACCACAACCAAAATGATGAGTTAATAAGTCCGAAAAGTAGATAAACACCTGAAAATACAATTAGCCCTATCGCAAATACCTTTCTTGCCCCAATTTTATCTGCAAGCATACCAGCGGGTGCTGAAAATACGGTTTGTGAAATATTATAAAGTACGTATACAGTTACTACCCCAATGGTCGCAAGTCCTAAATTTTTTGCTTGAAGTAACAAGAATACATCAGAGCTGTTGCCAACGGCGAAAATAAAACTTATAAGCAAAAATAATTTAAGACGCTGGTCCATATTCTTGAAACTTATTTTTACAAATTTAGCTTTTTCTTTTTTTACTTTTAACGCTTTTTCTTTTACAAGAAATACAAGCAAAAAAATCGCAATTACTGCCGGAATAAAAGCTACAAAAAATGTCTCACGGATATTGTCTTTTAATAAATAGAGAACAACCAATGCCAATAAGGGTCCAAAGACAGCACCTAGACTATCAAAAGCCCTATGAAATCCGAAAATATAGCCCTTATTTTCAGGAGTAGAATTTTCCAAAAGAATGCTATCTCTTGCAGCGGTTCGAAGACCTTTGCCGAGTCTATCTACAATACGTGCAAAAAGTACCATTTGCCACCCAAGTGCCAGACCAATCAATAATTTTGATGCCGCACCAAAAGAATATCCTACAGTCACAAATACTTTTCTTTTCTGTATATAGTCTGAGTAAGCTCCGAAAAAGTATTTTGTAATGCTTGCTAGCGCTTCAACCAATCCTTCAATAATTCCTACTATCGGAATTGAAGTATGCAAAACTGTTGTCAGAAAAATTGGCACAATAGGATAAATCATTTCCGAAGCAAGGTCATTAAAAAAGCTAACAACACTTAGTACAACTACGGTGAAAGGAGGAAATTTAGGTCTTTTAAATAAGCTCATTTTCTCATTATATCATCGTAAAAATGAACCGATTTTTGGTCGTGATAAATATGATATTCAACAAATCTCAAGGTTATATTTTTCTGATTTACTCTTTTCCCACAAAATTAAAGTAAGTTATTTGTCTTAAAATTTAGGAATGGCAACAAGTTGGGAACAAGAAAATAGACAGAATATTGTATAATTGTATTATGACTGGTTTTGTTGGGAACATAGAGGAACTAACACTTGCGAATAATTATTTCCGGCATGTAATTTATACCGGACAGCATTCACAGTTGGTGGTAATGAGTCTTAATCCTAACGAAGAAATCGGGTTTGAGGTTCATGAGATAGTTGATCAATTTTTAAGGATTGAAAAAGGGGAAGGTAGGGTGATTATGAATGGAGAAGAAACCATTTTAAAAGATGGAAGTGCTATATTCGTCCCCGCAGGAGTAAAACATAATGTAGTTAACACATCTTCAGAAAATACACTAAAGCTTTATACTGTGTATTCTCCCCCACATCACAAAGATGGGACAATTCATAAAACTAGAAAAGATGCAGAGTCAGATACAGAAGACCACATCTAACCTCTTTTAAGTTACAAATTTAAGACAGACTTTAACCGAAGTTATCGCAAGAGTAATTTTTTGCTTACCGGCATGATCCAGGTTTTAAGAACGAAAAGCAATTACCAAAGACATTTTCAATTATATAAAAAATTGAAAAAAAGTAGTGTAATTACTGGAATGTGACCCCACCGGAATTCGAATCCGGGTCTCTTGGATGAGAACCAAGTGTCCTAACCACTAGACTATGGGGCCGTGAGGTATATTTTACCTCACAGTAGGCTAATAACTCAAGCTTTGAACTAACTTTACAAAAAACTAACTTTGTAGTATCATATGACCCATAGTGTTAGTAGAGGGACGAACAACTCATACTGCAACTCCAATATCCCCACGAGGGGCTGATTTACTGTCTCCTGAAGAATTCACATCTTTCTATCCATATGTAGTCAGATACGCAAATAATACCCAACATCACGGAGATTCGTTAATATTCACTCCGCACTCCGGAGAGCACGACTCATTTGGTGTATTTTTTTATGCGCTTGCTGACCTATCTCAGGCTAAAAATGAGGAATATAAGAATAGATATTTATTTAAATCTGAAGATGTTGTTGCTTCTTCATCTATACCAGTAGAGGTTCGTGAAAAGGGGGTTTTGACACTTCCAGGAAAAAAATTCAAAGAGGAGGAAGAAAGAATTAGACAGATGTTGTACCCAGGTAGGGATGTCACAACTCTCAAAATAGGTGAGCATTATACGGTTGGGGAGACAGTTTATAAAGAAAATCTCATTTTAAGAATTGCCCCAGAATCATTTGAAAGATTGCCAATTCTTACAGTTCCTACAGTTCTAACTTTAAATACCGCGTGCAGATTAGGATAGGTGCAATTTATACAAAATAATCATCAGAATGTATATAATGTTGATATGTCTCAATTCCTACTTTCAGTGGTTATTCCCTCATACAACGAAATGGGAAATCTACAAAAAGGAATACTCAACAAGATCCAAAAGTATCTCGATCGTCAACCATATAATTATGAAGTGATTATCGTTGATGATGGATCAACAGATGACAGCAGGGATTTTATAAAAAGATTTACAAAAGAAGAAAAAGAATTTCACCTCATTGAAAACACCCACACAGGTAAAGCTGGAGCTGTAACAGCGGGAGTACTTGCTGCCCACGGAGACTACATTTTATTTACCGATATGGATCAAGCTACTCCGATTGAGGAGTTAGAGAAAATAATGCCATATATTGATAAAGGATTTGACGTAGTTATTGGATCGCGTAGTGGAAATAGAAAAGGGGCACCATTTACGAGAAAAATTATGGCAAAAAGTATGATGATTTTAAGATCTGCAATCGTGGGGTTGCCTGAAATTACAGATACTCAATGTGGTTTTAAGCTTTTTACCAAAGAAGCAGCCAAAAAAGTTTTTGAAAAAGTGAAAGAGTCACACCATGGATTTAAAAAAATCCATGGGTCATCAGTTACTGCAGGATTTGATATTGAACTTTTGTTTATTGCAAAGAATATGGGATTTAAAATAAAGGAAGTTCCTGTCAGTTGGTTGTATGTTGAAACAAGAAGAGTAAGTCCTATAAAAGATTCTGTTGATGGTTTTTTTGAGTTATTCAAAATAAGAGGTAATATCAAATCTGGTAAATACGACTAATATGTCAAAGAAATTCTTTGTTCCACTGTGGGTCTTTGGATCTGTTCTTTTATTTCTCTATTCATTTACTCAAGTTGATCTTTCTTTGACTCTTTCAAGAGCTTCCATCTTTCAAACTATTGAGAAGAGTTTTCAATATGTTGGGTGGTTCAATAGACCTCTATCAACCTATTTGTATATAGGAGTTTTTGTCATTTTATTCGCACTTTATCTATGGACTTTAATCCTTGTATCCAAAAAAAAGCTCAATAGAAAAACAGTTTGGATAGGAATAATTGTAATCACCGGTATTCTTACTTTGTCTTACAATGCATTTTCGTATGACCTTTTTAACTACATTTTCGATGCAAAAATAGTAACACACTATCATTTAAATCCTTATATTCATAAAGCCTTAGACTTTTCCGGTGATCCCATGCTTTCTTTCATGCGCTGGACTCATAGAGTTTATCCATATGGTCCACTTTGGTTAGTGCTCACTGTTCCAATAAGTTTTATTGGACACAATATTTTCTTTTTAACTTTTTATCTTTTTAAAATCATGATTGCGTCTTTTTTCATACTTTGTGTATGGTCAATTGAGAAGATAGGAAAGAGCCTTAAGCTTGATAATGTTCTTTATCCTGTTGTGGCATTTGCTTTCAATCCATACGTTCTTAGTGAAAGCCTTGTTAGCGCTCACAATGACATAGTCATGATGGGGCTTTGCCTATATGCAACAAGTTTACTTATCGATAAACAGGCATTGAAAGGTAGTGTGATGTATATTCTCTCAGCTGCTTTAAAATTTGCTACAGGATTATCTTTTATTGGGTTTCTAGTACTTCTTGTGATCCGGAAGACTAAATTCCTTATTCCAGTTTCGCTAATTTTGATGATTGGAGCGGTAGTACTTGCTTCACTTAGGACAAATTTCCAGCCATGGTATCTTTTATATGCATTCCCCTTTGCCGCATTGCTTATTAAAAGACGTGCGATCCGATTTCCTTATTATATATTTACAATTGCAAGCATTGCTTATTACATACCATTTCTTTATAACGGAAATTGGGATCCGCCAATTCCTATGACCCTTAACTACATTATTCTAGGAGCTACAGCTCTCTCAATAGTTATTTTTTTGGTTTATTTTCCCCATTCAAAAAAAGAAACAGGCTAGGCATTTCTGTTACAATAACCCTATGGTGTCTATTAAGAAATTATTTCCCGAAATTCTTTTTGCTCCTGTATTACTAATTTTATTTTTAGCAACACGTCTTACAAATATTCTGTCACTCCCAATTTTTACAGATGAGGCTATCTATACCCGATGGTCCCAAATTGCCAGATATGATTCAAATTGGCGATTTATTTCACTAACAGATGGCAAGCAGCCAGCTTTTGTGTGGTTGGACATGATAGTTATGCGGTTTTTTTCTGACCCATTGCTTGGTGGAAGGGTAGTATCTGTTATTTGTGGGTTTTTTGTCGTTTTGGGATTGTATTTTTTAACTTTCGAGATATTTAAAAATGAAAAATATAAAAGAATAATGGGCATTGTCGCCTCTGCTTTGGCCGTTATTTATCCATTTCTGATTGTGTATGACAAGCTGGCACTGTACGAAAGCATGATTGCTGCTTTTATGATATGGGCTTTGTACTTTCAGATACTACTTATCAGAAGAATACGTTTTGACCTAGCGCTTGTTACCGGATTTGTCATGGGAGGAGCTGTTCTTACAAAATCTTCAGGTTTTCTAGCACTTTATTTGATTCCTTTCATATTTCTTCTTTTCAATTTTAGTAATAAAAATAATAAGCAGAGACTAATAAGGGCTGTCGGATATTTTTTAGTTGTTTTTATAGTAGTGAACGTTTTCTATTCTGTTTTGCGGCTCTCACCTTTTTACCACATCATAAATCAAAAAAATTCAATTTTCGTCTATGATGTAGGCTCTTGGATTAAGCTTCCTATTAACGCAAAAATAGATAATTTAGTAAGCAATAGTCGCGGACTTACCGATTGGTTTTTCAATTATTTCACGATTGTCTGGGCTCTTCTTGTAGGAGTATCATTTTTTATAAAAAGATCTTTCACAAAGGAAAAGTTAGTATTGTTTTTATGGTTTTTCCTTCCATTCCTTGCGCTTTGCTTTCTAGGAAAAACCCTTTATCCAAGATATCTACTGTTTATGACAATTCCATTGATCCCGTTAGTTGCATATAGCGCAACACTTTTGTTTTTTAAATTTAAAAATATACTTATTAGGATTATTTTAATTATTCTTGTGCTTATTATTCCTCTCTGGACTGACTATTTTGTTATATTTGATTTTGCCCGTGCACCTATTCCAAAAATTGATTTGGAGCAACTTATCAATGGATGGCCTGCCGGAGGAGGTATACGGGAAAGTGTTGAGTTCTTTAGAGAGCAATCAAAAAATGGAGAAATTATGGTAGGTACTCAAGGAACTTTTGGTCTGATGCCTGCAGCTTATGAAATCTATTTTCGTGACAATCCGAATGTACGGATTAATGGCTTCTGGCCGGTAGAGAGCGATAAGGTACCTGATTTACTGATGGATTATGCGCATAGAATACCAACGTATTTCGTATTCTACCAACCATGTCCTACCTGTGAAGTTGCAGGAATTGCTCCAAAGACATTAAATTTAAAAGAAATTGCATCATACAATAAAGGAATTGGGACGACAAAACTTACCATTTACCAAGTGTTACCCACTAAGTGAGCATGAGGAGTAAATATCTACTACTTGTAATTTTACTGTCGATTCTTCCTATAATTCCCTATTTTATAACTTCAAATCTTCTTCATACTCATGACGGACTCGTGCATTTGCCAAGACTTGCCGCCTATTTTAAAGCACTTTCGGAGGGAAGTATTCCAGTAAGGTTTGCCGGTTATCTTAATTATGGGTATGGATTACCATTATTTAATTTCATATATCAATTTCCCTATTGGGTGGGATCCTTACTTCTTGTTTTGGGATTTGGACTCGTTAATGCTTTCAAGATCTCTATAACTTTTAGTTTTATTTTATCAGGTATTTTCATGTTCATGTTTGGACAGGAATATTTTGAAGACGACAAGAAAGCATTTTTAGCAACCATTTTTTATCAGTTTGCTCCATTTAGAATGGTGGAGCTTTTGGTCCGTGGAAGTTATGGTGAGGTTTACACGTATGCATTTCTACCCTTGGTTTTGAATGGGTTAACATTGCTTAGTAAAAAGAGAGCACTAAAGGGATTTATAACAACAGCAATTGCGGTTTTTTTTCTTATAATTTCTCATAATTCTGTTGCATTAATGTTCTTTGGAGCTGCAGTTTTATTTGTAATGTTTACTTTCAAAAGTTTGAACAAAGCAATTTTTGCAATTTTATCAATGCTTATGGGCCTTTGTCTTTCAGCATTTTATTGGATACCTGCACTTTTAGAACACAAATACACATTCGGAGATTTATTTATGGCAAAATTATATGAGTCCTATTTTCCTTCTTTTCAAAATTTCTTCATACCAAACTTCAACAATAACCCATCTCTTCAAACAACAGGAATAACAACTTATATAGGGCTTTTACAAAGTACAGTTTTAATCCTAGGTTTAATAATGCTATTTCTCAAACGCAAAAAGATCAAAGAATATAGCCGTATTTTTTATTATGCATATGTACTAATAATAATTTCATTTTTCTTCATGAATCCTGTCTCAAAATTTATATGGAGTTCTAATGTTGGCTCGATGCTTCGTCAATTTCAATTTCCCTGGAGATTTCTGGCTCTTATTGTTCTTGCAACTTCATTACTTTCAGTTAGTTTTTTTGTATTAAGTAAACGGTTTTCAAAAGGACTGTTTTACTTTACTATCGTTTCTATAACAGTTTTGTCCGTTGCATTTTACTGGAAGGGTAGTCTTGGGTACGACAAAATCAATGAAAAATATTATTGGAATTTTCCACTAACAACAACCTATTATGGTGAGACAGATGTTGTTTGGTCAGAAGGACCTGCAAAAAAATATCCAAAAGCGCGAGTTGAATTTACAAGCGGAGGCGGAACAGTTTCTAATTTTTCTAAGAAAAATACCTTTCATTCCTTTGACATATTTGCAACAAGTAATTCAGAATTAGTCAGTCACACAGAATACTTTCCCGGATGGACCGTAATAGTTGACGGAGTAAAAGTTCCAATTCAATTTCAGAATGCAAATCATAGAGGAGAAATTCTTTTTAATGTAACACGGGGCACTCATCATATTGTTATAAAGTTTGAAGAAAGCAAAATAAGGGCACTTGCAGATATTATTAGTATATTGTCCATTATAATTTTAGCATTTGTTTTATTATTCAAAAAAAAGTTATTTAGATGAAAAAATATTTACCTTTAATTACATTATTAATAGTATCAATTTTTTTCTTTTATCAAACTTTTTTTCTTTTTAAAGTTCCATTCCCGGGAGATCTTCTAGTCAGTGAGTATTCACCATGGAAGTACAGTTCCTATTTAGGATACAATCCGGGCTCATACCCAAATAAAGCTCAATATTTTGATGTAATAAGGCAATTATATCCATGGAAAATTTTAGCAATGGATTTGTGGAAGAGTGGAACAATTCCATTGTGGAATCCATACAATTTTTCCGGAAGCCCTCTTCTTGCAAATAACCAATCAGGAGTATTTTACCCATTGAATGTATTATTTCTCATAAATGAAAATGGCGCTTCCTGGAGTATGTATATTTTCATGCAACCATTTCTTGCATCTCTTTTTATGTATGTATATATCAGATCACTAAAGCGGTCAACATTTGCTGCATTAATATCTGCAATTTCGTTCGGGTTCTCTCTTTTCATGTCTACATTTTTAGAATATGGAAATATTGGGCACACAATATTGTGGTTGCCTCTTATTCTTTTCTGTTTTGAAAAACTGAAGGAAAAAAAGATACTTTTTGCCCCCATTCTTACCATGGCAATATGTTTTGCTTTTTTTGCCGGACACCTGCAAATAGCCGCATCAATAGTTTTGTTTTCAATAGTTTATTTACTCATAACAAATATGAAAAACAAACGGGTTCTAATTACCGGATTTTCATTTATTTTTTTGGGAATACTATTATCAAGCATTCAATTAATTCCAACGCTTGAACTTTTGCTAAATTCAGCAAGAGATGCACATTCTAGGCATATGATAAATGACTTATTTCTTTTGCAACCCCAACAATTACTATTATTATTCGCGCCGGATTCATATGGTAACCCGGCTACCCGTAATTACCTTTTGACAGATACATATCCGGGTAATGCTATATATATAGGTATATTGCCTCTCCTTTTTGCGACAGGTGCTATATTTCGAAAGAAAAGAGAGAAATTTGTTAATATTTTTTCGATATTTGTAATTACATTATTAATTTTATTTATCAAAAATCCAATCTCATCCTTTGTTTTTAATCAATCTATATTCTCAGCAAGTTCACCTTCTAATTTTTTCTATTTATTAGGATTTTGCTTAAGTGTTTTGTGTGCATATGGTGTTGACACAAAACAGGTCAAATTGAAAAAGTATTTAATACAAATTGGAATAGTTGTTTTCTTACCAATATTTTTCTTTCTATTGCATTACCTTTTTCACATTCCAATTAATACTAAGCAATTCGTTGTGAGTCTAGTGGTAATTGGAATAAGTTGTGGGGCACTTTTACTGCTTAAAATAGTTAAAAATAAATACATTTGGATTCTTCCTCTTTTCGTACTTACTCTTGAGCTTTTTTACTTTTTTAACAAATTTAACCCATTTGTCCCTAAAAGTTTTATGTACCCGACAACGGATATAATAACTTACCTTCAAAAAAATGCAGGAAACAACAGATTTATTGGTTACAAAGCAGCAGCAGTTGAGTCCAATTTTGCAACACAATTTCGAGCATATTCCCCGGATGGTTATGATCCGCTGTATCCAAAAATTTACAATACATATACACATTCAAAATCAAGATCGGATGTAGTAATTGATCTTGCTAACAAACAAACATTAAATGAACTTGGTGTTAAGTATGTTTTGGACCGAGTTGAAAATGGGGCAGACCAAAAAGTATTTGATCCAAATCAGTTTTCAATAAGTTATACAAATAATAATTGGCGTGTATTTAAAAATAATAATTCTTACCCCAGGGCTTATGTGATTGATAAAAATCAGATTATTAACACAAACATAATTTCTTATACTCCAAATAAAGTAATAATTGCAAAAAATGAAGGAGAAGGTACACTTGTTCTGTCAGACACTTATTTTCCCGGGTGGAAAGCAACAATTGATGGAGTTGAGGAGAAAGTTTTGAGAGTAAACAATATCTTTAGAGCTGTTGAAGTTCCAAAAGGGAACCACACTGTTGTTTTTGATTACATACCAAAATCTTTCACTTGGGGTGTAATTATTACTATAATAAGTAGTATCACAACTTTTATTGCTTATATTTGGATGAGAAAATATTCAAAATGACAAAAATTATAAATCGATATTATTTGATAATCCTGGCTCTTATTTTTGTGCTAGCGTTTTTTTTAAGATTTAACAAGTTAGCAAGTATACCAAATGGTCTCTATCAAGATGAAACCGCAATTGGTTACAACGCCTATTCAATCCTTACAACCGGAAAAGACGAATATGGTAAAGCCTTTCCACTCTATTTCAAATCATTTGGTGATCAAAAGCTTCCTGTATATATTTATACAACAGTTATTAGTGAAAAATTATTTGGGGTAAATGCTTTTGCAGTACGATTTCCATCTGCTTTTTTTGGATTATTAACAGTTGGAATATTTTATTTTTTCGTAAGGCAATTGACGAAAGATAAAAAAATTGCAATTGTTTCAACTTTTTTATTAGCCATTAATCCCTGGAGTTTGGATTACAATAGGGCAACATTTGAGGTTAGTATTTGTCTATTTTTGTTTGTTTCAGGGTCATATCTTCTCCTTAAATCGTTTGAAAAGAAAAAATTAGGATTATTTTTGGGAGGTACTATTTTATTTATTACTTGTTTGTATTCGTACAATTTAACGCGACTTCTTTCACCGGTCTTGTATGGATTACTCCTTTTTTTAAACAAAAGAAATTTAAAACATGTTCCAAAACCGGAATATTTTGTGACAACAATTGTTTCTCTAATCCTTCTACTGCCATTTATTTTTTCAATTTTTTCAAGTGGTGGGGCATCGTCCGCAACCGGCACTTTTCTTTTTTCAAGTAATGCAGTTAAAGCTCCTCTATTAGAGTTTCGGAGTTATTTTATATATCACGAGCTTTTTTCAAAACTTTTTCTTAATACGTGGGTTCTTTTGGTTTGGCAATATTTAAGTAATATAGTTACTTATTTCTCAACACCTTTTCTTTTTGTTTCAGGATCAACCCATGGTAATCATGGAATTGGTAATTTTGGGCAATTTTATCCATTTGAATTTCCTCTTATTATTTTTGGCATAATTGTATTGATTAAGAAAAAGATTGAGGGTAGATCCTTATTATTTTGGTGGGGTATTTTAACAATTTTAGTGGCGTCTCTTACCCGTGATATCCCCCAGGCTACTAGAAGTATCTTTCTTGTAGTGCCACTGGAAATTTTCTCAGCAATTGGGTTGATTAGTTTAATTTCAGAACTAAAAGTAATTAAACAAAAATATATACAATTGTCAGTTCTAATAGTAGTTATGCTTACCATTATTTATTCAATAGGTTTTTATTTTTCATCTTATTATGTAAGATTTCCTATTTATTACGCTAAACAGTGGAGACAGCAAGATGCGGAACTCTCAAAATATATAAAAGCAAATGAAAGCTACTACGATCACATTATATTTGATTCAAAGTCGGGTTTTATTTATACCTCGTATTTATTCTATTCCCTCTATTCACCTGACTCATTTTACAATGGAGTCAAAAGATTGCCTGATGACAAAGAGGGTTTTAGTAAAGTTGAAAACTTCGGAAAATTTGAATTTCGTGATATTAATTGGCAATCCGATTACAAAACTCCAAGAACATTAATAATTACAAATAATAATTCACGTCCCAAAGAAATACCCGTTGATATCACCTTTAAATATCCGGTTAGACCCGTTGTCCAATCAGTAGGTGAGGAATTAAGCATATTTCCGGTTGAGGATATTGCATATGAAGTTGTCAAATCTAAGTAAAATTATTCTTTTTCCAATACTTTCAGGAATTTTAGCGATACCTGCAATTTTTCCTCTGGTACGTGGAGGATTTTTTCTTTCGGATGATGGTGGGTGGATGATTATACGGTTTGCAGCATTTTATTCAAGCTTTTCCGACGGTCAATTTCCGGTACGGTTTTTGAAAGGTCTTAACTTTGGTTATGGATATCCGGTCGCGAATTTTCTGTATCCAGGGTTTATGTATATGGCAACTCCATTTCATTTATTAGGTTTAGGCCTTGTTGATAGCGTAAAAGTTGTATTGATTGGAAGTTTTATTTTTTCTGCAATTTTTACTTTTCTATGGTTGCGTATTCACTTTGGAAAGTTAGCCTCACTATTGGGATCTGTACTTTTTATATATACCCCTTATCATCTTTACGATTTATATAAGAGGGGATCAGTTGGAGAGATTTTATCTATGACCTTTATTCCTTTAGCGCTTTTCGGAATTGAGAAGAAAAATTTCTATATCATCTCAGTTAGTATTTTTTTTCTACTTATAACCCATAATTCCATAGCATTTCTTTTTCTACCTATAATTTTTATTTATACGTATTTGGGAAATAAAATTTCAAAACAGACTATATACGGTTTTGTTACCGGATTGCTTCTTTCATCCTTCTTTACAATTCCGGCAGTATGCGAATTAGGATATACATATTTCAAAAAAACATCTATTTCAAATCCATTTGAGTATTTTGCAGACACAGGACTCGTAGGAGTATCTTCGATATTAATACTGGTAGTTTCTTTAATTCTTTTTAAATTTAAGAACAAAGCAAAAATCACTGCAAGTTTATTATTATTATTTATTGGTATTTCGATCCTCAGTATCTTTTTGAGCTGGCCATTAAGTGGATTCTTGTGGAAAAGTTTTATATCGCAATTATTGCAATTTCCATTTAGGGCTCTTTCTTTATTACTTCTTTCTACGTCATTTTTGGGGGCATATATTGTTGATAATTTTAAAAAAAACTTTCAAATAATTGTTTTTTGCATTTTTTTAATTATTATTATTTTTACTTCATACAATTTTCTTGCTCCGAAAGAATATACAGAAATTCCTGACAGTGTTTATGCGACAAATCCAGATACTACAACTGTTAAAAATGAATATATGCCAATTTGGGTTAAAGATTTTCCTCACACACAATATAAAGATAAAGTAGAATTTTTAAATGGTAACGCAGATGTTTCTGATCTTGTTGAGAAATCAAATGTAATTTCTTTCAATTTGTCCAATGTAACTTCAAAAAATCTTCGTGTAAATACCATCTTTTATCCCGGGTGGAATGCATACGTTAATGATAGGAAAGTATTAATAAATTATGATAACGATAAAGGAGTTATGGATATACCGGTAAATATTTATAGTAAAAATGTGAGGCTAGTTTTTTCCGAAACACCGTTAAGGTTATTTGCTGACGTGCTTTCTTTTATAGGGTTTGCGATATTGGTACTGTATCCGTTTAATAAACTTATAAAATTCAAAAAATGAGACAAGCAAGCAAATTGGTAATCATATTAATAGTAATATTGGGGATTGGTACTATATTACCTTTACTTACTAACGGGTTTTTCTCTTTTCATGATAATACTCAAGTTGAACGGGTTTTTGAAATGGCAACTGCACTTGGGGACAAAATGTTTCCGGTTAGGTGGGTATCTGATCTAGGTTACGGCTATGGATATCCTATTTTTAATTTTTACGGGCCCCTCCCATATTATATTGGAGGGGCCCTTTCTCTAATAGGGTTTAACGCTCTTGTTGCTACAAAAATAATGTTTGTGATTGGAATTCTATTTTCGGGAGTAACAATGTTTTATCTCTCTAAAAAATATTTCGGAACTGTTTCAGCTGTTACCAGTAGTATTGTTTACATGTATTTTCCTTATCATGCTGTAAATATTTATGTAAGAGGTGCTGTTGGTGAATTTTTTGCGTATGCTTTCCTACCCATTGTTTTTCTTGGACTTTTTAAATTTTTTGAAATATCAAAATTAAAAATTAATACAAATAATTATTTCGCTTTGTTGCTTGTTGTGCTTGGAGTATTTTTAGTTTCAACATCACACAACTTAAGTATTTTTATGCTTATGATTTTACTGGTACCTTTTTTACTGATAGCAACATTTCTTACAGATAAAAAAAGGATTTTTTTAGTTTTGTCTCTTGGTGCAATAGTATTAGGTCTACTTTTGAGTTCATTCTACGTAGTCCCTGCCTTTGTAGAAATGGGAAAAACTAATGTTTCATCACAGATAGGGGGCGGTGCAAATTTCTCTGATCATTTTGTTTGCCCAGCTCAATTATTGGATAGTGCTTGGGGATTTGGAGGATCAACTAAAGGATGCATGGATGGGTTAAGTTTTAGATTGGGTAAGGTAAATATTTTCTTTCTTGTTTTGACTCTTATTATTTTGCTTCGCGTGTTATTGAGAAAGAAAATTTTACTGCAAGATAAATTAGCATTTATAAGTTCAATTCTCTTATTATTATCGGTATTTCTAACTTTGAGTATTTCAGAAGTTGTTTGGAAAAACATTTCACTAATGCAGTATATACAATACCCCTGGAGATTTTTAAACTTCGTAGGATTATTCTTATCAATATTGATGGGATATTTTGTATTTAAATTATCAGTCTTTAATAAAAGAGTAGGAGTAATTTTGGGTTTTACTATAATTCTTTTGACATTGATTTCAAATTTAAAATTATTTACTCCTCAAAATTATACTTTTTATACAAACGATTATTACACAAATTTAAATCATATAAGATTTGTTACGAGTAAAATTTCTGATGAGTATTTGCCTTCCGGGTTTGCAATTCCAAGATCAGTTTCAGATCTTCCAATATCACCGGTTGAGTTATTGAAATCTAGTGGAAATATTGGAGTAGTAGAGCACAAAACCGGTTATCTTAAAGCATCATATCAAGCGCTTTCGGACGGAGTAATACATATTAATTATGCTTACTTTCCTGGTTGGAATGCATATGTTAACAACCAGAGTTTACCAATCATACCAACAGCAAAAGGAATGAATATAGCTATTCCAAAAGGTGAGGGAGTACTCGTACTAAAATTTGTCCAGACACCGGTTGAAAAAGTTGGTAATATACTTACTATTCTTGCTTTTTTTGTATTGTTAATTGGTATAATAAAATCTGCAAAGAATTAATAAAATGAATCAAAAATTGCCTGAACTTACAATCTTTTTTCCATTTTGGAATGAGGAAAAAAATGTTACACATGTTGTTGAAAATGCGATTCCAATTGCATCCCAAGTGGCTGAAAAATGGGAAATAATAATTGTTGATGATGGGTCTTCTGATAAGACATTGGAATTAGGAAGGCAGCTTGAAAAAAAGCATGCGCATGTAAGGGTGATAACTCATTCTCCTAATAGAGGATATGGAGCTGCTCTAAAAGAGGGATTTGAAAATGCTAAATATGAATATGTTGTTTTTACAGATGGGGATAGACAATTTGATTTTGTTGAGGTAAAAAAGTTGATTGAGTTAATCGATAGATGCGACATTGTAATTGGATTTCGAAAAAGGAGAAGAGATAGTCTTTCGCGACACATCTTAATGTATCTTTTGAAATTTTGGGATTTTATATTTTTTGGATTTTATTTCAAAGACATCGATTGCGGATTCAAATTATTTACAAAACACGCTTTAACGGAAATAATGCCGCTTCGATCTGAAGGTGCAATGATAACAACTGAAATTTTAGCCAAAGCAACCCGCAAGAAACTAAAAATAAGGCAAGTTGAAGTAAATCATTATAAAAGGGAATTTGGAGCTCAAAGTGGTGCGAATATTGCAGTAGTAGTTCGTGCAATCTTAGAGAGTTTCATATTATGGTTTGATATTCTCAACAAGAGAATTTAACTGTACTAATGGCAGACGAGAAATATTTTTTATGGATGAATTTGAATTGCATGCAATTGCCACTAAGTCTGTCAAAGGTGTTTTTGCCTTAGTCTCACGCTCTTTTCTTTTACAATTATTGGGTGTTGCTACCAGTTTTGTTCTTACCCTTTTTCTTGATCCGGCGAGTTTTGGGGTATTTTTTGTAGTAAGTTCTATTATTGTATTTTTTAATTATTTTCAAGATATCGGACTTGCTGCATCTCTTATTCAAAAAAAGGAGGATCCTAGTCTTTCCGAATTACGGTCTGTTTTCTTTATTCAAGAAGTATTAGTTCTGGCACTTATCATTCCTGCATTCCTATTTTCAAGTCAGATTGTAAATTTTTATAAATTGAATGGTGATGGTTATATTCTTTATATTAGTTTGCTTCTGTCATTTTTTCTAACATCTCTAAGAACTATTCCTACTGTTATTATGGAGCGAAGACTTGATTACACCAAACTCGTAGCCCCTCAGATTCTTGAAAATCTAACGTATAATGCTTGTCTTATTATTTTTGCAATCGCCGGATTTAAGGTTCAAAGCTTCACCATAGCAATTCTTGCCAGAAGTGCAGTGGGTCTTGTTGCAACGTACTATGTTCAGCCATGGCAAGTTGGAATAGCATTTGACAAGAACTCTCTTAAAAAATTAATTTCATTTGGTATTCCTTTCCAGACAAATAGTATTCTTGCGTTATTTAAAGATGATTTTAGGACTATTTATTTAGGAAAGGTTCTACCGATAGCACAACTAGGATATATAGGTTTTGCTGAGAAAATGGCGAATTTACCACTTAGACTTGTTATGGACAATGTAATTAAAGTTACTTTTCCCTCATTCAGCCGCCTTCAGGAAGATAAAGATGCGTTGAAATTAGCGATTGAAAAGTCGCTTTTTCTTATATCTCTTGCAATTTTTCCAATTGCAGTTGGCATTATATGTTACTCGCCATTTCTTATTAAATTTATTCCAAAGTATCAAAAATGGGAACCTGCCGTCTTATCTATAATGTTTTTTTCATTGGGAAGTGTTCTTTCTTCAATTTCTACACCCTTAACTAATTTTCTTAATGCTATAGGCAAAGTTAAAGTTACATTATATTTCATGGTTTTTTGGACGGTTGCTATTTGGTTTTTGACGATTCCGCTTATCAGAATTTATGGGTATAACGGAGCGGCGATGGCTTCATTTCTTGTCTCATTGACTTCAATCTTTGTATTTTATGTTTCTAAAAAGTATGTCAAATTTAGAGTTTTTGGATCAATTTACAAGCAGTTTATAGCAGCTGCACTGATGTATGCTTTTGCTATTCTTACAAGTAGTTTTGTGAGCTCATTTATGCTCATGCTATTATTTGCAACCATATCACTTCTCGTATATTTTGCAGTAATAATGCTCATTGCCCGTACTGAATTCTTAAAGACTGCGCGTTTTGTTTTAAGTTCTGTTAGAAAGCACTAAATCTGCTAAACTACGAATATGAAGGTAAGTGTCGTAATTTCCGCGTTCAACGAAGAAGTTAAAATTGAGAAATGTCTTCAATCACTTAAAAATTTCGCAGACGAAATAATATTAATAGATAATTCCTCAACCGATGACACAGTAAAGATTGCTAAAAAATATACTGACAACATATTTTCTAGAGAAAATAATCCAATGCTAAATGTTAATAAAAATTTTGGATTTACAAAAGCTTCAAATGAATGGATATTAAGTCTAGATGCCGATGAGATAATAACGGAAGAGCTTGCCTCAGAAATTAAAGATATCAAAGAGACAAATGACGTTAATGGTTATTATATTCCCCGTAAAAATATAATATTTGGAAAATGGATACGTCACACCGGTTGGTATCCTGATTACCAATTACGGTTGTTTCGAAAAGATAAAGGTAAATTTGCTGAAAAGCAGGTCCATGAAATGATCACACTTGATGGGGTTACGAAAAATCTCTCAAATCCAATGCTTCATATGAATTATGAGAATATCAGTCAGTTTCTTAACAAGATGGTGAGAACATATACGGTTTCTGAAGCTGAAAACTTAAGAAGTCAGGGGTATAAATACAATGCATTGGATCTTATTAAAATGCCACTTTCGGAGTTTATCAAAAGATATTTTGCAGAGCGCGGATACAGGGATGGAATGCATGGCTTGGTTCTTTCTCTTCTTCAAGGGTTTTATCATTTTGTAGTTTTTTTAAGACTGTGGGAAGCAAATAATTATCCGGATGAGAAAGATACACAAGAATTATTAAAAGAAGGCAAAAAAATGATTTCCCACGAATTTAAGTATTGGGTTGCCCACGCACAAATTGAGAATGAATCAAACACCTTAAAAAAGCAATTATTGAAAGTAAAAAGAAAAATTCTTCACTGATGCATACTGTTATTATTTCCATTCTGCATTTCAATAATGATAAAGACACTTTCAACTGTCTAAATTCGTTACTTGATTTAAATCTTTCAGGGATCAATCTAAAAACCTACGTGCTAGATAACGGTTCAAAACAAGCATTAGAACTTCCTACTCATAAATATGATACTCTTTCCCTCACGGTTATAAGAAACCCAGAAAATTCGGGTTTTACCGGGGGTCATAATTTGGTGTTTGGTAAAGTAGAAGATATGGATTTTGATTATTTCATGATTCTCAACAACGACACCATAGTTGAGAAAAATTTGTTGAAAGAATTGGTCGGAACAATTCAAAAAGAAGAAGTAGGTGCTGTTGTTCCTAAAATATATTTTACACGAGGGCATGAATATCATAAGGATAGATACAGCGAAAATGATTTAGGTAAAGTTTTTTGGTATGCAGGTGGGTTTATGGATTGGGATAATGTTGCAAGTAAGCATAGAGGAGTTGATGAGGTAGATCATGGTCAATTTGGTGAAGAAGAGGAAATTGGATTTGCAACAGGTGCATGTTTGTTGATGCGAAAAAAATTAATTAAAAAAATTGGTTTGTTTGACGAAAAATATTTTTTGTATTATGAAGACGCAGATTTAGCACAAAGAATACAAAAGTCCGGATATAAAATCTTTTACAATCCTAAAGCAATTCTATGGCACAATAACGCAGGATCCTCATCTTCAGGATCTGCTCTCCATGACTACTATTTAACAAGGAATAGGCTGTTATTTGGAATGACTTATGCACCTTTAAAAACAAGACTTTTTCTAATAAAAGAATCCGCACACCTTTTAAGAAAAGGTAGAGTATGGCAAAAAAAAGGGGTAAAAGACTATTATTTTCATAAACTTGGTAAAGGAAGCTATGAATGAAAAGTTATCAAAACATTTTGGGCTTATCCTTGTATTGATTTTATGTTCTCTTCCTCTAATAGGTTTGTTACAACCTGGTCTTCCTGTGACGCATGATGGAATTGATCACGTTGCGAGGATTGCAAATTTTTACAAAGGGCTAACAGAGGGAATACTATTTCCGCGCTGGGCGCAAAATTTGAATTGGGGATATGGACATCCAATTCTAATGTTTCTTTACCCATTCTCTTCATATTTTGCTTCACTTTTTCATCTTGTTGGTTTTTCATTCGTTGATTCTTTAAAGTTAATTTTTGGAATTGGTTATATAGCAAGTGGAGTAACAATGTATGTCTGGGCAAAAAAACAATTTAATGATTATTTCGGCATAGCAGCATCTCTTTTATATGTATACGCTCCGTACCGGTTTATTGACCTATATGTTAGAGGGGCAATCGGGGAACATATGGCATTTATTTTCCCTCCACTAATACTTTATTTTATCTACCAATACTTCAACATTAAGAAAATTCCTTTAAAAACGTTCTCATTTATTGGAATCAGTATGTCATTTGCTCTATTTTTACTCGCTCATAATGCTATCAGTCTTATGTTTATTCCCTTTATAATTTGCTACTCATTGATACTTTCATATCAAAGAAAAAATTATAAAGAGTGTCTTTATGTTTTTCTGGCAATTTGTAATGGCTTTTTATTGTCTTCATTTTTTACGGTTCCGGCATTTTTGGAGGGGAAGTTCACCCTACGAGATATAGTTACCGGTGATGAGTATAAAAACAGATTTGTAACCAATCCACTTTCATTTATTTATGGTGTATGGAGTTATGGCATAACAGGACAATTTTCAGTTCAAATTGGAATTGCTCATATTCTAGGAATTTTAATTTTGCCGTTTGTGTATCTTAAAACAAATAAAGAATTCAAGATTTTACTCATTACCCTTTTTGTCTTTTTTGTTGGAGCAATAATTTTGATGGTTCCGCAGTCTAATTTCATATATCAAACTATTACAACATTGCAAAAATTTCAATTTCCGTGGAGATTTCTTTCACTCACTGTATTTACGAGCTCACTGTTAGGATCGGGGCTTTTTCTTGTAATAAAAAACAGTAAAGCAAAAAAAATAATACTTATAATCTTAATTCTAATTCTTTTAGGATCAACACTCACTTATTGGAAAGCAAAAGGATACACGAGAATTTCAGATTCTTTTTTCGAAAATGTTTATAACGGAACTACGGATACAGGGGAAAGTTCACCTATTTGGTCGGTTAGATTTATGGAAAAAAGACCAAAAGCTCATACCGAAGTAATTACAGGTGAAGCTCAAATTAAAGAACAGATAAGAAAATCAACACTACACAAGTATAGTATTAAAGTAGAGTCAAATGAGGCAAGAATGCGCGAGAATACATTATATTTTCCAAATTGGAAAGTAATTGTTGACGGACGAGAACAGAATATACAATTTCAGGATCCCACAGAACGGGGACTCATAACGTATACTTTATCAAAAGGAGTACATAATGTTTTAGTAAAATTTGAAGATACAAAGTTACGGATGATATCAAATATAGTTTCTCTGATATCTCTAATAGCAACAATAGTTGTAGGTTTTACTATTCTGAAAAAAAATGAAAAATAAATTTTTGCCAATTCTTGCAATTATTTTTATATGGTTAATTTTTTCCTTTCCATACTTCTTTCTTGGGAAGAGTCCATTTCCAGCAGATTATCAAAATAATTTTTTTGCTCCATGGAATGTTTACCCCGGTCATCAAGGTCCGGTTAAGAATAATGCTCAGCCCGATATTATTACACAAATTTATCCATGGAGATTTTTTGATGTTGAACAATATAAAAAAGGACAGATACCATTCTGGAATCCGTATAGTTTTTCAGGAACGCCACATTTAGCCAATTATCAGTCTGCCGCTTTATTTCCGATTAATATTCTTTTTTTGCTTCCAATAAAATTTATTGACATTTGGAGTCTACTGGTATTACTTCAGCCATTGCTGGCAGGATTATTTATATATGTATTTGCACGAAAACTAAAATTATCAGCTTATGCCGGACTATTGTCTTCTTTTTCTTTTATGTTTTGCGGTTTTTTGGTTACATGGATGGGTTACGCAACTCTTGGTTATTCGATATTATTCTTACCATTGTCACTATTTTTCATCTTAAAATATGTTGACAATAAATCCACCCGATGGTTAGTAGGTATATCATTTACGTTCCTTTTTTCTTTTTTTGCCGGCCATTTCCAAACCAGTATTTATTTTACTCTTGGAGTTTTTGGTTTTATCTTGTACCACCTAGTTTTTTCAAAAGATAGAAAGCTTTATGTAAATGCCTTGTTTTTTAGTATATTTGGATTATTGTTAGCAATGCCTCAAGTACTTCCCTCTATTGAATTTTATACGTATACCTTAAGAAGTAATTTATTCCAAAAAGTTGAAGCAATTCCCTGGAATTATTTGCCTACTCTTTTGGCCCCTGATTTCTATGGAAATCCCGTAACCAGAAACGATTGGTTTGGCCACTACGCTGAGTGGAGTGGTTTTAGTGGTATTGTCACTTTTGTTTTTGCCATGGCAGCAATTTTTTTTAAAAGAACTAAAGATTCGTTATTTTTTATAATATTACTTTTCACTTCGCTACTTCTCGCCTACGACACACCGCTTTTGACCTTCCTTGTACAAATGAAACTTCCGGTTCTATCGACGAGTGCTGCAAGTAGAATAATTGTTCTTTTTAGCTTTTCGTCAGCCATTCTAGCCGGGTTTGGTTTTGATGAAATTATTTCAATTTATAAAAAAAATAAAAAGAAAATGGTTGTATGGATTGCAGTTTGTATTTTACCTGTAGTTCTAATAGGTACTATTGCATATTTACCGGTGTTAGGACCGGATAGAGCACATATCGCCCAGAAAAATATCATATTACCCGTTATATTTTTTCTATTAACTTTAGTTGGTATATCCATTTTAATGTTATTCAAAAATAAATATGCAAGGTATATTTTTATAGGTATTGTTCTTTTAACAAGTGCGTGTGATATGTATAGATTTGCCTCTAAATGGCAGTCATTTTCACCAAAAAAAGAAGCATATGTTTCTGTTCCAATATCAAAGTTTTATGATTACCAAAATGATTATGATAGAGCTATCGGACTATCCGGGGAGGAGGATTCAATATATTTTAATATCCCAACTCTTGGTGGATACGATCCCCTCTATATAAATGATTATGGAAAGTTTATTCAATACGTAGGAACAGGAGAGTACAAGACACCTGAAAGATCGGTTGTCACTTTTCCTATAAATGGAAAATATACACCACAGGCAATCGATTTTCTTGGCGTAAAATATATTATTCACAAAAAATCAGATGGAGCTCTAGCGTGGGCATTCCCTTTTAACAAATATCCTATCGACAAGTTTGTGAAAGTTTATGAAGATAATTTCTATGATGTATTTCAAAATAAAACTCCATTTGACAGAGCTTTTGTTGTATCAAAAGTGTTTCAAAGCAATACCTTTAATCTATTTGATTACGATCTTAAAAAAGTTGCATTCGTAGATGATCCAATCCCAGGTTTAAAAGAAGATGGCAGTGGGAATGCTAAGATCTTAAAATATAGTGCAAATTCAGTTGAAATCGAAGCCAATACTAACGGACCTGCACTCCTTGTGTTAACCGATATTTTCTACCCTGGATGGAGAGCTGAGGTTAATGGGAAACCTTCAAAGATTTATAAAACTGATTACACATTCAGAGGTGTTATGGTCCCCGGTGGGAAGAGTAACATTACTTTTACCTATATGCCGGAAAGTTTTCTCATAGGTATCTACCTTTTCTTAATCGGTATAATGGGAATGGTAGTCTTTAGTGTTGTTAGAAAATTTTCAAAAAACTAATGAAAAATTTAACTGTTATCATACTTTCGAAGGAAGACGAGGATGTAATTACTGATGCAATAAAGTCCATCCACGGATTTGCGGATGAGGTTCTAGTTATAGATGGAAATTCTGATGACAAAACAAGAGAAATTGCTGAAAAATTAGGTGCAAAAGTGCTAAAAAATAATTTCAAGAATTTTTCAGATCAAAGAAATTTTGCGATGGATCATACTACAACACCCTGGGTATATTACATGGATTCTGATGAGAGAGTTACTCCCGCATTTATTCAGGAAGTTAATGAAACGATAAAAATCTACAATGAATATAGTGGAATTGCCGGTTACTTTGTAAATAGAAGAACATTTTATTTTGGACATGATTGGAATTTCACAGACCGAGTACAAAGACTTTTTTATAGAGAAAGATTTGTTGAATGGAAGGGAGTAGTTCATGAAACACCGGTTATTAAGGGAGATTTCGATACTATTTCAGCCCCCATTATTCATTTAACTCATAGAAATCTTTCCCAAATGGTTAGAAAAACAAATGAATGGTCTGAATATGAGGCAAAATTAAGATTTGAATCTAATCATCCTGATCTTGTCCCATGGAGATTTCTTCGCGTAATGATTACTGAGTTTTTCTCATCCTACATAAGAAACAAGGGATATAAAAATGGAACGTATGGATTAATTGAAGCTATGTATCAATCCTTCTCGATATTTATAACTTATGCAAAACTTTGGGAACTCCAACAAAATGATAGGAAAAAATAACTATTTTTTCCTGAACCAAGATCTAATCTCAGAAATTGTAAGCCTTTTTTTAGCAAACCAAAAAAGATAAATAATTTCCAGAATAGCTAAATCGTTAAAAGGGATAAGAATAAAAAGAGCAATAAACCAATTGCGTTGCTTGAGTTGTGATGTTCGCCAAAGCGCAACGCCTTTCCAAATAAGTTGCCATACCGATAGCAAAATGATGACAGCTATTATTAATGGGTCCGGCGGAATTCCTTTCTTCATAGTTTATTTGTAGCACAGTGACATTTTTTATGCAATGTTGGTAGAATAAAGGTATGAATATTGGAATTTATTCACCATATCTTGAGACATTAACCGGTGGTGAAAAGTACATCTTTACAGCTACTTCATGTCTATCCAAAGAACACAAAGTAACCGTATTTTGGGATGACCCTGCAATTCTTGAAAAAGCTTCCAAAAAGTTCAATTTGGATCTAAAAAATGTGACGGTTTCACCTAATGTATTCAAGAAAGAATATGGTTTTCTAAAAAGAATATTACACACGGTAAAATATGACCGCATTTTATTTTTATCTGATGGAAGTATTCCCGTTGTTGGAGCAAAAAAACTACTAATCCATTTTCAATTTCCAGTTGAGTGGGTAAATACAAATAGTTTTGTTTTCTTATTTAAAAAATCAAGAATCGCCAAAATCATATGCAATTCAAGATTTACAAAGAATTTTATTGACAAGAAATTTAAGGTAAATAGTTTTGTTTTGTATCCACCGGCAACAACTAACGAGGGAGAAATTCCTCAAAAAGAAAATTCAATACTTACCGTTGGAAGATTTAGTGTCCTTCCGAATGGCAGCGACTTCAAGAAATTGGAGTTTTTAATTTCCTCGTTTAAGAAATTTCAGAAAAAAAGACTAAAAGGCTGGAAATTTAATATTGTAACCAGTGTTTTACCGACAGATATGGAAAAATTTGCTGAACTTGAAAAAAAAGTTAAGAGCACTCACATAAATATTTATAAAAATGCAACTTTTGAAGAAATAGTATCTCTATATAAAAAGTCAAAAATATATTGGCATGCATCAGGATATAGTGAAAATCTAGAGAAACATCCGGATAGAGCAGAACATTTTGGTATATCTACCGTTGAGGCTATGTCATATGGACAAATTCCGATTGTTATTAATGCCGGTGGCCAGCCGGAAATTGTTGTAGACAACGATAATGGATTTTTATGGAATAACGAAGATGAATTAATAGAGATAACGCATAAGGTTGCAGTTGATAAAGATTTGCAAAAACGTATAGCTTTGCGGGCAAACGAAACATCAAAGAATTTTTCAACAGAGAGATTTTGCGAAGAACTCAATCATTTAATATGGTGAACAAAATCAAAAAATCGGGACTTGTTTTGATTTTGGTTTTTGCCATAGTATTTTTTTACTTGCCATTTTTTCTCACTTCCAAACTACCAATACCTTCAGACTCAATTGTTGGTTTGTATCATCCTTATCGCGATTTTTATTCCAATACATATCCAAATGGAATTCCTTTTAAGAATTTCCTGATAACAGATCCTGTTAGGCAAACCTATGTCTGGAGGGAATTAGCGGTTGAAATATTCAAATCAGGAAATATTCCACTTTGGAATCCGTATGAAATGTCTGGAAAACCATTACTTGGGAATTTTCAATCAAGTGTTTTTTATCCTCTAAATATATTATTTTTCGTTTTACCTTTTTCATTAGGTTGGTCATTTTTAATTTTTACCCAAACTCTATTATTCGGACTTTTTACGTTTTATTACTTAAGAAATCTTAAGTTTCATTCTTTTACGTGTTTGCTTTCAGCTATTGCAATAGCCTTTTCCGGATTTAGTATTTCGTGGCTTGAATGGGGAAACATAATATCAACAGCACTATGGCTTCCACTAATTTTACTTTCAATCGACAAATTTACACATAAAAAGGTTGGTAATAAAGTTCCAATTTGGTATGTGACACTTTTATTTGCGTTGCTTTGTTCTTTTTTTGCAGGTCACCTGCAATCGTTCTTTTATCTGTATCTTGTATCTTTTTCTTACTTTTGTTTGAGATGGTTTGAAAATAAGAATCGTAAAGTACTCTTGTTTTTTGTAATTCTGAATTTACTTTTTGTAACAATTTCATTTTTCCAATGGTTTCCAACTCTGGAGTATATATTGCTTTCATCACGAGCGGTTGATCAGAAATTTAACTCTATTGAGGGGTGGTTTATTCCATGGAGACATCTCATTCAATTTATTGTCCCTGATTTTTTTGGTAACCCTACAACCCTTAATTATTGGGGTACATGGAATTATGGAGAACTTGTTGGTTACATCGGGGTCTTGCCATTACTAATGGTTCTTTTTTCATTCTATAAAATAACTAGAACAACACTGTTTTATCTTGTTGTTGTAGTAATTTGTCTTGTTATGGCTTTGCCGACAGGTATTTCCTCGATTCCTTTTGTTCTAAATATTCCTTTTCTCTCAACAGCTCAACCAACGAGACTGCTTTTCCCAATAGTATTTTCTTTGTCTGTTCTCTCAGCAATTGGGATGAACAAATTCTTGCATATTGAAAAAATCAAACTTAAACATTTTTTACCGTTTATCATATTAGCTTCTATTTTTGGGTTAGTATTATTTTTAATTTTTACACAAGCTGATTTTCTGTTTAAAAGCCAAACTGAAATATTAGTTGCCAAAAGAAATATTGTTTTTCCGTTTGTGGTGTTTGTAGTATCCTCATTTCTGTTACTTCTACTTATAAAAATAAAAAATGTAAAATTTCGTACCTTATTACTTATAATAATTGTACTTGTATCGTTTGTAGATGTACTACGATTTGCTCAAAAATTTACACCGTTTAGTTCATCTCAATATCTTTATCCTAAAACGTCAACCTTGGCATATCTCTCACAACAAAATGGTCTATTCAGAGTAGCTGTTATGGATAGAAGAATTATGCCACCTAATTTTTTCACACATTATAAAATTCAGACAATCGAGGGATATGACCCCTTATATTTGAAAAATTATGCAGAATTTATTACTGCTTTGGAGCGGGATAAACCAAATATTAATCCACCCTTTGGATTTAACAGGATAATAACACCGCATAATTATAATTCTTCCCTTTTTGATTTTCTCAATACAAGATTTGTTATTTCTTTGGATGAAATAAAAACGGACAAATTGGTTAAAGTATTTGAAGAAGGACAAACAAAGATATACGAAAATAAAAAATACTTTCCCAGATTATTTTTTGTTCAGCATGTGATACCGGATACTGGTGATATTTCTTTATTATTTGGTAATGATCTTTTAAAAACTGCAATCGTAAAGGATTTATCTATTGAAAACAGTAGTTTGACCGTGGGTTCGGTTGATAGCATCTCTTATACCGAAAATGTAGTAACTCTGAAAACAAATAATCGTGGAAACGGCTATTTAGTTTTTTCTGACGTTTTTTATCCAACATGGAGGGCTTATGTAGATAACGTAAAAACAAAAATCTATATAACAAATCATGCTTTCCGTGGAATCTTTGTCCCATCAGGCACTCATACTGTACAATTTAAAAATAATTTACTTTAATGAAGGTTGATATAATAATCCCCAATTATAATGGCGCTCATTTAATAGAGCACAATCTAGCTAGCGTTGTGCATGCTTTAAGTTCATTTGATGGTCGAGTTATAATTGTAGATGATGGTTCAAAGTTGGAAGAACAAGAAAAACTTGAAGAGTTTATCTCAAAATTTAAAAATAAAGATAGAGTCGATCTATTTATCAAATCAAAAAATTCAGGTTTTCCTGGGACTGTCAATTTAGGCGTAAAAAAATCTTCAGCTAAATATGTGGTTCTCCTCAATAGTGATGTGGTTCCCCGAGAAGATTTTTTAAAGACTCCTATTGAGAAACTTGAAAATGACGATACTCTTTTTGGAGTAGGTTGCATGGATGAAAGTATTGAGGGTTCCAAGAAGGTAGCTAGAGGTAGAGGTCTTTCATATTGGAGTAATGGGTTTTTGCATCACAAGAGGGGGGACGTTGATCGTGATAACACTTTTTGGATATCCGGTGGAAGTAGTGTTATAAGACGCGAATTATTCGAAAAACTTGGTGGTTTTGATGAGATCTACGCACCCTTTTATTGGGAAGATATAGATCTATCTTTTAGAGCACAAAAAGCCGGTTTTTCGATTAAATTTGATAATCAATCTATTGTTGAGCACTATCATCACGAAGGAGCTATAAAAAAGCATTATAGTTACAGACGAATAACAACAATTTCATACAGAAATCAGTTCATATTTATTTGGAAGAACATAACAACAACAAAATATTTACTTAATCACTTTTTCTATTTGCCTATAAATATTTTTGGTGCAATTTTTAGATTTGATTTACCTTTTTTACAAGGATTATTTCTTGCCATACTCTTACTTCCTGCTATAATTAATAGAAGATTTGAGCAACAAAAATTTCTAAAAGTTTCTGACGAGAAAGTTATAGGTAGCAACTCATGAATTTATCAAAAAAAGTCCTCTCAATTGTGATTCCTGTATATAATGAAGAAAAAACTATTGGTATTGTTCTGTCAAATCTCAATAAGCTGACAATCCCCAACGTTAATAAAGAAATAATTGTAGTGGACGATGGATCAATTGATAGTTCAAAAAAAATAGTTACAAGCTTAAAAAACAAAATTAAAGGATTAAGATTTATCCAACACGAGAGGAATAAAGGAAAAGGAGCTGCTGTCCAAACCGGACTTAACGAAGCAAAAGGGGATGTTCTGATGGTTCAAGACGCAGATCTTGAATACGACACAAATGATATTCCTCGGTTGTTAAAGCCAATTCTTGAAGGGAAAGCAAATGTCGTGTATGGTACGAGGTTGAGGAGAATGCCGAATGTAAAGAAAGAAGAAAAAACAGGCCGATTTTTCCTTCACTATTTCGGTAACAGATGGCTAAGTTTGGTGACAAGTATACTGTATTTTAATTGGGTTACAGATATGGAAACATGCTATAAGCTTTTTTCCCGTAAATCGTTTGAAGGTATTAAGCTTAAATCAAGAACTTTTGATTTTGAACCGGAAATCACGGCAAAATTTTTAAAGAAGGGTCTTAAAATTCTTGAAATAGATATTAATACAAAACCACGTGGGTATGATGAAGGAAAAAAATTACATACATTCAGGGACGGATTTAAAGCGTTGTGGACATTAGTGAAGTATAGGTTTGTGTCATGAAAAATCTAAGGCTTTCAGTTTCAAGTATTGTTTTGGCATGCTTGTCAGTTCCGGTAATAATGACGTATCAAATTTTTCCGGGAGATACGAATTTCATTCAGTTCGGTTTGATATTTCTCGGTCTTTTCCTTAATTTTTTAGTTGATATTATTAAAATTTCAGAGAAAAGATATTACACTTATAAATTCATTCTATTTTGGGTAATTCTAATTCTTTCAGTAGGAGGAGCTTTTGTTTCGGCAATAATAGTCAGGCATAAAGTTGCTCCGGTATTTCAAATCCATGACATAATCCTTCAATTGGAGGCAGCTATTCAATTTTTTAGACATGGGGTAAATCCTTGGGCGGCCACTTACTTCAATACATATATGGCCTCATGGCATTATTCCGACTCGATGATAAATCCTGCGCTGTATCATTTTGTAATGATGCCTTTATATCTTCTTTTTTCACTACCATTTTATTTTGTAGCAAATCACACACTTGGATATTTTGATGGTCGTATACCTCTTTACTTTCTTTATTTTTCTTTGCTCATAACTGCCTTTAAATTTATAAAAGATAAGGAAAAGAAATTATTGTTTGTAACTCTGTTGGCATTTAACCCTGCCATGTTTTCATATACGTTGGAGGGAAGATCCGATATATTCATGTTCGCTTTTTTCTTTGGAGGATTAGTTTTGTTATTTAAAAAACGGTATTCATATGCAGGAGTTTTTATGGCCTCCGCTTTTGCGGTTAAGCAGTCTATCTGGCCAATTCTCCCGCTTTACATAGGATATATATATTTTCTATCTAAAAACGTTTCAAAAACCGCAAAGAGATTGCTTTCTTTTGTCATAACATTTCTCATTTTAGTTCTACCATTTGTCCTTTGGAACCCAATGGCATTTCTAAATAGTACCGTACTTTATTTGTCAGGAAATACTGCACACAGTTATCCAATATCAGGATACGGATTAGGAGTTTTACTACATCAACTTGGATTTATCAAAAATCTTTCAGACTCATACCCTTTTGTTATCTGGCAAATAGTTATAGTAATACCTTTTATGTGTTATATGTTGTATTTACTCAGAAAAAATACCAATGTCAGAATGCTGATTTTAACATACGGTTTATTGACAATTGTTTACTGGTATTTGTCTCGGTATTTCAACAATAGCCATATGGGATATTTAACTATGGTTTTTTTAACCGCATATTTTTGGCCCGAGAGTTCTGACAATCATGAAAATTAACATCTCACTTCCTCGCAATGTCATTTTCTTGTTGAGTAGCTTTTTCGTTTTGGGAATTATTCTAAGGTTTTTTGCTCTATCATCCTTCCCCAATGGGTTTTCACGTGATGAAGCGTTTTTGGGTTACAACGCATTCTCAATTTTAGTAACAGGAAGAGATATAAATAGTCATTTTCTACCATTATTTCTCGAATCTTTTTTGTACACACCCGCAGGATATGCGTATTTTTCAATACCGTTTATTAAGTTATTTGGATTAAGTATATTTTCGGTCAGATTTGCTTCAGCACTTTTTGGATCGCTTTCCATTCCAGCAATATTTTTTCTAACTAAAAGTTTACTGTCATTTCAGCAGGATAAAAAAATTACTGAAAGATTAATTTTATTTATGAGTTTGGCATCATCCTTTTTACTAGCAATCACTCCTTGGCATATTAATTTATCAAGAACTGCAAGTGTATCCACTTTAGTTACCTTTTTTATAATACTTGGATGTTATTTTTTCATTGAATGGATTAGGACAAACAACAAAAAATTATTATTCTTGTCTTTTGCTGGTTATTTTATATCGTTATTTTTTTATATTGCACCTTTCTCCTTCCTGCCACTATTTATTTTGATTTCCTATTTTTTGTTTAAAAAACATATCACAAAAAACAAAAAAACATTTATCGCTTTGTATGTTCTGTTTCTAGTACCTGTTTTATTTGTTTTATTATCTCCAACGCTTTCTTTAAGAGTACAAACATTAAGTATAACGAAAAACCCATTAGTTAAATTAATTTTGATTGAAGACACAGGAAGAGATGGAGTTGGGAATATACCACCCTTAGTTGCCCGTACATTTCATAATAAATTAATTGTTATATCTGATATTTTTTTACAAAACTATTTTAGCCACTTTACATATAATTATTTATTCCGAGATAATGGTTACCCTGAAAGATTCAAAATTCCGGAATCAGGACTTCTTTTCCCTGTATATTTAATATTTATTGCTATGGGTATTTACTACCTTTTTAGATCGGAAGGCAACATTAAGTGGTTTTTGATTGGATGGATCCTTTTAGGTCCAATAGGAAGTGGTTTTGCCAGCGATGATGTACCCAATTTGCAAAGAACACTATTTATGCTTCCTCCAATTCTAATTGTATCAGCTTATGGAATTGCAAAAGTATTACAAGACCTGAGTAAAAAAGGAATTAATAAGCTCATTTTAATTCTTATTCTAATTATTGTTTTGCTTTACGAATTTATTACTTATTTACACTTATTTTATTACCATGAAAATGCATATAGGCCATGGTATAGACAAGACGGTTATCAAGATCTTATATCAAAAATTAACAGACTAAAGAATAGTTACTCCAAAGTTGTAGTAACAAACAGAGAATCGGCACCGACAATTTTTCTACTATTTTTTAATAAATATGACCCGGCATCCATGCAAAAAACAGTTGCTAAAAGTATTCTTCGCGATACTGATAGAATTAGCTTTTCAAATTATGAAATTACTCAAGAAGAATGTCCCCTTAGAGTTGAGCTAGACCCAAAAACGGGCATAAAAAATCTTATGGGGCAGAAAGGAATGTTATATGTAAATAGCGGGTTTTGCAAAAATGAGAACTTACCATCAAATGTAAAGATACTAGATACTGTCTATCGGGCTGACGGATCAAAAGTATTTTTAATAATGACTATACAATGAGTTGCTTGAATAAATAAAATGTTTAACTTGATGTCTCCTGAATTTATTTTTTTCTTTATATATTCATTTATTGCATTATTTATTTCTGCCTATATTCCCGGAAGTGTCGTTTTAAAATACTCAAAATTAAAAGCCCCTTTTATAATTTATATAGCTCTTTCGATTTCAGTTGGTATTTCATTTTGGGCTCTTCAAGGATTTATTCTAGGATTTCTAAATTTAAGATTTTTGACATATATTTATCTTCTTGTATTTTCCATCTTTTGGTTAAAAAATTTCAGATTTCAATCAATTAAATTTAAGTTTAATAAATTTATTATTATGTCACTGCTTTTGATCACAGCAGGTGTTCTATCTCAAAATATCGCTTCTTTTTTTATGGGAATACAAACCTCACATGGTATTTCATTTTGCTGTGTTGATGCGAGTGACAGTTTATATTTTGCATCACTGAGTCAGGAAATAGTCAATCATATCCCGCCTTTCGAGCCGGGTCTTTCGGGAACAATTGTTAAAAACTATCACTATTTATCAAATATTTTTATTGCTGAGATTTCCCGAGTTTTTTTAATACCTCTTAATATTCTTCAATTTCAAGTTTCCTCTCTATTTTTGTCTATATTGCTTGGGCTAAGTGCGTTATCTTTTGGTCTTTATGTTGTTAAAAGAGAAAAATTTACTTTGTGGATCTTATTTTTCTTATATTTTGGTGGGGATTTAATTTGGTTATTTCTTTTATTTCTAAATAAAGGTGTAAATCCATTCGTCATGAGCTCACTTGAGGATGGAGTTAAATTTTTAAGCAATCCTCCACGAGCATTTGCGATCATCCAGTTTTTTAATGGAACAGCACTCCTATATTATTTCTTGAAGGAAAAAAGATCGTTATTTGTCACAACAATTGTAGGTATAGTTTTTGGTACTCTCATTGGATTTAAAGTTTATATCGGTATTTTTGCAATCTCTGGATTATTTGTGCTTTGTATTTATCAACTATTCAAACGAAATATTGAAACCTTAAAATTATTAATTGTTTCAGGAGTAGTTTCCCTCTTATTGTATCTACCTGTAAATAGTAATGCCGGTGGTCTTTATTTTACCGGATTTTGGTCCTTCGAAAATTTCATTTCTCAACCGTATCTCAATTTGGGAAGACTTGAACTTTCTCGAAGGATATTTCTTGATGATAATAAAATTTTAAAATCTTATTTTTTTGAAGCAATATTTTTTATTACAACAATTTTTTCATTTTTTGGGACAAAAATAATCGGTGTTTTTCAAACTAAAAAATCTCTTTCACAAATACCCCTACAAATCCATATTTTTTTATTAACCGGACTTTTGCTAAGTTTTGTTCTTGGATTTTTCTTTCAACAAGCATCCGGTGGTTCCAATACTTTTAATTTTATAGTTAGCGTTTTTATTATCGGCAGTATCTATACAGCACTTTCAATGGATTATGTTACATCTTTTAAAAAACCAATCACTTTTTTGACTACAATTGTTATCATTTCTTTAACGGTTCCTAGAGTTATATATGAGACAACCCACAACATTCAAAGGCTTACCAGTAACTTATATCAGTCTATTACCCCGAAGCAACTAGAGGCTTTCGAATATTTACGTAGTCAAGATAAAGGGCTTACAATTATTGACCGGAATTTTTTTGGATTGGATTCTTCAAGCCCTTATGTTTCGTTTTTTGTAAATCAACCAATGTATTTATCAGGTGCACAAATTCTTGAGAGTCATGGAGTAAAAGTTTCCTCAAGGAATCAACGTGTATTAAGAATGCTTGATCCACTAAATATTGATAGTTCTCAAAAACTTTATAAAGAGGAGGGAATTAAGTATCTAGTGATTGGGAAAACAAGTCCTATTGCTACTGTATCGGCTACATTTTCAAAAACATTATTTTCAAATAATGAAGTTGTGATCCTTAAAATTGAGTGGCCTTAAGTGGTTACAAATACTTTAAACTTATAAAATAAAATGACCAATAAAAGTAATCCCTATAATTTTATAAGCAAATATTTCAAAAAAAATAGAATTAATTATATTCTGTGTTTGATTCTTCTTTTTTCCACTTTCCTTAGATTTTATAGTTATGACACAAGATGGGGTCTTGCATATGAGCAGGCGTGGTTTGCAGTCATTGCACGGCATGCACTTTCTACTTTTCAGCTGCCATTATTGGGTCCTTTTGCCTCTGGTGGACCCTTCCAAACAGGTGGTGAATGGTTTTGGATCGTAATGGCTGGAACATTACTCAATCCATTCAGTGTAATCTCCCCATGGGTTTTTATATCAATGCTTTCTGTTTTTCAGGTATATCTTTTATATGTACTTGGAAAACATTATGGAGGAAAAAGCTTATCTTACGTCGTAGCTATATTAGGGGCAGTATCTATCTCTCAGGTACTTCAAGCAACAAACCTTACCAATCAGATGCCATCATCTCTGTGTGCATCTCTATTACTTATTGCAGTTGTCTTATATCTGAAGAAAGAGAGGAATATTTTTCTTTTCCTGTCCGGATTTGCAGTAGGATTATCATCCTCTATTCATCTTCAAGGGGTACTACTCGTTATACCACTCTTATGCTTTGTACTTATGACAAAATCAATAAGCCCTAAAAAATTACTCTTCGTTGGAATGGGAATATTTGTACCATGGTTACCCGTACTTTTTATCGATGCTCAAAATAATTTTTATAATACAAAAAATATGTTAGCGTACTTTACTGGATCTCAGAACCGTATATCTTATGATGAACTTGGTAGAAGATGGTTAACATTTATTATTGAATATGTTCCAACATCTTGGAGCAGGATCGTTGGGGGAAATATATTTCTTGGTTATGCTCAAATTTTGCTTGTCGGATTTACTTTTATTTATTCCTTATACAAAAAAACTTTAAATAAGAAATGGATAATTATCTTTGTATCAACCATTATTATGACATTTGCTCTTAGATACATAAGAACCCCTCTGTATGAGAACTATACTACTTTTATTCACCCATTCGTAATTCTTTTGATAGGTTGGTCTATTTGGAATTTATATAAATTGCGTAAATATGTCGCGATAACTTCTCTTGCAATTATAGTATCAAGTAGTGTTTTTTTTCTTTGGAAAGATATAGCAAACAGTACAAATTTCACAAATTTGACTACTAAACAGTATGTCTCATTTCTTAAGAGAAAATTCCCTAATCAAAAGTTTGCTATCTATGATTACAACTTCAATAATAAGCAAAACACATTGCCTCTTGTTCTTTATTTACAGACCGAAGGATTACTTGATGATAGCGGTCATAGGATAGGTATGGTCATCGTTGCTAATTCAACGATTAAAATCACTCCGCATAAAGCTATTTTCGGAGGTGATGGGGGATATCAATTGGTTGATCTTACAGCCTCAGGAAGTTCTGCCCTCCAGAAGGCTAAATGGGCTTTTGTTAATCCTTCAATTATTTACAATTCTGTCGAATATTGGTACAAGGATAAGTGAGGGGTAATAATATTAAAGTATTATTAAGCGATTCTATGCAAAAAAAGTTCTTATTGCTCATTGGGATTGTGCTAATTGCACTTTTACTGAGGTTTATTTTCCTTGGGAGTATAGCTCCTTCTTTAACATGGGATGAGACTTCTTGGGGATATAATGCATATTCGATAGGACTTGATGGCCGTGATGAGTTCGGTAAATTATTGCCTCTAACATATCTTGAATCATTTGGTGATTTTAAGCCACCAGTGTATGCTTATCTTGATATTTTTCCCATTAAAATATTTGGACTTAATGAGTTTGCTACGCGTTTTCCGTCAGCATTCTTCGGGACATTAACCGTACTTTTGACCTATTTCCTGGTTAAAGAAATTTTTGGCAAAGAGAAGGAGGATTTAGCCCTCATATCCTCCTTCATGCTGGCAATTTCTCCTTGGCACATCATGCTATCTCGAGCGGCTTTTGAGGCAAATGTAGCGAATTTCTTTATCGTTTTTGGTGTTTTTTTGTTTTTAAAAGCTTTACGAACAAAACCGATTTTTTTACCTCTTTCTGTTCTGTCATTTGTTCTTGCAATGAACACATTTAATAGTGCAAGAATTGTCGTTCCAATTCTTGGTCTAATTTTAGTAGGTGCTTTTTATAAAAAACTATTAAAACCTTTTACAATTTCAATTATTTCATTTATTTTGGGGGTTATGCTTTTGCTTCCGCTTTTACTGTTTATGAATTCACCTCAAGCCAAGCTTCGATTTAATGAGGTGAATATATTCACAGACATTGGGGTAATTGATAGAACAAACCAGGAAATAAAAAATGATAACAATTCTTTAATTTCAAAAATTCTACATAATAGAAGATTTACTTACGGAGTAGAGTATATTCATCATTATCTTGATAATCTGGCTCCTCAATTCTTATTTATAAAGGGTGATGGAAATCCGAAATTCTCTATTCAGGATGTTGGGCAACTTTACATTTGGGAAATACCCTTTTTTGTCGGAGGACTGTTACTGTTATTTAGAAAAAGAGAAAAATATTGGTGGATAATTCCTGTGTGGTTGGTCGTTGGTATAATTCCTGCCGGCTTTGCGAGAGAAACACCCCATGCGCTTCGTATAGAATCGGCTCTTCCTACATTTCAAATAATAACAGCCATTGGTATTTATTATTTTTTAAAATATCTAAATACTTTAAAAAACAAAAATTGGGGAAAAGGTATGGCTGTAATATTTTTTATTGTCGTTCTATTTAACTTAGTTTATTTTGCACAAAACTATTTCTATCACTATTCATATGAATATTCAGGAGAATGGCAATATGGTTATAAAGAATCAATTGCATATGTCTCATCTGTTCAAAACAAGTACGATAATATATATATCACCGAGAGTCTTGGGAGGCCTTATATTTACTATTTATTTTATTTACAGTATCCTCCTCAAAAATTTAGGAATGAAGGAACAATCTATCGTGAAGCACTAGGATTCGTTCATGTCCAAAGTTTTTCAAAATTTCATTTTAGTGATCAAATTGGCAAAATTCACGACACAAAAGCTCTATACATAGCAACTCCAGGTGAAAGACCCGGAAATACAAATCTAATTAAGGAATTTAAATTATTAAACGGTCATGTAGCTCTTGTTGCATATACTCTATGAAAATTCTAAAAAAACCCATACTTTTATTAATTTCTATATTGATTCTTGCAGCAAGTTTACGAACGTACAATATTGGTAAAGTTCCACTAAGCCTCAACTGGGATGAGGTTGCTTTAGGTTATAACGCTTATTCAATTCTCAAAACAGGACACGATGAGTATAGAAAATTTCTACCCGTAGTTTTGCAATCCTACGATGATTACAAACCGGCACTTTATTCTTATTTTGATATACCTTTTATAGCTATTTTAGGTTTGACAGAAGGGGCTGTTCGTCTTCCTTCTGCAACAGCCGGAGTTGCCGCTGTTGCCATTATCTATTTTATAGTTCTTGAATTATTAGGAGAACGGAAGCTTAAGTTATTTGATCACGAAGTAAACGCTACAACAATTGGGTTAGTAACATCTCTGTTTTTAGCAATTTCTCCATGGCATATTCAATTTTCACGCATAGCATTTGAATCAAATGTAGGTCTGACGCTAAATCTATTAGCATTCCTTTTGTTCTTAAAAGCCCTTAAGAAACCGATGTTGTTACCGCTCTCATTTATGGTTGCCGCATTAAATATTCATATGTATCAAAGCGAAAGAGTTTTCTCTCCACTTCTTATGATTATTTTATCTCTTATATTTTTTAAAAAACTTTTAAGCTTTAAAAAGTGGGTATTCGTTTCAATAATTGCTGCGGTTGTTGTTGCTATGCCATTAGCCTTATATATCCTGACAAATAACAACGCACTTTTGAGAGCAAAAGGTGTTAGTGTCTTTTCATCACAAGAACTTGTATCAAGATCCTCTAAAAAATTATTGCAAGATAATGCATCAGGAAACACTCTTGGAAAAATTCTCGACAACAGAAGAATTGAATTTGGAAAGGCTACAGTTGCGGGATACATTTCCCACTTTGATCTTAATTGGCTCTTTGTATCGGGAGACATTGCCCGTCATCACGCCCCCTTCATGGGACTTTTGTATTTATTTGAATTGCCATTTCTTTTAATTGGTATATACTTTCTGATATTTCTAAAAATTGACAAGAGATACAAGTACGCTTTTTTTGCGTATTTTCTATTAGTACCAATTCCTGCATCAATAACAAGTGGTGTGCCACATGCTGTACGAACTTTAAATTTTGAAGGAACCTGGGAATTATTTATTGCTTTAGGATGTATTGCCTCTATATTGTTTGTGTTAAAACAAAAAAGTAAATACAAGAGTATTGTTTTTAAACTATTTTCTATTTTCTATTTACTTTTTACTATTTTAAATATTTTCTACTTTCTCAATCAATATTTTGTTCAACTTAATTATTATGATGCGAAAGATTGGTTGTACGGATACAAGCAGGTAATTTCATACGTTGATTCAATACACAAAAATTATGACAAAGTTGTAGTTGAAAACACATCTCCTCTTGACCAGTCGTATATGTTTTTCCTTTTTTATCTGAAAGTTGATCCATCATATTATCAATCATTGGGTGGAACAAAGACCGCCGGATTTAGGGAAATTCATAAAGGGTTTTATAATTATGTTTTTGAACCGGTTAGGGAAACGAAGGAGCAAGGTAAACTGCTACTTATTGGTAAACCGTCAGACATTTTGGACCGAAGTACTAACAGTAAAACAATTTATTATCCGGATGGTACTCCGGCAATTTCTATTGGCGAGAAATGAGCACCCAAGTAAATAAAAAATTATTTTTTCGACATAAAATATTTTCTTCAAATCTTACTTTTATAATTTTTTGTGTAATTTTTGCTGTTCTTATATTTACGAGATTTTCTTATCCTGATTCTAAAAGCGATTTTACATGGGATCAGATTGATAATGCCTGGGCTGCGAAAGATATTATATATGACCATAAGTTGCCGCTAGTTGGCATGCAGGCAAAAGGAAATACTGGGTTTTATATAGGACCATACTATTACTATATAATTACGCCATTTTATATTGCAACAGATCTTGATCCGTATGCTTCAGTTTTAATAGCAGGGGTTACAAGCATTCTGACCTTTCTTTTTATTTATTTTTTAATTAAAGATATGTTTAACGAAAAAATTGCGATGCTCGCTATTTTTTTTGACGCATTTTCTTTTTATATAATTGGACTTGACCGGACTCAATGGCCAGTTAATTTCATAGCTCTTGTTTCTTTAGTTATTTTTTATAGTCTTTATAAAATCGTAAACGGGAATTCACGCTTCATGTTACTCTTAGCAGCAGCATTTGGTTTTTCCATGCACGTTCATTTTACTTCCGTATTTTATATCCCACTAATTTTATTGTGTTTACCATTCTTTCCAAGAAATAAAGATATGATAAAAAATACCCTTTATGCTATACCGATCATTACTTTATTTTTAGTACCTTTAATCATGGCTCCTTTTGGTAAAAGTAGTACTCACTTAATTTCTTACTTAAACACAACGTTTTTAGGCATCCATTTAAGAAGATTTTTTCAGGTTGCGCAAGATGGTTTTATAGAATTTGAAGGAATTTATAGTGTATATTTTTTGAAACAGATTGGATTCGTATTATTTCCACTCTATTTACTGCAACTTTTTATAAAATCATATAAAAGCAAAAAAGTAGTTATTGTTTACCTCAGTTTGATATGGGTTTTAATACCTTGGATGTTTTTTGCAACATATGGTGGTGAACTATCAAATTATTATTTTTCAATTACAAGACCGGTAGTTCTTATAGCTATTTCCTTTATCTTATATAATCTTGTGATATATAAAAGATTGGCCGGGTGTATTATTGTGGGTGTATTTATTATTTTTTATGTATATACAAATACTCTAGAATTTTTTGCGTTTCACACTAGAGGGGTCGGTTACTATAGAGAAAAAGTAAATGAAAAGATAAAAAAAGGAGAAATTATTGAATTCGGTCCAGGTAATCCTGAGTCATATTTTTATTTTATAAACAAAGAAAGGTATGATCAAAAAAAATAATATGAAAAAAATTTTGGTAACCGGTGGAGCCGGATTTGTTGGAACCAATTTAGTTGAGTTTTTACTAAAAAAGAATGATGTAAGCATTGTTGTTTTTGATAAGTTAGATCATCATTCCGACCCAAAACAAGCAAAGAAAATAACCTATGTAAAGGGGAATATAATTAACAAGACAGACGTTATTAACTTATTTAAAAAATACGGTCCATTTGAAGGGGTATATCATTTGGCCGGTGAAATGCCAAATAAACTAGCCGATGCAAAACTAATGATGCAAACAAATGTTGACGGAACGTCAAATGTGATATCTGCGGCAGTCAATAATAAATCTAAGTTCTTCATATTTGCATCAAGTAATGTTACTTATGGTATCCCTGTAGAGCTTCCTGTTACTGAAGAAACTCCATTAAAACCACTTGAGGTATATGGAAAAAGTAAGGCGGAAGCCGAAAAAGTTCTTGAAAAATATAAAGACAAAATTAATATTCAGATGTTTAGGTGTCCTGTCATAACAGGAGTTGGGAGACTGGGACTTCAAGCTATATTGTACGAATTTATTTCTGAAAATAAAAAAGTATACGTTTTAGGAGGAGGATACAATAAATATCAATTTGTTGATGTAGAAGATGTTATACAAGCAATGACAAAAGCATCAACTGTTACGGGTTTTGATGTCTACGTTATCGGAGCGGATGAAGTGCTAACACTTCGGGCGCTATACCAAAGAGTAATTGAATTTGCCGGGAGTAAATCAAAAATAGTTTCTCTTCCTTGGGGTCCGGCTCTTATTGCGCTTTCAATTTTAGATAAAATAAATTATTCACCTCTTGGAGTTTACCAATATACGATGATGGGACGTTCTATATATGCTGACACCACAAAAATAAAATCAAAGCTTTCTTGGAAACCCAAAAAAACCAATGCAGATACTTTCATTGAAAATTATAAATGGTATATAAAAAATAAAGGTAATTTTGTTGAAATTGGAGGAAGCGAAGCCTCTCCGAATAAGAGTGTACCAAAAATGGGAATACTTAAAATATTAAAGAAATTTTCATGATTACAAAACACTTAAATAAATTTTTAATTGCTGTTATTCTTATTGCAGCGGTCCTGCGTCTTTGGAATCTTAACGCTGTTCCCCCGTCTGCCTCTCTTGATGAGTCATCAATTGGATACAATGCATATTCTGTAATTAAAACCGGTGGTGATGAGTTTGGTACATTTCCATTAATTTCCCAAAGGGGTTATGATGACTACCGCCGATCTACCTATCTTCTACTTGTTGCTCCTTTTGTTTCGGTCTTAGGACTTAATGTCATAGCCGTTAGGCTCCCAGCTGTAATATTGAGTATTTTAACTGTTTGGGCAGTATTTGGAATAGTAAGACGATTAGTTAAAAAACCTTCTGAATTTGGTGATCGTTTAGCTTTAATATCTGCGTTGATTCTAGCAACAAGTCCTTGGCATATTTATATATCCCGAATTGGTCACGAATCTAACGCGTGTCTTTCTTTTTTTGTTTTTGCAGTTTTGTTTTTTCTTAAAGGGTTAGAAAATAAAAAACTTCTATTAGTCTCTGTGTTATTTTTTGCACTTGCGTTGGTGAGTTATTACTCCGGACAGGTTCTGGTTCCGCTCTTTGTTCTAGCTTTAGTTGTAATTTATAGAAAACAACTATTAAAAATCGTATTTTCTGATAACAAATCAAAACTTATAACAATAAGCGTATTTATATTAGCAATTCCTATCGTGTGGTCTGTTTTTTCACCGGAGGCTCTCATAAGATTTAGAGGCACAAGTACTTTTTCCCCAAGTGCACACGAACAACTATTTAAGGAGCGTGTTTTATTACGGAATAAAGCAGTTGCCAATCACGACGTTTTAGGGTCAATTATTTACAATCAACGACTTTTCCCTCTCGTTGTTCTTTTCCAGGGGTACATCGATCACTTTAATCCGCAATGGTTATTCTTTAATAATTCTAATGGAATATTTAAGGCTCCTCATGAAGGTTTATTATATCCGTGGCAGATTATATTTATTCTCATTGGCATTTTTGCGCTCGTAAAAACAAATAAATTAACTAATAAATCCAAATTATTTCTTATTATTTGGTTTCTTGTAGGTGCTTTACCGGCTTCAATAGCGACGCAAACACCTCACGCGATGCGTTCTTATAACATCTTGCCTGCGTGGGAGATATTTACTGCTTTGGGTTTGACAGTAATTATTTATAAGTTTTATAAATTTAGACTTGTTCTGGGGGTTGTAATTGGTATCTTTTTCATCTTTTCATTACAATCATTTTTAACGAACTATTTTGTTACATTCCCGAAAGAACAATCAAAATCTTTTCAATATGCATACGGGAAGGCTTTGGGGTACGTAATTACAAATCAGGATAAATACCAAAAAATTATTGTTTCAAATAAAGACAATATGTTCCAGTCGTACATGATATTTCTTTATTACAGCAAATACGATCCTTCACTTTATCAAAAACAAGGTGGGACAAAATCCGGAGGGTATGATGCTACTCATTTCTTTGGAAAATATGAATTTAGAACGGTTGATTGGAATAACGAAAAAAATACAAATACACTTTATGTTTTAAATCCTCAAGAAGTGCCTGTGGGAGCTCAAAAATTGTACGAAGGTAAATACCTTGATGGTACAACCGGCGCAATAGTTATATCTCGTTGATATAATAGATATATGAAAAAACTTTCTGTAGTTCTTGCCACATACAACGAGGAAGAGAATCTGGACCGGTGCCTTGCTTCTGTAAAAGATTTAGCTGACGAGATAGTAATTGTTGATGGAACTTCAAAAGATAAAACTGTCGAAATCGCTAAATCCTACAGTGCAAAAGTTATTATTACAACAAATCCTCCAAATTTCCACATAAATAAGCAGAAGGCAATTGACAAAGCATCGTGCGATTGGATTCTTCAGCTTGATGCGGATGAGGTTGTATCTGACGGACTTGCATTAGAGATAAAGCATATTCTCAAAAGTGACCCTGAAGAAAACGGATATTGGATGCCAAGAAAAAATTATTTTTTAGGACGATTTCTTATGAAAGGTGGTCAATATCCTGATTATACGGTCAGATTGTACCGTAATGGGAAGGGGAAATTACCTCAAAAGGACGTTCATGAACAAGCTGTCATTGAGGGAAAAATTGGTTATCTTAAAGAAGCATTGCTTCATTATCCCTACAAAAATTTCAGTTTTTATGTAACAAAATGGATGCGATACAATCATCTTCTAGCATCACAAATCAATGATGATCTAAAAAAGAAGAATTTTTTGTTACGTATTTATTATGGATTCGCTTATTTACTGGCAAAACCTGCTCATTGGATGTTAACAGCCTATGGAAGACATAAGGGATTTTATGATTCTTGGCAGGGGTTGGTTTTTGCTATAATGTCAGCACTACGATTCCCGGTTTCCTATATTTTATACTTACAAAATAAATATGAATGATAAAACAATCTTAGTAACAGGTGGAGCAGGCTATATTGGTGGCTTTATGGTGAGAAAACTCGTAGAGCGTGGATATACCGTTGTTGCCATTGACAATCTTTCACGAAATGATAGACCGGAATTGCCTGAGAATGTTAATTTTGTCGAAGGAAGTGTAGGAGATAGACAAATACTTAAATCAATTTTTGAAAATACTCGGATAGATGGCGTTATTCACTTTGCTGCATTCATTTCAATGGCAGAGTCCATGAAAGACCCATTCATCTATTTCGAAGATAATGTGTACGATACCCTCATTCTTCTTGAAGAAATGAAAAACCATAATGTTAAAAATATAATTTTTTCATCAACCGCAGGGGTTTATGGCAATCCAACAATTTTACCGATTCCTGAAGATCATCCAAAAAATCCGACAAATCCTTATGGACAAAGTAAGCTCATGGTTGAGCAAATTCTTGCCTGGTACCAAAAAATTCATGGTGTATCATATACAGCTCTTCGTTACTTCAACGCTTGTGGAGCTTCACTTGATGGTAAGTACGGTGAAAATCATAAACCCGAGACGCATATCATCCCTCGTGCGATAACTGCCTTAATACACAATGAACCATTTGAGCTTTTTGGTCGAGATTACCAAACCCCTGACGGTACATGCGTTAGAGACTATATTCATGTTCTAGATCTTGTAGAAGCACACGTTTTGGCATTGGAAAAATTATTTGAGAACCCAACAGGATCTATTTATAATGTTGGAACCGGACAGGGTCTTTCAAATAGTCAGATTTTAAAGACCATAGAGGAAGTAACCGGGAGACAAATGAACATTGTTGAGAAGGAGAGAAGACCTGGGGATGCAAATGAATTGGTCGCTGATGTTAGTAAAATCAAAGATGAGCTAGGATTTACCCCTCAATATTCAGACATTAAAACAATTATTGAATCTGCTTGGAAATTTCACAGTAAATAAAAATAACTTCAAACTTAAAACTTAAAAACAAAATGCCCAATAGATTTGAAAGCCTTCCAATTTTTCAAATTGCGCACGAATTTGTTTTGGAAGTTTATAAAACATCAAAGTTATTCCCTGTGGATGAGCGTTTTGGATTAACAAGTCAGATTAGAAGATCTGTATCTTCAATTCCAACAAATATTGTAGAAGGTAATGCGCGCGGGCATAAGAAAGAAATTGTTGAGTTTTTGTATATTGCTAAAGGATCACTTGAAGAAACTAAATATCATCTTCTATTATCAAGGGATCTAGAGTACATAAGCCCTGAAAATTATGAAGCATTGACACAATATGCTGATTTAGTTGGAAAACAATTAAATGGATTAATAAATTACTGGAAGAACAAATCATAATTTGAATTTACAGTTTTAAGTTTATTGTTTATAGTTTATATATGCGTATAGTTGTTGATATTGGTCCGATAGATTCAAATAGTACGAGTGGTCACAAGGTTCGGGGGGTAGGCAAATATATAAAAATACTTCGTGATAATCTTCAAAAATTTGACGAAACAAACACATATATTTTTTCTTCAAACCCGTCAAAGGAAAGGGGAATAGATTTGATTCATTACCCTTATTTTGACCCATTTTTCATTACACTCCCATTAATAAAAAGAACCAAGAGTTTGGTAACAGTACACGATGTTATCCCGCTTTCTCATGCCAAACAATTCCCGGTTGGTATTAAAGGAAACATTAAATGGAAACTTAACAAAGCTCTCCTCAAACAGGTTAATGGAATAATTACCGATTCATTTGCTTCAAAAGATCAAATACACAAAATAACCGGGATTTCCGAAAAAAAAATATATCCTGTACATCTTGCCGTTGATCATGAGTTTAAGAGATTGGAAAAAGGAGCATGGGAAAATAAGATAAGAAAAAAATATAGCCTGCCGGAAGTATTTGTTTTATACGTTGGTGATGTTACTTGGAACAAAAATTTACCAAATATTGTGGTGTCAGCAAAAAAAACAAATATCCCACTGGTTATAGTTGGTAAAGCGTTAAGCGAATTGAATTTTGATGTAAAGAACCCATGGAATAGTGACCGTAAAATTGTTTTGGACCAAACTCTCAATAATCCACTTTTTATAAAACTAGGATTTGTCCCAACAGATGAGTTAGTTGAAATCTACAACTTAGCACAAGCATTACTTATGCCGTCATTTGATGAAGGATTTGGATTGCCTGTTTTAGAAGCTATGAAATCAGGATGTCCTGTTATTACATCTGATCGTGGAAGTTTGGCAGAAGTGGCTGGAGACGCAGCAATATATGTTGATCCGGATGATCCTGAGTCGATTAGTAAAGCTATTGGACTAATTTTAGTTTCTAAAAGTTTAAAAAATGAATTAGTTGATAAGGGATTTGAACAAGCTAAACACTTCTCCATAGAAAAAATGATGAAAGACACAATTACAGTTTATAATACATTCTCCCATGAAAAATAAAATATTTGAGATATTGAGACACCCTCTCATATCCGGTTCTTTTCTGTTGATTTCAGGTGGAATTCTAGCAAATCTCTTCAGTTTTATTTTTAACTTCTTCATGAGCCGTAATTTATTAGTCGAAGATTATGGAACATTTGTAAGTTTGGTTTCTATAATTACACTTCTTTCAATCCCTGCCGGGGCTTTAGCGCCGACAATTGTTACATTAGCTGGTAATTTTTTTGCAGACGGAAATTTAGGAATGGTAAAAGCATTATATTTAAAAATAATTACTATTTTAACGTTAATATCTATCTTTCTATTTATTCTTTTCACTATATTTGCTCCATCAATGGCATCATTTTTTAATATAAAAGAAGCCGTTTTGCTGCCTTTAACAGCTGTGGCTATAATGTTTTCTTATATATTTACTATTAATCTTTCATTTTTTCAGGCACGACTTTCTTTTAAACTATTACCATCACTAAGTGTGATCTCATCATTTACGAAGTTGATATTTGGAGTAATTTTAGTGCTTTTAGGATTTGGATTGGGGGGAGCAGTCGGTTCTTATTTGCTATCCTATATAATTCCAATACTTGTTGGAACATTTTTTTTGAGACACATTTTATTTCATAAATCCGCAAAAAAAACACATATTTCTTTTAAAGAGTTAATTAATTTTGGAATACCCTCGGCAATAATTATTTTTTGTTTAAATTCATTTATAAATACGGATATACTATTGGTAAAACATTTATTTTCTGAAAGGGATGCAGGATTTTATGCCGGACTTTCACTTGTTGGGCGTGTTGTATTTTACATAACAGCACCAATAACAACCGTTATGTTTCCTATAATAATTAATAAAGTAAAAAGTAATCTTCCTTATAAAAATATTCTTTATGCCTCTATAGCTGTTACTGCTGCAATCTCAATATTTGTCACAGGATTTTACTTTTTGTTTCCAAAATTTACCATACTCTTTTTCCTAAAAAAAGAGGAATACTTAACAATTGCAGGTGATTTAGGAATGTTTGGAATATTTATAACAATATATTCCCTTGTTTCAGTCCTTGTTTATTACTTTTTGTCACTTAAAAAAACTCAAATATTACCAATTTTACTAACGGGTGTAATACTTCAGGCAATATTAATATATTTTTTCCATTCAAGTTTTTCTGTGATTATTCTAATTTCTTCAGTAGTTAGTTTTACCGTCCTAATTGGACTTACGCTTTCTTTTAAATTACTTTCTGCTAATAAATAATTACTTTCCGCATGGAAAATAATATATGTTTGGGTTAGAATAGACCGAAGTAATAATGAAAACTAAAGGTCCACAGGTTATCTCCTTAATTATTCCTGCTTACAAACAAGAAAAAACAATTTTCAGAGATATTACAAATTTAAAAAAAAGCTTGGATGATCTAAAGCAACCATACGAAATAATTGTAGTTATCGATGGAGATTTGGATAAAACTTTTCTGCAGTTAAAAAAGATTAAGACACGAAAATTGAAAATATATAAATTCGACAGGAACCAAGGGAAAGGTTCAGCAATTAAATTTGGTGTACAAAATGCTAAAGGAGACATAATAGGATTTATAGATGCCGGTATGGATATTGACCCAACTGGAATAGCAATGCTAATAAACCATATGCTTTGGTACAATGCGGATATTATTGTGGGCTCTAAATTACATCCGGTTTCTCAAGTAAATTATCCTACAGAACGAAAAATTCTTTCATGGGGTTATAGAACGTTTACGCGTATTTTGTTTGGATTTAAAGTTAGAGATACGCAAGTCGGTATAAAATTTTATAGAAGAAGAGTAGCACGTGATGTGTTTCCAAGATTATTAGCTAAAAAATTTGCTTTCGATGTTGAGATTTTAGCATTATCTTACGCATTAGGTTATACTCGGATTTATGAAGCACCGATAAAGCTTAAATTCCGTGGTGTTAATTCAATAACCTCTAAAAATCTTTGGAAAATAATTTTTCTCATGCTTTGGGATACCGCAGCAATATTTTATCGTGTTAGAATAATTAAGTTTTATAAAAGAAGTAATAGAAAAAATTGGAGTAACACTGTTGCATCATTGAGAAAAAAAAGGAAAAAGAGTAAAAAAATTAATAAATGAATATATTAGTTTTGAATTGGAGGGATCCAAAACATCCATTAGCGGGTGGTGCTGAAATATCATTACTTCATCACGTACGATATTGGCAGAAAAAGGGTCACACAATTACCTGGTTTGCTTCAGGGTACCCAAACGCTAAAAAAAAGGAAGTATTTGAAGGAATAAATATTATTAGAGCTGGGAGTCATTATACTGTATCTTTACACTTTTTTTATAATTGGATACGATCAAAATTTAGAGATTCTGACAT
>CAZEGF010000024.1:0-9860 GCA_964511965.1 uncultured Gammaproteobacteria bacterium
TTGTCAGCTGTCCTTGTTGCTCTATTCGAATTTTCTCTTGGAATCTGGCTTATAGTAAAGGGTTTTAATAAAAAAAGCTCTATTTTATAATTTCTACATTTTTTTCAAGTGTCTTGAGCCGTTCTCCATTTGCCTCTCTAACTGTTAATGTCACCGCTCCGGTTTTACTAGTTTTTAAATCTTCAACAACACCAGACTTTCCAGCATGCATACCAGCAACAACCTTACATCTATCCCCATTCTTAACCTGTGTCATAGTGAGAGTATACCAAAAAAATTTAGTTGATCTGAATCACAGCATTATTTGATTTTGTTTAGTAAATTAAAATAACAGAATGTCTAAAAATAACTTTATAAATTTTATTGTTTGGGGATTTACGATTTGGCTGATTGGATACATCTTAGGAATAGTTCTTTTCTTTTTCGTTCCCAACAATTTGATAGGGTGGGTTATTATGCCCATTGGAATTGCTATTACCTTGTGGATTTTGCTTAAAAAAATCCAAAACAGTTCGTTAAAATATTTTGTTGCAATTGGTCTCGTTTGGACTTTAATTGCTATCGTTTGTGATTATTTTTTATTAGTAAAATTATTAAAACCAATTGACGGTTATTATAAATTGGATGTTTATATATATTATTTCACAACCTTTTTCCTTCCTCTTATAGTGGGGTGGATGAAAATACTAAAAAAACAAAACTTTCAGTTGTAGTTATTTATTTAAATCCTCTAACTTTGGGACTTACGAGGGCACGGAAGATATCCCCCTTACTAATTATTCCTATTACGTGCTTTTTGTCATCAACCACAGGAAGTCTTCCAACACCTTTTACTTTCATGATCGATTCAGCCTTCAAAATTGGATCCTCAAGATGTATATATGTGACTCTTTTACTCATGATGTCCTTTACTTTTTTCTGAAGAACAGGTTTAATTTTCATTTCCATAGCCTCAAAATCTCTCTCGTGAACATAGTCTTCCATAAGATCTGATATACTTGGGAACATTTCAGAAGTAATATCCTGCTCAGATATAAATCCAACTAATTTTTTATATTTGCCTTCAACTACAGGAAGTCCTTTGTGATGCTCACCGAAGATTAACTTAGCTGCGTCATTTAAAGTGGCGTTAGGAGTAGTACTGACAAACTTCTTTTTGAAAATATCTTTTACTTTCAAACTTTTATTATTATACTCCTTCACAACAAGAGATTGCTTGATCTTTTGTGCCTCTTCATTTTTTGACCTTGAGGGTATATAATATCTTTCATGGCAAAAAGACCTACAGGTGTTGGAAAGCGGGGACGCGTTCACTCACCAAAAACAAAAAAGAGACTGGCGGCAAAATTTGAAAGACTTGCTGCTCTTTACAAAAAGCGTGGTTTTTCCGGCCGCAAAAGAGATAAAGTTACCGGCTAAAATTTCCCACAAAAACCTCGTGCTATAATAACAGCATGAAGAAATCTCCGGTTGTACATTTTGAAATGCCATTTAAAGATTCTAAAAGAGTAATTGAATTTTATTCTAAAGTTTTTGGATGGGATATGACATCAATGGGAGAGAGTATGGCAAACTACATTCTTGCGGGAACTACAGAGACCGAGAATATGCAATCTACAAAACCGGGAGAAATTAACGGTGGATTTTTTGAGTCATCGGAGGAAAACAGTAAATATCCGCTGGTTACCATTAAAGTTGAGGATATGAAAGAGGCAATGGAAGCAGTAAAAGCTGCAGGGGGCAAAGTCCTTAGCGGTCCACATGATATTCCAGGGGTTGGACAATACACATCAATTCAGGACTCTGAAGATAATAGAGTAAGTCTCCTCCAACCTTTATCAAGATAATCTTTTCAAAACATTTGTAGCTATTTGTTGTGCGCGTGAGTCAACTGGAATTTGATACGCACGCGACCAACCTTTTCTAAATTCATCAAGCGTGTAACCCCAGTCAAGTGACCCTGTTGAAAATACTTTTGCTCCTGATTCGCGCTCAACCAAAAGACTATAACTATGTCCTTGTTTTGGTCCTTTACTAACTAAAGATTCAGCTAGAATTTCTCTATTCTTTCCAGCCTTTATTCCATCAAATATAATGTCATACTCTGCACCTATTGCCTTCTTAATAGTATCTCCCTGTTGCATGCCCGTTCCCTTAAATACCCAGTGATCTGGATTTGCTACAACCCAATCATCAACAGCATATCTATCTATAACATGATCATAAGCAGCTCCAAAAAACTGGGCTTCATGATTTCCTAAATCTCTAAAGAGACCTGTGGGATTTTCCTTGTTGGGGTCTCCACCATTTCTGTAACAAACAACAATTCTATTTTTCCCGTTTTCGCTATCTTCAAGTCTTATTCTCCAATACAAAGCATTTGATCCCATAAGCGCGACGTTTATCCCATTATTTGTAGCATCATGCAACCTTTGACGCATACGATCCGTATAATATTCGTGATGACCAGACATAACAATTAATTTTCTCCTGTCATAAATGTCCTCTGTGTCCTGACTATCAACATCTACCATATAATCAGAATCAAACCCACTTCTTTCCAAAAAACGAAGGAATGCTATGTCTAATGGCATAGTTTCCTCAACTCCTCCAGTGGTTGTTAGGGGTCTGTCAAGGGATACGGATGTAGCACCCCCATACAAACTCAGACCAACAACATTGCTGTACGCGTTATATGTTAATAGTCCGGCGCTTGTCAGAATTGGGGCGGTTCTTTCATGTGAGCGAACCCAAAATGGGGAAATAGTCTTACTGCCATTCTTTCCGGTTGCAACCGCCATATACATTCCAGACCTCCAATCATCAGGTATTGTGAGCGCGTGGGACGGGCCCCATGCAGCCATTGTTGTTCTTGTTTTTGGATCTACTTTTTTTGAAATACTAGGCGCCGTTATCCCTTCTTGGGAGTACATAAGTCTCCCACCTTTTCCTCCATACCAACCAAGTCTATAAAGATTTAAATCGTATGATCCGGAATTATTTGCGCCAAAAAAATCTATTTTTTCACCGGGCAAGACAGAGTAGGGACCAGTAAATAAAGCGCTTCCTGCTGTGTCCGGTCTTTCAACTCTCCACCCATCGTGCCCCTCGTTTTGATTTTCTTCAGAAAGTGTTGTGTGTTTTGGTTTAATCACAAATGGCGTATCCGGAAAGAGTGGCTCTTCATATATCAATGCGTCTTGTAGTGGTGGCTCAACACCATAAATAGGAGAGTCAATTTTTTCAATATTACTGTCCTCAACTACCGACGAATTGCTATCTTTTTTTATTGAAGGACCCTCACCAATAACAGCAGCAATCCCGGAAGCAACAACCGTTGCTCCAAGTTTTCTTCTAGACATTCTTATATTTCCAACCTCAACCATATGATGTGAATTATACTCCTATGCATATTTACACGGTTAATACAGATAATTTACATGAATTATAAGAAATTATCTTTAATTTAATAAAAATTAAAGTAAAAAATTTGGTAGACTAAAGAAATGGAAAATAACATAATCACAATTCAATCTACTATTAATGCTCCGATTGAAAAAGTCTGGCAATATTGGAATGATCCACAACACATAAAAGGGTGGGCATTTGCATCAGATACATGGGAAGCACCAACTTCTGAAAACGATTTAAGAACCGGTGGATCTTTTAAAACACGCATGCAAGAAAAAGGGACCAAAAATGGTTTTGATTTTGGCGGAGTTTATACAAACGTTGTGGACCACAAGACCATTGAGTATGATATGTCCAAAGAAGCCAATGATCCAAATGCCCGTCATGTAAAAATAGGCTTTGAACAAACTCCTGAAGGAGTTAAAATTACACAAAGTTTTGATCCTGAAAATGAAAATTCAATAGAAATGCAAAGGTAGGGATGGCAAGCAATTCTTGATAATTTCAAGAAGTATGTAGAAAGTAATTAATAATATGACTCAAAAAATCTCACCATTTTTATGGCTTGATAAAGGAAAAGCGAGTGAAGCCGCAAAATTTTATACGAGCGTTTTTAAGGAATCTAAAATAATGAGCCCCGAAACTTTTGATAACACCCCATCGGGAAGTATTGAGATAATTGACATTGAACTATTTGGTCTTAAATTTACGTTGATGGGAGCCGGTCCCGAATTTAAATTTAATGAATCAGTTTCATTTACTATCGATTGCATTGATCAGGAAGAAGTTGACTATTATTGGAATGCGCTTATTGCTGACGGTGGTGAAGAATCCCAGTGCGGTTGGTTAAAAGATAAATTTGGACTTTCCTGGCAAGTAATTCCACGGAGACTTAATGAGCTGATGTCAGATCCGGACCAAGAAAAAGCAGGGAGAGTAATGCAGTGTATGTTAACACAGAAAAAAATTATCATCGCAGATCTTGAAAAGGCTTATAACGGTAATTAATCAAGATGCAAAAATACGATACAGTTGACGAGTACATCAATTCACTTCCAGACAGAACAAAAGAGGAGCTTACAAAATTAAGAGCAATGATCAAAAACCTAGTTCCAGACACCAACGAGAGCATGAGCTATGGAATGCCTGGATACAAATTGAATAATAAACCGCTTGTTTATTTTGCAGGGTGGAAAGATCATATCGGCTTTTATCCAACCCCATCTGGAATTGAGGCATTGGAAACTGAATTAAAACCCTACAAGACTGGCAAGGGGACATTGCAATTTAGTCTTACCAAACCAATCCCTTGGGATATTATTGAAAAGGTTATCAAAAACAGAATAAAAAGTCTCGCATAAATAATGCTACTATTAATAAATGCATGGTCCACTTTTTAGCACAATTACACTTTTTACCGAACTAATAGTATCTGCGGCTGTATATTACACTTTGTACCAGGGGTACAAAAATAATAAATTTCCAAAAAAATTGCCATACCTGCACTCATCTATGAATCGATTTTTAATATTTCTTATATGGCAATGCGCGTTCCAACTCATGCAAAAGCAGCTAATGCTGAACCTATTTATTTAATACTTCTTGCAATAATACATGGGATTTTGTCATTAATCATGTTTTTATCTCTCTTTGTCTTTTTTATTATTGCATGGAAAAAATACAGTAATTCTATTAATTTCTTTTTTGAACACAAAACTCTTACTTGGTTGTTCATTGTCTTCTGGACATTTTCGATAGTTTCCGGGGTTTTGTTTTATTTTATCTCCTACGGAATTTGATGCAGAAAGGACGATTGATATTTTTTCATTATTATTTATACTGTAATCATGTTAAATCTTAATTCGGTAATGCTTGGGACTATGCAACCAAAAGTCATGGTTAAATTTTATGAGGAAGTTTTTGGCCGGACTCCAGATATGACCGAGGGTGGATGGGCTGGATGGCAAGTGGGTAGCAGCTTCTTTTCAGTTGGGCAGCATTCTGAAATGAATGGTGCGTCAAAAGAAGGAGGACGCGTGATGTTTAATTTAGAAACAACCGAGGTAGAAGAGGAATTTAGTAGAATATCAAAAATTGAAGGGGTTAAAGTCATAAAAGAACCATATGAAATGGGTGGGATGGAAATAGCTACACTTGCAGATCCCGATGGAAATTATTTTCAACTCATGTCTCCTTGGGGAGATGAAATTGAAGAGAAAGTCACACTTCCTAACTAACTTTTTTTGAATTAACCTTCAATATTTTCGTTTTTGACGAATTTTTTGTGAGCGGTAACAAGGCCCAAAGCCATAAAGGAAAGATAGACAATTCCGGTAAAACATGCTGACACCATATGAGATGGGTTTGCAATTACAAGCCCAGTTCCTGTTAATAATGTGAGACCAACAAGTCCATAAGAAATATTAAGTTTTGCTTTTGATGGATGAAGTAATGTGTAGCCGGTATACACTATACTTACGAGTGCGATTATAACGTGCAGAATTATTGCCATATTAGAAATGTAAAAAAGAATCTAGAGATAGCATAATACAAAACACCAATAAATTCAAAAGTGAAAATCCAAACATTTTTTTCGCCCAAGCAATTTCATCTTTAGCATTAAATCCCTTAACTCCAATATATAGCCACACTAGACTAATTATAGAAATTGTTATCAGATACATATATCCCGAGTAACCAAAAAAAGTGAATAATGAGGAAATAACGATAAATCCACAAATATAAAAAAGAATTTGTATTTTTGTGTTTTTAATCCCTCTTACAATAGGCAGTACGGGAATGCCTGCATTTTTATAATCATTCATCCTATAAATTGCTATAGAGTAGAAGTGGGGCATCTGCCAAACAACCAACACTAAAAATAAAAGACACGCAGGTATATCAATTCTATTTGTCACTGCAACATATCCAACAACTGGAGGAATTGCACCGGAGATACTTCCAACTAAAGTTCCGTATTCCGATCTTCTTTTCCAGACACCATATACGACCACGTAAAAGAAGAACCCTAAAGCTCCAGTTACTGCGGTGAGTAAATTTATTGATAGTAAAACTACAATCCCAATAAATCCAAGAGCTGCACCAAAAAAAAGTCCATTTCTAATAGAAATTGTCTTGGCGGCAAATGCCCTTTTTTTTGTTCTATCCATCTGTCTATCAATATTACGGTCTATGAAATTATTAAAAACACATCCTGAAGCAATTACTAAAGACAGTCCTATCACCATTTCAAAAAGACTATAAATGTTTATTAGTCCCCGGGAAGCAAATAAAAAACCCGCCAAAGCACTTATGAGATTTCCACGGATTATGCCGGGTTTTGTGAGGAGGTAATAATTTTTCAAGTTATTTTGAAATCCCTTCGTCTGACTGAATGTAATTTTGAATTATGTTGTTTGGCATCATGTTGTAATTAAGATGGGTCATGATCCAAATAGATCCGATTACAATTAGAGCAACCAATGAAAGAGCGGAGAGAAAAACGCTTAAATTCCATCGAGGTCCATTTTCTTTATCTAAGTGTAAGAAATATATTGACTGTACAATAAATTGTAAAAGAGCTAAAAAGATAATAACGCCAACTGTAATATCTTTAGGAATTAAATTCTGCGTTACCACTAAATACGAGGAAAGTGTAAGAAGTGCAGACAGAGTAAACCCAACTATATAAGATCCAATAGTTCCTTCTTTTTTATGAGTACTCATGATATCCCTCCCATCAAATACACAATAGTAAATATAAATATCCAGACAATATCAAGAAAATGCCAAAATAGTCCTGCCATTGTAATTTTTTGCAGATTTGTGGGAGATAAGCCCCTCTTTTTTATAAAAAATAAAATTATAGCAATCCAAATACACCCAATTATTATATGCAGTCCGTGTGTACCGGTGAGAGCAAAGAAAGATGAAAGAAACGCGCTTTTTGTCCAATCACTACCTTCGGAAATAAGATGCGCAAATTCATATAATTCCATTGCCACAAAAGTGATTCCTAAAAATATTGTTATTGATAGTAACGTAACTGTTTTTCGTATGTTTCCAGCATGTGCTGCCATCATCGCCAATCCACAAATAAAACTACTTGTTAGAAGAATAAATGTTTCTGCTAAAACGAAAGGGGGGTTAAATATTGCTTTGATCGTAATTCCACCAAATGTACTATCACGAAGGACAGCATAGACTGCAAAAAGAACGGCAAACATCAAAAGGTCAGTCATCAGATAAATCCAAAACCCAAATACAGCACTGTCGTCATGTTTATGCTCCATAATGCCTCCCTTCCTCAATTGCCTTAATTTGTGATACCGTTACAACATATTCCGTGTGGTCGTCAAAAGTTCTTAATATTACACAAACAACACCACCGACAACGCACAAAATGCAAAGCCAAAAGATATGCCACACCATACCAAATCCGAAAAGAAACACAAAAATAGCAGTGTAAATTCCAAGCCCCGTATTTTTTGGCATTTCTATTTCCTTATATTCATTTTTTTTATGGTGTAACCCATTTTTCTTCATTTCCCACCACGCATCTCGTGATGTCACTTCTGGAACAATTGCAAAATTATAAAAGGGTGGTGGAGAGGATGTTGACCACTCAAGATTTCGCCCATCCCAAGGATCTCCAGTAACATCTTTATTTTGCTTTCTCTGTCTTACAGAAACTACGATCTGCACAACCTGTATAAGAGCTCCTGCCATAAGTACCAAAAATCCAAGTCCGGCAATTATAAATAACACTTGCCATCCGGCAGCATCATAATGCTCAAGTCTTCGCGTTGCACCCATGAGACCTAATATATACAAAGGGACAAAGGACATTAAGAATCCAATGAGCCAACACCAGAACGCATATCTACCAAGCTTTTCATTAAGAGTAAATCCGGTCACTTTTGGGAACCAAAAAGTAATTCCTGCAAAGATTCCAAAAAGAGCACCTCCAATTATCATGGTGTGAAAGTGGGCTACTAAAAACAAACTATTGTGAAGTTGAAAATCTGCAGGAGGCATAGCCAAAATTACACCAGCCATTCCCCCAACAGTAAATGTCGCCAAAAAACCAAAAAACCAAAGGAAAGGAGAAGCAACTCTAATTTTTCCTTTATACATTGTAGAAATCCAATTTAAAATCTGTACTCCGGCAGGAATTGCAATAAGACTTGTCATGATTCCAAAAAAAGCATTTACATTTGCTCCGGACCCCATGGTAAAGAAGTGGTGCAGCCATACGACAATTGCTATTGATGCGACTCCAAACCCTGCAAGAACCATTGAAGTGTAACCAGACAATCTTTTTTTAGAAAATGTTGAAACAACTTCCGAATAAATTCCGAATGAAGGAAGAATCAATACATAAACTTCAGGATGTCCCCACATCCAAATTAAATTTGTATACATCATAGCGCTTCCCCCGGCATCGGTTGTAAAGAAATGCATTCCCATTACGCGATCGAGTGAAAGAAGCGTAATTGTTGCAGTCAAAATAGGAAAGATAGAAACCACAAGAGCCATACTAAATAATGATGTCCATACAAATAGTGGCAGTCGGGAAAAGGTCATTCCTGGCGCTCTTTTTTTGACTATTGTCATAATAAAATTAATTGCACCAATTAATGTCCCAAGACCGGACACTTGAAGACTCCAAATCCAAAAGTCCATCCCAACTCCTGGACTGAATTGCAATTCAGAAAGTGGTGCAATAGCCAACCATCCCGTTGCGGCAAACTCACCGCCAAAAACGAAGAATAAGTTAATCATTATGCACCCGCCAACATACAACCAAAAACCTAAGGTATTTAGAAATGGAGAGGCAAGGTCCCGTGCTCCAATTTGGAGTGGAATAATATAGTTTAACAATCCAAACAAAAATCCCATCGTTACAAAAAAGACCATGATTACTCCGTGGGCTGTAAAAATTTGTTGGAAGTGGTCAGCCGTTAAATATCCCTGAGAAGAACCGACGGACATAATTTGCTGGAGCCATATCATGCCGGCGTCCATAGCTCCACGAACCAGCATAAGAGCGGCCATAATCATATACATTATTCCGATTTTTTTAGGATCGGTTGACGTAAACCAATCGTTCCACAACCATTTCCACCGCTTTAACTTTGTAATAAAAACCACAACCCCCAAAAGCATGAGAGTCATTGCAATCGTTCCTCCAATCGTAAACCATTCATGCGGGAGAGATGAAAGTGTTAATCTACCAAATATCATTTCCATATTAATGCTTCATTGTGCTCATATATTTTTGTATAACTTTATTATATAAATCTGGCTCTGTTGATGAATAATACAGTGGAGGAGTGTTCTCTGATGGAATTGCCAATTTTTCATATTGATCTAAGTCAAGCCTATTTTGGGATTTTTTTATTGTCATGACCCAATTGCTAAATTCTTGATCGCTCACTGATTTTGCC
>CAZEGF010000025.1:0-33784 GCA_964511965.1 uncultured Gammaproteobacteria bacterium
GTGTTGCTGTTTGTTTTGTTGTACGCACAACCTGCTGTGGAGCAGATACTTCTGTTGTTGTGATTTCTTCTTCTGTTACTTCTTGATCCATATTAATAATTTCTATACAAATAATACCTTTGTAATTACGTACTTATTAAGTGGAATGTGTAATAGATGGGTAAGGAAGTGTGAAAAGCTACAGGGCTTGAGCAAATTTGATGTTAACTACTATTACCAACAGAAGTTGCCGGATGCTTGATACATGCAGGAAGTAACTCTAGTATATCTTGCTGCGTCCAGATCTATCCTATACAAATCTGCTTGTGTTACCCGTCCAGTACCGGATGGAGAAGCATGAAAATCACATTCAAAATATAAAAGATTACTCTTTGTAAGTTCTATTGGCCTTCTACAAAATGCTTTATCTGAAGAAATGTATGCAGCATCTCTTATCTGTCCATCAGGAGTTATTTGAGTGAAAAAAGCAGTAGGATTTGTTTCACTTGCGAAGCCGTAGGCAACTCTATCTGTCGCAATTGCGTTGTATTTCACTATGTACCTTCCATCTTCAGTCTTGCAGGCAAAAAATTGAGCCAAAGTATATCCGCTCTTTACCTGAGAAATCAAAGTGTCGACCAACTTTAGAAGTTCTGTATCTATTGGTGTAAAAGATTCAAAATTACCTGTGTTAGCCGGTAAAATTGCAAACTTTCCTTTCCTCTCTAGATAAATTTGTTCTGGCAAACATTTCATTGGAACTAATTGATCTTGCGGCACATTCATCTCGGCTCTCGCGTTATCTGGAAAATAATTTTCCTTAACAGGATTAATAAAATCATTATTCTTATAGATATCTTTTGTGATATTTGGGTCGACTTGCTGTTTTTTCAGTTCAATTTGCGAGAATATGTCCTTGCTTTGGTACAACTTCACGACAGGACTTAATAAAGGAGTCTCAGGGGATGGTTTTTGCGGGAACAATACTGCGCGGTTAAGAAAAACGAAAAGAATCGCGTCAAATAAAATGATGATTTCAAGAACCAAAACTTTTCCTGATCCTTTTTTCTTGATTTTCTTACTCATAATAAATTCTGAACCCTGCAGGGCTGGATGGAATCGAACCATCTTCAAAGGTTTTGGAGACCTCTATTCTACCGGTAAACTACAGCCCTTCGGTAAGTTTCATAAGTTTGTAGTTTGGTAGATATATTCTACCGGTAAGCATAGCTTCTTGCTTCGCAAATAAGCAAGCTTGGTTTTCGCTTTGCTCAAACTAAACTACAGCCCTATAACTTTCACAATTATAGTGGAATGGTCTTTTGAAGTAAACAAATACTGGAGATAAATTATGTTAAAGATAAAGGTATACAGGGTGTTGGAAATTTCCAACCGAAACGTGAATGAAATAACCTCATCAACCAAAGCAAATTTGATTGTGAAAGTATAGCTTTCAAGCTCTTTTAAAAAAAGACGGGTACTCTCACTCCCCGCGCCTGTCTCTGTTGGTTGTCCAGTGACTAAGTCACTGGGTCTTTAGGCAGTACCACGTACCTTGTGAGGCTATGATACCGCTGTTTACGGAAAGACCATCCGCAAGGGTCGGCGGGGCCGAGTGATAGGCGTATTCGAATACTCCGAATGGGATCCGGAAACGTGTGGGCTCAGTCGGCGTCAGATTTCCCTGATCGTCAACGGACTTGAATAACCAAACGGGAACGTTGCTGTGAGTCTCCTCAAAGCGGGTCCAGTTGGATGGCTTGGTGCCCGGCGCTAGGCCGGCCATTACCACCGCGTTGGTGGGGCAATGAGCTTTGGTCCAGTCAGACTGGGCCTGAGCTTTTGTATTTGACTCACCGAGTCCAAAACCGTAGACTGCAATAAGAACGGCAGTCAAAGGGGCGGCGGTTAGAATCGCCGTCACGGCTAAGGACTTCTTCCAAGTATTGACCACTATCAATTTGTTTCTCCAGAGTTTCTCGGTATTCTTGAGTCTTCTAAAGTACACCAGAACGCCGGAAGAAAAGTGCTAATTTAACACTCTTTTTTCAGCGTTCTAAATATACTTTCCTGTATACCTTGTAAATGTGCTTGTTTTGAGACCTATTAGCCTCAAAAACATATGTTAATTCTAACAAAATATAAGTCATTTGTCAAACTATAGGCTTTTTTTATAATTTTGTCAAATGTACTTATCCAACTGTTTTTGATAAGATTAAAACCCATATGAAAAAGGCTGTCCATCATATTAAAAAAGAGCTCATTTCCTCTTTTCCACCCAATTATAGAAAAGCGTTTATTATTTTGGGTATTTTATTTTTTGGAATGTTCACAGCATTCACTTATATCGTCAGAAGTGATGTTTTACGCTCATTTGACTTCAATTCTACAGTTAAGATTCAAGACAAAATTCCTGTAAGATTTGACAATTTCTTTTCATTTCTAAGCGTAACTGGCAGATTTGAATTTTCAATTATTATCCTGCTTGTTGTATTACTTTTTAGGCGCAAGATCTTTGGGGTTGTTGTTGTCGCTCTATTTGGTGTAGCTCATTTATTTGAGGTGGTTGGAAAATGGATACTCTATCAACCCGGTCCACCTCATATGTTCTTAAGAACTACTGATTTCTCTATGCAGTTCCCTGGCCTATACGTACATACTGATGCATCGTACCCCTCGGGTCATTCACTTCGTGTAGTTTTTATATCCATTATTATCATTATGCTTTTATATAGAAATAAAAAAATATCTCCATATTTGAAAGTTGGTGCTATCGGATTTGTTTCTTTATATGCTATTTTGATGCTGATTTCCCGGGTTAGTCTTGGGGAACATTGGACAACGGATGTAATTGGTGGATCTTTGCTAGGGGCTTCTTTCGGTCTCTTCTCTCTCTTACTTTTGTAGGATACTGCAGTTATTTAAGTTTTTCTCTTTCTTATGGGGTTGGATTTTTTTTAGCGGTAACGAAGTTATTGCGAAGCAAAGCCAAGAAATATTCAAACTTATTTCAATTTTTCGCGTTCCTTATGAGCTTGAATTTTCTTACAAAAATTACAGAATTTCTTCAATACCAATTTTTCAGGTGTGTTGAGCTTGTTTCTTTGCGTAATGTAGTTGACGTTCTTACATACGGTGCATTGCAAACCGAATTGGAGACGTGTTCCTTTAGACTTTTTTGCCATATTAAAACTCCTATACGGAGTCAAGTACAAATTATATTAGTTATTGCCTGGAAATGCAAGTAAAAAGTCTGTTTTAGGATAGATTGAGTGGGTACAATGGCTCGTTTTTTACGATAAGTCGCCCTAGAGACATTACTTTCTGAGACAAAGGCGAATCCATGCTCATGATGTCCTCTCCATCTATTTTTCCAACCGGAACCAGCACATCTAATATCTCGTTGGGGTCGTATAGCACTCCAAATGAATTGAAACGTGCAATAATATCCTTATCTGGCTCAAGTCGCCCAGGACCCTTACCTTCATGTATTGTCAGTCCGCCTCGCAAGTTTTTGTTAGGAAACTGAAATAAAGCGTCTGAAATAAATTCTGACACCTCTATATTATACTCCAAATAAGCAAACTACGAGCAAAAATTTGAGCCCCGAGTAGGAATAAGAACCTGAACGAGTTCAGGACCTTGCCCTGCAATGCAGGGTCGTCCCCATTACAACTTACCAAGAATCGCTCTAAGTTGTACTAAACTCAAGCTTTGCTTACGATTTGCGTAGCAAATTGAGCTTTCACTGAGCCCAAGCCGGGAATCGGACCCGGGACCTTATTCTTACCAAGAATACGCTCTACCACTGAGCCACTCGGGCAATTATTCAAACACTGATGGCGAAGGGGCAAGCTTTGCTTACCACTGAGTCATCAGGGCTTACCTAAATGGATCAGTGTAGTGATCACTGAGCCACTCGGGCATGAACTTTTGAAACTTAGAAATTTTAACAGAAAAACTACTCATTTGGAAGCTAAAACTCAATGTTTAACAAACAAACTTCCAAGAACTGGGTCTTCAGACTCTATAACTCCTACCCATTTCTCAATACCTACTTCGGAAATAAAAGTTCGTAGTTTTGAAGCCACATCTCTCCGTGACACCCAAACACTTTTCTGCCAACTCCTAAACCCCCATTCTTTAAGCCTTCTTCGGAGTAAATTTCTAACAGTCCTTTTTGTCTCCGGAATATCCCAAACTACAATTGTATATGCACCGTTTTCAACTTCATCTCTTCTACTTTTTAAGAAATCTTGACCTAAATTAGTTAATTTAAAATAAATCTTACCCTCAGAATCCTTTTCGGATTCAATAATTTTTCTAATTCGCAATCTTCTAATTGCCATAACTAATGCTTGATCTTTATGTTTTATTGGAATTCCTGCAAGAGCCTTCATCTGCCCAGAATATGTAAATTCTTCAAGGTAGAGGATCCCATTTGAAGCTTTTTCTAAAGCGTATAAAAGCTTACTGCTAATACTTCCAGTTTTGATAAACATAATTTAAATTTATCACAAAATAACATACACGTGTACGATCGGCTAAGTGTGTGTTACATTTGATAAGTTTTCACCTCACATGTTAACCATTTGACGAAGATTTAACAAATCCATGGGAAGATATTTTACTATTTAATCGTGATGTGGGGGATTATCGGCTCCCCCACTTGCCGTTGGTTGTGTTTCATGGGAAAACTTCTTTCCCCTGAAGGATGAATACGACTGAGATCAAGACAATGACCAGGATGGCACTGCTTGTCGCGGGTCTCCGATCGACTTCGTACTTGATCCGTAGAAATAGGTCTCGCATGGTAAAACCTCCTAGCCACGTGTTAGTAGCGTGACAATGACTCCCAGTTGAAATGCGAAAACTATCGCTGGTATAGGCCTCAAACGGACTTCGTAATTGATTCTGCCGATCGTCTTCAGAAACATGCGTGCTCCTCTCTCTGGTGGAATCTGTGCTCATCTTGCTTACCTGTAGTGAAACCAGCGGTACAGGAACCCTGGCTCTCGCCTTTGCTTGCGGCGTCGCCGGGCTTTGGTGGCGGGCAAGATTCCCATTCCGACGAGGTTGATGCCGTAGACATGGTATAGGACGTGATCCCACACATATCCAACTGCGTTTGCGATGGCAACTAGTGCCCCTCTCCTAGGCTGACTCTTCACACTCTCCTCTTTAGGTAGTTGGTCCGCATCTGCGGGGTCGTCAGGTGATGTCGATACCGAATCCGAATCGTAGGATGAGCGCAATCAACATAATGATGAAAAACACCATCATTGCGATTAATGCCCACATTCCAACATCAACAAGTCGATCGTACTTCTTCCTCTGTTTGATGTTTGCGTATCTGTACCATCGGTCATAATCATTGGCATCTTCAGTCACTCGTCCTAGCGCGTTGGAGGTATAAATGATGACAATAAACGAGATGAAGAAACCTAACAGAGCCAATATCCAAAGTGGTAACATAAACTCTTCCTCCAAAGGTTTGGTCCGCATCTGCGGGGTCGTCAGGCCCTTATGGACCTCTAACTAAGAAGACGAATAAAATAAATGCAAGGGCAAAAAGGCTTAGTGCGGCAATGACTGCAAACACAGTCCGCAATATTACCAACCTAGTTAACCGCTCGACTACTGCCAAATTCTGGGTTCGTGCGAACGTTACCACATTGACGCCCTTGGTTTGATGCGTGATCTTCTTACTGTTAATCAACATGGAGACCAAGCTAATTACAGAGATGATTCCGCACAATACGCATGCTAGCCACAAAATTGACATTCCAAATTCTCCAAGAATGTTTTTTTGAACTTTCCATTCCAGTTTCAAATTTTAAAACGAGAACGGAAAGCTCAATACTTTCACAACCAAATATCAAAGAGCTAAATTATTTTTCCATTTTTCCTTATGCTTACAAGGAAAACAGAAATATAAGGGAATTATATACTAACTCTTCATGTTTATTAAAAATTTTTGAGGTTACTTCTTTCTATTTGGGCTTATTTCTTGTAAAATATACTTCGTGCCGAGATGACGGAGCGGTCAATCGTAACAGACTGTAAATCTGTCGCCCGTTTGGGCTACATAGGTTCGAATCCTATTCTCGGCACAAATTGCAAAGCAATTTGGGATGAGAACAAGCTTGCTTATTCTCGGCACAAGATACTTTCAGAGAACTGGATTTCAGTAAAATTTTTTCTTTCTTCGCCCTAAAAGCTACATATTGTGCTTTGCACGATTCTACGAATCGCACGAATCCTATTCTCGGCACAAATTTCAACGCAATTTGGGATGAGAACAAGCTTGCTTATTCTCGGCACCAGATATAATCAATAAAACTCCCTTTCAAACTTATAATAAATCTTAGGTTCAAAATTGTATCAATTCTCTGTTTACTCCAGGCCTAGAGATTAACTTTCATCACTCTTACTATAGGGGTTTTATTTTAATATAGGATTTTTACGTTCAAATTTTCTGGATATCTGATCACTTATCACTATTTACTAATCACTTATTGAGGTGTAACCACTCTTCCCATCCAACTGCAAGAGCTTTAACTTTCTTATCCCCGGTACCCAATATAGCTGCGATGTCTGAAGGGATCGTTGAATACGCATTTTGAGCATAAATTATAAGGAATTTATCTGTTTTTACGAATTTTTCAAATGCTTTTTTTATACTATCACGATTGAGATCTCCGCTTTTACCTACCATATCGGTTGAATACACAGGTATGTTTATCGCATTTATTATATGACCGTGTCCAAAATCTGAAGCAGATCGCACGTCAACTAGCTCAAAATCGGACTCATTTTTCTTTAATTTTGAAGCAAGCAATAATGGATCATATTTTGAAACCTCAACCGGTGTTTTTACAGTTTGAGAACTTTCAACTTTTTGAACCGGCTTTGGAACAAATTGGGCAATAAGATTACCTGAAAAAATGATAAGTGCAGCTCCGGTAGTCAGTGCCGAGCCTATAAATGAGGTGACAAACAAGAAAAAGTACTGTGCTGGACGCCTTTTGATCTCGTCCCGCAAAGATGATGCTCCAAAATCGTACCATTTGAGAACCTTTTTGGCTCCCTTTTTTTCAAGTTCTTTGAGGTCTTCCTTGGTTTCTTGAACAGGCTTTACAATCTCTTCTTCAATTGTTTTTTCAAAAAAAGACTTCTCTTTACTTTTATACGTCATGAATTAATTATACCCATATATTATGTTAAATTTGTAGGGTATAACTTCTTCTCAGCTAAATTGCCTCAAATTTTTGCAATTTGGAGCAAGAAGAGTACATGAAGAATTAAGGTTTAAGAAGCAAGAATTAAGGAGATAGATACGATATACTAAATTTGTATGCGTCGTTCTGCCTGGAAACTAAAAGTTATTGGTTTGCTCACTCTAGTCTTTTGTCTACTGTCTGGTGTCTTTTTATCCAACTCCGCAAAAGCTGGCGATCTTGGAGTCAAAGTCCGCATAGATAGAACATCAATTTCAAAAACAACAGGTGGCATGATCTGCGCGACTCCTGAGACTTCGGGCACAGAAAATTCAATTCAAATCGTATTTCCAACAGGTTTTAACGTCAATTCTAACCCATCAAATTGGACGATAACTACCTCAAATTTACCTACAGGTAGCATTGCTCTTCCCGGAATAGGAACAGCAACTGCAGTTTCGGGTCAAACTGTTACTTTTCCCTCCAACAATCTTTCAGTTGGAACCGAATATTGTTTTAATTTCGTATCCTCAAACACTCTAACAACTCCATCCTCAACCGGATCGTATACCGGCATTTTAAGAACCGTAAACTCCTCTAACCAGGTAATAGATTACCATCCCTTTACAGTCACAATCGTTGCCAATGATGGAATTTCTGTAACTGCAACTGTTGCCGCAAACCCAACCGACTATAATGCGCTACTTCAACTAACTTCTCCTTCAAATAACGGGTATTTAACCGAAGGAACAGTAATAACATACCAGTTAACTTATGGATCAACGCTACCCTACAGCTCCGATATTACCGTAGAAGCACAGTGGAATTTGGGTACAATTAACGGTGCTTCAGTACCATCTGAAGATTTACTTGACTATGTAGTTGGTAGTGCAACAAATGGATACAACAGTACCCCACCTGTTATAGATAGTACAAATAAAAAAATTGTTTGGGATATTCCTAACTTCCCAGGCAATACAAATAATCAAACAGTAACTTTCAGATTACTCGTTAAAAATACTTCAACAACTACATCTTCAGTTAATTTTTCGGTTGATGGTCGTGTTATTGGAACAGGTACCCAAACAGCAGACTCAACTGTTTTATCACGATACCTAAGATCATCGTATATAACACCTACTCCCACTCCAACGTGTTCTCCTGGTCACTGTCCAACTCCAACACCCAATCCATCAGGAACACCAACTCCCACTCCAACATCAACACCCATTTATAAGCAAACCATTCAGGAAGTACAGGTAAGAACAGTTGGTAGTACAGATGCTTCAATTTATATTTCTACAAAAAACCCAACGACTGCAAGAATAGATATCGGTACAGATTTTAAAAACTTAAAAAGTATCGGATATTCTAATGTACCGTCAAAACAACATCTAATTCCACTGAGAAATCTAAAGCCTAATACTAGATACTATTTCAAAGTTATTGTTACTGAAAATGGAGTTTCAACATCTTCTGACTTCTATGAATTAACAACTTCTATTGCCTCTGAACCTATTTTGATTTCACCACAAACTTTTATTCTAACAACCGGTGATCTAATATTAAGAGACTATTTAAGCAGTAATTCCGGAATTATTATACCTCAAAAAACACCTTTCTCTTTTAAATTTAAGGTAAATGATTACAATAAGATCAAGTCTATAAAAGCGTTTACCCGCAATGCTAATGTATTAGGAATAAGTACAGCAAATATCATCGAGACATCATCTAATACTGTTCCCGTAATTGAATTTCAACCTGGGGAATATGTAGGTAAGTTGAGTGTAGCAACACCTGGAAGGTATAAGCTCATTTTACAAATACAGGACTATAATGGAAATATTTCTGAACAGATTATAGCAGATATAAATGTAGTTTCCCCGATGCAAGTGATAGACCAAGTTACAAAAAAGGGTATTGAGAGCGTAAAAATAACCCTATACTTATATAACCCGCGTTTAAAAACATACAATTTAATAACTTCAGACTTTTCTTCGATTAAAAATCCAAATTATTCAGAACCGGACGGGTACGTATGGACAGTTTTACCGGCAGGAAGGTATAAGGCTGAGCTCAAAATCTTAGGGTTTAAAGAAAAAACAGTCGAATTTACAATAGATCCGAAAAAGAAGGAAGGATATCCTGTCATTGCTCTTACTCCACTTCCTTTTAATTTCATAACTCTTATGCAAGAGTATCTTGAAACTGCGGAGGATATATTTCATACCTTAAGTCAAACTGCTGGCACGTTGAGTGCTTCCTTTCGATTGTTTCAATTTTTGGAATTCTTACTTCTGATATTTCTTGCTTTTTTGGTAACCGTAATTCTTTCCAAAAGACTTGCCGTACCAGTGTTTCTTATTCCCTCATTTGCGCTATATCATGCTCTTTTGCCATTCCGGAAAAACCCTGACGCATATTTAGTCCATGGAAACATCGGGTCTACAGGATCAGATGAGGCTATTTCTGGCGCATTAATTTATGTTTCAACAAAATCAGGTCGCGTTCTGTCTCACACAAAAAGCAATAATTACGGTGAATTTTTCCTCAAAATCCACGAAGCAACAGATTTACGAATAACTGTAACAAAAAAAGGATTTTCCGGAACTACATTAATCGTCAAGAAAGAAAAACTTAATGAGAGAATAAAAATTCAGATTGCTCAAACAGGAAAACTCCCAGGGTTAAGTCTTAACAATATAAAATGGTATATTGGATATCTACTCAACACTTTTTTTGAAGCACTTCTCATATTATTTTTGGGCTTAGTTATATTATTCATCGGTCAATTTGGGTTTACAAAAGTTCTTCCTCTTTTAATCGTTTCAGTAATGGACATTTTACTTTGGGCAGGAAATATGAGGGCTGCAAGAAGATAGAACTTTACTTTACGTCAGCAAAATCTTTTCCGAGAATTAATACAACGTCAACTCCTTCTGGCGCTGTTTCACCAGCTGGAAGAGTAATAATTTTAGCTTTAACTTTTGTAGCATTTACAATTCTTTGCAGTTGTTCATCCGTAATCTTTGATGGTTTTGAAACATTGGAAATAGAGCTTATAGCATAATCCCCGACCGTATTTCCAAGAGAAACTACATTAACCGATTCACTTTTTATCAAACTCTCTGCTTTTTTAGCAAGTCCAGCAACCTTTGTTCCATTGAGAATTACCACTTTAATTGGTTGAGTATTTGGCGTTGGTGTTACTGTTCCGCTTGGAGTACCAGTTGGTGAGGGATTATTGCCGGAGGCAACAGGATTGGTTTGCGCATTGATTGGGGCGACGGTCACTATTTTATGAATAGATGGGCGATATAATATAGCTGTATTTGTACTTCCAAAGATCATTACTTTATCGCCGTTCTGAGCATTTCTAAAGAATGGCTGGTTCTCAAGCTTTGTCACATCAGTTACCGTTGCAATTGTCGGGGTTTCACCCATTGGAATCATCATTTTATCTCCAACTTCTGATATAAGAGAATTAATTTGAGATGGACTCAGCTTTCCACCATCAGTACCGGTATTTGTATTCACAAATCCATACCCTGCAACCAATGCTCCCACTACGATTATTATAAGAACAAGGAGTCCAACCTGGTATTTTCTTTGAGTGAGTATTTTCATTTTTGACGATAGAGCTTTTTTCTCCTCAACTATAACTTCTTCAACAATTACTTCCTGTTTTTCAAAAAAAGATTCCTTTTTCTTACGGGCAGCTTTTTTCATGTGCTTTTATCATAGGAAAAAATCGCCTAGTTATCAACAGGCGCGCTTTTTGCAGAGGAAACATTGTCATAAATCAATTGAGAAACTTCTTTCATCCTAACTTGTGCTAGTTGTTCTGTTCCTTTAGATACCATACATATTATATATGGTCTGTTTGGTACATAAACTATACCGCAATCCCTATAAGAATCTGGGTCGATAACTCCTATTTTATGAGCAACTTTGACACCAGCAGGAACACCTGCTACCAATTTATCGTTAAAATCCGTATTAGATAAGTAATCCAATATCTTTTGTGAATCATCCCTGGTTAATACAGCTGCAAAATATAACGCTTTTAAAATGGCTGCATAATTTCTCGCATTTAAAATAGCACCTTGGCTAGCTATATTTATATTTATATCAAGTCCTTGATATACATTATCAAAATCTTCTTGAGTAATGGCGGGTGACAAAGCTTCTGCAGCAGTGTTATCTGATTTTACTAAAGCAAGCTCTGCCGCTTCATCCATTCCAATTTCATAACCAACTCCCTTTTGCCATAGATCACCATATCTACTATCAATCATATCCTGAGTTAATTTTACTGTTTTATGATCAATACCTGGATCTCGTTCTTTGTGTCTGAAATATGCCATCACAACCGGTAATTTAAAGAGAGATGCGGCGTAAAAATCATTATTGGCATTAATATTAATTGATGTTCCTGTTGGTAGATATTCAAAATATAGCGCAAAGTCCGTTCCCCAAGGGTCTATTTTTTCATGTAGTTTTGTCCTTAAATCCAAAAAATTAAAAATAAAATCAGTATGAGTATCTCTCAAAATCCGTGGGGAAAGAAGCGGATACTTCATTACATTTGCACGAAATTCACGCTCACTTTTGCCATCAATATTCCAGAGATAAAAGCCTATAACTGTTCCTACTGCAAATAAAACACATAAAAGTATGAGGATTTTTTTCATTGCCTTATTGTAGAAGATACGCTTGTATAAATCATCTTTGAAATATCACCAATTGTAGTAGAAAGCTTTGAAAAATCATCTCCACGGGTCATAATACACACCAAATATGGTTTTTTGGGATAATAAACAATTCCACAATCGTGAAGTTGCTGAAATTCATCCGTCTTTCGTTCACCAAATTTATTTGCGACAGTAATCCCTTTGGGCAATCCTTTTGCGATTCCGTCATAAAATCCTTCACGAGTCATGTACTCCAATGCTTTTTCTGAATAATCCTTAGACAAATATGAAGCGTTATAAAGCACTCTGAAAAATGATGCATATGACTTTACTGATATATATGCATCCTCACTACTATCCTCTGGCGGAGATTTTACTCCTAGATCATCGCTCACCCTATTTATCTTCCTAATATCAATAGCATCAACAAGTGTTAAAAGAGCATTATTATCTGATTGAACGATCATTTGCTCCAAAAGATCTTCAATCGAATACTTTTCCCCAAATTTTAATAATTTTTTTGGTTTGTAATTCTGAGAAATAGCATTTGGATGATTTTTAAACTCAACTTTCTTTTGCAGTATTGTTGGATCATCCTCTGCCTCTTTAAAAAAAGCCATCAACACCGGAACTTTGAGTAAACTTGCAGGTGCATACTCTGCGCGCTCATTTACGCCGATCCAAGGACCGTTATTAAGATCTCGATAGTATACTGATGCGGATTTAATTTCATTTTTACTAACCTTATCCTTTATATAGGAAGACAAGTGCTTTTCGAGAACATTTAATTCCCCATCCTCTGATTGCTCTTTAGCCTCACATTCCACAAGTGGGCTAATATATTTATATCCGGACAGTCTTACTTGATATTCCCCATTTACTGCTTGCTTAATTTTTACTACAGTAGGTCTCAAAAAATACTCAGATATAATTCCGAGAAAAAATGAAGCAATAATTAATAGAAAGATTACTAATATCCTTTTCAATTTCAATCCCTATGAGTATAAGAACATCATAATCCTCTACTAAAACGCTGTCAATTTTAAAATACAAAAAGACACCTGAAAAAGCAGGTAGTCGAATAATCAAAATTATGTCATCAGATCGAATATCTATCCTTTTGGAAGGGACAGATACGGGGCTAACCGGATTTTAATTTACCAAACCTTGCGGCTTTGCTTTTTTATATACAGGTGTAAACACCTTTACCTTTTGCATCGCAAACAGGCAAGGTTTCACAAGCTAAAGTCATATTAGTTTAAAACTAATGAAGCCTTTTCTTTCTTGTAAACGGGTGTAAATACCCTTACTACCTGTTCTGAGGTTGTAAGCTTTCTTTCGAAAAAGCCCACAATCTCGTCTCCGATGGCATATTTTAACAACTCTTCTATTTCAGGGCAGTCCTTCATATATTGATTAGTATTAAGCAGTAAGAATTAAGTATTAAGGGATATTCGAAGTTTTTTTGGGGTTTTGAAGTTAAAGCGGAACATTGTAGAAAATTCTCAAAACCCTTAATACTTGCTTCTTTATACTTACTTCTTAACTAATTGGCGTATGATGCTGACAAGAAGTAAACAAAAAGTTTAACTTGTTTTCTTAATTTTTTAACAGCTTTTGCAGCCATATATTGACACCTCCTTCCTGCCACACGGGCGTGGCACTTTGAAACTTAATGACTAATGTCGAATGGTTAATACAGAAAGATTTCATTTTGATAATTTAGCTTTCAAACTCTTAATCCAACCGTTAAGTTGTTTTCCAATGTCATCTAAGCTCTCTTTTAGTTCCTGGGATTGTTTTGAATCTATGAAATCCAAATCTTTTGCAAGCCTAATATGGTAAATGCTTTCTCCCAACGAACCTCTGGCGTTATATAAGAACTGAATTAACTCTTTTGTGGAGTTTCTATAAAATCCCTCAGTTATATTTGCTGGAACTGAACTCATAGATCTTCTTAACTGCGAAATCAAGCCGAATTGTTCGTTTTTAGGGAATAAGGCAGTAATTTTATAAATTTCTAGAGTCAAAGCATGTGCTTTAATCCATACCGGAACTTCTTCAATGCTTTTAAATGACTTCTTTTTTATTATTTGTTCCATATTTTTTTAACCATTAACCATTGGTCATTAGTCATCAATTCACTATTAAATAATTGAATTTAATGTCATCCTCAGCTTTTGCATCTACCCCAACGGTAAATGAACCTTTCTCATCGTCTTTGCCTTCCTTTTGATCGAGTAGGAATAAGTTCTTAGCGGTCTTTGTTTTTGGTGTAATGAAGATGAATGATGATTCTTTAACCTGTGAGTTATTAATCTTTACGTGGTCGGTTCCGTGCTTGAGTGTTACCAGGCCTGCTGCAGCTGTAGAATCAACCTCAGTATCTGATACGATTGTTGTGGTCCCTTGGGCCAATTGTAGCTCGGTACCTGCAACTGTATGAGCTGAAAGAACTCCTGTTACAGAAACATTTTTTCCGAAGGAAACGTCTTCGGCAAAAGTAACCTTTCCATCAGTATCAAATCTGATGTGGCCTCCCAAAAAGCTAATGGCACCTTGCTTAAGAGACTGAATCTCAAGGTCTTTTCCTATTGTATTTATAGTGTTGACGCTCAATGTCATATTGTTACCCACCTGAAGATTGTCAAGAACTGATGCTTGTGCAAATGTAGCTGTGTTAAATACAGCCAAATTAGCAACTGATGTAATATCTCCTTCACCACTATTTGTATTGGTCATAGTCAAAAGATTAATGTTGTCCATCTTTTCAAGACGGGATGATATAGATGCCATCTGAGACTGGAATTGTTCCTGATTTTGGGCAAGAAGGGTCAAGCGGTCTGAGAAATTGGTTATTGCACTTCCGGTGGCTATTTTGTTTGAAAGTGTTTCAATTGAGTTTGTAATAATCTCTAGACCCTCAATAGACTCTGCTTTTATTTTCTTTGCAACAAGTAGATCAGTAACAATTTGGGGACTTATAATTTCTTGTGTTGCCTCAACTCTATCAGTATAAATTTCTTGTCCATTATTCTTTTGTGTTTTTAAGAATCCAAGAATTTCTTGTTGCCTTCTTTCATTTGTCCCCTCCGAAAAGTCAATCCCCGCAATAGCCGGTAGTTCTTCCTCTCTTAGAGCATACCCGCTATCTTTTATCGAAACTCCAACAGACTGGCCATTATAAGAAGTTAGGTTAACAAATACAGTTAGAGTCCCACATCTCGTTACAGGCAAACTACCAGCACCGAACTTCGGACAGTCAACAACTTGTCCTGAGTCTGTTGAAGGATCAAAATCTTCCATAGCTTGACCAATTACTCTTCCACCAACAGTTGCCTTCATCGCAAATCCAGGAATTGATGCAGATGTCAGATAATCACCTGCATGAATTTCTCCATTTTCATTACTGACTTTGACAGGAACACGTCCAACCAATGCAATCGGATAGGAATTTTCAGTGTAGGCTCCAGCAACAAATCCAGGTTGGGTTGATACTACTCCCATTGCATTTTGGTCATAAGATGATACTGATCTCTTTGTTTTTTGAGGATGAACCCTATCTAGTGAAACTACTTCTCCAGCCTCAAGTGAATCGTCCGAACTATATCGTTCAGCCAAATCAGCACCCCCGGAGTTCCATGCTCCATTATCTGAAGTGTAAGCCTGACCGTCTGCTGAGAATCTGAATGCGTTAAGGCCACCACTTGAGAGAGTTAATAATGTTGGATCTTGAATATTTAGGAGTTTCCAATACTGGAGAATTGGTGCCTGAACGGATCGGTAGTATACAACAGCACCACCGGAATCTGAAGCTAACCACGCGCGAGTTTTAGATCCCGGCAAATCTTGCAATGTACCTTGTAGATCAAATCTGACTTGCAACCAGCTGTCTCCTGATGTCACCGATAATGGTGAACCACTTGTTGGAGCATCTTTCCAAGATGCAACTCCAAGAGCTTGTTGTGAGGCAGCAGTTCTATATTTAAGGGTTATACTTCCTTGTCCGGCATTCTTCCAAAAGATAGAAGAATTTGCGCTTAAATTTGCATTACCAATTTGTTCCGATGTATAAGTTCCCCCCAAATTCCATCCCGCATCTATAACTGCAGTGTTTCCTCCAGCTCCACCACAAACAACTACATATTCTCCGGTTTGACGTTGGAAAACATGCGCACCCGCTCCCAATGTACAAGGCAAAGTTGGCCCAGCAGGTAGTGTTCCTGTTCCAATCTGCGGATCAAATAAAGCAGTCGTATTAAATCCACTACCTCTAGAAATAAGAACTTTACCGTCAGATCTTGGGATCATAAATGATCCGGTAACTACCGAAACACCATTTGTTGGCCCTGCAGATGATGAATTTGTTATTGGGTCATAAAAATTTGTAGCTGTTGTAGTTCTAGTAATAAGCCATCTTCCGGTAGATAATTGCACCGCTGAATCACCAGCACCTGTTGTCGTTGTCATTGCAGGGCCCATCACAAATGCGTTTGTAGCAGGGTCATAAACAGTTGCTGATTGCGCAGCAACAGCTCCTCCAAATACAACGGTTCTACCATCTGATCTTTTAATATTTAGTGATCCGGAATTTATTGGTATAGCACTATATGGACCCTTCGTAACAGACATAGTGAAAGGATCTAATATATTCGTGTCTGTGGTATTACCACCGTTCATGATGACAATAAATCCATCAGATCTCACAAATGAATTTGATCCAGCACCAACATTTCCGATGAGATTCGGACCTGCTATAAAAGTGTTTGCTTGTGGATCAAAGATTGCAGTGCTATTTGTAGTTCCACCAAGAACTGTAAAGAATCTTCCATCCGGAAGTAAGAATGAATGTGCACCGGCTCCGGCAGCTGCTGGAAGAGTTGGTCCGGTCGACCAAGTATTTGTATCTACATCATAAAATCTTGTTGTTGTAGATCCATTACCTGTAATTGTTAAAAATTGACCATTATTACGCTCAATTGTGTGTGCTCCGGCTCCGACAGTTGCCCCAAGATTTGCAGAAGCAGAAGCTATAATAAATCCAGCAGAAGCAGTTGCAGTTGGGAAATTACGAAGTGTCGCAAGGGACAGTCTATTTGAATTATCAGTAACAACTCCCTCTAGTGTTGCTGAGCCTGTAGCAAAATTACGACCAAATGCAGGATCTCCAGCACCTGTTGGATCACCATAACTAACGATAGGATTTTGAATCCTCATACTAAACACCGCTGGCTGGATAAGCGAACGTCTTAAAAATGTCCCTCCTTCTGCTTGATATATATTTGATTGATTTATATATCCTGTTACTGCAGTTGGGTTTGATCTAATGGGTGTTGTAAATGAAACTTGTATCTTAGCGTATTGGGCATTTCCAACGGCTCTTATAATATCTCCGCTATCTTGCAGACTCCTGTACTGATTCGAGGCTAATACTGAAGTGTTTTCTCCTGTTTTAACCGCAAAATTTATAGTCTCAGCATCAATTCTTGCATTGTTATTTGCAGATTGGGGATTTGCAGACCATATCATTGCAGAGTACGTGGAAATCTTTGTGTTATTTATATCCTCAGAGGTCCAAGTACCTGTTGTATTCCAACCTGCATCGTAAATAGTTGTAAGTTGAGCACCATTACCATGTACAACATAATATTTACCATCAGGTCTTTGGAATGTAGCAGATCCCACTCCTGCTCCTGTTGCTCCTTGAAGCCCATTTGCACCGGTTAACTGGGAAAATGTTCCATTTGCTCCTGAAGTTGGATCAAAGAGTTGTAGATTTTTGCTCGTTCCTCCAACAACAACGATCCATTTACCGTCAGATCTTTGGAATGAGTGTGCTCCTGCACCTAAGGTATCAGTTGCTAAAGTTGAACCAGCCGCAAACGTTCCACTTGCTGGATTGTATATTTGCGTATTTCCTGAACCTCCAACAAGGACCATAAAGCGGCCATCCGGAAGCTGTATAACATGTGTACCTGCTACCGGTGTACCGGTAGTAAGTGCGGGTCCGGTAGAAAACGTTCCTCCGCTTACACCACCGGTTGTGCTTGCTGGATTATAAACGACGGTTGAAGTAGAATTCCCTACTCCAATTATCCACTTTCCATCCGGTCTTTGGAATGCAAAGGAACCGGCAACAATATTTGTTCCGGTAGCAGGACCTCCCTGGAATGTGTTAAGAGTTGGGTCATAAATACTGGTACTTTGACTAGTGTTTCCATGTATAAGAAGTACTTTACCGTCACTTCTTCTTATGACTTGCGATCCAGCTCCAACTGCAAAAGGAAGCGTAGGTCCAACAACAACACTACCAATATTAGGCATAGCTCCTGCTGAATAAACAGTAGTTGAAGTTGCAGCACCACCATGTATGATAATGAATGCACCATCTGCTCTTTGAAATGCTGTCGCACCTGCCCCAAGACTTACAGCTCCGGAAGTCACAGGACCGGTAGCCCATGTGTCAACGATTGGATCATAAATTCTACTTGTTGAAGCACCTCCCTGATAAATGACGAATTTTTTATCGGCTCTTTGGAAAATAACACTTCCGGTAGTAATATTTCCTCCGGTACTCTGGCCTGCTGCCGGAGCTGTTAGAGTTGCACCTGCTCCTATAAGATCTGTCACTAGTTTTAATTGATTTCCTGATGTTGTAACAGTATTAACTCCGTCATTTGTAGAAATTGAAGAACCACCTTGAGTAAAGTCTGATGTAGTTTGTTTTACGATATCATCTGTTGTCGTGTTATTGCCGATCTTAACAGACCCCTGTACTTCAAGTTTGTATCCATTATTCCCGGAATTTCCAATTGTGACATTACCATTTTGAAATACAGTAAAGCGAGTTAAACCTGATGAAGAAGCTGTGAGTAAATCCCCTTTTCCGCTATTATCAACAACAAGCCCAGCATATGAAGATGTAGCAGCAACAGATGCTACAGGGTTGGTTCCCTCAGCTGCAGCCCCATACAAATGGAAATTTGCAGATGAGGTTGAAGTCCCACCCCACAACATATCAAGAGTTGTATTAACAGGAACTAATGTTCCTTGTGTTGAAATTAGATTCCACCAACCAACTCCTCCCGCAGCACATCCTCCCCAGGAGGCTCCCGTTCCAACACCATTTGACATGAGACACTGACCTAAAGATCCTTCGCTATTTCCCAGTTTTATTCCACCGGAGTTAGTGACTGTAAATCTTGAAACACCAGAAGAACTAGCTGTTAATATATCCTGATTGTTACTTGTTGAACTTAGAATTGTTAAAGCCTTCCCGCCAAAATCGCCGCTAACAAAAAGATTTCCATACCATCCTCCAATTGGAGATGGGCCAATACCAACTGTCCCCTTTCCGATATTATTTAATGGAGCAAATAATATGGCGCCTGTCGTATTTCCACCTATTGTAAGCGTGTTGTTTCTCACAGTCTGTAACGATCCATCTCCACCCATTACCAATGCTGTTGTTGCGCCATTTTGAGCTGAAATCGAAGCAGTTGGAACTCCAGATGTTGCCAAACCAAGAACTGCAAACTTTGCGGAATTTGTAGCAACACCACCTAGTAGAAAATCTTCGGTATTGTTAATCTGACTTATAGTTCCAAATATTGCTGATTCAACCAATGGTGAAGAAACAGCTGTTCCGCCACCATCTGAAGCACAAGTTAAAACTCCTCCAGCTGTTGTAGTCAATTTTCCTCCGCTTCCAGACCCAGAACAGTCAAATCCGGGAAGAGTTACAACTTGTCCAGTTTTACCAATAATTAAATTCCCTGTTGAACCATTTCCAATGGTAAGTGTTTGGTTACGTGTACTTTGGATATTGCCGACTCCATCTAAAGTAAAGCCTGCAGAGGACGATGCTGTGCCATCGCTTTTTATGACAAACCTTGTCGTTGCACCGGATGAAGCAGCAAAAATATCACCTGTTCCATTATTGTTGATAAGAAGTGCAGCAAATGAGGTTATTCCAGAGAATGAAGCGATAGATGACGTTCCTCCCCCACTTTGTCCTCTTACATCAAAAGTTGCTAGGGGGGATGTTGTATTTATGCCGATTCTACCAGTTCCATTGGGACTTACTGAAAGATTTTCGTTTGATCCCGTCGTTATATCAGACGTTACTCCGGAAAACGTTACAGTTGATGTAAACGACTTGTTAGAGAGATTTTCAATACCGGCAAGGGTTGCCAAAGTTCCAGTTGTTGGAAGTGTAACGTTTGTCGCACCACCCAGAGTTAAAGTCAGATCTTGGGCACTCGTAGTAAATGCACCTCCAAATTGAACGGTTTTTGAATTTGGAATGGTGAGAGTTCCTGTTGTATTAGTGACCGTAAGACCTGCTACTGTTTCTGCATTTATTGCGTATGGTACGGCAGCAAATCTAACTCTTGGGGTCATTTCCCCATCCGAGTTGAAATTAATCCCTAGATACAAATTGTCCGTATTAAAGTCAACTCCGGCCGAAGCAAATGTGGTAACAGATCCCAATGAAACACGGAATATACCCGCAGTTACTTGTACATTATTCTGGGTCTCTGTCCATGGATTGGCACCCCCTGATGATGCATCATAAAGTTTGAAAACAAAAGTGTATTGACCATCAGCAACATTGGTTCCATCTTTGTTAACGACTTTTCCTTGAAAGTTGATAGTTCTGTTAATTCCAGTTGCAGCATAAGCATTTTTTGTATTCATAAGTTCAAATATAAGCCCAATTACCAATACGAAACATATACTGAAAAAGACGATACGCTTTGGTGCTGATACATAAGCGATAAGGCTTCTTCCTTTTGCCCTTTCAAACCGGTTAGACGTTGTTTTATTTATTGTTGAAAGGACAGTTTGTTTCATAATTTAATTTCGTAAATTAACAATTAGAAAATTAACTTCTACTTTTTTCTGTGTACTTTTACCAATACTAAAAGTGGCCATTCCTGCACTCTGGCTACTTATATATATAGGAGCGTCAATTTCGGTACGAGGCGTTAAATATAAAAGTGTATTTTTCCCGATTAGAAGATCTTTTAAGGTTAGTGGCTTACCCTCTAGAACTGTAATTACACCAGCCGATGCACTTGAAACGGCTAAAGAGTCAGATTCATAAGTAACTTGCTGATAATCTGTAGCAAATGCGTGAGCTTTAATCTCGCCGTTCACAGTAACGTCTTTTTGAAAAGAAGCAGTTCCTGCTACTTGGATATTGCCAGCTGTGTCAAAGACTATTTTTTTATTAAGAAATGATATATCTCCTTGAGCAAAAGGTTGGATTTCAAGTAATCCTAGGTTGTTAATACCATTTTCAGTAAGACTTAATGAATTGATAGATAGACTATCAGTTAGTGCTAACTGTCCAAACGTAACAGGTCCGAAAGAAGTAAGTCCAGCCTCAAAGTTCGCTGATTCAGTGGAGTTATAACTATTATTATTGAATGAAAGCTTATTGAAGCCATCAATTTGTGTTTCCAGAGTATTAACTCTATTTGATAATCCCAGTATTTGCTTAGATAATTCTGAAGATTGTGAGGATATGACATTACTATAACTAAGACCATTTATAGAATCTAAAAGGTTAACTGTATTTTCTTGTGGAGAAAAATAACCATTATTTATAAAGGCAGTGACAACTCCATCATCAGTTGCTGAAGTTAATGCTTGCCCGATGCTTCGTCCCGGATTAACCGCTTTCATTGCTATTCCCGGTATTGAAGAAGCTGTGAGATAATCTCCCGCATTTATTTGACCAGATTCGGTAGACACCCTAACAGGAACTCTTCCAGATAAGGCAAGAAATACGGGCTTTCCTAAATTTGAAGATCCATCACCAATCACAAGTCCTGGTTGGGTTGAAACAATCCCGAGAACATTTTTGTCATGAACTCCACTTGATTTTTTAACTAAACCAGAAGATGATGGGTCAAGAGATACAACATTTCCAGGTTGGATATCGTAATCTTTTGTATAATACACCTCAGCCAAATCTGCTCCTGTTGCCTTGTATGCAACTACATAACTTCCCTTTTTAATTGTTAAACTTGTTCCTAATCCAGCTGTATTTTCGGCAAACTGAAGCTTTATAGTTCCGCCACTTCCATTATCTGTAACTGCTCCCTGTATATACACTTGGAATGGTGCCGCCCCGGCATTAATAGCTGAATCGACCAAAGTTCCTGGTGTGGTACAGTCTGTAGTTGTAGCCTGAGGAAAAGCTGCCCCTGCTGTTTCAGCTCCGGATTGGGTAACATCACATGCTGAGGCAGTTGGCGCTAATATTGCAGCTTTCCAATCAGGTGTTGCACTGTTGTTGTTTGAAGCTAGTATAAAATACTGAAATATCCATGTCTCACCAGCCCCCATTGTTACCTGCAAGGCTGTTTCATCAGTAAGAGTTGTGCTATTGGTTACAGACTGATCAGCACTTTTAGCATATTGTTGTTTATTTACATCAGCTCCACAATTTTGCCAGCCACCCGACTTATAACAGCGAAATGCACCCAAAGATGAATTGTAATACATAGCTCCATCGACTCCACTAGGATCAGAGGAATTGTCATTTTTTGTATCTAAAACTAATAAATTCGGCGTCGTTGATCCACCTGTACCTATCTGAATATTGCCTGTTTTTTGATCACCTAATTGTAAATTTTGTTTTGCTGTTGTAGCTATTAGTCCTGTCGCAGAAACATATGTTGAACCGGTTGTGGCAGAGATACTAGCAGTTCCATCATTTTCAATTCTAAAACGGGTATACCCTGAACTTGATGCTGTGAAGAGGTCACCCAGTCCTTCGTTATTTATTGCAAGTAAAGTATTTGAAGTTGAACCTGAAATCGAAGCAACAGGATTAGTTCCACCTGAACCTAAAATATCCAGTGTTGCATGTGGATAGCTTGTTCCTATCCCAATATAAGTGTCTCCATCTGAATTAAAAATAATATTTCCAGATCCATTTGAGGAAAGGACTAAGTCTTGATTTGATGTATTTGTACCAATTCCCCCATCAATACTCAAACCTGCAGAAAAATTCCAAATTCCTGTTGCGGATTCATTCTGATTTAGCATTCCCACTTGATTACCAATTCGAACCCGAGCTACATTGGAACCCTCATCTGTAATAATAAATTCATCAGATGATGTTGAAGCAGGTCCAAACTCTACAACTGCAACTGCAGATACAGCCGGTGATGAATCAGTTTCTCTAACAGTGATAGATGAACCTCCACCACCCCCTTGGTCCGTTCCACAAGAAAATCTATTTGTAGAAGCACTCCACAATAATTTTGCGGTGGTTGGACTATTACAGTCTGATAATCCACCCCCAAAAACACCCATTGTATCATCGATATGAAGTGGTGACTGAATATAAACTTCCCCAGAGTCTCCCCCACCCAATGTCAACGATTGAGCATTAGAGGTTCTCAATATTCCATCTGCATTTAAAGATAATGAATTTCCGGTTATAGCAGAAATTGAAGCTGTTGGAGTTCCGGAACTTACATTAAAGAAAGCAAATCTCGCATCATCAGTAGCCACACCTCCTACAAATAAATCGAGTGTGCTATTGATTGGATAAATCGTTCCATAGTTCTCAGACAAAACCCAATTTGAAGATCCTGACCCACCTCCACCACTAATATCATCACCACAAACAAGAGTTCCGTTTGAAGTTGTAGTTATCTTTCCAGAATTATTAAGAGAAGAACAGTTTAACCCAGGAAGGACAACACTATTTCCTGACTGCCCAAGAATCACGTCGCCAGATGTTCCAGAACCGATAAATAATGAGTTCTTGCGTGTTGTTTCAATTGTTCCGCTGCCGCCAAGAACGAGTGCTTGGCCGGAAACATTCTGTGCTGATATTGATGCCACCGGTGTGTTAGAACCAGCAATACCAACAACCGCAAATTTTGAAGATTCTGTTGAATTCCCACCAAGGGCTAGGTCAAGTGAATTTATAATTGGTGTAATCAATCCGTTTTGATCAAATGTCCAATTTGACTGGGAATTTGATGTCCCACTATCTATCGCTACAGCTTTAGCAAGACGTCCTGCCGCAGCTCCATTATTCGTAGTTGAATAGGCGCAAATGTCGTAACTTTTGGTTGATGTTCCCGGATTAGTAACAACATAAGACGCAAATACAGATGGTCCGTTAGCACCATTTGCAGAAACCAAACTTGAAGCACTAGAAGCTAAAAGATTTCCTGTACAATTTGGGGTGCTATCATCCCTAATTTCAAGAGTTATTGTTTGATCAGTATTACTTAAACTCCTCGTCCATAAATATGCATCTACAAGAACATCAGCAGTAGATGTGGTAGGTGTGATGCTGACAGTATTTAAGTATGTAGTACTATTGGCAAGCGTAATGTTACCAAGATCAGCGGTACCAAGCCGAGCATCAGCACCCATACTGGTTTCTGCTATTTGGTCAAATTTACAATCAAATTGTTTTGTATCCGAATTCCAAACCACTTTTTGACCGTCTGCCGAACAATCTGATGATAATCCACCGCCTTCCCATGAAGTCATCTTAGCTGATCCTGAGGCTTGAATTGCCCAATTCGGACCATAAAGAGCACCGTCATTTTTTATTGTAAATACTGTCACCCCTGAACCTGAAGCAGAAAATATGTCTCCAATTCCATTCTTATCAACGACTAAAGCAGCTTGACCGCCTGCTTGAGGATTTATCAAAACATTTCCAATACCATTAGGAGTTATAGTAAGTGTTTCATCTGTTCCTGTCGTCAAATCAGTTGCTACTCCAGAAATTACAAGACTGGTCAAAAATGTTTTGTTTGACAAATTTTCAGCACCGGCAAGAGTTGCAATTGTACCTGTTGTAGGCAGAGTTATTGATGTTGAACCAGTGGTAGCTAAATTTATGTCATTTGAATCGGTAGTAAAACCACCGCCAAATTGAATGATTTTTGAATTTGGAATGGTTAGAGTTCCCGTTGTATCAGATACAGTAAGACCGGAAACTTTTTGTGCATTGAATGCATAAGGAACAGCGGCAAACCGTATCCGCGGAGTCATTTCACCATCTGAATTAAAATTTATGCCCAAATATAAATTATCGGTATTAAAATCAACTCCTGAAAAGGGGGTAACTGAACCTAAAGAAACCCTAAATATTCCAGCAGTTACTTGTACATTATTCTGGGTCTCTGTCCATGGATTTGATCCTCCAGACGAAGCATCATAGAGCTTAAAAACAAATGTATAAAGACCATCAACAACATTAGTCCCGTCACTATTAACAACCTTGCCTTGAAAATTCACTGTTTGATTAATTCCGGTTGATGCAAAAGCGCTTTTTGGAGTGAAGACTGTGGTAACTGCCGCAATTGAAGTTAAAATGAAAGTTCCGATAATTAATGCTCTCAAAACGTAGTATTCGACAAGCTGAGGAGCCATAAATACTGCAATATCAAAAAAATATCGAAGGATGCGTCTTAAGATTGGAACTAATTCTCTGTGCGATTCTCCCAAATAAAAAACTGTCAAGACAATTGTTGCTGAACAAAAAAATGCTAACAATTGATTTTTTATAAAAAGAAAACTAATTTTTTGTTTGATAGGCAGTGAAATAACCATCGCGCGTATATATATGATCCATTTATTTTTTCAGTTCAAATGAGCTCAGTCAATAAAATTTACTGTATGCATAAAATTGCATACGATTGCATACTATTGCATATTGATTTTTGTGAAAAGTTATGCATAGAATGATGGGAGGAAAAATTCACAAATGGAGAATCTTTTTAATGTCAATCAAGCGGCTTTCATTTTAAAAGTCCATCCACTGACAGTTCGTCGATATATAAAAGAAGGTGTCTTGAAAGCTATAAAAATTGGAGGTAATGTCAGAATAAAAGAATCACAACTACAGGCCTTTTCCCGCGACTTTACACCAAGACAGGATGTAAGTCTTACAAATCCCTTTAGGCGCGATACAAAAACCTCTGCAAAGAAATTTACTAATGCCGATCCATTACTTAAGATGCAAGGTCGTGCTGCAACTGTGGAATTTTGAACTTAAACTATGGCAATTACAAGTAAAAAAGTGTACTTAGCACCAAGCAGTTTGTATGCTTTTATTGACCGTGCACACGAAAAACACTCAACTGCCTCAGCCTATTTTAGGTATTTTTCCCAGGAAGAATACATACTCTATATTGACGCTCTCAACCTCAATCAAACATACGATATTATATATAAGAAGATGAGTCCCAGTCTGGCCAAAGATTTTCTGCGTATTACAGCACTGTCTGACATAAACATAATAAGTCCGGAAGAAAATGAGATAAAAGCGACCTTCAAAACTATAGCAAACTATAACTCACTGGATCTTACTTTCTCAGAAGCCGTGATGGCAGTAGTAGCATCTAAGAGAAATATTATGAATATATGTACCTTTGATTATCTCCATCCGCTATTTGGTCTGAATACTTTTTTCCTACCAATATAGATCAGGAATTAGTAATTAGTTATTAGTAAATAGTTAATAAAAAATGCGTATATCAATCTATAAATAATAATATCAATCTATAAATAATATGAACAATAAATTTGGTTTTTTCTTTATCTTACTGATACTGACTTTTGTCTTTTGTCTATTGTCTATTACACCTCCGGTGCATGCGCAAGCGGTACCACCAGCCAGTGGTAATTATAAATTGATGGATTATGGATTTGGTGCTGGAGGAACTGCAACTTCAAGTTCTAGTAACTACTCACTTTTTGGAACTGCTGGCCAGGTAGACCAGGGAAGCCCTTCAAGCTCAAATTATTTTATTGGAGCTGGACTTGAATACACTCTTCAAGCATCAGTATCTTCGGCACCGACATTTACCAATCCCAGCAATTGGTATAACAAATTAAAAATAATTATTAACCGAGGAGGAGCAGATCCAGCCGACACTCTTTATGCAATTCAGATAGCAAGCGGGAGCGGCCAATTACAATATGTTCAGAATGATAATACCGTCGGTGATACTTTAGGGCTTGAAGATTGGCAAACCTTCAGTGCTTGGGGAGGCAACTCAGGAACGAATATAATCGGACTATTTCCTGGTACAACATATACTGTTAGGGTCGCAGCAAAGCAAGGGCAATTTTTTACACAATTCATGTGGAGTCCCGCGTCTAGTGCAAGTACTTCAAATCCTTCACTAAGCTTTGATATTGATATAGCACCAGTCGACCAATCAACAAATCCACCTTATACATTAAATATCGGACAACTTAGTCCGGGTTCTGTGACTTCGGCAACTGATAAAGTGTGGGTAAGCCTCGCAACAAACGCGACGAATGGCGGTATTGTCTATATTCTTGGAACAAATACCGGGCTTCTTTCAAATAAAGCCGGTTACACAATTTCAGCAGTTAGCAATGATCTTTCAAGTGTTGGCGAAGGCTACGGAGCACAAAATAATTCGGCTACACAGACGTCTGGTGGTCCAATGGAAGCAATTTCCCCATATAATGGAACGTCAAATAATGTAGGAATTCTTGATACTGCAAAAAGAACGATATATGACTCCTCCGGTGCTCCCGTGGTTGGAGGTCGCGTATCATTTAATATCAAAGCGAAAGCCTCCAATACAACTCCTTCTGCTAATGACTACACAGACACTCTCACAGTTCTTGCAACAGGTAGCTTCTAATACCCTATTGACAAGATAAAGCAATATATGATTTGCTAATTAATGTAATTACATTTATATGAAGATTCTATCTACTCCAAAAAAGATTGTGTCTGAAGTGCGAACATTTAACCTTCGTGACAAAAAATCAATCATTAGTCTTTTTCTTTATGTTGTAACACTAATTACTCTTCTATATCCATTTTTTACTCCTACAAAAGCAAACGCTTCAGTTACTGAGGCTTTTGTACGGTTCAATCGACTTGGGACCGGAGCAGCAATTTCAGGAACTGCTTGTGAAAAAACCTCAACTGCCGGAACAGAAACTAATGTTGTTATCGTTTTCCCTGCAAGCTGGACAATCTCTCAAACTGCCGGTAACTGGACAGTGTCAACCACAAATCTTCCAACAGACCCATCCGGTGGTGGTGCTGCAACCGCTTGGCCAGGCATAAATACTGCAACATCCGTTACAGGTGGTTCAGTAGTTTTCCCCGGTACTGATCTCTCGACCGGAACATTTTATTGCTTTAATTTTACCGGTGCTTCATCAACAATTGGATCTGCTGGAAATGATCAAACCGGTCAACTAAAAACACAAGGTGGATCGCCTTATGTAGATTCGACCGACTGGGCGGTTTCTATAGTAGGAGCAACAGCAGATCAAGTTCTTGTTACAGCATCTGTATCTGCTACGATGACGTTCTCACTTAATTCAAATAGCATTGCTTTAGGTACATTATCAACTAGCTCAGTAACATCCGGCAACGTAGTCCAAACTGTAAGCACCAATGCAAGAAATGGTTATGTATCTTGGATCCAAGGAACATCATCAACGGGAGGAACCGGTGGAGGGTTACACTCTTCAACTGCCAATGCTGATATTACCTCACCCGCTTCCTTCCCAACAGTAACTGATTTGGCATCCGCAACCGGAGTTGTACTTGACGCAGATTCCGGAACAAACTCGCCAACGATTAATGCCGGTTATGATGGTACTAATTCAACATCCGGAGGACATTTCGATGGTGGTATATTTCATGAAGTATCTTCAAAAACCGGAGCACAATCCGGCACAACTGTTACATTAAACGTTCGTGCTAAAATTTCTGCAACCCAAGCTGCTGCTGCCGATTATGCTGATACGCTCGTTGTGTCAGCTGCCGGAAGTTTTTAAGAGTTACCTGCCCAAAATATAGCTCTTTCCATATCTGCCCAATCTGAACTGAACGTTGATAGATATGAATAATTTAAAACTGAAAGCGATATTAATAACAATTGTTGGATTTAGTTTGTTCGCAGCTACTCTTCATTTAGTAACAGCCCAAACCAAACAAGGACTGGATATTACTGTCAGTCCTCCCGTTATAGAACTTAATGCAAAACCTGGAGAAAAACTATCAGAACGCTTTAGAATTCGTAATAATCAAACCACCGCTACCAATCTTAAAGTAGATGTAAAAAAATTATCTTCAGATAGTACTTCCGGTGAACCAATTCCTGCTGAACCTAAATCTGAGGATGAATTTGTGTCTTGGATGAAGGTTGACCAACCTAGTTTTGCTGTTCAACCTAAAGAATGGGCAGATGTTAATTTCACGATCGATATACCCGAGTCTGCATCTTATGGGTATTATTATGTATTACGAATAGCACCTGAAAATCAAGATAAGGTTAATGGGGTTGGAACAAGTATTAAAGGCGAAGTTTATGTTGTCGTACTTCTTAATGTGGTACACGAAGGAGCAATTGCAAAAGGTGAATTAGTAAGCTTTAAGCCTAATACATTTGTCGGTGAGTATCTCCCGATTGAATTTACTGCAAAAATAGCAAATAAAGGAAATATTCACATAAAACCATCGGGAAATATTTTTATCAGAAGTTTTAAAGATAAAGATGTTGCGATACTTGATATTAATGCAGGACGGGCAAGTGTTCTTCCCGGTGGAGCCAGAACCTATACTTCTTCATGGGATGATGGATTTATCGTCAGAACTCCCGTTGTTGAAAATGGGGTAGCAAAACTTGATGCTAAAGGCAATCCTGTAACTACGCTTTCGATCAACTGGGACAAGCTTACTCATTTTAGAGTAGGTCCATACACTGCTACTCTTCTTATGGTCTATGATGACGGTAAACGCGATGCAACTATTGAAGGGACTGCTACTTTCTGGTTAATCCCCTACACTGCAATTGCAATTATTGTAGTTGGTATTATTGTCGTCTTCTTTATTCTTAGATTCATTTTGAAATCTTATATAAATTCACAACTCCGCAACCAGAAAAGACAATAACCCCAGGAAATAGTAATTAGTGAATAGCGAATAGGACATGGTAAACTTTTTAATATGAAACGTTTTTTGTTTTTCCTCATTCTAGCTTCTAGCTTCTTGTTACTAGCTTCTAACTCGCTTCCCGTACACGCTGCTCTCCCCAAAAATACCATAACTGTCCTTCCTCAACTTACGCAAATTGACCTTGCCAAAGACGGACCTGAAGCGCCAATTTATTACACGAATAGCAGTCAATCAACAGTCGAGTTGAGTTTTAGCATTGAGGACGTTAGGGAACTTGAAGATCGAAATCCCGTTGGTATTCTAGATCCAAAAGAAGCCTCAAACTACAAATATTCTCTCTCATCGTGGGTATATCTTGACCGTCAAAATATCATTTTAAAGCCTGGTGAGACAGGACAGGTACAAGTTACTATCAATAGTGAAAAACTTGCCCCGGGGGGTCATTATGGAACGGTCCTGGCCCAAATCCGCCAATCGGATGAAAATAGTAAGGCAGTAAAAATTCGTGGAGTTCTGGCTGCTCTTCTTTTCGTAAGGGCAAATACAGGCCATGAAATTGAAGAGGCAAAAGTATCCTCATTTAATCCTCAATCACAAGGATTAAAATTCCCCTCATCTTTCTCATTCAGATTTCAAAATATGGGAAATGTAGATCTAACTCCGTACGGCACAATCACTATTGAGGATGGAAATGGGCATATGATGGCACGGGGTGTTATCAATGAGGATTCGCTTATTACCCTACCGGAGGCTATTAGACGATATGATGTTCCCCTCAAATCGGTACAAAAATTTATCTTACCCGGAAGATATAAGGCGGTTCTTTCATTGCATTATGGTAAAACCAATAAAAAAATTGAGGTCAATTCAACATTTGCAACTCAGGGAAGTTTTGATATTGTATTATTTGCCGCTGTATTAATTACAGTTCTTATCTTAAGATTTTTCTTATTTAAATTTAACGGTTTTGAGTATATCGTCAGCAAGTTTTTCAACCTCTTCAAAAGAAGTTCCGGTGACCGAGATTGAATAAAGTCTGTCATTTACTAAGAAAAAGGCTGTTTTTTCAGCCTCATTTTCCTTAGCGTAGACTTTTCCTTTTTGTCCGTCTACTGTAATCGATTTTTCTTCGTATGAAGAACTATTCTGCCTGAATTTAACCCCCGGATTATCATCGACAGTTGTCTGGTGTCCCGGATTGCTTAGGACGGACATGTTAAGAATTAGTCGTGGAGATTTTATATCAAAGCTAAAATCCTCAAGTAGCGAACTACTTGAAGCAAATCCCGGATCTTTTAGATTGTAAATTATCGCCTTTGCAGGATAATCAAAGGTGATATATTTTCCTTTATATCGAGTGTTCCCTTCAACTTCCGGTGCTACATCAAGCTGTGCTTTTCTACCTAGAAGTTTTGTTATAGCTTTTTCTTTGAAATCTTTGGATAACGCTTCTTTTGGAGGAAGGGAAAGTATATAAAACCCGATTCCAGCAAGAATTAGTACTAGAACTACGAATAGTGTAATTGCTAACCATTTCTTCATACTCTTTATTATACCTCAAACCATGTATCGGTTTAAACCATTTAGAATACTTAAGTGATAATTCGCATCAGTTGACAGACCCTGCAAAAATGAAATACGCTTAATTTAGGCAAAAAATATGGCAAAAAAGAAGTCAACAAAAAAAGTAGTTGCAAAAAAGAAATCAGGACTCATGCGTGAGATACCTGTACTTCACTCCCTAGTTGTCGTTCTTTATATCCTTCTTGGAATTCTCTTCCTTGCTATATACATTACCCGCTTCGCATAGATCTACTTTATAAATTCCGAAATTATTTGTATAATCTTTGAACGTACATTTGTTCGCCTTCTTACACATAGTGAAAGAGGCAACGAAGTTGCCTCCTTAGCTCAGTGGTAAGCCAAGCTTGCCGCAGAGCCAAGGACATAATAAGCCTCCTTAGCTCAGTGGTAGAGCAACGGTTTTGTAAACCGTCGGTCTAGAGTTCGAATCTCTAAGGGGGCTCATCTCCCCGCCTCCTTATAACGGTTTTGTTTCGCTCTTTTTCAAAGAGTAAACCGTCGGTCTAGAGAAGGACTGTTCCAAACGAATCTCTAAGGGGGCTGATCTCTATCTTTCTCCGACTCTCAACCATTTTGCTCCTGCATATACAAGTGGAGAACTTAACCATCCCCAGATAATTTTGAAAATCAGGTATGGGATGATCATTTGTAGAACGAAGAGAGCTGTAAATTTGGGCGTTAACATATAAAAGGCGAGATACATAAAAGCAAATGTATCTACAATGAGGGATATGCTGTTGGATATGTTGGTTCTGAGCCAGAGGAAACGTTTGTTGGTCTTTTTTTTGACAAAAAGAAATGTCCATACATCCGAAAATTCAGATAGGAGAAATGCAGTAATTGAGGCAGCAACTATACGAGCTGATGTACCAAAAATAGCCGTATACTCCTTGTTCTGAGTAAATCTAGCCGCGGGTGGCAAAGCAACAAACAGTAAGATAAACAATAGAAAAACAAACAGTGTAATAAGCCCCGAAAAGATCCACTCCCGGGCCAACTTTTTTCCATACACTTCCGTCACAATATCAGTTATCAAAAATGATAGGGGCACTATCATAAAAGCAACTGACACTGAAAAAGGACCAAATGGAATTATTTTCCCCCCCAAAACGTTCATTCCAATAAGGCATCCAATAAAGAGGCCAAAAAGAGTATTGAGCCTAAATTCTTTTGATAATTTCAACATGTGAAAGATTGTATCAAATCAATTGAAAATTAACAAAGCTCAATAAAAATAACATACATATGGACGATCGGCCAAACAAGTGTTATTTTGAACAGAAAGAAGGGGGTTGACAAAACCATAAGTATGCAGGTATATTAGTGGTAATATGCCAAGAAGATCAAAAGTAGAACTTTCACCGGAAACAATTAAAGAGCTTGAAGAGCAATTTTATACCTTCCTCCACTCCCTTTCACCTGAAGAAACAAATAAGTTTTTTAAAGAATTTCTCACAACCGAAGAGAAGATGATGATGTATAAGCGCCTTGCTTTGTATTGGTCTCTTTTTGAAGGATATTCACTCGCTTCTATTCAGAGAATGCTTGGTATCACCCACGATACGACAAGAATTTATAACAAAAGAAAGAATGAGATGAGTCAAGACTTTAAGAACCTGCTTCATAGAATAGGACGCGATGGAAATGGTGAACCAATGAAAGAAACCGTAGTTGAAGAAATGGAAACCAAAGTACAAGATGCACCAGTAGTAGTAGAAGAAACAATTACTGTCGTTGAAGAAGTTATGGCACAAGAGCCTCAAAAAGAAGAAGAAATGACTGAGGAAAACAAAGAGGAAAAACATGAGGAAATGGAAACCAAGGCAGAAAATGAGGAAGTCCATCAACCATTCGACAAAGCTCATGGTGGTGAGCATGTCGAACCACAGGCTCAGGATGAAGGAAAAGAAGAACAAATGGAAACGAAAAGTGAAGATGAGGAAGAAGAAAATAAAGAAGACGAAAATCCCGAAAAAAAGAAAAAAGGCTTTGGTCGCTTCTTCGGATTTTAATTAGTTACTAGTCTCAATCTGGCAGTCCTCAGTTATTTGTTAATTTGTAATTCGTCATTTGTCATTCCATTTCGAAGAAATGGGATATCCCCCGGGCACAAGGCCCGGGAGAATTTTCCTTGTGAGAGACTTTAGGCACTCCTTCCTGTAAGGAGTATTACATCCGATTCATTGGTGTAGGCGAAGCGCGCTTTACCGGCCCGGCTGTGAAACACAGCAAACCAGTCTGGTGTGGACTGGGGGTAGACACCGATGTACTTTGTACAGAATTTGGGAACTATGCACTCCCCGTCCCGCCGTTTCTTGCGGAAATAGATCAGCGAATCAACCACCGGAAAGCCC
>CAZEGF010000026.1:0-10494 GCA_964511965.1 uncultured Gammaproteobacteria bacterium
TATGAGCAGAGTTACATCACTCTTTTAAATTTATGAAAAAGTTACACATTATATTTCTGGATTTTGACGACATCAAAAACCCGCTTCTTGGGGCAGGCCAAGCACGGGCAACCGTTGAAGTGGGAAAGAGACTTGCTGCAAAGGGACACAAGGTAACTTCAATTTGCTCAAGATTTCCTGGCTCAAAAGACAGAAGAGAAAATGGGATCTATTACAAACACATAGGACTTGGTACCTCAAACATCAGGTTAAATAATTTGGCTTATATTTTACTTCTGCCTTTTACGGTGATACGCCTTAAAGGGGATATTATTGTGGAATGCTTTACAGCGCCTATTTCAACTCTATTTTCTCCATTATTTACTAAAATTCCGGTTGTAGGGTTAACGACTTCCTTTGAAGCGGAAAGATTTTCACAACTTTACAATTTGCCATTTGATAAAGTAGAGAGCTTTGGACTCAAATTCTATAAATATTTCTTGCCTTACACAAGTTTTCTAGATCAAAAGATAAAAAAGATTAACAAAAAAGCCGTAACTCAAATTGTTCCTGAAGGTGTTGGAGAAGAGTTTTTCAAGATAAAAAAGCAAAAAAGTGAATACATTCTCTTTTTAGGAAGATACGATATTGGCCAAAAAGGAATAGATTTGCTTTTAAAAGCTTATAAAAAAGCGGAGAAAAAAATAGGATTGCCCCTAGTTATGGTTGGCGTTGGGCCGGATGAGGAAAAAATTAAAGATATGGTGAGAAAGTTGGGGTTACAAAATAGTGTTGAAATAAGAAAAGCTGCATACGGAAAAGAAAAATTTGAGATTCTTTCAAAGGCTCAATTCGTCTCCTTTCCATCAAGACACGAAGGATTTTCACTATTTTCACTTGAGGCCTTAGCATCAGGGCTTCCTTTGGTTGCATTTGATATACCGTCTCTTTCATGGACAAGTGAAGACGTTGCTCTAAAAGCAAAAAAGTTTGATATTAATTCTTACTCCAAAGCACTAATAAAAGCTTCCGACAAAGCCTTAAGTAAAAAAATGGGAATTTCTTCAAGAAAAATTGCTAAAAAATATACTTGGGAAAATGTAGCCAATTCATTCGAAAAGTTTTTTATAGGAATTATTTAATATGAAAATTAATTTATTTAAGCCATACATAACAGGTAAAGAGCTCATTTATATAAATGACATTATTTCCAATGGTAAAGACATGGCCGGGGACGGTGAATATACTAAAAAGGTTCATGGTTTGCTTGAAAAGAAATACAACGTTAAGAAGGCATTGCTTACAACCTCCGGAACTACTGCTCTTGAATTGGCAATAAGGTTATTAAATCTCAAAAAGGGAGATGAGATAATTGCTCCTTCATTTACTTTCTCTTCAACAATAAACGCAATTTTGCTTGCCCAAGGAGTCAAGGTAGTATTTGCCGAAGTTGATAAAGATACATTAAATATTGACCCAGCTGACATTGAGAGAAAGATAACTAGAAAAACGAAGGCTATTATGATCGTTCATTACGCTGGTGTTTCGTGTGATATGGACAAAATCATGGCTATTTCAAAAAAGCGTAATTTAAAAGTAGTTGAGGATGCGGCTCAAGCTATTGAGAGTAAATATAAAGGAAAGTATCTCGGAACTATTGGGGATTTTGGTTGTCTATCGTTCCACGATACAAAAAATATCACTTGCGGCGAGGGCGGAGCGTTATTTATTAATACTTCCAATAAAAAAACTCAGGAAAAAGCGGAAATCATACGAGAAAAGGGAACCAATAGAAGTAAATTTTTCAGAGGTGAAATAGATAAATACACGTGGGTTGAAACCGGGTCGAGTTATTTACCCAGCGATATATTAGCCGCTTATCTATTGGCACAGCTTGAAAATTCGGAGTTAATAACAAAAAAAAGAATGAAAGTTTACGACTTTTACAAAAGAGAGTTGGATGCCTTTAATACAGTAGGCTTTTACAAAATTCCTGTTATAACCAAAAATTCAACACACAACGCCCACATTTTTTACATTGTATTTAATACAACTGAAGACCGCGATTTTGTCATGAGTTATTTTAAGAAACATAATATTAGTGCTCCATTTCATTACATTCCTCTTCATTCGGCACCAAGAGGTGTAAGAATGGGCTACAAAGCTTCCGATTTACCTTTGACTGAAAAGTTGGCTTCATGCCTAATTCGCCTTCCCATCTATTCGTCTATGACAAAAAGTGAGTCTCAAAAGGTTGTTAGGATTTTTAAAGAAGCAGTTAAAGCAAGAATTCTTGATGTTAATTCTTCAAAAAATTCAGAAGTTTTTATTGAAAAACCAAGATACTCATTTGTTAGAAATATATTTGCAACTCTAAATCTATGGTAAAAAAACCTACAGTAACAATCGGAATTACGGCATTTAATGAGGAAAAAGCACTACCTCTTCTGTTAGCCGATATTGAAAAATTTGATAAAACTAGCCTCAAATTGGAAAAGGTTATTGTGTACTCGGACGGGAGCACGGATTTAACAGTAAACAAAGCAAAAAAATCCGCAATTAAAAATTTAGATGTAATTAATATGAAAAAACGGCAAGGCAAAAAAGCAGGCATTAATTATATTTTAAAAAAAAACAAGTCCGATTTTTTAGTGCTTTTTGACGCCGATATAAGAATATACGACAGAAATATTATCTCAAAGCTTCTTAACGCTTTCAAAAAAGATAAAAAAATTGTTCTTGTCGGTGGAAATACTCAGCCACTAAATCCCACAAGTTTTTTCCAAAGAGGGGTATATTCAACTTTTAAAGTCTTTGAAGCATCGAGAGATTTTGTAAAAGATGGAAACAACATTTTCGGATGCAATGGTGCATGCATGGTGTTAAAAGCGGATTTTGCAAAGAGAATTCAGCTTCCCAACATAGTTAATGATGATGACTATTTATACTTTTCAGTCCTAAGTCAACACTTTAAATTTAAACATGTTAAGGAAGCAGTAGTATTTTATAAACTGCCGACTAATGCTACGGATTACATAAAACAATGTTTTAGGAGTAACCCGGAAGCAGTGAGTGAAAATCTTGTTGACTACTTTGGCGACTTAATAAAAAAAGAATACAAAAGGCCGTTTCATTTATATGGACTGGCCATTACAAAGTCCTTTGTAAGTTACCCTTTAGAAACAGTATATATATCACTAATTAACATTTTGATAAAACCTTTCACGTCTATCGTTGCAAGCAATTACAAACTTTCATGGCATAGAGCCGGATCAACAAAATAATATGAAATACGAATTTCTAACTGGCAAAGTTTTGGCAAAAGGATTTTTAGGATCTTTATTATCTTTTTTGTCTGAAAAACCCAAAGTTCTCGAAAATAAAAAACAAAAAGTAATTAAAAAAAATGAGGAGCTTTTAGTTTCTTTAGGGCATGATAGGGTATTTGGTAAGTATGTCAGCAAGAAAATTTTTTATTCATTCAAGAATTCTTCGTATTATAGATTATTAAACGAGCATTCAACACTTCTTTTATTAAATCGACTATTAGCGCGAAAAAATGTTTTGGTTCCAAAGGTTTATTCACTGAAAAAAGGAAATAATTCTCTGGAACTTAGAACGCAATATATTCACGGAAAGAAATTAACTAACGTTAATAACTCAATAAAGATAAAAAGTGTCACTGCTTGCATTAAAGAGCTTAGAAAAGCATCTGGAAATAACGACAGCAATTTACGAGATGAAATACCTTCAAGAAGCAAGATTGTTATATTATTGACTTTGCCGTTCTATTTTCTAACCTCAATATTTAAAGAACCTATTAATTTTAAAATAAATGCATTTTTGTTAGTTACTTTTCTAAAGTATTTACCTTCTTTTTTAAAACGCTCCGATTTAGTTCTTACCCACAAGGATTTGGATCCCGAGAATATATTAATCAGTAAAAATAAGCTAGTAATACTTGATACTGAAATTTGCATATTGGCAGAGGAAGAAACGGAAATTGCAATGGTTGCCAGATATTACTCAAATTACCTGGATGAGAATGAATTAATGTCTCTGATATCCCAATTTATAAAAAATGATATTCAAAAAGGTAAGTTTATTGCTCTAACTATATATTATTCAATTCAAATGCTAGCGATAGAAAAAAGAAATACACATTTTTATAATGTTGCCAACAATTACAATAAATTGCTTGTCAACACATTGTTGCAAAACATAGAAAAATCTAAAATTACCTTTGGTGAAAAGACCCACAAAATTGTAAATTTCATTTCGAAAATCTTAAACACGGCTCTAAAACAAATGCCTAAATCTTCTTTTATTATTTGCTATCATTCTGTTGAAAATGACGGTTGGAGGTTTTCAACTCCTGTGGGAGAATTTAAGAAGCAGATGGATTTTTTAAAGGCAAATTACGAAATAGTATCTCTTGATGAAATCGTAAAAAAACCGGGAATTGGAAAGGTTGCGGTGACATTTGATGACGGTTACTACAATAACTACAAAAATGTTGCTCCTTACCTTATAAAAAACGGCATTACTGCCACTTTTTTTGTGCTCGGCAATCCACAAAAAGCCAATCGTGGAGAGCTTGCGAACAATAAGAAGCTGATGAGCATTGAGAATGTGCGAGAGCTTAAAAAGAACGGTTTTGAAATCGGATACCATACTTCAAATCATGGGAATTTACTTCAAATGTCCTCAGAGGAGTTAAAAAAGGACTTAATAGATGAAAAAAAGGTTTTGGAAAAGAGTTTGAAATCCAAAATTAAATATTTTGCATACCCTAGAGGACTTTATGGCAAAGCTATTGAAAAAGTCTTAAAAAGGGCTGGGTTTAAAAATGCTTTTACCATTGAAAGCGGGCGCGTTAACTTGGCTAATTCGTATCTTATTCCAAGATATTCGATTGAAGGAGAGTTGTCATTTGAAGATTTTAAAGGCTCAGTGTCTACTGTCGGTCTTACTCTGGGAAATTACTATATGAGGGCTTTAAGACTAAAAGATGATATTAGCCGAATATTTTATGGTCTTAAAATTGCAAATTTTAAAGTTAATACGTTAGCAAAGTAAAAAAAATTATGACAAAATTAATGAACCTGCCTATGATAAATAAATTACCAATTACACTTGGAGTAGTTTTGTTAGTCGGACTTCTCTATGCTTTTACTTTAAGAGGGGCGGTTGGCAATCCTACACCTGCTGCTATAGACAAAGTGTTGAGTGTGTCGGGAAAGCCTTTTGAGACTTCGCAAGAAAGATCCAGATATGCCCTGATTTTATCTCTTTACAATTATCGAACTTTTGACATTGACCACTACGCTTCCATGGGGACACCCGACATTGGAAGAATTAACAATCACTATTTTTCCTTCTTTCCGCCGGGAGCTTCTGTTATAGCGCTTCCTGCTTATATAATGGGGCTTTATTTTAATATTCCCCAAATTGCTGTTTTTTCAGTTTCAACTTTTTTTGCAATTTTGACTATGATTGTTATTTATCTTTTTTCAAGAAAGCTAAATCTGCACTGGTCGATAGCTTTATTTTCTGCTTTAGCTTTTGCCTTTGCCACAAATGCCTGGGGTTACTCGGTCACCTTTTACGCTCATTTGATATCCGCATTTCTTATTACGACATCATTGTATTTAATTGCTCCAAGTGACAAATCAAAGATTTATCTAAAGCATTCTATCTTTTGGGTGCTTTACAGCATTGCTGTTTTTGTCGATTTTCCAAATTTAATAATCTTTCTTCCTATCGCAATAACGGCTTTATCAACGGCATTTGAAAAGGTTGAGGATAGCAAATCACTAAAAATAAGAGTAAAACCTCTAATTTTATTATTGCCTGTGATTTTTGTTGTTCTAATGCTTTGCTATGCCCAATACAATAAAATCCACTTTGGAAATTACACAACACTAAGTAACGCTATTCCAAGAGTTAAGGATTTAAAAGATGTGAATTTGTCGGTTCCTGAAACCGGAAAAGACGCAACTGGCGCGCTTCAAACAAGAAATATGCTTGAAGGCTATGTTTCTTTTCTAATAAGCCGCGATAGAGGAGTACTTGTGTATTCACCTATTGTTTTATTGTCTATTTTTGGTATTGGTTTTTTGGAACTTAAGAAAAAGAGAGTTGAAATACTTCTTGTTGCAGTACCCGTAATATGTCTGACCCTTTACACAATGTTTGGAGATCCATATGGAGGATGGGCATTTGGCTCAAGATATATGATTGCAATATTTCCGGCGCTTTGCATTCTAGTGGGAATTGGCCTTCAGAGATATTCACAAAAGATTTGGGCTAAGTTGCTATTTTCTGTGGTCTTTATCTATAGTACTGCTGTATCACTTTTAGCGCCATTAACGACAAATGTTATTCCACCTTTTGTTGAAGCAAGAAATATAGGGCTTAGTTCTGACTACTCAATTAATATTCGAATGCTATCTGAGAACAAGCTTAACAGCTTTTTGTATAATCAGTTTTTTGGAGATTACATTACCGGTGTTGGGTACTATTTAATAATTCTCGTTATTGTTGCCTCTTTTGGTCTGGTTACAATTTGGTATAGGAGAGCACACTATGAATAGAATATTTAACCCAACTTTTTCCATAAATAAGAAAACGCTTGACAAATTGGGCGAATTTTTATCATCTAAAATAGCAATACTACTTCTATTAATTTTAGGAGCAATCTCAATTTACAGTTTCATAACTTATCTCAATAATGGACTGGGTCTTTCTTACAATGATGCCCGCTCACATTTAGATATAGGTAGACGTGTTGTCGAGGGACTAAAACCTGGTCTTGCTCAGTTGGGGTCTGTGTGGCTACCATTACCTCATTTACTCATGATTCCGACAGTTTGGATTGATTTTATGTGGCACACGGGCTTGTCTGGTGCTCTACAATCTATGCTAAGTTTTGTCGGAACAGGAATTATTATTTATTACTACCTTAAAAAGCTTGGCGTAGGGATGTTGGGACGGATAGCAGGTTTATTCGTGTTTGTTGCCAATATCAACATGTTGTATATGCAATCAACTGCCATGACCGAGTTATTGCTGATTGCGACAATGACTGCGGGAGCTTTCGAGTTGCTTAATTACTTTCAAAACTCAAAACTCTTAACCTTAATCAAAGCTTCAATTTGGATTATGCTCTCTACATTAATTAGATATGATGGATGGTTTCTATTTTTAGTGGCAAGTTTTCTTATCACAATTTTTACATACAAAAAAATTGGATTCAAAGCCGCGGAAGGAAGACTTCTTTTCTTTGCAACAGTTGGAGCTCTAGGAATATTTTTATGGGTTCTATGGAATTTACTTATATTTAAAGATCCTCTTTATTTCATCTTCGGTCCATATTCTGCTTACGCACAGCAAAAACAATTGGCAGATGCTGGAAATTTAATAACTAAAGGTAACCTGCTTTTCTCTCTCAAGGTTTACCTTTATGCACTCGCATATAATTCTAATACTTTTCTTCTAATACTAAGTTCCCTTGGGGCAATATTTTTCTATTTTGATAAAAAAATAAATGTATCTTCAAAAATTGCTTCCTTAGCACTTTTTGCGCCACTCTTGTTTAACGTTTTAGCGCTATATATGGGGCAGTCTGTACTTTTCATACAAGGACTTTCAGGTAATACTTGGTTCAATGTCAGATATGGAGTGATGCTTATGCCAACCATAGCAATTTTCATAGGATATCTTGTTTATAAAGCAAAAAATTATAGATTTATTCTTATGGGACTGATTTTATTTGTATCATTATTTGTATTTATTAATAAAGATGCAGTAACAATTGATGACGCTAGGGTAGGATCAAGTCAAAAAAACGTTACTGAAGTTTCAGGGTGGCTAAAAATTAATGCAAGAGATGACGGGTTCGTTCTTATTTCTGCAGCTTCTCACGATGCAATTATATTCTCATCTGGTCTACCAATGAGTAAATTCATCCATGAAGGCACCGGTAGCTACTGGATAGCTGCAACAAGCGCACCAGATAGATGGGCAAGATGGATTATAATGCGTACTCATGACAGAAATGACCAAACTTTTAGACTTCTCGAAAACAATAAGGGGCTTGAAAAATACAAATTAGTCGGACATTATCCTTTTGCCGATATATATGAACTCAAACCTGAATATCTTAAGACATTAAATACAAAGCCATCATTAGGACCGCAAAAATAATTATATGAAAAAATTAAGCATGTTAATTATCGCATTGGGTATTTTTATATGTATTGCGGCTATTTTGCTTTCCTCAAAACAATTTTTCACTCAAAAGAAACAATATTTATGGAGTTTTGAGTCTATAGACACAATGAAATACTCAAGAGATTTAGCAAGAGAGAAGCTTTCAGATTCTTCATTTGATGAAACAATAAACAGACAAGTGAAAGAAATAGCTGGCACTGGGGCTACTCATATTGCTATAGCAACACCGTATGATGAGGAATTTTATCCGATCCTTAAAAGATGGGTTGATGCAGCCAGAAAAGAAAAGCTTCATGTGTGGTTCCGAGGTAACTTTTCAGGTTGGGAAGAGTGGTTTTCCTATCCAAAAATAACTCGTGATGAGCATTTAAAAATGACTAGAAATTTCTTATTAACACATCCATCACTCTTCCGCGACGGTGACATTTTTACAGCTTGTCCTGAATGTGAAAATGGCGGACCCGGAGACCCACGTCAAACAGGGGATACAACTGGATTTAGAAAATTTCTTATAGATGAATATTCCCTTACAAAGTCGATTTTTGCGGAGAAGAACCTTAATGTTAGGTCAAATTTTGACTCTATGAATCTGGATGTTGCAAATCTTGTAATGGACAGCGAGACGACTAAAGCTCTTGATGGGATAGTAACAGTTGACCACTATGTAAAAAGTCCTGAAAAATTGAATGATGATATCACTAATTTAGCTCAAAAAAGTGGAGGAAAAGTGGTCTTGGGTGAATTTGGAGCTCCGATTCCTGACTTGACCGGTGGAATGACTGAGTTAGAGCAAAGTAATTGGCTTGAAAAAACTCTAGAACTTCTTTCCAAAAACAGACATGTCGAAGGAGTAAATTACTGGGTTGGTGAAGGCGGCTCTACACAGTTATGGGACGAAGGTGGAAAAGCAAAATTAGCCGTCAAAACAATTACTAAATATTATTTACCCAAATAACCTCAGCTCCATTTGTACTTGACAAACTCATAGTTATATACTATACTACATAATCTTAATTTATGAAGAATTTATCTTTATCACTTTTAGGAATTACAGTGGCTAGTGCAATTTTTGCAGGGCCGGTTGTTGCTTCAGAAGTTCAATTTACATCTTGTCTTACACCAAATGGATCTGTTGTTGCTGATTACGCAGACGGAACCCACGGAATTGCAGGTCAAGGTAGTGTAGTTGGTCATGATACCGTTTATTCATTAGGTGGAGGAAATGCGCTTCAATGTCTTTGTGATGCAAATGGAAATGGTACCCAAACAAATTGGTTAAAGATAAATGATCTCTCAGAAGATCAGATAAAAGTTTACCAGAATCAAGGATGGATCTATATCCCAGATGGTTCTGCTTGGGGACTTACTCAAGGTTCATATCTAGCTCAAAATGTAAGTTACTCATGCGGATCATCAACTACAAATTCTGGTGGTGGAGACACTCACGGAGATGGAAGAACTGACGGAAGAACTGACGGTCGTTCTGACGGACTAGGATCAATTGTTCAAGCAGCAAAAGGCAGCGCAGGGCTTGCTTCAACGGGAGACATAAAATTTGTTCTCTCTATTCTTGGAACCGGCATAATTTTAACTGCAATTGGATTTTACATGCGCAAAAATACTAAGTAATTAGTACTATGCATTCCCTTCTTTCCAAGCTATTTCTCATTTTAGGACTTATTTTTTTGGTTTTTGCCGGATTTTTACTTTATCAAAGATATTTCTCAAATCCCTTAACTTTTAAATCCACACCACAAGTAATGCATATTAGAGGTGATCATTTACCTTATTCTCTTGAAATTCCATCAATTCATGCTAATTTGCCAATTATTCCAGCTTTAATACAAGGAAAAACATGGGAGACGACCACAAAGGGAGTTTCCTATTTAAAGACTACACCTATACCCGGTGAGAAAGGAAATAGCGTTATTTATGGTCATAATTGGAAGACAATATTGGGCGATTTAACGCAAGTAAAACCAGGACAAAAAATCATAATTACCATGAATGATGGCGTTAAAAAGGAATTTAAGGTGGAGTACACAGCAACTGTTGATCCTTCACAAACTTATATTATCGACAACACAAAAGACACTAGAATTACGTTATATACCTGCACAGGATTTTTAGACTCAAAACGCTTCGTGGTAGTTGCCTTCCCAACAAGTTAATTTTCAGAATTTTCTCTAATTTGAAGAATTAGAAGTTCCGCTAACCGTAACGTTCACCGTATTTGAAGAGCTTCCGGTTGTAGTTGTATTTGTCCCTCCTGTATTTCCA
>CAZEGF010000027.1:0-5316 GCA_964511965.1 uncultured Gammaproteobacteria bacterium
TATTTTTTATATTACCTTTTACTATATTTAATGTAATTGTTCTTAAAACTCCGCTTTTATCCAATATAAAGTCATTTATTATCTCATCAGGATCCATGGAGCCGAAAGTCCCAACTGGTAGCATTATTTATACACTTAAAGAAAAAATTTATAACAAGGGAGATATTATTGCTTTTGTCGATAATAATGTAGCTGTTTCACATAGGATCGTTGGAATAAAAGAATTAGGAAGTGAAATTTATTATTCAACTAAAGGCGATGCAAATAATATGGAAGACGAAGATTTAGTTTCGAAAGAGGCTGTTTATGGAAAAATAATTGCAGTAATACCATTTGTTGGAAAATTCAGGAAATAGCAGAACCGTCTTGCCCGCCTGCCATCGCCATGCGAAAGCTTAGCGGGCAGGCCCACGCTTCTTGTCTTTGCATTTTTGCCCAAAGCCTTGAGGTTTTAGGCGTAATTTGATACAGTGAGTATCAAATATTATGCAAGGTACTTCCCTTAAGTTTGTTCGTAGAAAGCTTACTATTGTCCTTTCAATTTGTATTTTTATTGCAATTGCTATTGTTGTATATAGGAATTCAGCCCCTGTTTTGTTTTTTGAAGGAATAGTACAGTCGATTTTTTCAGTTCCAAAAAGTGTTATTTATTCACTTGGAAAAAATGAAACAAATAAAAAAATTGAGTTATTAACTCAAAAAAATAGAGAGTTAGAACAAAAAATAGTTGGATTTCAAGTAATCAAAAATGATAACGAAGCTTTGCGGAGTCAATTTAACATTAGTAGTGAGACAACACAAAATTTGATTGCAACAAAAATAATAGGTTTTCAGGGAGAAAGTAAATTGCCATCAGAGTTTATTGTAAATGCAGGGAAAAGAGATGGAATAAAAAAAGGAATGACTGTTGTTTATGAAAAATATTTAATTGGTAAAATTGATTCGGTTGGACAAAACTATTCTGTTGTTACAACACCGATAAGTCCAAAATTTCGAGTACTTGCAAAATTCCCTGACACTAATGCTAACGGGCTCATAATTGGAAGAAGTGATTTTATGTTATTTGATGGGGTTGTCATAACTGACACTTTGAAAAATAATGGTGTGATATTGACAAAAGGTGAGGTTGGTGTAGACGGTATTGGGGTCATTCCGGACCTAATTATTGGAAAAATTACATCCATTTCCAAAAATGAAACGTCCCCATTTCAGAGTGCGGAAGTCATGCCGGTTATTGATTATTCAAAACTTACTAACGTATTTATAATTGCTCAAATGTGAAAAATTACAAAATAACAATTCTTGTTGCTTTTCTTAGTATTGTTGCAATTATTCTGGAAACGACTGTAATAAATTTCCCATTCGTTTTTTTAATAGGAGCAACATCTGTTGTTCTGGTAAAAAAAATCCCAATGCTTATTGGGGTATTTTTCCTAAGTTTTATTATTGATGCAATGAGAGTTACTAATTTTGGACTGACTGCTCTTTTTATTTTTGCAACGCTTGCTATCATTTTGTTATATGAAAAATACTCCGGATCTGATGATTTACTGGTAGCATCTTTTGTAGTTGCCGTAATGCTTTTTTTGTATTCACACTTTTTGATGTATTCAACAACACTTCTGATGGGCTTTTTTGTATTAGCATTCCTCCTTCTATATATAGTTAGTTTTCTTAAAAAGAAAGGAAAATTTTTATGAGAAAAAAGGGAGTAGTGGGTCATGCATTTTCCGACCATGTTTTTGAAGAACGGTTAAAACGGAAAAAAGGATTTTCCGGTACCCAACTTGAAGGATTATATAATTTCATTCCTTTATTAATTCTTTGTCTAGTTTTTGCGCTACTTGCAATGCGGCTTTTTACACTTCAGATAGTTAGAGCTTCTTATTATTCAAGGCTTTCAGATGCAAATAGAATACGGACCGAATTAATATCCGCACCACGGGGTATAATTTTTGATAAAAATGGTGAGGCATTGGTCCGAAATATTCCAGCATTTGGAACTATAAAAAATAACAAAATCGAATGGCTTGATCGTGATCAAGCTTTAAAAATGGCTGCAAATGGTACAAGTATTCTTGCCATTATTAAGAGAGATTATTTATATAAAGATATTTTTTCCCATGTAATAGGATATGTTGGGCAAGTTAATAGCGATGAGTTATTACTTCCGGACTACAAAGATTATGGTATCTCGGATTTTACGGGAAGGATGGGATTAGAGGAGCAATACGAGAAATTTTTGCATGGACAAAATGGTAAACAACTATATGAAGTAAATGCAAAGGGTGAGCGGATTCGCCTTTTGGGAGAAGAAGAAGCAAGACAAGGAGCGGTTTTGAATACCACTTTGGATATTGGTATCCAAAAAGCAGCAGCAAAAGCAATGGAGAAAATTGATAAAGGTGCTGTTGTCGTTACTGATCCACGAGATGGATCGGTGATAGCTTTGTATTCAAAGCCATCGTTTGATCCTAATCTTTTTACAAGAGAACCGTCATACAAGCCTGAGGGACTATATAGTAAAAAAGAAGATATACTACTCGATGACAAAAATTTTCCTTTATTGGACCGGGCAATTGCCGGAGTTTATCCTCCGGGTTCTACTTTTAAAATAGTCACGTCACTGGCTGCCTTATCATCAAACTCAATACAACCTGATACTGAATTTGAAGACACGGGGATACTATCTATTGGAGGCAGTAATTTTGGAACATGGAATTATTTAGAAACAGGCCGCAAAGAGGGTCTTATGAATGTAGAACATGCAATAGTCCGGTCAAATGATATTTTCTTTTATGACGCAGCTATGAAAACGGGAATAAATACGTTGTCATCCTGGGCCAAAAAATTGGGGCTTGGGGACAAAACAGGAATTGATATTCCCGGAGAGGTAAAGGGAACCGTACCTGATCCGGCTTGGAAAAAAGAAGAAGTAGGCGAACAGTGGTATTTAGGAGACACAATTAATATGAGTATAGGACAGGGATTTTTGGAGGTAACACCTCTTCAGGTTAATCTTTATACCCAACTTATCGCAAATGGTGGAGAACTTATAAAACCACACCTGCTACAAGGAGATGTACGCATAATTAAAAAAGATTTTATTGATAAAAAAAATATTGATATTGTAAAAAGGGGAATGAAGGGTGCATGCGAGCCTGGTGGAACCGGGTATCCATTATTTGGATTTAAAGTAAAAAATGAGCGGCTTAAAATTGATGATTTGGATTATGTAAGAGATGCATCCGCCGGTGCAAATTTTGTTCATGTAACAATGGGTTGCAAGACTGGAACTTCGGAGGCGCACGGAGATAATGCAAAGTCTCACGCGTGGTTTACCGTATTTGCTCCATTTTACAATCCAGAAATTGCAATAACTGTCCTTGCAGAGAATGCCGGACAGGGATCAGATATTGCTGCCCCGGTAGCACGTGACATATTAAAAGAATATTTTGAGAAAAAAGGTATTGAATAATAATATTTTGTAATTTATAGTTGAGAAAGTAATGCTAAGAGGAGTTGAATCAAACGGAATTTATCACGATCAAGGAACTACCATAGTTGTTAATCCAGAACCATTTATCCCCGGGCTTGATCAGATGGCGCTTTTTGGAAAAGAATTTCTTCCCCCCTCACACCAGCCAGTTGCAGAAAAGCCAGAAAATTTAGAACTTGGGTTAGAAATTGCCGAAAAGAAAGAAAGGAAAATCCAGCAAGGATCTTTCGAAAGCCATTATCTTTCAGACCTTAATACTGTCGTACAGCAAAGAAAAATATATGAAGACATTGACGTCTTGGCTGCAAATATCGAAGAAGAAAGATTGTTGATTCACCCACTATTTGTTGTTCGCTATACTTCTGAAGATGCAGCTCATGCTTATTTGGTCGCTGCATATGGGACTGTCGGAAAAAAAGTGCCTCTTGAGCAGCGAAAAAGAATACCGGATTTAGTTCAATCATCACATGATGGGAAACCCGCATGGTACATTGTTATTGCGGGTCATAGGAGATTAAGAGCTTTGGAAATGTTAGAAGAGCCTGATTCAATGGTTCAGGTATTTGAGAACATGGATCCATTCAGAGCACTCAAAGTTCAAGTTTCAGAAAATACATCAAAACTGCCTAAAGATTTTGAAAGGGCAGAGCAAAACGGTGACCTTTGGATGGTTGATAAAGCTACAGATCCAAACTTGACTATTGATCAATTTGCAAAAAGGATAGGACATAGGCCGGAAATTGTACGACGTGATTTACTTTATTATGGTTTGCCCGATGAAATAAAAAACATGGTTGTACCAAGAGGACAAGTAGATACTGGCCATGGAAACACACAAGTTGCAGAACAACCACTGATGCCTTTTAGAGTTGCAGCACAACTCGGTAGGCTTGTTGAAAGAGGTGTACCAAAGGATGATGTTCTGTTCTTAGCCAAAAATTTTTGGGAGGAAAGTCTTTCAAGTGAGGAGTCTGCAAGAAAAAGAGTAAATAATTATTTAAAAGCTTACGACCAAGGTGCAATAGATATGGAGAGTTTGTTTGGGTTTAATGCAGAAGAAACAGCCAGATTAAGACGTAATCATCAAGTTGGCCAAAGGTTTGTAAAACCCGCCGATTCGGCAATACAATTTTTTGAAAGGGTTGCAGCTGCAAAAAAATACGGGATGTCCACAGATATTGATGGAGTTTCTTATGCTCTTGCGGCAAGGAAATTAAGAAATCTTGCTGCTGTAATGGATAGATTATTGCCGGAAATGAAAAGCAATATTACTTCAGCGAATAGATCAAAAATTAAGCAAACTCTTACGGAAATGGAAAGAACTGCAAGAAAATATGGAGGATTATTGCAGCAGGTAGATGCTGATCTTGAGAACGAAGAGCGACAAGAGAGAGAACTGGTAGGCGGAAAAGAAGTTACGGTTTAAAACTTTAGTAAAATTTCGCAGTCCCAATAATTTCATCCAAAAGTTTTGTGTTTCCTCTTACTTCATCAGCGTTATCAGCAAAAATTGCGAAATTATAAATATAATCGCCATGTTGGAACAAATTATAATAGTAGTGAGAGTCTGCTTTTTCCTCAAGGTTTGATACTCGAAGACCTACAACTTTTCCAAGTTGGATTTTCTGGCGAATAGCGTTTTTTATGTGTAAATTTTGCTTTATAAACTCGTCAAGAGTACCATCAAATTTCCATCCATTTGCTTCAATGAAAACATTATATGACGTAGTATGGGCAGGATTTTTGGTACTTTTTAAACTATCAATTAGTTGAAGAGTGCTGTCAATTTTTTGAGAATTATTAACCGAAAAATTACT
>CAZEGF010000028.1:0-11869 GCA_964511965.1 uncultured Gammaproteobacteria bacterium
TTGCAGCAAGTCTCTTTCCCACTTCAACGGTTGCCCGTGCTTGGCCTGCCCCAAGAAGCGGGTTTTTGATGTCGTCAAAATCCAGAAATATAATGTGTAACTTTTTCATAAATTTAAAAGAGTGATGTAACTCTGCTCATAAGATACCCGACGCGCTCGATTGAAAATATTCGTTGTCTGCTGGTAGCCTCATATGACAAGACGTTCAAGAAATCTTTAGATGTCTCATCCCAGCTGAAATTTTTTGCCCACGAATAAGCATTTTTCGAGTAGGTCGTTCTTAATTTCTCATTCCTCATTAGTCTTGTGATAGACGCCGCAAAACCCTTCGTGTCTTTTACCGGAACGAGTACTCCTGTTGTCCCATCAACTATTGAGTCTTTGAGTCCATTTGTCTTTGAAGCAACGACTGGCGTTTTGCAGGCATTAGCCTCAAGAACCGTAATTCCCCATCCCTCAACATCTGAAGGTTGTACGGCTACCCAACTTTCTGAAAGATGACGTGTTTTTTCTTTCTCGCTCACCTTCCCTAAAAAGCTAATTTTGTCGGACAAGTCCATCTTTATAACAATGTCTTGCAAATCCCTTATCGCTTCTCCTTCTCCCACAATTAAAAATTTTGCTTTTTTGATTTTTTCTATTACCATCGCAAAAGCTCTTATTGCAACATCAACATTTTTATAAGCTTTAAGTCTCCCTAGGTAGATTAATTGTGGTGTCGCTGACTTCTTTACCCTGCCAGCAACTATATCAATTCCCGGATTTACTATTTGAATGCTCTCCTCATTTGCAATTCCTGCTTTTATAATTTCCTTTTTCGAAGATTCACTAACAGTTATGACTGTTTTGTTACGGTAAATGAACGGCATTAATTTCCCTTCTATGAATTTGCCGACATATGCTAGTGGAAATTTCATATTTGTAACAAATACCTCCTGATGTACATGATGAATGAGGAGCACAACAGGTTTTGTCGAGAAAAGAGGACTGAAAAAAGGAATACCATTTTCCGAGTCAACGATCACATCAAAATTCCGTCTGAATCTAAGAATGTAATATATAGTAGCCCATAGGTAAACAGTGTAAAACCCACCACGTCTAACGATATTTACACCATCTATAGTTTCGTTACGCTTATTATTTCTGTCATTTCCGCAAAAAACAGTAACTAGATTTCCTTCCCTTACCCATCTTTTTGCCATTTCGTGAACATATACCTCTGCCCCACCTGCCCACATATGCTTTGTGTCTCTCCAATTTAGTACAAGTATTCTTAGACCTGATTTCCTTTGAGATTTTTTAAATGGCTTAAATATTTCTACAAAATCCTTCAAATTTAAAATAACCGTATCAACGGCATTTGAGAATAAGTGCATTGAAAAAATTACCCCTAAACTCACAAACCCCAATATGCTTACGGAGCGGACAATGCCTTCTATCGAAGAGCTGAAGGTTGAAATAGCTACAATTTGTGTAATCGCCAATAAAAAGCTCGCAACAGGCAATGCGTGCCTTCCTTTTACTTGGTTAAATGAAACAATACTTGTTGAGATGGTAAAAGCAACCATTGATAAGGCGTACCAGAAAATATAGTTAGTTATTAACAATGCTTTTTCACCAAAGACCAAGGGCATTGTGAAGTGACCAAGCAAGCCGACTACAATAAAAGCCAAAAGGCTTGAAAGCGAAGTTGCTGCAAGTAATTTATAAAATAGAGACGTAGAATTTGAGCCCGTTCCTTCTTTGTGGCTTATCATAGGCAATACAAATTGAGAAAATAATGATCCTGCAAAAAATACCATTTTGCCTGTTAGAGATAAAAGCGCGTATTGTCCTGCCTGCTCGGCCGATAGAAAGTGTTTGGCAAGTATTACGTCAGCAGATAAATAGACAACTGTTGAAATCCTGCTCATAACGCTTGAAAGATAAAATTTGGTGGGAAAGCCTTTTTGAATTTTTGTAACTTTTGAAGCTTTGACTTTCAGCCTTTTTGCGGCGGCGACTATTAGCGCAAATGAAGAAAAAACCGAAATAACAACAGCTAAGTATGCGTACTCACCTAATCCGAGTTTTACTAAAATTATTGCCGAAATAAATTTAACTATTGCCTCTATTGCAAAAACCAATCCAAGAAAACCGAATTTCAAATTTCCCGTTAAATATCCTCCATCAACCGAGGATAAAATTGTAAAAAACCAAATAGGTGCAAAAGCGACAATCGGGAAGAAGTCATCAAGGTTGAAAAATCTCACCAGAAAAGGACTTGAGATAAGCCAAAGAAATGTCAAAATAAAAGCAATTTTTAAAGCTCTTCCTCGAAGTCTTTGCCAGAAAATTGTTGCCGGTTTTTTATATTTCCCGAAAAGAAACGCGCTTTTATACGTAACCGCTTTTCCTAAAGCGCCAATTGGAATGTCGGAGATACTTAAAATGCTTCCGATAAAGGAGATTACCGCAAAATCTTCAATCGAAATTGTACGTCCAAGATAGGCGTTATATAAAAGATTAAAAAAGTTGGAAAGGACTGTTGCTCCAACCAAAAAAGCTCCTCTTCTCTTTAGAGAATTAGTTTTAAATAAATTAATAATTTTTTTCATATTAAATAAATAAAGACATGGCAAATTTCAAAGGTAAAAGAATTCCTTTTTTTAATGAAGAAAAAGTACTGTTAAAAGAGACAGTTGGTCTTGGAAGACCAATGCCCGGAAGCATAAAACCCTTTTTCTTTGGTTGAGTTGCCGTACGTTTTTTTAATAAGTGAAGTCCGTGAGTTGTTTTTTCCCAATAGAATGGCTTGAAAAATAGTTGATACAAAGCCATAAATCCAGCAACCGAAATCATTAGCCAATAGAATGGAATAAGAAAAACGTATTTTACAACAGAGTATTGTTCCCTCTTCATTACTCCAATCATGTAGTAGTACATGAAAAGGAAATTCCCAAAGACTAGGGAAAATGCAGCCATGTAAAAAATAATTGAAGGATATAGTTTTTCAATTGCAGGTCCAACATATTGATAAAGAGCAAAATAGGAGATTGTTGCTATCCAAAGTAGTGGATTTATTAAAATGAATGAAATTTTACCACCAATTATTAAATGAAATAATGCAAAGTGAACTGGATTTTCCTTTAAAAAACCCCATGAATCTCTTGTATGAACAAGATAAGTTTGCATGTAGCCTTTGATCCAGCGAGAACGTTGTCTTACCCAATTGCCCCACTTACTATTAGCTTCCTCGTATGTTGTAGAGTCAATTATGGCTGTCTTGTATCCTGCTTTAAAAAGCCTCATTCCAAGATCTGCGTCCTCTGTAACGTTGAATGGATCCCACCCTTGTAGCGTTAAAAGATCTTTAGTTCTGAAATGATTGGATGTCCCACCCAGTGGAATACTTGTTTTAATTGATTGAAATCCAGTTAATGCAACGTCAAACCAAAGAGAATATTCGGCAGTAAAGAAGCGAGTTAATAAATTTTGTTTTGAATTATAATAATTTAGTTTTGCTTGTAGGCAAACTACATCTCTTCCTACTTCCTTAAAAGCAATAAACGCTTTCTTTAGTTGCAATGGGTCTGGTTTATCTTCTGCATCAAATATAACTAGGTAATCACCCTTTGCATGTGATAGACCATAATTACATGCCTTAGGTTTTGTCTTAGGCTGAGCTTTAGGCACAACCAAAGTTCTCATATGTGAAGGCAAATTCAACTCTTTTGCTTTTATAATTGATTCATTGTCATCTTCCTCGAGAAGCAAAATTACATCCAATTTATTCTTTGGCCATGAAACTTTTGAAATGTTTTCTAAGAATTGAGGAATGATATGTGCTTCCTTATACAATGGGCAAAGAATTGTATATATTGGAAGATTTGAATCGGAAAGTTCATCTATTTTTTCATCGCTAACTTTTATTTCTTGATCCCGAATAAGACTTTTGCTAACAATAAATAACGTAAATAACGTATCAATGAAATATACAGAGCTTAATAAACAAACTATTACGCCCAAAGTTAACAGAGGATTTAGAATGGCGCCCATAATTATTAACTCCATAAATACAGCAATTATGAATTTTTGATAATCAGAAAATGTGATAAGTGACGACTTTGTATATGGGAGTGTTGTATGTGTTGTGTAGGACTTCTTCTTGTATCTCACTCCAGCTCCCTTCATCGAGGGAAAGTTAGGTGAAACCTGTCTTGGAAGCATAGGACTTAGTTTTAGTTCAATCGCGTTAGCTCCAATTTCAAATGCTGTTTTTATTAAGCCAATTTTTGAGTCACCTTTTGTTCTCTTAGAAAAAACAATGGAATGATTCCCTAACATGAATCCTGCTTCTCTTGCATTCCTTAAAAATTCGAGGTCAAATGTCCAAGAAGAAGAAGGTTGGAAATTTACAACGTCTATGACTTCTTTTCTAAAAACTTTCAATCCCGATTGCACATCATAATCAAGATCAAAAAGGAATTTCCCAAAAACTTTTTTGAAAGTTTTACTAAATACTCGTCTACTCAAAGAATCTTGATAAGTTTTTCTATCTGCAACAACTACATCAAAATTTTTAAGCTTAAGTGCCATTTTTACTATCTCTTCCGGTGGATATTGGAGATCTGCGTCAATAAAGGCTAGATTTTGATATATCGCCTTTGCAAATCCTTCAAATAACGAGTATGCTTTACCTTTCTTTCCACGCTTCGAGAAGAAGGAGACTGGGTACATTGACGAGAGTCTTTGCACTATTTCCTCTGTTCCATCTGTTGATCCATCATCAATAACAAGAATTTCGTAGAAAAATCCGTTGAGAACCAGCGAATTACTAATCCGCTCAATAAGTTCCCCAATATTGTCTTTCTCATTGAAAGTTGGAACGATAACAGATAATTGTTTGACAAATTTATTTTTCATACTAAAACTCCATTTTCAAGCTTTGCTTACTTACTCCCTCCCACTTTGTGAATATCTATAAATCTTTCCAAAGAGTCACTTGACACCCGGTAGTATCCACCAAACTCAACGGCCTCAAGTTGTCCTTCTTTGATATATTTGTAGATCGTAAGGACAGACAAACGGAGTAATTCCGACACTTCATGGACGGTCAGAAAATCTGTTTTTGTTCTAGAATTTGAAGTATTTATACTCAAAATATAACAACAGCCCATAACTATTTGCTATGAGCTGTATCAAGTGATAGGTTATACCATAGTTTGATATAGTTGTCAATGAGGAGATGAGGTCAACTATGTTTGGCTAGCTTTTAGTATCGTTAGGTTACATTAACAACTAATATAAAATTTTCTTGTATAATACTTCTCAAATGTTACAAAACAATCTAAATATATTACGGGGAAGAAAAAATATAACTCAAGAGGAGTTGGCAAATAAAGTTGGTGTCACAAGACAGACAATTATTGCCATCGAAAAAGGCAACTATACTCCATCAGTATTACTTGCAATTAAATTAGCGAAATATTTTAATGTTAGTGTGGAGGATTTATTTGATCTAACAAATGAAGAATAAAAATTATCTCATAGAACTTATAGTTCCTTTTCTTCTTATAGCCGTGCTTGCTCTATTCCTATCTCCTGCTGATTTATTTATGCCTATGTCTCAAATAGCTATGCTTGGAGTGCTTTTAACAGTTGTTTTCCTGATATTCACCGGATTTATATGGAAAGAGAAAGCTAAAGACGAGCGAGAAGCGAGCCATATTCAAAGTGCTGGAAGATTTTCTTTTATTACAGGTCTTGCCATTGCAGTTGCAGGTATATTATGGGGAAGTCTGAGGCATAATATTGATCCCTGGCTTATTTTTACTGCAATTGGCATGATATTGACCAAGGTGTTCTTTAGAGTTTACCAAGCACAAAAGAATTAAGAATGTAAAGTAAACTTGACATTATCAAGTTTGTGTTTTACGCTTAGATCATGTTACTTCTCATTATCTTTGCTTTTTTAGCCGGATTTGTGACCGTTTTGTCCCCCTGTATTCTTCCGGTTCTTCCGATAGTTCTTTCAGGCTCATTAGTTGGAGGGCATAGGCGACCTTTGGGAATTGTTACAGGTTTTATTATAAGTTTTTCTCTTTTTACTCTATTCCTCTCTGCTATCGTTAGAGCTACCGGTATCTCAGCCGATCTTTTACGAGCCGTGTCTGTTGTGATAGTAATACTTTTTGGTATAAGTCTTCTTCTACCTAACTTTCAAGTGATTATGGAGAAAGTTTTTACAAAACTTTCAAGTTTGGTTACTTCAAATTCTAAGCAAGCAACCGGATTCTGGAGTGGACTTTTGCTTGGAGTAAGTCTTGGTCTTGTGTGGACACCTTGCGTTGGACCAATAATAGCTTCAGTTATAACGCTTGCGGCTACGAGTAGCGTTAGTGGAAGCACGATTCTCATAACATTTTCGTATGCATTAGGCACAGCAATACCGATGTTTGCGATTACCTATGGTGGAAGACAGTTACTCATGAAAGTTCCTTGGTTACTAAAAAACACTGCACGGATTCAAAAAGGTTTTGGAATAGTTATGATACTTGTTGCAGTTGGAATATTTTTCAATTTGGACCGACAATTTCAAACCCTAGTTCTTGAGAAATTTCCTCTCTATGGAACAGGACTCACTAAAATTGAAGATAACGATCTGGTGAAAAATTCCCTGAAAAATTTAAAAGTCCCTGGTGTTGATAAGAATATGTTAGGCAAACCTATGCCTGATACCAATGCATACCCACCTGCTCCAGAGCTCATTTCCGGTGGAGAATGGATCAATACCAAACCTCTAACCCTCGCTTCTCTTCGGGGAAAGGTAGTTCTTGTGGATTTCTGGACATATACATGCATTAACTGCATTAGAACACTTCCCTATCTAAAATCTTGGAATGATAAATATAAAGACAAAGGACTTGTAATTATAGGAGTTCACACACCCGAGTTTGAATTTGAAAAGAATTTTAATAATGTACAAAAGGCAGTTACGGATTTTAAAATCACCTATCCTGTTATGCAAGATAATAACTACGCCACTTGGAATGCATATAGTAATCAATATTGGCCTGCACATTACTTGATAGATAAGAATGGATCTGTCCGAGATACACACTTTGGTGAGGGTGCTTATGATGAGACTGAAGCAATGATTCAAAAACTGCTGAAAGAAACCGGTGTTGCAGTGAATAGTAAAGTAGAAAATCCAACTTACACTGTGGATTCTATGAGCCCGGAAACTTACTTAGGTTACTCTCGAATTGGCAGTGTTGCCTCAAAAGAAACTCTCACCTATGACAAGAAATCAAAATACACCCTACCCAATACGTTGCCACTAAATTCTTTTGCTTTCGGTGGCGATTGGAATGTGGGAGAGCAAACAACAAAACCATACCGTTCTTCAATTCTTGAGTACCACTTTATGGCAAAGGATGTGTATCTTGTCATAAACACGACCTCAAATTCTGAGATTAAGGTGAGTCTGGATGGGAAAGTTGTTGATACAACAACTGAAGGTACAGATGTCAAACAAGGCACTGTTGTCGTCGAGTCAAACAGGCTCTATCATCTCATAAAATTACCAAAAGCTGAGGATCATATATTACGGTTGGAATTTCTTGACGACAATGCATCTGTTTATGCATTCACCTTTGGTTGAAAACCAAAGGCAAGCTCTGCTTAGCGTAGCCAAGCTCTGCTTAGCGTAGCCAAGCTACGCTTACCTTCGGATGATTTATTAGAATTTAGGAGTAAGAGTTAAGTATTAAGCTTTTATTCTATATTAAAGTAGTCCTGCTTTATTTTCATCCAGTAATCTTCTTGACGGGTTAAACTTTTTATATCATTTTGGCTTTCAAGCAAAAATTTGATTGCTTCTTCAAGATATAGTGTGTTTTGTGATCCTTTTACCAAAATTATTGCGTTTTCCGGCATTTCTTCTTTTATGTGAAGTCCTGCTTGAATAGCATTTTTGTACCACTCAACTTTAGACGTCATGCCTTTTTTTCCGATTTTATTTTTAACAATTGGCACAACAAACTCTTGTGTTTGAGGTCCAACACAATAAAGCTCGTCAACTACCTTTATAAGTGAACTTGCTACCTCTTCATGCTCTTGTTTCGACTCGTTCCCAAGCTCTCTCATATCTCCCATAAGAAAAAGTATAGGCCGACCAGTCTTTTCTTTCAAAGTCTTTAGCATCTCGATGAAGGAAAGAACGGTTGATTTAGAAGAATTATACGAAGAATCAATTATTAATGAATTTTTAATTCCGGCAAAAAGTGAGGATCTTCCCTTGGGAATTGTAAAGTTTTTTTCCAACGCTTCTTTAATTTGAGCATATTTAAGTCCCAAACTATGTGTTGCAAGTAAAACTGCCGCAAAACTCTCTCTTGATGCGGGAGGTAAAATAAGACCGGGGAAAGAAAGTTCTATTGATCTTTCTCCCTTTGAAGTTTTCACTTTATACGAAAATTTAGTTTTTTTACTAAAGATTGAATAATCGTCGTAAATAACCGAATTTTCTTTATTTGAACCAAAAGTCAGAAGGGTAAGTGATTCCTTTTTTGTACGTTTGAAAATTACATCAGACAATCTTTTATCATCTTTATTATAAATTCCAACCTTCGTGTATCCATTTGTAATAATTTTGCTATCCTCCTCTGCAATTTTATTAAGTATAAATTCCAAAGTATCTTTTGTATGTTTTTTAAGTAACTTTTCAAATTGCATGGTGTGTGTTGCCGTTGCATTCAGATCTATACTCATATCAGGCTTTACAATTGTCAGTAAATAGGTCATGTTTTTTGGTGGATACGGATCGTCAATGCCCATTTCGACTACAAGATATTGATATTTACGAAGATTTCCAATACAAAAAGGTGCTTTAATGAGAATTTTGAACCAATTTTTGCTACTAAATCCGTCTAGAGCCAAACCGAGCATACCCAAAGGAACTCCAGTTTCCGAATTTCCACTAACAACTCCGGTTTTGTAAAATTCACTAAGAACTGCAAAAAGTGCGTTTCTAGTTGAAGATTTTCCGACCGATCCGGCAACTCCAATCACATATGGTCTATGAACTTTAAGTGCAAGCTGTGCCCAAAATCTTAAATAGAACAATACAAATCGAACTAATAAATTCCTCATCAGGTAATTATATCACTTGACTTAAGTCACAAGTTATAAGTCACAAGCTAGAAGTTAGTAAATTTTATCCTTCTGACTCTTGACTCCTGACTCCTGTCTAATATATATTGATACCTATGGATGATACAACCCGTAATGATGAAAACGTCGTTGAAGGACAAATTGAAGAAGAGACACCTGATATGTCTGGAATTCCTACAGAAATTCAAGATGAGCCACAGTCCGCAGCAGAACTCGTTGTAAGTCTCACAAACTTAATAAATGCAAATCTAAAGGAAATAAAAGGAATTGAGGAGGAAATGGCAAAACACAAAGAAATGGTAACAACTGTTCTAGATAATGATGCCACATACAAGCAGCATGCTGAAGCTGCAAAGGAAGCTTCAAGAATAAAAACGAATACCAAAAAAGAAATATTCAAAAGACCTGATGTTAAGCATGTAGTTGAAAAATTGAATGAACTAAAAGAAAATTTAGCCGATACACGTGAAGAATTATCCAATTACATACAGGAATACGCTACAACTTCAGGACAAAATTACTTTGAAGCTGAAGATGGAACGATACAAGAAATTGTTTACGTTGCAAAACTCCGAAGAAAAGCCGCTTAATTTAACAAAAAAAATACCACTTGTCTTGGGTGCTCCGCACACAGGTAAACCTCAGAATCATGTGACGCTGAAGCAAGAAAAGCGCAACGCTAAAGCGTTGTCAGCATACAAAAATACCGTAGAATCTGAATATCATTCTGAATTCGTTCAGAATCGTTTCGCTGAAGCAAGAGTTGCGGTGAGTACACCGTCATCACAACATTCTCAAAAAAAATACCACTTGCCTTGGCTTTTATAGTATTCTGAAACACTTTCAGAATCATGTGACGCTGAAGCAAGTTCAGCATACTACAACAACTGTTAACAAATGGTATTTCTAGGTTAAGTAGATTCGAAATAGAAACTAATTTCTATTCCAACCACCACCGTGGCCTCCACCTCCGCGTCTATCGTCTCTTCCTCCGTGTCCACCTCGGTCAAATCCTCCTCTAGATCCTCCACCAAAGCCTCCGCCTTGTGGTCTCTCTTCTCGTGGTCTAGCTACTGAAACGAAAATCGTTCTTTCACCATAAGCAGACTTATCAAGAGCAGTAATTGCTTCTTGAGCTTTAGCGTCGTCTTCAAGTTCTACAAATCCAAATCCTTTGCTGCGTCCACTATCACGGTCAGTGATAAGGGTTGCTGAAAGAACTGTTCCGTAATCTGCAAATAACGTCTTAAGGTCGTCTTCTGTTGTTTGATAGGGTAAATTTCCAATATAAAGTTTTGTCATGTAATTTCACCTCCTGTCTCTGGGATAATAAATAGTAGTGTGTCTATATCTGTAGGGGCTAAATGCGGCTTTCAATATCCTTCTTAGCTATAATGATTATATCACATTTCTAAAAAAACACTAATGTGATGCAAGCTCTGCTTAGTGCGAAGCACCAAGCTCTGCTTATATCACATTTCTAAAAAAAACAAGCGACTCTATCCTCTAATGATTTTTCTTGATATTTTGTACTCATTATTTAACTTCAAAAATTACCGTGAAGCTACAATATTTTCATAAGAGGAGATTTTTGTGTGTATATAGTTTTGCGGATATTGACAGACTACAAATGACAATCTATGATAAAACAAGTTTTGGGCTGCCTTAATGAACAACCTCGCTTTGCGGGGTTGTTTTTTCTCTAAACCTTTTTTGCCAAAACCAAACTCCAGGCAAAGGGATGTCTGCTTTTTACTATAACCAACCCTTGTTTTTTTAGAAAGGACTCAAATCCCTTTGCTGTCCAATGATTAATATGTTCAGGATGATTGCCAAAGCTTTTAAGATACTTTCCCCGAAGAAGGTTTGCCAGTATAAAAAAGGGTTCGTTGGGTACAGAAAAAACGATATATTTTGAAGTAACCCTCCTTATCTCCTCAACTGCTTTTGTAGGATTTTCTAAATGTTCCAATACTTCCGTGCAAATAGATAGATCAAAGGAATTATCTTTATAGTCTAATTTGTATACGTCCCCTTTTTTGAGATTTAATTCAGGATAGATTTTTTTTCCTATTTTAATTGCATCTGAAGAATAGTCTATTCCTTCATTCATTTTTCCGATTTTTTTTTCTTCAAGTTTTTTTAGAGTAAATCCTTCTCCACAACCAACATCCAAGATACTATTTGCACGAAGTGGTTTTACCATTTTGTAAAATGTGTTATAGAAATTTCCAATAAGCATTTTTTGAATCGGATTGGTATTTGCGTGTTTTTTGTAGTTTGTTGTTTCCGGCATGGGTGTTAATTATACTAAATAATGCATGAAAATTGTTGGTAAGTTCTTTTTTTGGTTTTTTATACTTTTTGCTGCAAGTGTTTGTTCTCTTTTTGGATATTCATTTTTGAAATCCCAAAAACTTTTTTCACTCACTCCCCTTATCTCACCACTACCTAGTCTGTTAGCTAATTACTCTTACAATGAATCAGGATCATCTTTCTGGCAGCCGGCTCTTGGGGTACTTGGTACAAATCAAAAACAAATTCAACTTACGGCAAAAGCAGCTCTTTCCTACGACATAACTACTAATAAAATGTTATTTGCCAAAAATGAAGACACTCAGTTGCCAATTGCCTCCCTTACAAAAATAATGACCGCTGTCATTGCTCTAGAGAATCTTTCTTTAGATCAGGAAATAACGGTAAGTAAATCGGC
>CAZEGF010000029.1:0-31910 GCA_964511965.1 uncultured Gammaproteobacteria bacterium
ATTGGAAATCTGATGTTTTACCGGTAAACTAATCCCGCAAAATTTTTGCAGGGATTTATCCCTTGCAAGAATTTTTGTGAGTAGGCTTGCCGGCAAGGTTTCCTTACCGGTAAACTGCACTCGTGCTTATTATATTAAAAAGGTTCTATAAATTAAAGATCTTCTGTCGGGGAAAGAGGACTTGAACCTCCGGCCTCACGGTCCCAAACCGCGCGCTCTAGCCAACTGAGCTACTCCCCGAAAAATGTACTGCATTTTTCGGGGAGCAAGACAAGCTTCTCCATGCAGTCCATTAATCTAGTAAATGCTTGGCTTACTCCCAGGAGCAAACTTACATTCATCATATTTTACTGTTTAGCCTCTTCAAAAACAAGCACAACACCTCATGACACACAATAATAAATATGATAAAGTCTATGTTGATATGGATATATACGAAGAATCAGTCCAGCTCCACAAAAAACTCAATGGAAAGCTTGAGGTAATCTCCAAAACAGAGATCAAAGACAAAAAAGATCTTTCACTTATCTATACTCCCGGCGTTGCAGAGGTTTGTAGAATTATCGACCAAGATCATGATAAAGCATACGAACTAACTATTAAGGGTAATACTGTGGCAATTGTGTCCGATGGCTCTGCAGTTTTAGGTCTTGGCAATATAGGACCTTATGCTGCAATTCCTGTTATGGAGGGGAAGGCTGTTCTATTTAAAGAATATGCAGGAATAAATGCTTTTCCAATAACAGTTGAGACACAAAATTCTTTTGAAGTTATTAATCTAGTCAAAAACATAGCTCCTGTTTTTGCAGGAATAAATTTGGAGGACATTGCTGCTCCCCGCTGTTTTGAAATTGAAGAAGCTTTACAAGATATTGGAATACCTGTATTTCATGATGATCAGCATGGAACAGCAATTGTTTTATTAGCCGCTCTCATAAATTCTGCAAAATTAGCTGGGAAAGACATGAGAGAGCTACGTGTTGTTATTAATGGTGCAGGTGCAGCCGGAACCGCGATTGCCCAATTACTTCTTTGTGTGGGGCACAATCCGGATGTTTGTGAACCGGTTAAAGAGATTATAGTTGTTGATTCAAAGGGAATAGTTACCACTAAAAGACCTGACATTATGGATAACCCTTGGAAAATGAGGCTTGCTACCATTACAAATAGGAATCAGGTTGAGGGAAGTCTGGATGATGCAATGACTGGTGCTGATGTATTCATCGGAGTAAGCAAAGGTGCACTTCTTACCCCAAACTCTATAAAGAAAATGAACGAACGCCCTATTATTTTTGCGATGGCCAATCCAACTCCTGAGATCATGCCTGATGAAGCAAAGGAAGCTGGTGCTTTTATTGTTGGTACTGGTAGATCTGATTTACCAAATCAAGTGAATAATGTTTTAGCATTCCCTGGAGTATTTTTAGGGGCAATTCAGGCTCGTGCCCACACTATCACAAATGAAATGAAAATTGAGGCCGCTTTTGCATTGGCTGAGTGTGTCGAAAATCCTTCGGTTGATAATATATTACCCTCCCCGCTTGATAAAACAGTAGCTCCAAAGATTGCAAAAAGAGTATCAGAGGTGTATAAAAAAGGACAGGAACTTTTGAAAAATGCCAGGTGAATTAAGAAGTTTTACCCCGCCCGCTCCAGATATTCTCGCAAGAGCTGTTATTTACGAACCAGACAGACATTTTCAATACGAAACTGCTATGAATCAAGCAGTTGGTGCATTGGCACCTGTTTTTGCGGCTCTTTCAGAACCTGAAAGAATTAGTAGAAGTACTACAATACGGGATGGAGAAAGGGAGGAAGATTTGTGGCGAAAGCAATTGGAATTTTCACCCCGATTCATGTTTCAGGGGCAAGAATACGTAGTTGGATCCAGGCAAATCGTTGATATAGAAGGGGTAACGAGAGCAATAATTTTAGAAACAGCAATCGATCATGATAGTGTATTTTTAGGTGGATTGTACTATGACCCCAAGCAAACCCGTGCACCATATGAAGTAAAAACTAGAACAGGTTTAGCTCTGGGAGGGGAAGCTAAAGAAATTGCACATCTAGCTGTACTTGTTGCTTCAGAGGCACCGAAGCAGGCTGTTTCAAATGGACACATGAGTGGAAGTTGGTACGAAAGAAGGTTGGACAGTTCAAGAATTGACCCAACAATTCCATATTTCGAAGGAATTCCAAAATCAAGAAGTGATTATGAAGGTAATCCTCAAATGTATGAGCTAGTTATTGATAAAGGAGAGAGACTTGTGGCAAAAGTTTCTGAAGATAGTAAATCTTGGGAAGAAGATGTAACTGGGGAAAGAAAATTGAGCGAACATGAAGTAGCAGCCTGGAAAAAATTGGGACGTATGCTTCCAAAATATTATAAATTAGCTAAATATCCGGATCTTTATAAAAGAGATGACATGGAACCGAAAAGCCTTAGTCAAGTAATGCCCAGTTCTTAGATACTTCAGGGACACTGCACATGTTGCGGTTAAAGCAACAGGGTCTTCTCATCCCTTTATTTAGTTTGTCTAACATTACTTCCAGATGTTTTTTCCTAGTCTCTTCAGTTTTGACTGCTCTTATCCAACGGATCCAGTCCCACCGAGCGCTTGGCGTTATATCATCCCATATGTCTTTTGCTTTTTTTGAAGTACTAAGAGCTTTTGAAACGTCAGTTGGCACTTCAGGCTCTACCCATTCTTTTGTTGGTTCCAATTCAACTTCAACTGTATCTCCAACTTTTACTTTTGCTTCTTCCAATAATTTTTTTGAGGGTGAGAACCAGTGACTTGGCTTGAGATTTGGTCCATACTTCCCATCAGGTTCAAGAAGCGCTTTGAAAGGAATTTTGTTGAGAGTGCCTGAAACCATCAACATACTTCTGGTGGGAAATTGAGCAGAAACCTCTGTGGGAATATGAAGAATTGGCCAAGAATTTATAGATACGAGTTTTGTGGAAAATTTAATTTTTAACATATGGGTGGAAGACGGGTGCCGCCCCCGCGACCTCCGGTTCCACAAACCGGCGTTCTACTGTTGAACTACATCCACCATTTGCAGAGCAAATGGTGGATGCAAGGCGAACGAAGTGAGACTTACATTCACCAAAATCCATTCATCTACTCTTTTAATCTAACATTCTTTCTCTGCGCCCTCGGCGGGAGTCGAACCCACAACCTTATCGTTAGAACCGATTTGCTCTATCCATTGAGCTACGAGGGCATACCTTTCAGCCTATATTTTACTATACCATAGGCTATTTGCACAACAGAGGGGATTTAGAAGGAGAATTTAATGAACGTGCAATTATTCGCATCCTGTCCTGTTTCAACCGTTTTTGCAGGGGTAAATGTTTGAAGTTGCAAGTTTTTCTTTTGTTGTGCCGTTAATGTTGGAGTCGGAGTAATTACAGAAACTTGATTACTCTGATTTGATGAGCTTCCAAAGATAAATGCAAGTATTCTATCCCAAAGACTTGGAGCTTTTGTAGAAACACCCAGAACTACCGTACTTGGTGTGAAATAATTAACAGCTGCTTTTCTAGAACAATCCGGATGAGCTTGAATCCTGTAAGTCTGAGTCTTATCAATTCCCGAAAGATCCAGAGTCCAAATAGCTTGATATCTCGTTTGATCCGCAGTATCTTCAATAACAGTTGTATTTACTTTTTCAGGTGGCTTTACTTGTGTGACTATTGTTCCACCACCTTTGTAAAAGGTAAATGTAAATGTAGGAATTTTTGCATAATTTTTGTTAACGCCCATAACTTTCCCATAAGCAGTTACATGGAATGGATTCCCAATGACAATTGGGTCAAGCGGTTTTTTGATTCCATCGCATTGGCACATAGAATTATCAAATGGAAATGGTGTCGGTGTCGGTGTCGGTGATGGAGTAGGCGTCGGTGTGGCAGTTGGACTTGGAGTTGGAGTAGGAGTATTTGTAGGCGTAGGAGTAGCTGTTGGTGTTGGAGTTGCTGCTGGAGAAGGACTTGGTGTTGGTGTATTGGTAGGGGTTGGTGAAGGCTTGGTAGTTGGTGTTGGCTTATTGGTCACTGGTGGATTTGTGACCGGGGGATTGGTGACAGGAGGATTTGTAACGACGGGTGGAGGACACCACATACATGTGGTACCGGTTGCACATGTTCCACCTCTTGGTGACCATGAAGAGGTACCACATGAGGTATTTAACATTCCCGATGGATTACATATACCACCAGCAGGAACACAGGTATAAGTTACTCCTGGGGGTGCTGGAGGTGTGGTCGGTGCAGGTTTACAAACATTCCAAGAAGAGCCACAACCGTAGGGACAAGTATTACCATCGTGCTCCATAAAACCACAAAAACCATCTGCATACTTCATATGCCAGGTGTTATTTACGCATGTTTCAACGTAACCATCTCCATATGCTGGGCATATGTGACAAGTTGGATCAGGAGCATGATCATGTACCTGTCCCGGAACAACACAATTTCCAGCACCGTCGCATGTCCACAAATTATTTACAACTCTACATGTAGCCTGGTCTGTTCTATTTGGTCCTCCATAATATATACCTCCATAAAGACACCAAGTACCGGCCGGCTGATCAGCACAACTCGCAACTTGTGCACTTACTGGTTTTGCAATACCAATAAGCAACAAACTCACAAAGGCAAGAAAAATGTATCTAACGAGTAGTTTTTTCATTTAGAACAGTGAAAACGTTGGCAAAGACATGATGTGCCGCATTACCATCCATAGAAATTCGGGATATCGTTACTCCTCCGCGCAGTGTGTCCCCTACTTTGATAGCCTCAAAAGTTGTTTTTGAAGGTACATTTGGAGTGGCGCCCTCTCTGTAAAAACCAGTAAGAGACTGTTGTAGGTATATTTGAACATGCATATTATTGCGCTCAAGGGTAAAAGAATCTGCGTCTTTAGCAACAACTTTTCCTTCAACACTCCCTCCCCATTCTGTGAATACCGGGGATTCCAGAATTGCAATCGGATCTACCACTAATTTTGGGTCTGCATTTATTCTTGGAGTTATAGTTGGTTGTATAGTTGAAGGTGGAAGATAACTAGCGCTTTGATTTTTAGTACCTGAAAAAAAAGTTCCTGCTAAAAAACCTGCAGCTAAAGTAAGGAATAAAAGTACTACTATTATTATTTTACTCTTGCTTAAAAAGATTGTTCTATGTTTCTCCAATACAGGTACGTCAGAGTTTTCCATATCTAATTATTGCCTTATTCCCTGATCGAAGTCAATCCTAAAAGGAAAATTTCACAAACGTACAGTTATTAGCATCTTGACCGGTTTCCACATTTTTTGCCGGGGTGAAGGTCTTTAGTTGTAAGTTCCTCTTCTGCTCTTCGGTAAGAGTTGGCGTTGGAGTTGGAGCTGCTATTTGGTTTTGATTATTATTATTTCCTCCAAAAAGTCCCATAAAAAATGAAGCTATTTTATCCCAGAAACTCTTTGGCTTGGCATCATTGGTACCAAGGACCACTCTATCTGCATTGTAATAAGCAACTGCCGCTTTTCTGGAGCAATCAGGATGAGCTTGGATCCTGTATGTTTGAGATTTATCAATTCCAGTTAGGTCAAGTGTCCATACAGCTTGATATTTCGTTTTTTCTGCTGTTTCTTCAATAATAGTCGTGTTAACTTTTTCAGGTGGTTTTACCTGAGTAACTACTGTTCCACCACCCTTGTAAAATGTGAATGTAAAGGTTGGAATTTTTGCATAATTTTTATTCACTCCCATAACTTTTCCATAAGCTGTTACATGGAATGGATTTCCTATGACAATTGGGTCTAATGGTTTTTTTATACCATCGCACTGGCACATTGAATTATCAAATGGAAATGGTGTTGGAGTTGGCGTTGGCGTAGCCGTCGGCGTTGGGGACGGTGTTGGTGTATTTGTTGGAGTTGGTGTAGCAGTTGGGGTTGGTGTATTGGTTGGAGTTGGCGTAGCCGTTGGGGTTGGTGTTGCAGTAGGTGTAGGGGTTGCTGTAGGTGTTGGTGTTGGCGTAGGAGTATTTGTAGGAGTTGGAGTTGGTGTTGGATGAGAACACTTATTATTAGTGCAAACCGTACATCCATCTTTCGCTCCTTGGCAAGCGTAATTTCCGGAACATGGTGATCCACAAGATGGAGGTGTCGTCGGAGTTGGAGTTGGAGCCGATCCACAGCTAAACCCACCTGTCTCACTACTCGTACATTGAGGACATTGAATTGGACAAGATAACCCACCAGGTGTACAGGGACCTCCACAAATAGGTGGAGCAGGTGGTGGTTGAGGTGGAATACAATCCGTAGGTGGGCCATAAGCTGCACACATTAATGACTGGTTGGGACAGGTAGGATCGGTGTATTTAAGAGCTGTACATGCTTCAAAGCATAACTGTCCATTAACCATCACCCATCTATCATAAGTACCAGTTGGAACTTCAGTAGGAACCGGAGGATTTACAGCGAGAGCATGTGCGATACTTGAAAGAGTAAAAATTATTGCTATACAAATTGATAAAACAATTAATTTAAATTTCATTTTGTACTATTTAATCTAAGATACAATAAATAATTAGTGTAGGCAGAGTCAGGAAGGGCAATGCTATTAGCAAATTGACTATTAATTTCTCTTGGAAAAGTAGCGGTTCCACCTTCTCCAAATAATATCTTATCAAATTTACTATCTAAATATTTTGATAAAAATATATCGAGTAACTTTGAGGCATATAATACATAGTTGTCGTTTTTGAGTGCATTTCCGGCATTATAATAACTTTCAATGCATGGTTGAAAAACAATTGGATTGTATAACGAGTCGGGATTTTCTAACAATTTATAGTTGTCCAAGAAATATGCTGCGTCAAGGATCATTTGATTATCAACTAACACTCTACCTAGCTCGATTTGAGCTAGAGAAACCCAACAAGCTTCCCTAGGAAACCGTTTTTTTGGAGACAAATCTTCTGCAATCTTTTGTGTCAACAAATCCTGAGAAGATTTCAGCTTTGACTTTGCTGCTGTTAGAAATTTTGGATTTTTTGTTATTTCATAAACCAATGCCAACTCTCTAGCTTCTATACCTCTTATCATTAAATCATCAGAAACGGGAGATAAAGCTACTATATTTGCTTCATCTGTAAGAAATTGTAGTACCTTTGGGTCTTTTGTTTCCTTATAAAGGATAGCGGGTTGAACAAGTACAGCATTACACTTACTCTTTTGCGATGAACAAGTTTCTATTAATTTATAAATATCAGAGTTGGCTTCAGTTAGATGTTGGGGAATATTGCTTGATTTATAATCCGCATAGTGAGCCAGAGACGTCCACCCTACTGAAAGAAATTTTTTATTTTCTGTTGGTGTAAATTGACAATTTTCAGGAGTCTTTCCTTTACAAAGCTGATCAAGATGGGAATAGTAATTATAATATCCCGATGTTAGTTTTTGAGATGAAATGTAACCAGATGCTTCACTCTGAGCCTCTCGTATTGAAGATTCAGAAGGTTGTATTTTAGATGAACTTTTTTGATTTGATGGAGTATTTGACTGACCTTTTAGTAAAAATAGAACAATAAAAATAAGGCCTATCACAATTAAGAAGCAGACAACAATGATAAGAGTAGGAAATTTCTTTTTTGTGTTGGATGTTACCTCCCCAGCTACAGAGTTAGCGTTCTGTGCAGTATTATTAGATTCAACAGGATTTTTACTCTCATCTTCCATATAATTTTATAAAGCAAGAAGGATTATCCCTCCAACAATAGCAAGAATAATTCCGCCAAAAAGTACTATTGACTGCCCTATCCCACCGGGAGAAGCAATAGTTGGAGTTGGGGTTGGAGTTGGGGGAATTGGTGTTGGAGATGGTGCAACAGTTGGTGTAATAAGAGCATCTACTTGACATAGAAGTTGATCAGACGTTGCAGGAGCAAGACCACCACAGGCGCTTACCGCAACGACATCACACTTATAAGTTTTGCCTTGAGTGATAGGGAATAAAATTTTTGTTGTAGAAGCTGTTTCTGACTCATTACTTTTAATAATAGTTCCGGTTTCAACCTCAGTCACGGTGACGTTAAAAGAAGCAGCATCAGCCTGAGTGCTCCATGAACAACTTGCTTGAGTTAGATCACATGAGGTGCCTGTACAGCCAGGGAACTCAACAGTAACCCCACTTGAAGCAGCTGGTGGAGTACATGCTTGTGCATGTGCTTTAGCAGGGGTAAAGAATCCAAAAACCGACAAACTGAAAACTACAACTAGAAGTATAAATAATTTCTTTAGCATAACAACAGAATCACCAGCATGTCTGGTTCTTCTAATATACGCATAGAATCACCCGAAGGTCAAGAGGGCCCTTTGGAAAAGGGCTTAGGGTATAGTTATTAGGGTTTAGTTAAAAATTGTAAGTGGCCAGGGACGCGCTGTGAAACCGAGTCACTGGCGAAATTTTGTGAGCGGCCAGGGACTCGAACCCTGAACCGATTCCTTAAGAGGGAATTGCTCTACCATTGAGCTAGCCGCCCGATCACAAATTATCAAAGGCTAGAGAAAGGGCAAGGTTTCCCTTACCATTGAGCTAGCCGCCCCACAAACTTTTGGTGGCAAAGCTTTGCTTAGCCGCCCGATCACAATTTCTTTCTTTGCGCCCTCGAAGAGACTTGAACTCCCGACTTCACCGTCCGAAGCGGTGCGCTCTAATCCACTGAGCTACGAGGGCATGTGCTCTACCCTTGCCAGAGGCAAGGTCGCTCCACATTGAGCTACGACGCATGCGTAGTTTGCTTTCGTATTTTATCAGATTGAGTGCTTGATTCAAAACTTAGAAGCTTCTTTTTCTTTTGATTCATGTATTTTTAGGCGTAACTTTGTTATAATTGAGCTATACAATGAACCCAAAATATTCCGTCGTTATCCCAATTCTCAATGAGGAAGAAAGCATTGAGGAGCTTCTTACCCAGATTGACGATGCTTTCAAGAAACTAAAAGAAGCTTATGAGATCTTATTTGTCGACGACGGTTCGACCGATTCTACGCTTGAGATACTTAAAAAACACGCCCAAAAAAGCAAATTTATCCGTATTTATTCTTTTAGAAGAAATTTAGGCAAATCAACCGCGCTTACTCTTGCTTTTCAAAAAGTTAAAGGTGAATTTGTTCTCACTATGGATGCTGACCTTCAGGACGATCTTACAAATTTACCTGAGATGATAAAAGCCCAAAAAGAAGGAGATTACGATCTTATCTCGGGCTGGAGAAAAAACCGTAAAGATTCACTTCTTAAAATCATAAATTCTAAGTTTTTTAACAATTTTATTATACCGATGCTTTTTCAAGTAAATTTTAAAGATATGAACTCTGGTCTTAAGCTGTATAGAACAGAGCTGGCAAGAGAAATAAAAATATATGGTGGTATGCATAGATTTATACCAATATTGGCAACTGAGATGGGTTTCAGAGTAAAAGAGGAGATTATCACCCACAAAGAACGTAAATACGGTGTATCAAAATATAAATCAACAAAAATATTTACAGACATCCCTGATCTTATGACGATGTATTTTCTTGTTAAATACACTAAGCGTCCGCTTCATTTCTTCTCAAAGCTTGGGGGGATTTTATTGGGTGCTGGCACTTTAATTCTTCTTTATTTAATATTAGTAAAGATTATGGGTCAGTCGATTGGTACAAGACCACTACTTACATTTGGTGTCTTATTTGAAATAGCAGGAATTCAGACAATTTTTACAGGCCTTCTTGCAGATTTGATTGTTAATTTTAACAGGGTTTACAACGAAGAAGATCTCCCAATTAAATACAAGTCGTAATTTCCATGAACAAACTCAAAAAATTCTTGCGGTTTTTTCTTGGAATTCCGGTAACCATTCTCACATTTGTTTTTATAGGAAAGGTTTTTTTGGATAACAGACACGTAATCATAAGCGCACTCCTAACAATGAATCCTCTTTTGTTTTTGTTAGGAATTTTATTTTTTGCAATATTTTTTATGATCAAATCCTTTGTGTGGCTCCAGATTTTAGAAAAACGGGGATATAGTCCTCCAAAAAGATCTACATTGTTTTTATATTCATTTTCTGAGGTTAAAAGATATATTCCGGGTAGTATTTTTGCCTTTGTTGGAAGAGCAAATTCGTTATCGGATCATGTACCTGGCAAAGAAACTCTGAAAGGAATTGGGATTGAAGCAGTATTACTTATTCTGTCTTCACTTGTTCTTTGTTTGCCTGCAGCATATTTCCCATTTCATAAAGCCGAAGAACAAGGATTTGTATTTTCAAGTTTTCTAATTCCTTTAATTGTGGCTTTAATTATATTGAGTGTCTTTCTTATTTATTTGCGATTCAAAAAAGCATTTTTTATATACCTTGATTGTTTTTTACTTTTTTTACTCGCGTGGTTCTTTTATGCTTTAGGTTCTTTTATTGTAGGTATATCTCTAACTTATATTTACCCGACAAATATTGCCTATATCATGTCTTTTTTCGTCCTTTCATGGTTGTCCGGATATCTCCTTTTTATTACTCCGATGGGTCTTGGAATTCGTGAAGCAGTTATAACGGGGAGTTTATCATTTTTCTTGCCAATACCAATTGCCTCGGTAATAGCGATTCTAACAAGAGTTGGCATGATTATGGGGGAGCTGCTTTATTTAGCTGTCACTTACGTTTTTTACAAACTTAAAGATAACTCAAAAGTACTTAAAATAAATCCATATTTTGCGATTGTTTGTACTTTCGCTTTTTTCTATTTCCTTTTCTTTTCAACCTACACAACAGTCAGACATGATATGTATATCTCAGGCAGATTTGATCTTGGAAATATGACCCAAACAGTCTGGAATACATCGCAGGGCAAGTTTTTTACGCTTACAAATCCTGATGGAGTCGAACAAATTTCACGTCTTGCCGATCATTCGGATATTTTACTTGTACTTTTCGCTCCGTTGTATCTCATATGGTCTGATCCAAAAGTACTTCTCATTGTCCAAACGTTTACATTAGCCATTGGAGGTATTTTTGTTTATTTACTCGCAAAGCAAATTCTTAAAAAGGAAAAAATTTCACTAATTTTAGCAATCTCATTCTATTTAAATTTTTGGGTACAAGAACAAAATATTTTTGACTTTCATGCAGTTGCAATTGGAACGACTCTACTCCTTGGTACTTTCTATTTTTTACTTAAAAGAAAGTACTTTTTATTCTCTCTTTTTCTTTTGCTTTCGGTTATGACAAAAGAAAATGTTTTTTTGGTGGCAAGTTTTTTTGGACTTTATTTCTTTTTTAGAGAGAAAAAATATATAACAGGAATACTTTTAACTGTCGTTCCTACAATTATTTTTTTCTTTTTAGTATCTAAAGCAATCCCATCTGCACGGGGTCATGCGCATTTTGCGCTTTCATATTATTCGTATTTAGGCGGAACTACGCAGGGAATTATTCAAAACTTACTATTCAAACCACAAATCGCATTAAACCATTTGTTAAGTCTGTCAACAATTGACTATATTCATCAGCTACTGTTCCCAGTTGGATATTTGGCACTACTTTCTCCATTCTACTTACTATTTACCTTGCCGGAGTTAGGAATTTATCTTCTTTCGGACAATCCGGGACTTAGATCTTATCAATATCATTATGGAGCAATAATTATTCCATTTATTTATATTTCAAGCATCTTTGGAATAAAAAAGCTTTTTATAAAATTTAAAGGAGATATTTTCGAACAAGTTATTTTCTTTTATATACTTTTAACAATGTTAATTTCAACATATTTTTATTCCCCTCTTCCCGGGATGATAAATGCAGATTATGCACCCTTTACGACAACAAATAGTAAAACTATCGACTCGTATCTATCCCTCATACCAAAGACTGCCTCTGTAAGTGCCTCAAACAATCTTGGAGCTCATTTGTCACATCGAGACCACATTTACGTCGTTCCTTTTGCGATGGAAAGTGCTGAATACGTTGTTTTGTATGGAGAAAATAGAAAAATGCTAAGTTTAGTAAATCATCTCAAATATCAAGCTCTCATTTCAGACAAAAAAAATAATTTTTATTTATATAAGCTCAAACCAGTTAAAAAGTGTCCGTCTTGTAAACCTTAATTCTTTGAAAGGTTATATTCTTTAGGAAAATATAGGAAAGAAGCAGGAGCATCATCTGTGAGATATTTCTGAAAATCGGCATATATTTTCTTTCTTTTTTCAATATCTGAAATAGAACGCCCATCTTCTAGTAGTTTGTCGATTCTTAAATTTTTGTAGTGAGTAATGTTATTTCTTTGATCAGAATGCCATAAAACATATTGATCAGGATCCTGAGGCAATTTAATTCGATAAATTAAAATTTGAAAATCTGAAGGTACATCAGCAACAACTCTAATTTTTGTTTTTATACCAATTCGTTCCCATGATTTCTGAATGGTTTGGGCCACCTTTTGATATTCATCGGTTGTTGATATTTCTAATGGCTCTTTTACTGAGTCTTTTAATGATCCCAGTAAAGTTTTTGCTAATTCAATATCAGTAATTTTGTATGAGGGTGGTTGGCTAAAGTAGATTGAATTTGGAGGTATTGGTCCAAACGCTCTTTCTCCAACTTCAACATTTTCCGGAAGTGAATAATTTAAAGCTTGACGGACTTTTTTATTATTGAGTACCGAATCATTATTATTATAAAAGATTGCAACTAGACCTGTATAATTTGTGTAATTCTCTGTTTTTACTTTTTTCCATTTGGATAAATTTGTATTGTCGACAGTAGGAGTAATGGCTCCATAAATTTTTGAAACTTCCCCAAGCATAAATGCAATTTTTAATGCTCTTTGTGTTGGGTAAAAGTATATCTTTGTCTTTTTATTTTTCGATTTTATATTTCCGAGGGTAATTGATCTGACAAAACCTCCGTTAATATCCACATTCTCAACTTTGTAATTTCCAATTCCTGCAAGTTTTTTTCCAAATATTGGCCGGGCTACTGATGTAAGAAAAGGAGAGTAAGGATTTGCAAGGATATATTGAATAGTATATTTATCTATAGCTTTTTCCGTAACATCTTCAAAATTGTAATTAATATTTTTACTTGTTAGTTCTTGACCATTATGAAATTTAATTCCGTGCTTTAACTTGAAAGTATAGACCTTTTCATTCTCTACAGTCCAGCTAGCGGCTGCACCCGGTTCAATCTGTCCATCCGGTCTAACTTTAGTGAGTCCATAACTTACGTCTGCCAAAATTTCAGAGGGTAAAGTTGAAATTGTATAAGAACCTGAGTAACCTACGTTTTCTGTTGTCTTAAAAATAAGTGGTCGAAAGTAATAATTCAAAAGACCCACAAAAGCAAAAAAAACAATAATTCCAAGAACCAAAGAACTTATTATAGTTCTTCTCATCTTCCTGAAATACGCTTTAATAAGCCAAACGTAATATCGTCTCTTAAGACTGGCCATACAAATCTATTGCAATACGAGAGTTAAAATGGAGTTTGCCGCAAAAAGCACAGCCAAAATAATGGTTGCATAAAAAAGAAATTTCTCAAGACCTCTTTTACTGCGGAAACTTTCTGTTCCACCACCAAATGCAATTCCTGCTTCGCTACCTCTTTGCTGTAGAATAATTACTACAACTAAAAGAATAGATATTATAACTTGGACAATCGCGAAAATACTCATAATTACTTATCAAAAAGCCAACTTATGATTTTTGTAATGAGGTATATTGTAACAGAAATCAGGCAATAAGACAAAAGAAGAGAGACATAAAATTTGTGAATTTCTATTCCCCAAAATGAAAGTCCGGTAAAGTAAAAAGGCTTTATATCAAGAGGTGGATAAATAAGCGTGATAAGAAACATTATAAAAGCGATAATAAAAACGCTGAATAGTCCAAGACTCAACATATTGAAGGGAAGAGAGATTATCGACAAAATTGGTTTTAAAATTTTAAATCCAATTGCTAAAAGGAGTCCTGCTGTCAGAAGTGATTGTAAATCTCCATGAACTACCAGACCGGAAAAAAGAAGCTGAGTTATAAAAAGTGCAAATGAATAAAGCAAGATATTTCTTATGATTCCCTTCATACATTAAGAATAGCATATTTGAGGATTGAGAATGGAAAATTGAAACTGGACTTTGAAACTAGAAAATAGAAAACTCCAAAACCATCTTCTAGATTCAAATTCTAGATTCTAGCATCAAGTATCTAGCCTCAATTTAATCAATAAATGCTTTCTTCCTCAGAAGTCTGTGGTATGTTATAGCAAATCTATGGGCTTCATCTCTAATTCTGCGCAACAAATTAATTCCGGGAGTTGAATGAGGCAACTTTATCTCTTCAAACTCAACACCAGACTGAGTTTTAATAGGAACAACGATAATTTCTTCTCTTTTAGCAAGACCAATAACAGGTATTCTTTTATTTATATTGGCTAGTGCTTTAAGTGCTGATCCAACTTGCCCTTTCCCACCATCTATAACTAAAAGGTCGGGCTCAGGCCATGTTTCATTATTTAAGCGTCTTCCCAACATTTCCTTCATCATATGAAAATCATCCGGTGTGGATTTTGTTTTTATTTTAAATCTTCTATATTCTTTTGAGGATTTGTCACCATTCTCAAAAACAACCATTGACCCAGTCGCATTGGTTCCTGAAATGTTTGAAATATCATAACACTCGATTCTTTTCAAACTTTTGAGGGCGTAAAAAGGCTTGAGAATTTCTATCAATGAAAGTACCTCTTTCTCGATACGTTCGAAGTAAAAATCCGGCTTGTCCATATAATGAAAAGGGTCGTAAGTTTCTGAGGTTATAAGATTAATTCTATTGATTCTTTCTTGAACTAATGCAGAATTTTCAAAATCTTCATTTTTTGAAAATGTGTCTCTTTCTTTTACAAGAGCTTTAATTACTTCTTCTTTCTTCCCACCCAAAAACTTACCTAAACTTCTTAAATTTCTTTTATACTCCTCAATGCTTTGAGTGTTTACAAGAACACAAGGACATAGACCTAGATGATAATACAAACATTTCCTCTTTGGATGGTTTTTTACAGACTGATATGGAAAAACTCTTCTTATAAGTTTTAATACCGTTTTTAAAGAGGTAACATCTGAATACGGACCGTAATAAGTTGCTTTGGAGTCTGTTTTTTTTCTGGTTATGGTAACTGAAGGATTTATTCCTTTTGTAATTTCAACCATAGGATAAGATTTATCATCTATGAGCTTAATGTTGTAAAAAGGTTTGTATTTTTTGATAAATGATGACTCAAGTAAAAAAGCTTCAATCTCAGAACCCACTCTTATGTGCTCAACCGTTGAAACCAATGAAACTAGCTTTAGTGTTTTTGTATCTAGAGCTTTGTTTGAAAAATACGAAGAAACTCTTTTTTTAAGATCTTTAGCTTTTCCCACATAAAGGAGCTTACCGTTTGCGTCTTTGAAGAAGTACACTCCCGGTGTGGAAGGTAATTGCTGCAATAATTGTTGATCCACCTATAATTCCTCCAATTAATAATAACAACTGTAAATCAGGGATGAATGAGATGCGGACTTTTTTAGAATAGGTCGTATCTCTAACCTGAATTGTAATCAGATATGAACTGTTTGTCAAAAAAGGAATATCGTTAAATGATGTTGTAATTTTTTGAGTTCCTCCAGGGGCAAGATAATCGATTATAAATTGCCGGTATGTTTCTTTGCTTGTTTTTACAAATGCAGTAGCATTCGTAAGGGGACTATTGCCATTATTTTTTATTTGAAAAGTGCCTTGAAGTTTGAACTTGGGGAAAGAGAATGTAGGGAAAGTATCTGTAATTGTAATTTTTGAATTTTGTGTAAATGCTTTTGCTTGTGCAAATTTTACTTCAACATCTTTTGATTCTTTATCAAACTTGTAACCACCAGCCGGAATCGGGTATTCACTATCCTTACCTTTAATAACGAATGCAATATGAGAAAAATCAAGTGTAGTAAAGTAGTCCATTCCCTTTGTTGTACTACCCCAAGTGGGATCAACCATTATCCACCTCTTTGTTTTCTTGTCATAGTATTCCGGCCATGCATGCAAAATATCATTTACCAAAGATAATGGCCGGAGTTTGGAATTTTGGGTGTATGCGAACCCCTCCACAGACCTAGCAGGAATACCTGCAGCGCGTGCCAATGTCACAAAAAGATCTGTAAATTCAAGACAAACACTATTTTTAGGATCTGATAATGCCCCGCTCCCACCTAGACGCTCGTTGTCAGTTGCAACTTTGGAGTAATTATATGAGAGAGTTTTTACCACAAAATTATAAATATCTTCGGGTGTTTTTAGATTTTGTACAGCAGCACGAACTTTTGGAGATGAAATATCCCAATATTTTTTCGCCGAAGTGTATTCTTTATATTGAACACTCGACAGATCACTAACTGTGGGTTGAGGTAAAATTTCTACAATACCGTTTACAATAACCTGTTCTTTTTGCTGAGGTAAAAGTCGATATTCTGCGATCCAATTTCCATCCTGATCAGTACTTACATTAAGCGGTTCTACAGAAAATGAATTGATTAACACATTTTGATAATTAGTTTGCGGTGGAAGGGCAATTTCGGTTCTTACAGGAAAAAGGTTAGGATTTGAAATATTGTATTTTAGAGAAAAATTATAATACTGTTTGTCTCCATAAAGGATATAAACTCCGGACTTTCCAACTTCGTCTTTCGTAAGCGAAATGTTTTTTGATTTAGTGGAACTTATTTGAGGTTTTATTATTGAAGCCATACCAAATGATTCAGGAACAATAATGTTTGTTGTGTAAGTTGTAAAATCGGATGGATCTTTTATTCCCGGGATACTCACTTCCCAAATTCCACCTTGCTTCTTTGCAATATCTTTTGTATCAAATTGGAGCGTAAAAGTATTTGTGTCTCCTAACCCCGCATATCTTTTCGGGAAGGTTAACTTTATGCTTTTGTTAGAGGGGTTTGAATCATTGAGTGTTGTTGCAATAGTCCCATCACTATTAAAGGCTGAAATATTTTCTATATCAGAAAATCCCACTGAAACAGTATATGTTGGTGTGTAATAAAACTCCGTTTTATTTTTAATATGAATTGTTTGGTTTATAGTCGTGATGCCGCTTTCTGAAATTTTATATTTTGACTCAACGGAGATATCAAAATGTTCGTCAGCCTTTGCTTTCAAAGGAAATAGTAAATTGTAAAAAGTAAAAAGCAGAAAAAATAGCAAACACCTTTTAAACATACTAAGAGGACATTTCGCGTTTCAGGTATTGTCCTGTATAAGAATTAGGAACTTTTGCAACTTCTTTTGGAGTACCGGTTGCGACAACTTTTCCTCCCATGCCTCCACCTTCGGGTCCTAAATCAATTATATAATCCGCATTTTTAATAAGATCTAAATTATGCTCAATAACAACAACAGTGTTACCCTTATCAACCAGTCTTCGAAGGACCAATATTAATTTTTCCAAATCCGCGAAATGAAGCCCGGTTGTAGGCTCATCCAGAACATATAATGAACCCCCACCACCCTTTTTACTAAGTTCTGACGCAAGTTTTATTCTTTGTGCCTCACCACCCGAAAGAGTTGTTGCGGGTTGACCAAGTCTTATGTATGAGAGTCCAACTTCCTTAAGTGTAGTGAGACGTGACGAAAGTGGTTCATGGAATGCAAAAAATGGAATTGCTTCTTCAACAGACATATTCAAAACTTCTGCAATATTTTTCCCGTCAAATTGAATTTCCAATGTGTCTTGCGTGTAACGTGTTCCATTGCAGGACTCACATTTTACATATACATCAGGCAAAAACTGCATTTCAATTTTAATTTGACCCTCTCCCTCACATGTTTCACACCTTCCACCCTTAACATTAAATGAAAATCTTCCAGGAGTATACCCCCGCAATTTTGCATCTCTTGAATTCGCAAAAATATCTCTGATGTAAGTAAATGCTCCAGTGTAGGTTGCCGGATTACTTCTTGGAGTCCTCCCAATTGGTGACTGGTCAATCATAAAAATTCTTTTTATATCATCGTAACCGCTAATACTCTCAAATTTTCCTGCTTTTTCTTTATGAAATGGATTTTTATAGTGGGCAATTGCATGATAAAAAACATCATTTATCAGAGTGGATTTTCCACTACCAGATACTCCTGTTACACAAATAAATTTACCAAGTGGAAATTCTACGTTTATATCTTTTAAATTATGCTCAGAAACTCCACTGAGAACTATTTTTCTTGGTGTGTTTGTGTCATCGATAAGCTTTTCTTTTTTGATTTTAATAACTGATTTTCCTGATAAATATTTACCGGTGATAGATTTCTCATCTTTTAGAATCTGACTTGGAGTCCCGTGGGCTATTATATGTCCGCCGTGTTCACCGGCACCAGGTCCAAAATCAAATATATAATCAGACTCCATCATCATTTCTTTATCATGTTCAACTACAATTACACTATTACCAATGTCTCTTAAGTGCTTAAGAGTACCGATTAGCTTTGTGTTATCCCTTGGATGAAGACCAATGGATGGCTCGTCCAAAACGTACAAAACTCCAGAAAGACCACTCCCGATTTGTGAGGCAAGCCTTATTCTTTGAGCCTCGCCTCCGGCAAGACTGTCTGCTGTTCTTGATAATGTTAAATATGAAAGACCTACGTCAAAAAGAAATTTCAGCCGCGCGTTAATTTCTTTTAATATTATAGTAGCAATGGCGGTTTCTTTAGGGGAAAGCTGATCTAAAAGTTTTCCTGAGAAATTATAGCAATCCTCAATCGACATATCCGAAACATCAACAATAGATTTATCAACTATTGTTACAGCTAAAGCCTCCGGTTTAAGTCGGGCACCGAGGCAAGAATCACAAACCTTGGATGTCATGAACTTTTGGATCTCTTTTTTTATAAGTTCGCTATCGGTTTCAAGAAATCGAGCCTGCAAATATCCAACAACTCCATGATATGGTTCATAAATTGAGGTAGATTCCCCAAATCGATTGCGTCCCTTTACCCTATAAACCCGTTCCCCAGTCCCATATAACACGATTTTCTTTTGCTCGTCGGTTAAAGTCTTAATAAGCTCAGTCATTGGAATATCATTTTCTTCAAATGCCGTCTTTAATGTTCTAGTCAACCAGGTCTCTCTGTCATACAAATTGGCAAATGCCAATATTCCACCTTCTGCAATGGTTAGATGTGGGTTGAGAACCAATTCTTCATCAACTGTCATTATATTTCCCAATCCGTTGCATTCAGGACATGCACCAAAAGGAGAATTAAAAGAAAACAACCTTGGCTCAATTTTTGGCATTGGAGTCCCGTCATACGGACATGCAAATTTTTCCGAATAAAAAGTGTCTTCCATCTCTTTTGGCACTTCCGGAAATGAAAAACTTTTATCTGTTACTTTACTAACGATAATCTCGCCACTCCCCAAGGCTAATGCTTGCTCTACGGAATCCAAAACTCTTTGCCTCTCAAAATTTTTATCTAATATCAATTTATCAACTACGGCTTCAATAGTATGCTTGTTTGTTTTAATTAAAGTAATATCGGAGGATAAATTCATAATATGACCATCGATTCTGACTTGTTGAAATGACCTCTTTCTAAGATCTTTGAATAGATCAACATACTCACCTTTGCGACCCGACACAATTGGGGCTAAAATCATAAGTTTTGTAGGATGGACTCCAATAAATTTTGTAACAATCTCCTCAACTATTTTTTCTTTTGTAGTTCTGGAAATTTCTCTACCGCATTTTGGACAATGAGGATGCCCAATCCGAGCAAATAAAAGTCTCATATAATCATAAATTTCTGTAACTGTTCCAACTGTTGATCGGGGATTGTGAGATGTTGTCTTTTGATCAATAGAAATTGCAGGAGATAACCCTTCGATAAAGTCTACATTTGGCTTTTTCATAATGCCCAAAAATTGACGGGCATATGAAGAAAGGGACTCTACATATCGTCTCTGTCCTTCCGCATAAATTGTGTCAAAAGCAAGAGATGATTTTCCACTACCGGATAACCCCGTAAAGACGACGAGTTGATCTTTTGGAATCTCAACATCGACGCTTTTGAGGTTATGCTCCCGGGCGCCTTTTATGATTATTTTCTTCTCCATATTATTCTTTACTTTCAGTTTCGTGGTCTTTTTTTTGACCTAACCTATCAATGAGATAATTAATGTGATCAACTGTAGGATTTTCTTGGGTTTCAGTATTTTCACCCATTAAATATTCTTTTGTTGCAAATAATTCAGCCCCTGCCGTTACAGAGCTACTATAAAATAGGTTGTGCTCTGCCCCTAGCTTTATTCGCTTTTCTTCAAGACGGTTGAACTGATCTTCTGTCATTTCTATCTCTAATTTAACTTTTTTAGTTTCCATGTTATGATTTTTTTCTATAGTCGCTTAATCTTGTGGGTTCGTTTTGAGTGATTTGAACAGCACCGATTTCATCCAAAACAGTAGTGCTCACAAAAGTATCATTATTTTGTTCAGTTTGTGTTTTTGCAGTATTAAAAAACTCGTTCTGGACTTCAATTCCACTTTCATAATATTCAAGAGCTGTTTTAATAAAGTCTGCAACTGTTGTTAACTCGTCAGAAGCGTAAGCCTTATGACGTTCATATTCCTCCGGCGTAAAATGAACAGATGTTATTATTTCATTTGGGACTTCTGGATTTATCATTTTTTAGGTGTGATTTGTGAACCCGCTATATATATTGCGGCTCCAAAGTTAACCATTGTACACCTAAACGGGGAGATTATTCAAGTAAGGGTGGCATCAACTACTTCCAAACTTTAAGAGTGGAATCAAGGCCCTTTTTTCCTAATTTCATCCAGTATTCATTTTCTTCTGATTTATTTTTGCCTTTATTTTTTTCCCGAATAGCACCTAAATAATTCATAGCGTGCGCAAGTTTTATAAATAAAGTAAGAGCCCCAAGGTCTTCTTTTGTGAGTTTTATGTACTTTTGATATTCGGTAGTAAGCAAATCGTAATATTTTTGTACAGTGACTTTACCTGTTGGGTCAAACATTATGTCAGACATGATAACTGCCAACTCAACAATTCTTGGGTAGTAATTCGCAGCAGAAAAATCTACGAAGTAAATTTTTTCCTTGCCTTTAATTATGTTTGTGCTGATTAAATCACCGTGCACAAGAGAATGGGAAAGTGATTTAATATTTACCTTTTCAAACTGATCTTGTAGATTATCAAAAATTTTCTTCTCAGCTTCGGTTAGATGTTTCTTAACTTTTTTGTATTCTGTTGGAAAATTTACCGTTGCCCACTCGTCATATAAATATGCGGTTTTGTAGTCAATTTCATTAACTTTTGCAGTCATTTTTATTATTTCTTTAAGCTCTGAAGTGGTAGGATTTCTTTTTAATTCGTAGAAAGTTTTTCCTTCAATAAATTCAAATACCGCAAGACGTATATTAAATTGTTCATATTGATTACGGAATATGTATCCCTCACTTCTTTTCAAAAATTCAGGATGCGCGACGCCATTATCTAGACACATTTTTACAATATTTATGAGTCTTAAACATTCCGGGTTATCTCTTTTTTCGTTGAAGATTTTTACAAAATATTTTCCCTTTGATGTAATGAGTTTTAGATTTAAATCCTCTATACCGAGCAACATAGGTTCAAATGAGATAAAAGTCCCAAGACCATAAGAGGTAGTAACGTCAGTTAATAATTCTTCAAACTCACCTTGATAATTGATTCTCTTGCGAAGCGATTGGGGTATATTCACACTCTATTCTAACAGATTTGAAATTATTTTGCTTCAAAATACATTTTTGCTTTAAAAAAAGCGGCAATTGTCCCTGAAAGTGTTATCTCATTATTCTTTATAAGTTCCTCTACTTCATCCAAGGTGTACTTCTGGACCTCAATTGTAGCTTCTCCTTCTTTAACTTTTTTACAGTTAAGAGCCAGAAATAAATAGAAGGGCGATTTGACAATCATAGTCAAAGGATTAACTACCCCAAGATCTATCCAAGCATTTGACTCATATCCAATTTCCTCAAGCAGTTCTCTTTTTGCAGCATGAAGAGGATTCTCACCTTTATCCACTCCTCCAGCTGGAAAAAGGAGGTCATACCGTTCAATTGCATACATATACTCACGGATAACAATTACTTTGCCATCCGTATCAATTGCCATAATGTGAGCCCCAGGTGCGTAGTCAACAACACCAAAAATTCCATCTGTTCCATCCGGTCTTTTAACACTATCTTCCCTTACCTTTATCCATGGGTTCTCGTAAATTACCTTAGTGTCTAAAACTTCAAATGGTCCTTTTTTCATTAGTTTTGCTGTAAGTAGCGTACCTTATCTCTTATTAAAGCAGCTGTTTCAAAATCTAGATCTTTTGCAGCAGCTTGCATCTCCCGGCGCAAACTTTTTATCAACTTTTCTTTTTCATCGGGTAGTAAAACATCTTTTTCAATGAGTGGCTTTAGATCTTCCAAAACCCGTTCTCTTTCAATAAGCTTTGCGCGTATTTCCTTCTCGACGGTTTTGGCTGTAATTCCATGATCTTTATTGTATTTTAATTGATATTTTCTCCTTCTATTTACTTCATTTATTGCCTCTTCCATAGAACCCGTAGTGTTATCTGCATACAAAATGACATGAGACTCGACTCTTCTTGCTCCTCTTCCCATAATTTGTATTAATGAGCTCCTGGATCTTAAAAATCCTTCTTTATCAGCGTCAAGAATAGCAACTAGTCCCACTTCTGGTAAATCAAGTCCTTCTCGAAGTAAGTTAATACCAACCAATACGTCATAAACACCCGACCTCAAATCATCTAAAATATCTTGTCTTGATAATGTGTCTACATCAGAATGCAAATAATTTACTTTTATTCCCTTCTCCTCCAAAAAAGTTGTAAGATCCTCAGACATCCTTTTTGTCAGTGTATTTACTAAAACCCGCTCACCTTTTTTGATAATCTTTTCAATTTCTCCTATCAAATTTTGAATTTGACCCTCAGTTGGTCTGATTTCAATTTCCGGATCAACCACTCCCGTTGGTCTTATCAATTGCTCAGCAATATTTTCTTTACCCGATTTTTCCATTTCATAATCACTTGGAGTTGCCGACATATAAATAGTCCGTCGAATTTTGGTTAAAAATTCTTCAAATTTGAGTGGCCTATTGTCGTATGCTGCCGGTAGTCGGAATCCATAATCAATAAGAGTTGATTTTCTTGATCTATCACCGTTATACATTCCTCTTATTTGGGGTATAGTCATATGGGATTCGTCTAGAACCAAAAGCCAATCTTTTGAGACGTGGTTAAAAAATTCGAGTAAAGAGTAAGGTGGATCACCTGGATTTCTTCCGTCAAAATACCGTGAATAATTTTCAATACCATTAACATATCCTAGTTCTTTAATCATTTTTAGATCATATTCGGTTCTTTGACGGATACGCTGTGCCTCAACTAGCTTACCTTCTTTTTCAAATTTTTTTACTTGTTCTGCCAAATCTTTTCTAATTACACCAAAAACTTTCTCATACGTACTGACATCGGTCATGTAGTGCTTTGCCGGATATACAACTAAAAATCTACGCTCTTCAATAACCTCACCGGTCAAAGGATCAACTTGTTCAATGTTTGAGATAAAATCTCCATTGAATGAAATTCTATATGACTTATCCTCATAACCCGGCAATACTTCAACAACATCACCCCTCACCCGGAAGGTACTTCTTGTAAAGTTATAGTCATTTCGCTGATACATGAGATCCAATAGCCTATCCATGACAGAACCTCTTGAAACTTTCTCCCCCTTTGCAATTTCTAAAACATATTTGCCATATTCTGTGGGAGAGCCCAAATTGTAAATACATGAAACGGACGAAACGACGATTGTGTCTGGCCGGGTCAATAAATTTGTTGTTGCTGCAAGACGAAGCTTATCTATCTCATCATTTATTTCTGTTTCTTTGGCAATATATGTGTCAGTAGTTGGTATATAGGCCTCCGGCTGGTAATAATCGTAGTAACTGACAAAATAGCTAACGGCATTATTGGGAAAAAAGTCACGAAGCTCCTGGTAAAGCTGTGCTGCAAGAGTTTTGTTGTGTGAAAGAACCAACGTTGGCCGATCGTAATTTTTAATTACATTTGCAATTGTATATGTCTTTCCACTACCGGTAACTCCAAGTAATACCTGATCGGTTTTATTATTTTTTAGACCATCCGTTAACTTTTTTATAGCTGTCGGCTGGTCACCTGTAGGTTGATATTTACTTACTAAATCAAACATAAATTAATGGCTAATGACTAATGTTTAATTGTGAATTAACAGGATATTATAACATATTTTGAACTCAAATAATTAGGTGCGTATTGCTATTTTTAATTCTTAACCATTAATCATCAGCCTTCAAATATTAAACTGACATAGTTTGTTATGAATTGTCATGTTGACAGGGTTCTACTTTTTTTCGTATATTTTTAACATAGTTTTCTTGAAGTTTATTAATTATTTTTCCTAACTATAAACTAAGGACTATAAACTATTAACCTAATCTATGACAGCAGTACTATACAGACGCGAACGAGAACTTTTAACCTTTATCTGGCAATTCCAAGAAAGGAATGGGTATTCTCCTACTCTTCGTGAAATGGCTGATGCAATGAACCGAAAAGCCCCTTCAACTATTCATTCATTAATTCGAGGACTTGTTGAAAAAGGTTATATACAAAAAGTTGATGGAAATATGAGGACTCTTAAAATCCTGAAAAAGGAACAACTCGGAGCTCTTATTGGAGAGAAAATGAAAGGAATTGGGACAACTATTTCACTTCCTCTGATGGGTTATATAGCAGCCGGAGCACCACTTGAACCACACACTGACCCCGAAGCATCTTTAGATGTAGCATCATCTATGATTTCCGGGAAAAGGACTTCATACGCACTTCAGGTGAAAGGAAACTCAATGATTGAAGATGGAATCTTTGATGGGGATTTTGTAGTTGTCGAGAAGACCGACGTCTGCAATGAAGGGGATATAGTTGTTGCTTTAGTTGATGATAGTCTTGCAACATTAAAGCGCTTTTACCGCCAAAATGGAAGAATAGTCCTTATGCCTTCAAACAGTGAAATGGATCCAATTTACCCTACTGAATGTCGAATTCAGGGAGTCGTAACGGGATTGGTACGCAAATTCGGCGCTCTTAATTAACCTTTTTTTATCTTTCGATAAACGTAGAAAATAACACCAAAAATTATAATTGCGAATATAACATATTCAAACTTTCGATAATAAACATCAAGTGTTCTCCAGTTCTCCCCCATGACATACCCAAGATATGTTAGTAAAACCGACCAGAGAAAACATCCGACAGTTGTATAGATGATAAACTTTTTGAGATTCATGCGAAATACTCCTGCAGGAAGTGAAATTACTGTCCTAACTGCTGGCAGAAGACGTGAAATAAATATTACTTTATCTCCATATTTTTGAAACCAATGTTCCGCATGTCTGTATTCTTTTTCAGTAACAAGTATAAATTTTCCGTATTTTCTAATCCATTTTAGAAGAACTGTTTCTTCTAGATAATATCCGATTGCGTAAGCAAGAAGACTTCCTACTAAATTTGCGACAGTTCCCGTTATTATTACCAACCAAAGATTTAATGTTCCTTGAGAAGCAAGAAATCCGGAAAAAGGCATAGTAATTTCAGAAGGAATTGGAATAAGTACAGATTCAAGACACATTAGTATAAAAATACCAAAGTAAGAGGTGCTTTGAATGAAACTGATGATATAATGGCTGAGGACTTCTAACATATGCCCAATCTGTACATTGTAGCAACACCAATTGGTAACTTGCAAGACATAACTCTCCGCGCGATTGACACTTTAAAAAGTGTTGACGTTATTGTTTGTGAGGATACTAGAGTAACATCAAATTTATTAAAAAAGTTTGATATTAAAAAACAAATGATTGCAGTAAATGAATTTAATGAGGAACAAGTTGTTTATCAAATCTTACAAAGGTTAGAGACCGAAAATGTTGCACTCGTGAGCGATGCAGGTACGCCTCTCATATCTGATCCCGGATTTAGTTTGGTCAATACAGCACGATTGAAAGGAATTCCCGTTATTCCTATCCCCGGACCCTCTGCTCTTATAGCAGCATTATCCGCTTCAGGACTTCCAACAGACAAATTTATTTTTTTGGGATTTCTTTCAAAATCTGAAGCAAAGGCACAAAAACATTTAGAAGCGGTTAAACAATTAGAATCTACAATAATTTTATATGAATCACCTCACAGGGTAATTCAAACGCTTGAGGTAATTCAAAATGTATTTGGTGAAATTGAAGTCACAATTGCCCGTGAGCTTACCAAAATATATGAAGAAATAGTTACTGCGGAAGTTTCAACTCATTTAAAAAACTTTGAAACTAAGCCACCTAAAGGAGAGTTTGTTTTATTATTTTCTACAAAATCCTAATTACTAATTCCTAGCTTAGCTTGCTCTTGCTTAATTCCTGTTCTATTGCAAGAAGTCTATTATATTTTCCAACACGCTCTCGAAGCGGTGCTCCAAATTTTACATAATCAGCGTCAATTGCGACCGCAAAATCAGCAATAAAAGTGTCTTCCGTTTCTCCACTCCTGTTGCTTACAACTACTTTTAACTGCTTAAATTTAGCAATTTCGGTAACAGCTAATGCCTCAGTGACCGTTCCGATCTGATTTGGCTTAATAACCATCGAATTTATAACATTATTATTTAATGCGGATTGTAGTCTATAGGGATTGGTACTCGTAATATCATCGCCGGAAATTAAAGTTTTTGATGCAAAGGCGGCAAATGCTTTTTTCCAACCTTCCCAGTCATCTTCAGCAAATGGATCTTCAAGATAAACGAGTGAAAAATCATTTATAAGATTTTGATAAAGTTCTATCAAATCGTCTTGATCCAGTTGTCCATTTTTATCTTTAACTACATATTTTTTATTTGAAAGAATTGAATTTGCTGCAATATCAACTCCCATAAAAACATCTCTCAAAAAGGCATATTGCGTTGTCTCAATAACCGTTTTTAAAGTTCTGAAAGCGTCTACATTACCCGCATAAGAAGGTGCGAATCCACCCTCTTCTGCGCTAAGAACCGACTGGTTGTTATCTTTTAAATAATCACGTAATTTTTTTTGAATTGTAACCCCAATTTCAAGCGATTCTGACAATGTGTGAGATGAGGCGGGTATTACGAGAAACTCCTGATAGTTGAGGGTATTTTCAACATGTTTTCCTCCTTCGATAAGATTAAACATTGGACTTGGCATCCGGTGCTCTTGTCCACTTTTTGAAGTAAATTGTCTAATATAAAGTGCTAAGGGAAGAAGAGAACTTTTAGCTGCAGCCTTACAAACGGCTTGAGATACAGAAAGAATGCTATTTGCCCCTAATTTCATTTTGTTTTGGGTTCCATCCAGCTCAATCATTATTTTATCGATTGCTTGTTGCTCTGAGGCCTCCATACCTATTATTTTAGGGGCAATTATTGAGTTCACTGTGTCAACTGCCTTTAAAACACCTTGCCCAAAGTACCTATTTTGATCTTCATCGCGAAGAGCTTGGGCTTCATATGTCCCTTTTGATGAACCGGTTGGCACTGAAGACCTCGAAACAGTACCATCTGACAAGAAAACTTTTGTTTCAATCGTAGGGTTACCCCGTGTATCTAAAATTTCCCGAGCTATAATTTGTTCAATTTTTGCCATATTTTTTAGTAGTCACAAGTCATTAGACATTAGTCAGTAGTAATTTCTTCTGTCTTTTGTCTTCTGTCTATTGTCTTTTCTAAGAAACTAACATACTACCCCTCTTGATCTCCCCTGTGGTTGCATTCAGGCTTATAACATCCCCTGTTGAGTACAACATGTGATGTTTTTTACGGATAACAGTTGGAATTCCAAAGTTTTTTAGTAAAAATGCTACCTCAGGATGAGGTTCTTCCTCAATTATAAGACCTTTTGCTTTTCTCAAGGTTAAAAGCATTGACCGGTCTAACTTCTTAAGCATTATTATTTCATCTTTAACTACGAGTCCATTATGATGATTTTCATCTATGACTTTAAGTCTTCCTATTGTGACTCCGGGATGAACCGAAAGATTGCGACTTAGAGAGGAAAAAGTATCATTGTAGACGATCTGTTCACTAATTGGATTAACTTTTTCAACAATAATTTCGTCATTTCGTTTACCCCATGAAATTATCTGTGGAAGGTATAACGCTTTTTCGGTTTTATGAGCAATATTCAAAAGCTTTTTTATATCAATTGGTGTCAAAGCATCCTTTTTGCCACCGGGTAAAATACTTCCTTGTGAAATTTGCTTAGCATGCTTGTTATAAGTGAACTTTACCATTGAATGAGCTTCAATTTCATACTCACTTTTTGTTTTGCCAATTGTCTTAACAGTTCCCGTAAGATCAAATACTAAATCAGGAATTATACTTATACAAATTGAAAAGGATTTATGATTTTGAGAATGCATCGTGTGCTTTTTTAAAATTTCAGGAGAAAAAAGATGGGACCACGAGGTTCTTATTTTTTCGATAAGAACCGATTCTCCCACAACATCTTTAAAAATTTCTTGTCCAATATTGGTATTTCCGTAGAAATAGTAAGCTTTTAATGTCACAGTATGAGAATCCAGTTTTTTAAACTTTTCAAATAAATTCGTCGCTATTTTTTCAGGAAAAACTCCGGTCTCAATATGCTTTGATATATACGTCGAAATTTGTGTAAGAGAATCATGTCTTTCATGATTTATACTTCCCAAAAGATGCTTTATTTGTACTGAAAGATTATTGCCGGTAATAAAAGCCTGATAGGCGTTTGGGGTAATTATAATTCCGGGAATTATATCTATTCGTTGATTTGCGACTTCGCCTAACGATGCCAACTCAATACCAACTTCATTCTTATCATCAAGAGTCAATTCTTTATTCCACACTACAAAATCCGTTGATGCCAACATATATATCCATTGTGGGGAATTGGTACAAAAAATGCAAGATTAGGACTCTTTAGAACCAGACCTAAGCATATCAGCATTTTCTTCTCGAAGCTTCATCCAGCTCTCTGAAATGCCAAGCTTGATTGCTTCGTACATTTCGTTTGCCACGACTTCAGGTCGGAAAAGCTCAGTTTTTACTTCTTGGCTAACATCCAAACTGTCTCTTGTAAAAATATATAACATTCCTACAGCTGGATGCCAACTTTTTTCTCTTGCTTTCCCCAAACCACTTAAATCAGTAGCACGCGCTTCAGGTGATATTTCTGTTTCAACCAATATTTCATCCGACACTTCTTCCATTTGTGTTTCAGTGATTTCTGCTTCACTTCGAAAATATTCATCAACCTCATCCTTCATCTCCTGATCAGCCAATTTTTCAAATCTTCTGGCTATTTTTTCAGCATCAAGAGGCACCGGATGATCAAGAGGTAATCTCCTTAAAGAACTTTTACTATCTCTCAGAAGTTGTGCATCTTTTTCTGCACGCCCGTAAAAGGGCTTCTTTGTATGTTTTTTCTTCGAAGGCATAGGCAAGGATTATACTACAAGATACTCTATTCCTTCAACTCGGGGGTTATTTTGAAAGTTCCTTCTTAAACCAATCTACGTACGGATTTATAGCAGGATTCTGATCATATAATAGTCCGAGAAATAACGTGAGATACGCTCCATACACAACAGTCGTAAAAAAATCAGAATAAATTGTTGGTGTCTCAAAATTGACACTATGCACTTCATGATTGTTTTGCATAATAACATCCGAAGTTAGTTTCATTCTCTTTGTAATTTTTTCCGAATAGTTATTTGAATTTAGCATTATAAAAACCAAATTAGTCGGCCGTGGGAAAGCAAGTCCTTCCATCAAGTGATGGTTTAGATCAGGGACAAGATAGAATGCCGAAAAAGCTTTACTGGTCTCGTTGAATTGATTTCGCAGTATTTGTGCATTGCCACTTAGATGTTCTGCTGCAATAACAATTGGAGTCTTGCCATTATATTTTTCAACCTCGGTTAATGCTTTTTGCTTAATGTCATTCCACTTCTGATTAAGAACTGTTAAAGCATCTTTTATGTCCTGGTCTGTTACATCACATATGCCTGCTTTAGAAAGAAGCCCCAAAAGACCTACAATTGAGTACCCTATTGCCAGTCTTGGAACACCTGATGGATTGAGAACTCCGTCATAAATATACGCAGGCACGTTGTTTTGTCTCGCAAATTCTCCCAAGGGCCCTCCCTTGGTCAAAACTAACATTTTTGCACCCTTTGTTTTTGCTTCCTCAGCGCAGGATAGTACTTCTTCCGTAGTTCCAGATGCACTAGTGAGCACCACAAGACTATTACTGTTGACGTATTTTGGAAGATGGTAATCGCTCACGTACTCTGTAGGGTAACGGTTATTTTCACCACTAATTGCCTTATATACTAACGCTCCATAAATTGAAGCACCCATGCCACAAAAAATAATATTTGACACATCCCTGTAATCCTGCGGTACCTCAACTTTTTGCACTTGCTCCCACGCAGCCCCCATCTGTTGACCGAGCTTCTCGGTCGATCCAACCGTATCTTGTGGATCAAGTCTTTTAATTTCCTCTAAATTATTTAAATCAACCATATTTACATACCTTCTCTTTCTTTTTCTCTCTGTTGTGGTGTTTCATCCGGTCTACCATAATCATCTGCTGTTCTCCAAGTATTTCCTGACTCCGGAGTGGAAACTTCAAAGATATCAACGCCACCCTCTTTACCTCCAAGTCTATGTGGTTGTCCAACATGCGTTCTCCAACCAAATTCATGCGTTAATTTTGTAGTAATTGATGTACCTGTATTGTCGGTCCATACAACTTGGCCATTACCATTTTCAACAAAATAAGTTTCTTCCTTTTCATCATGCACTTGCTCGCTTAATCGTTTATCTTCATCTATATGTAGGATTTTTGCCATTAATGGATCGTCTGGATGGGCTAAGTGATATTCATATCCCCATGGTTTATCAATTTTTCTTAAATATGGTTCAACTTCAAAATTATTTTTATCAACTTCACCCTGATAAGCTTCAGACGTGTAGGCTTCAAGAATCCTCGAATCACTAGAAGTTTTTATCCCAAATCTCTGTCCAGGTTGAATTCGATAACCTACATTTTTCTTTGCGACCTGCGTGTGAATTAATCCATCTACATCTTCAATTTCAAAAGCAACCTCACCTTCTCTAAAATAGAATAATCTGAACCTGTCACTTGTATGGAGTTCAAGATGCTGTTCTCCGCGGATTTGCAATTCTTTTCCTTGATAAGGTGCGCTTTCTTCAGTAAATATTAATTCACGACCCCATTCTGTTTCAACAAATCGCTGTGTGGGACTAGTATCGAAAGTACTTTGATCGAAATCTTTAGGGTTGTATTGAGGCTGATCCATAATTGGTGGCAGTGTACCTTCAGTACTCATATTTTCTAAATTTATTTACAATTGTCCTCGCTCTAACTTTCTTTGCTCGTCTGTTTCATCAGGTCTTTCATAGTCATCTTGTATTCTCCACGTTTTGCCCCGTTCCGGTGTTGAAACTTCAAAAACTTCACAGTCCGTTGCTCCTTGTTGGCGGTGCCGTTGTCCCACATTTGTAGTATACCCCTTGTCGTATTCTAAAGGAAAATTGACCAGCTCCCTATTGGAATTTTCCATAATCATATTGCATGTTCCTGACAACATCCAGTAACTTTCGGTTTTTATTCTATGAGCCTTTTCAGAAAGCCTGTCACCTTCATTGATATGCAGTATTTTTGCCAT
>CAZEGF010000030.1:0-3987 GCA_964511965.1 uncultured Gammaproteobacteria bacterium
GATTGTACTAAATCAATTTTTTTAAATCCCTCTTCCATAAAATACGGTATTTAATTTAAACACAATTGAAAGTTTGAATGCAACTCAGACAACTATTATATCAAATATTGCTACATTGCGCCTTTTCCGGAGAACATTGCGGCAGGAGTTTTGAGAAGCAGATAAAAATCATAGAGGATAGAACGCCTCTTTGCGTATGAAGCGTCCAACTGAATTCTTTTGTCAAAATTAATTTGACTGCGTCCCGTAACCTGCCAAATCCCGGTAATTCCCGGTTTGACCGACAGCACAACTTTTACGGCATCACGTGTGAATGGATATTTTTTCTGTTGGTCACGAAGTTCGTCAGGATAGTATGCCCTGGGTCCGACAACGCTCATGTCTCCCTTTAAAACATTAACAAATTGTGGGATTTCATCAAAAGAATATTTCCGGATAAATTTTCCGACCGAAGTTATCCGAGGGTCATCTTTCAACTTATATCCACCTTTTTTATATTCCGTTAAAAGATCTTTATATTTTGGGTCATTTACTAATATTTCATGAGCATTGGCAACCATTGATCGGAATTTGTACATCCTAAATGATCTTCCACCCTCGCCAATACGTGGTGGGGTATCTGCCAAAAGAGGACCTTTTGAATTAAGGCGGATAGCAATTGCAGTAATGAGTATAACCGGCGAGAAAAATATGAGGGCAACAATTGCAATTAGTATATCAAGCAGTCTTTTTGATACATCATATAACATAATCAAGTAAGTGATTCGTGTTCTGTGCCTGATAGACTTTCAACCAATTTTTTGATTTTAGGTACCGAATCCTTAGGACAAACAAGAACTACATCCTGAGTATTAATAACTAAATACGCGGAAAGATCAATTCCCACAACAAGTTGATTTGTATAGTTAAAAACAAGACTGTCTGTAGAGTCCTCAACCATAACCTTTCCTTTAGTAACATTCTCCTCTTGAGTCTCAGATAATGCTTCCTTCAATGCTTCCCAAGCTCCAATATCGCTCCACCCTATATCAACTGACAAAACTCTTCCCATTGAAGTATCCATTTTCTCAAGAATCGCATTGTCGAAGGAAATTTTTTCAATTGTCGGATAGATCGAGGAAAGTGTATTGTCGTATTCCTGAGTATCTACGGTATCATAAATTTGTTTTAATTGAGAAAAAAGTTCAGGAGCGTATCTCTCAAATAATGACCATAAAAATCGGGGAGTTGTTACGAAATATCCTAAGTTCCAAGAATGATGACCATCGGTCACAAACCGTTCTGCTACAGATAAATGTGGTCTGTATTTAAAACCTGTGAATGAATATACGGGAGTATCTCCTATTCGATTTATCTCGTCACCAAATTCGATGTAACCTAAATTCTGATTAGCAAATCTTGGTTTTTGCCCGACAAAAACTATTACTTCCCGCTCACGGTTTACTACTTCCTCAGCGCTTCTCAAAGCAGTTCTAAAAGCCTCCTCGTCCTTAACCAAATGGTCGCTACCCCAAAGAATTGCAAACGGTTCATCGGGAAATTTTCTGGCAAAAAGTGCAGTAACCAACCCAACAGCCGGTCCCACATCCCTCATTTCAGGCTCGACCAAAATATTTTCGTGGGGAAGTTGCGGCAACTGTTCCCTCACATTTTCCTCATAATGCTTTCCGGTTGATATAAAAATATCTGACCACTGAAATTCAGGAAATAATTTTTGCACCGCTATTTGAAGCATCGATTGATCCCCAACAATTTTTTCGAACTGTTTTGGGGTATGTTTTCGAGACAAAGGCCAAAGCCTAGTACCAACTCCTCCTGCAAAAATAACAACCTTCATAATAAAAATTTCTTTCTTTTTAGGAATAATGTGAACGCCGATTTAAATCTCTTCTCTGAAAATTGACGTCCTTTCTTTTTACAATCATTATCATTATAACGACTGTCTTTGAAATTTTTCAAGACGTGAACAAGAGATCCTACTGTTTGCTCGGTAAAAAACACTCCGGTCACGCCTTCTTCAACAATCTCAAGAGCTCCTCCGGCTTTAAATGCAACCACCGGTTTTCCTGCAAGTTGTACCTCAACCATAGTTATTCCAAAATCTTCTTCACCGGGAAAAAGAAGAGCTCTGCAATTTTTATAGTAAAACAACAATTCATTATCACTTACTTTCCCCTTAAATTCTATAGTTTCCCCGGCAATTGCAGTGAGTCTCTCGAGCTCGTTCCCTTCACCAATAACAATAAGATTGAGCTTTAACTTTGTGCATGCTTTAACAGCTAAATCAATTTTTTTATAATCAACTAACCGAGAAACTACCAAAAAATATTTTTTTGGCACACTAACTGACTCTGCAACTAATTTATTTTTAAAGAGTCTATCTGCCGGAGGATATATAACTATGCTTTCTCTTTTATAATATTTCTTTATTCTTTTTTGTACCGTTTTTGATATCGCTATCATCTCATCGGGTCTCGTTGCGGCTGATAAATCCCATTTTCTCATATACCATACGAGAGGTCTTGCTAAAAATTTCAATATTGGATCACGAAAATATTGATCATAACCACTCCACAAGTAACGTGTTGGAGTAAGGCATATACAAACATGTGGTACATTTGGGGGAACGATTATTCCTTTGGCTGCTTCACTAGTTACCGAAATAACAAGATCGAATCCTGAAAAATCAAAAGATTCAAATGCAAAAGGCATAAGGTATGGGATAAATTCATGTCTTCTATTTATTATCGGAATATCTTGAAGATACGAGGTTTTAACCTTAAATTTTCTAGCCCAGGGGGTTTTTTTCTTGTTGTAAATTGAAGTAAAAAGTGTGGGCTTTTCAAATAGTTCAGCTAAAGACTCCAAAACTCTTTCGGCACCGCCGATCTTATTAACCCTGTCATACACTATTGCAACTTTCATATACTTTTAAAGTTTTATTGACTGCATCTTCCCAAGAAAATTTTTCACTTTGTTTTATACCTTTTTTAATTAACGTTTCCCGCATCTTATCATCCGAAAGCACTGTTCTGATCTTTGATACTAAATCTTTAGTATCGTTAGGATCGAAATACAAAACAGCGTCACGACCTATTTCAGAAAACGCTTTAGTATCTGAGCAGATTACGGGGCAGGAAAGACTCATTGCTTCCAGGATGGGCAATCCGAATCCTTCCATAAGAGAAGGTGATACAACTACCTTTGCATTTGTATAATAGTCGAAAAGAGAAGAATCATCAATATCATGAAGAAAATGTATATGCGAAAAAGATTCTTCTAATTTTTCGTAGAAAAAATCTTTCCGTCCAATGCATACCAGATCAATATCCGTATCACGGCGAAGATCCAAATATGCTGCAAGTAATCTTTTCAAATTTTTATGAGGATAAGCATTTCCAACATATAAAATGTAGTTTTTTGATACTAATTCGGTTTTTTTTCTACTTTTTATAAGCGGATCAAAACCCTCATAAATGACTTCGATTTTATCTTTTTTTGCTTTGTAATGATCTTCCAATTCATCTTTTGTGGCAATGGACGGAACGATTATTTTTTTTGCATTTTTAACCGCTTTTTTTGTAAGTTGCTTATATGCCAGGTACTTTGCGTAGTAAATTGGCAGCGCGTGAGAGCTTGAAACTCCTGTCGGATAGTGGTCAATAATCAGATCATGGATTGTTATAACAAAGGGTCTGTTGTAAAAAACCGGATAAGAAAAGTACGGAAAATGGACAAGATCAAGGTTTTGTCTTTCCAAAATTTCTTTAAACTTCCATTGCTCGGATATTGTATGCCATTTAACGTCACTCTCAACTTTTATTAAATTTGGATTTGTAAATTTGACCTCATCATATGCTTTTGAATTTAAAAAAATCGTAAAATTATGCGAAGTCCTATTTTTATCGTAACCCGCTACAAGATTTCTGATATAACGGCCTACTCCACTTTCATACCATAATCGAGCATCAATACCAATGTTCATAA
>CAZEGF010000031.1:0-32487 GCA_964511965.1 uncultured Gammaproteobacteria bacterium
ATAACAATTATGTACATGCCAATTACAAAGCACGACCCTTTTATAAGAAAAATTACAACAGAATAAACATTACTATAGCTGATCTGGAAATATGAATTAACAGCATCTATAATAATTCCAAGTGCAAGGAATAACACCCCGGTCCCAATAGTCTTAAACCCATGAGCAAGTATTCCTGACCCAAACTTCTTGGTAACCTGGTACATGATAACGGCAGCTGCAATTGCAGCAAAAGCAGCAATAAAAGAGATACCGTTAACCACAATGGTCAAAAATTGTACACTATTAAATTCCATAGTCATTCATTTTAGACACAAATCAAACTGAATGTAAACACTCTATTCCTTGCTACTTACTACTTGCTGCTTTCTACTATACTTGAGGCTGTGGTGAGGTTGGGGTTTCTGTACTCAATGGTGCCTTTGACAGCTCCTCAAGTGCTTTATTAAGATCTTTCATTTCTTCTGAGGAAAAATTTGTAGGCTCTTCAGGCGCTTTATCAGCTTTTGGAGGATCTGTATGAAGACTATCTAAATGCATGTCAGCCATTGATGGCGGTTCTTGTGGCTTTGCAGAAACTTCTGATGCAGGTATTGCTGTTACATCAGCAGCAATGGGACTGTCTGTTGAAGGTGCAGGTGAAGCGGTTTGGGCAGTACTAACTGGTGAAGCTTCAGTTGAAGCCTGAACCCCTCCACCCATTGATGAAGCCATTGCCATCATTCCCGGGTAAGAAGTTAAAATTGATTCCATGGTTTTTTTGACTATCATGCCGGATAACTCGACAAATTGATTGATAAGACCTTGAAGTAACTGTTGTGGATCCCCCTCTATTTTTTGAACATCACCATTTATATCAACCGTGATCCCGATTACATTTTTGACCTTAGCAAGAGTTATATCAGGCCCCAAAACAAGCATTTGCTTCTTAATTAATTGGGAAAAAAGTGATTTGTAATCTGTATCTGAGGCAGGTTGCATATTAGTTATTAGTGATTAGTAAATAGTGATTAGTCATTTTATTATATTTTAAATGCATTTTTCTAGTTACTAATTACTAGTTACTAGTTATTGTTTCCTGTTATCCAGTATTCCTTTAACTTTCTTAAGTAAATCTTCATGTGAGATCTGATACTTCAAAATATAGTCAATTGCCCCGCGATTAAGCGCTTCTTTCACCAATTCGTCGTGTGAAAAATTAGTAAGCATAGCTACTGGTATACCTTTTGAGGCCTCGTCCTCCTTCAAATGTCTCAAAACATCGTTGCCACTCATGTCAGGCATCATTTGATCCAAAAGCACAAGATCAAATGTATCGCTTTTGACTAAAGCAAGAGCTCCTTGACCGTTACTTGCAACTTTCACTTCATACCCTCCTTGCTTAAGAACCGTTTCAAAAACAGTAGCTGTATCGAGCTCGTCATCTACTAATAGAATCTTAAGTGACATATTGTTATGAACAATGAATGATGATCAATGGTTAATAAATTTTGTACTTACCAAGAATTTAATCATTAGCTATTAATCATTTGCATTAGTTCTAGGCTACCAACTATCTCGTGAAAAATCAAGGGTGGAATAATTTGCCTAATTAAGCATACAGATATATAATTGCAATTATCTTTTTTCCATGTTAGCCTAAAAATATGGAAGACAATATGCCTACCCCTGAAGCAGTCAAATCAAACCCTGAAGCATTCCACTCTCTCCAAAACCCTGATATGGATGCCGGTATTTTCAAAGCATATATTGCAGGGCCACAAGGGTTTGAGATCAAAACAAATGAATCATTATTTAGAAGAAGCCCATTTGATCTAAAAGGACCTCAAAATGACCGAATAAAAGTATCAACGGGGTTATCTTTTGAAGATAAAGATCTACTTGCCGATAGAATGTCAGACCCAGTAGATGGAGAGCTCAAATTTACTAAGGGGCTTGATGCTCAACAGGTTCTAGAAAAATTAAGAACAGAGAAGCAAAAATCCCAGAGTGATCCCGAAAGAGTAAAAGCTTTGGAAGAAGAATTTGCCTCTGCTCAACACGCGTATATTGATAGAAATGCTCCAAAAGTAGCATTAAGGAACATTAGAAGAACTGTTACTCCTCAGGGTGATCAATTAACATTTGATATAAAACCTGTCTCATTTCCGGTATCAAAGAATTTTGCAAAACCAGGAGCTTCACCAGAAAAACTTAATTTGGCAGAATCTGCAGCAACGGCTATGGTTTTAATAACCTCCGATAATAAAATACTCATTACTCATCGATCAATTAATAACGAGGTTTATCCAGACATGATTGGAACAAGCATAGCTGGTGCATTTGATGGAACTTTTGATCGGGATTCAAAACAGAAAGGTAAACTAAAACCGATAACTGAACAAGATGTGCTTAAAAATATCAGAAAGGAAGCAAAAGAAGAACTAGGAATAGACGATCAACACTTAGGTGAAGCTGATATTACACTTGTCGGATTAGCTGAAGAAACCCAACCATATCTTCATCATGAATTTCTATATCTTGGAAAAACAAAATATACGAGCGCAGAAATAAGAAAAAATGCTTCAGAAACAGAAAGAGCTAGAAAAAATAATTTGAGTATTCATGATATCGAAAGCAAGTTTGACTTTATTGATGCAACCCCTGAGGCAATTTTTACTCTTTTAACAAAAGTTGCATCGCCTATCCCAAAGACTCATCAGGCAAATCTAGCAGTTGTTGGATATAAATTAGCATACGCGCGGGATGGAAAACAATCTGCTGAAGAATGGAAGAAAAAAACAGAAGCAGGTATTATTGCAAATAATTTAGTCATAGATAATATTGTAGAAAAAGCATACTCAGCAAAACCGGACTTGCTTAAGAGCATTCCACAAAGATTTATAAAGAAAATTGATGACGCTGTAAATAAGTTCAAAGAAGCAAATCCACAAGCCTCAGAATCTGAAATTGAAACCTATAGGCAAAAAAGAGTTTCATATCTTCCCAAAAGAGATCCTAAAGGATATTCATTTGAGCTTACCCCAGGGGAGCAAGGTCTTCCTGGCTATAATGAAGCAATGAAAGAATCTGGCTTAATTACCAAGGATTAAATCTAGATAATCATGACAGAAACGTTATTTCAAAAAGAAAACCCTACAACTCCAGAAGCTATCCAGACGATTCCTTTGGCTCTTCTTCTTGATGTAGACGGCGTGCTAACTGATCCTACTTATAAGGAAGTACTACAGCCTGAGATTTTTAATCATTTGGAAAATCACATGCAAATTGGCAATGCAGTAACTCTAAATACTGGGCGCTCAAATGAATGGATGATAAAGCGCATAATTAAACCTCTCGGAGAAAAAGTTTCTAACAAATCAATACTCACCAACTTCTTTGCAGTTGGTGAAAAAGGACTCACTTGGATTTCATTTGATCCTTCAGGAAATCTTATTGAAGGATTTTTTGATCGAAACGGAGAGCTTGTTGAAGGTTTTGATAAGAGTGTATTCTTAGATAAAGAGACCGTTGAACAATTCAATTTACTCGAAACTGAAACGAAAGAACTTGTAAAAAGACCTGATGTTGCTGAAACTACTTTTTTCGACTCCTCTAAAAAAGCAATGATATCAACTGAAATGCATGACAAATATCCAGATCATAAGAAATATGCTGACAATCAAATTCAGTTCACAGCAGAATTAAAAAGGCTTATTCAAAAGGCAGGACTTGAGGATGAATTTGATGTAGACCCAACCACGATTGCTACAGATATACAATTAACAAATGCCGGAAAACATTTAGGAGCAAAAAGGATATTAGATTGGCTAGGTTCAAAAAACATAGCTCCTCAGCATTTTGTTGCTTTTGGAGATAGTGATTCAGATCTTGCTATGGCTGATGAATTAGCATCTCAAGGTAAATCAGTTGACTTTTTCTATGTAAAACCTGAAAAAGAATTAAGAGTTGTTAAAACTTTTCCAATAGAAATAAGTACTATGAGTTTTGGTGAAGGAACAGTTGAAATGTTTCAAAAGTTAGAATCCAGAAAACCTTCATATAAACTTCCAACTTCAGCCTAATTTTAGTAATTAAAATCGGCCTTATTTCTTAACCCACCATTTTTGACCGTCGGATATTATCTCAACATCACCTTTGAGCGTATCCATGTAAGGGATTTTAAATTCCTTGAGTATTTTTAAAACCTCCGGGCTTGGATGATGATAGCGGTTATGATACCCATATGATAAAACAGCATAGCGAGGCACGTTGTGCTGGAATGTGAACTCATCCAGACCCGTTTTTGAACCGTGATGAGGCGGCTTGAAAACATCAATATAGTTAATAAGAGGTATTATTGAATTGAGATATGTTGATGGAATGTCTCCAGTCGTGAGAGCTTGAAATTTTCCGTACTTAATCATCTGCACTAAAGAGTAATCATTAGTCTCTAGACTCTGTTGGTTGAGAAAACTACTTGTAGGCCAGTATGTTGTAAGAGCCACCCGATCTTTGGTCTTAAATCCATCACCAGTTATAACGTGGTGCTTTGTAATTTTTTTGTTTTGTAAAAGATCAATTAATTCTTTATAAACTTCAGTACCCTTTGGTGCATCAGAAGTACCAAAATAACCTACACTATAAGATTTTACAACTTCGATAAGTCCTGTTAGGTGGTCAGCATCCGGATGGGTCAAATACATGGCTTCTATGCTCCTGTCCCAAAGAGGTAAATGACGAGAAAGACAATCAGTCATGGAATTTTCATGAGGTCCACCGTCAATTATGATATCCAAACCCCTAGGGGTCCTTATCAATAAGCCGTCTCCCTGCCCCACATTGCAAAAAATGAGATGAAAATTGTTGTCAGAGAACAGAGTTAAGTGATAAACCCCAAAAATGCTTAGAAATACTAATGATAACAATCCAAATAATAAAATCCGCTTCATTTTTTTGAGTGTGCTCTTGGTTTGAGCTTAATAACTATTGCAAACAATATCAAATAATACCCAACAATTACTGTTACAGGGATGCTATCTATACCGATTTGTAAGTTGACCTTAGCGAATAATTCTATAACTGATCTAAAGTACAGAAGAAATGGATAGCATAACAACAAGAAGGGCTTTGCAAGAAACGGTGTAAGAAGAGATAGAAGACCAGCAACTCCACCAAAGATCATAATAATTGGTATTGTCCAAAGAACCAAAATATTGACAGGAAATGATAATAATGAATATGCACCAAAAGCCGAAAGCATCAATGGAAACGTGGCAATTTGAGCTGAAATTGTCGTTGTTATGTCGTCTTTAACGATGTTTAAAAACTTTGCTCGAATAAGAGTATCAAGAAGTGGCTTTACTGTCAGAATCCCAAAAGTCGAAAGAAATGAAAGTTGGAAAGACACGTCAATTATTTCTTCCGGTTGGACAAAAAGCATCCCCCACCCCGTCAAAAATAAGACGTAAATGCTACTGATTTGTCTACCAGTAAAAAGTGCAGTAAATGCCAAAATCGCCATAATACTTGCCCTTACAATTGGGGGATCAAAGCCGGTTAAAATGGCGTAAATCAACACTCCAACTGTCGTGAAAACTAATGCGATCTTTCTTTTCACGAATGAACTGAATATGATAAGTAGCATCGTTGCTGCGATACTTACATTCTGTCCTGAGGCTGCAATGACATGTAAAACGCCTGAATTCCTTAATTGCTCATAATACTCTTTGTCTATTTTATCCCTTACCCCAAGGATCACTCCCAACAAAAGCCCCCCCTCTTTAGACGGAAGGGTTGATATAACAGCTCCCTCTACTTTTTGCCTTATTGATTTTGAAAAAGATAATAAATAATTCGTATTTTCGATCCTTGAAATTCTTGGATTTTCGACAACAAGAAGTCTTCCTTTATATGAATCTTTACTTTCGATTTTTCCTTCTACCAAAACTTTTTCTCCATAGTGATATGACGGATATAACGGTACAGTAATCATAATCCCATCAGAAAAAAAATATTGGGACATGGAATTTTTCTTTGGCTCATGAACGAAGCTATAGGCCTTTTTATATATTTCGTTTTCGTGATAGATATGCCGCTCTTCTATCCAAAAAAACTCACGTGTGAGAAGCCCTAAAAGCAATACCCCAATAAATAAGTACTTCATAGTAATATTTCTAGAATTGGGTGGCTAGCGGGGGGAGGCCCTCTGGCGCCGCCATGCAATGGCTAGTACCCTTGGGGTACACCCGCAGTGAAACGAGGATTGTCGGATGAGGGAGGAGCGACGACAGGACCCAATTCCCTGTTGCCTGAACGTCACTTTCAAAAATAAAAATAAGCGACTTTTTACTCCGCTACGATCTTATCCTTCAACCCCTCAAATGTCTTTTGCCCCAAGACCTTCTTACTAACCAATTCTTCAATATTTCCATAAGGTCTTGCCGCAATAATTTTTTTGGCAATAACCGGTCCTACTTTAGGTAAGGAATCCAGTTGGCCTTCGGTAGCAGAATTTATATTGATCAATCCGCTAATGTCCTCTGATGAACTAGCATCTGAAATAAAATTTACAGGTTCTGATTGAGCAGGTATATTAGTAGTCTGTATTTCACCTGTTGCTGGAATATAAATTTTGCCTCCATCAACTATTTTTTGAGCCTGATTGAGGTGCTTACTGATATATATGCGGTCTGCAGATGAAGACAATCCGCCAGCAGCGATAAGAGCATCTTGAATTCGTGAACCTTCAGGCAACGAATACACTCCCGGGTGAAGCACTTTTCCCTCAACATCAACTGATATTTTTGCTGTTGTCTGTACTCCTTTTACATCAGTAGTCTGATTGTTATTTGAGGTAAATTGTATATCTGAAGTTTGATTTTTTGAAGCTAAATACTGAAAAAAACCCAGAATCATAAGTAGGACCCCAAAAGAAATAAGCCCTATAAATAGGAGATTTTTCTTAACAAATTGAATAATAAATTCTTGGCGTGACGGTTTTTCCTCCACTCCTTATGATATGGTCGTTTGATTAAAGATTACAAGAGGTGAATTAGACTACAAAGTTAACGATTTTCCCAGGTACATATATTACTTTTTTGACGGTTTGTCCTTCTAGATTTTTTGCAACTGATTCTTTAGCTTTTGCCTCAACTAATCCTTTATCTTCTAACTCCGAAGTATTAACTTCGATCTCTCCCCTTCTTTTTCCATTAATTTGAATTGGAATAACAACAGAAGAGCTAACCAAATGTTTTTCGTCAAATTCAGGCCACGCTTGTAAGTGTATTGAACTAAACCCTAAACCCTCTTCACTAAACCCTAATTCTTGCCATAATTCTTCTGTCATATGAGGTGCAAATGGTGCTAATAGCTTCAAATATGTTTTTACTTCATCGCTACTTAACTCTTGATTCTTCACTCTTACCTCCTGATTGAGGAAGTTGTACCACTCCATAAGCTTTGCAATTGCAGTATTGTAACCAAATTCTTTTATATCCTTGGTTACTCCTTGTATGGTTTTGTGCATCCACTGCAATCTAAGTGGGTGACTAGCGGACGGGGGAGGAGCGACGTCAGGATCCACTCTTTCAACCGTGAATAGCTTCCAAACCTTCCTCAAGAATCGATTCATCCCCTCAATTCCACTATCCCGAAAGTCTCCACCATCCGAGTAAGGACCTATGAACATGAGGTAGGTTCTCAATGTATCAGCACCATATTTACCTATATATTCGTCCGGAACGACTACATTTCCCTTACTTTTGCTCATTTTCGCACCATCCTTAATAATGAGGCCATGAGCAAAGAAAGTAGAGAATGGTTCTTCGAAGTTCAAATATCCCAAATCGGACAGTACCATCGTGACAAAACGTGAATACAAAAGGTGTAGCACACTATGCTCCGCTCCGCCAATATACATATTTACTGGCAGCCACTTTCTAGTCCTTTCTATATCAAAAGGTGCTCTAGATATATCAGTTGAGGGGTATCTGAGAAAATACCAGCTACTGTCAAGGAAGGTATCTGATACATCTGTTTCTCGCTCTGCTTCCCCGCCGCAAGATGGACAGGTAGTCTTGTAAAATTCAGGGTGATTGGCAAGGGGCGCTTTACCAGTACCCATTGGCTTCCAGTCCTCTACATCGGGTAGTAAAACTGGTAGTTCAGCTTCAGGAACAGGGAACCAGCCCTCCATACCTTCTACCTCAGCTTTGCCATTTTTTTGACAAGTTGAGCAGAAGATCATAGGTATTGGTGGACCCCAATACCTCTGACGCGAAATAAGCCAATCCCTGAGGTGAAAATTGGATTTTCTTACTCCAATCTTTCTCTTCTCAAGATCTTCAAGAACCTTACTCATGTCTTCAGGCATATTGAGCCCATCCCACTCACCGGAATTGATAAGTCTACCAGGACCAACATAGGCCTCCTCTATATTGTCATTCTGAGGCTCTGCCGAAGAATCTAGATCCTTCGTTTCATTCAGGATGACGGGAACTATCGACAAGTTATATTTCTTGGCAAATGCAAAATCACGTTCATCATGAGCTGGAACTGCCATAATTGCCCCCGTTCCATAGCCTGAAAGCACGTAATCAGCTATCCAAACAGGAATCTCTTCATTATTTACCGGATTTATTGCATAAAGACCTGAAAACACTCCAGTCTTTTCCTTCCCCTCACCAGTTCGTTCAATATCAGTCTTATCCTTTGTGGCTTCAATATATTCTTTTATTTCAGCCAATTTTAAATTTGAAATTTTAAATTTTAAATTGAGGAGAGAAGCGACGAGTGGATGTTCCGGGGCAATGACCATAAATGTTGCTCCATAAAGAGTGTCAGGTCTTGTCGTAAATACCTTAATACTTACTTCTTGTCCCTTAATTCTAAATTCAACCTCTGCTCCTTCACTTTTCCCTATCCAATTAGTCTGCGCGATTTTGACCTTATTTGACCAGTCAAGTCCTTCAATATTTTGCAAAAGTCTATCGGCATATTTTGTAATACGGAAAAACCACTGCTCCAGATTTTTTTTCTCTACTTTTGTGCCGCAACGCTCACAGCACCCATCTATCACTTGCTCATCAGATAAAACCGTAAGGTCTTTAGGACACCAGTTAACAAGCGCTGTATCTCTATATGCTAGTCCTTCCTTAAATAAAGTTACAAAAAGCCACTGAGTCCATTTGTAATAATTGGGATTGTAGGTTTCAACAGTTCTTTGCCAGTCAAATGAGTTACCGATGCTTCTCATTTGACGATAGAAATTCTTTTCAGCTAGCGTGGCCTGTTCTTTCGGATGTCTTCCCACTTTTAAGGCATAATTTTCGCTATGAATTCCAAATCCGTCGAGTCCAATTGGCTCCAAAACGTCATTACCCTGCATCCTATTGAACTTTGCGTATACATCAGCACCGGTAAAAGCATACATATTACCTACATGAAGACCTTCTGCTGATGGATAAGGGAACATCATGAGGTTAAAGTAAGGATCCTTTGCATTTTTAATATCCGGACTAAAAACCTTGTCACTTTCCCACTTTTCTTGCCATTTAGCCTCAATATCTGCTGGTATATATTTATTTTCTCCTGTTTTCTGTTGCTTCATATATATATGCTCTATTCTATCAAATCCAAGCTAAGACTTCACTACATGTGAGGCGAATGAATCATGAGGGTGGCTAGCGGGGAGGGACCCTCAAGATGAGCGAAAAATACAGATTGCCAAGAATCTTTGACTCTTTTCTTTTTTTCAGATACTATCAATATATATGAGATCAAAACAAATTCTTGAAGGGTCCTCAATCGTTTTGGCAGTATTTACGGTGTTTATTGTTATGTCCACAAGTCTTAGCACTTATTCTACTTATTTGCTAGCATTACTAATTATCTTCTCAGCGATATATATAAGTATAAAAAAAAGATCGAAATCAGCTTCAAATCTCTTCTCAGGAGGGCCGATTGAACTGTATGGTCTTATATCCATTATCACTCTTATGATAAGTTTGACAAGTGGTCTTAACTCCCCTCTTTTCTTCTTTTCCTACTTTATATTATTTTTATTAGCATTTATGTGTGAACCTATTACCATACTGATTTATCTTGTTTCTGCTATTCTTTTCTTTGTCCCGCAAGCTTCTTCAAATCCCAACACTGATACTTTAATAAAAATGGGTTCATTGATACTTATAGCTCCAATTGCTTATTTTATAGGACAAGAATTTGAGCGTAGAAGGCTCCTTAATGAGAAGATTGACAGTAAGACAGATGAGATCATTCAAGAAGCCCAACTGCTAAAAGAGGATGGAACACCGAAAGGTCAGGACGAAACTGAGGCTATTGATGAGATTATAGAAGAAGCGAGTTCTCTAAAAAAAGATTCAGAGGAATAATAGCATTGATCAATTAAATATGTAAGCAATTCACCGTTTGCAAGTGATTTGAACGTCGATTGAGACATTTTGCAAAACCCTTATAAGAGACGTTCACATAGTGAAGACGGGTAATTGCTCGAATTTAAAACTAAGCACACTGAACGTCACTTGCTACATGCGTGAATGCGAACATATATGCAAAATATATATTTAAAATTTCTCTTTTCTCCGAAAGGTACTGCTCTATTTCTCACGCTCAACTTTGCTCTTTTTTGCATGTTTCTAGCTCAAAGTATCAATGCAGAGACAATGTCAAATTCTACCTACAAAATTCGTTTTGGGAACCTAAATTCTTTTGCCGGCAAGCCTTCAAATGCCCAATATAGTCTTGGTATAACCGGTGGACAAATTGCACCTGGCCTCTATACGGGTACAAATTATAAAGTTAGGGCCGGATTTCAATATATTAAGTCTATAATCCCTTTTTCTTTTTCCATAAGTAGCATCTTCATTGATTTTGGCCCAATTACACCCGGTACCCCTATTACACGCACCAATAATCTTACTATTTCAAATGGATCAGCTTATGGATACACCGTGCTTGCAAGCGAAAATCATGCTTTACGAGCAGATAGTACAGGTGTTAGTATACCTGATACTACATGTGATACCGGAACATGCACAGAATCAGTTGCTGCAGCCTGGTCCAGCCTTACAACATTTGGATTTGGGTACAGATGCGATAATGTTACCGGTACTGATTGTCAATCAGGCTTTAGTACAGCCTCCAATTACCGGCAGTTTTCGGCAAGTGAATCAGGCGAATTAGCATTTCCTGTTATGCGAGGAGTAAATGTTGGACGTAATATACAAACCCAAATAACTTATAAAGTAAATGTAAGCTCTACGCAACCCCCTGGTAACTATATGAATGTTATCAATTTTGTTGCAGTACCCTCAATTTGATCTCTTTTCACGGCAAGCTATTACAATTTATAGTCTACAAGTAAAATAAGTTATATTGTAGATTACACTTTTTCAATACCGATAAACAATGAATTCCGGTATATCAGACTATTTTTCAGATTATCTTATATCCATAGTCCAAACCACCATTTTTTAGTGCTATCACTTGAGTAATTTATTTGCCAATTTGCAAGTAATTCTCATACATTTTACCCTGATATAGTTTTATATATACTATAGTTTTTGAGACAAAAATAAGTGTTAGCAACTGCATCAAAATTACCTCATTACCGCATATTCGAATTATACTAGAAACTTGAGGTAACTTAATATTACCGCATTGAATATATCTTTGTGAAATCAAGACTATTGTTTCCTTTTAATTGCAATTGCTTTAGTATATAAGTATGTACAAAAAACTATTTTTCTTTGTATTTTTTAGTCTTCTATTTCTTACTGTAGCAAAGAATAACATCTATGCCCAGGAACAATCCTTAAGTATTTATCCTCCCGTTATTGAAGTCCAAACGACTCCCCCATCTTCACCTACTGTGCCATTAATTATCCAAAGCAATATAGAGGATGATGTTACGCTTAAAATTCAACTTGTTCCTTTCAAAACAAACAACATTACTGGTGAGATTAAACTTCTTCCAAATGAAATAACCAAAGGCTTTTACCCATATTACCGTGACAGAATCCAGTTCCTGCTTGATGGAAAAAAAACTGACACTATAACTTTAGCTCCTCTTGAAGCAAAGCAACTTGAACTCAATATTAATTTAGAAAAGGGAGATCCACCGGGTGACTTCTACTATTCGGTTGTTTTTATGAGCTCACTTGAAGGACCAAATGATACAAGTGTTTCCCAAATGCCGGTTGGAATTGCAACCAATCTTTTACTATCAGTAGGTCCTAAAGATCCCTCATCAGGTTCAATATCACAATTCAACACAGGTTCTTTTAAAGCTAGCGGACCTGTCGATTTTACCCTGAAGATTCATAATTCAAGCAAGCATCTTATTAACCCAACGGGGTCGATTAGGATAAAAAATCTTTTTGGCCAAGAGGTAGGAATTGTAAAGATTTTACCTCAATATATTCTTGCCGGTTCAGATAGATTTTTGCTTGACGATAAGCAAAGTTCACCTGAAGCAAGTCTTGCATACGCTCAGCTTAACTCTACTCCAAAGCTCATTTGGCCGGACAAGTTTTTGCTAGGATGGTATGAAGCAAAGGCAACGGTTTTATTAGAGGAAGACGGACAAAAACTAACTCAAACTTTATATTTCTTTGCTTTCCCACTCTATCTTTTCTTTCCTCTCGTGGTGATTATCTTTGTAATCCTTAGTATATATCTCAAAGTGAAGAAGAAAATATAATTCGTCATTTCTTCACTTCAAGCTAGCGTTAGAAAACAATCCGGACTTATACGTAGTTAAAGAAACTTATAGTGAAGAAATAGATCCAAATTCCTCATTTAACCTTCAATTACCTAAATAATCCTTTTTATTTTATTATAATGTTATCCTTATAACATATTTTCAACAAAATAAATTTAGTTTGTTTTGTTAATATGGGATTATTTAAAATCAAAATCGTTATCACTAGTGCACTCTAATTGATTTTGATTATCCTGTAATTGCTAATACTCGATTCTAAAATCTATTTTTATACATTTATTTATACATCCAAATAGTTTTTGCGTTTCACGAGAGACACCACTTAGAAAATAAGATAAACAAGGATTAAATCTTAATTTCAACACTGCTAAAACTATCCTACAGTAATTTTTGAGGCTAAAATGACATTTTGATGCAGTTCCCACTTACTAATTTTGTGAAATTTCAAATTTCGTTTTTTGAATTAAAATGACCTTCGCAAAATACATATATAAATAGCATCATAATATATCATATAACATCACAGCCTCAGAGTTACTATTGACAGCTTGGTATAAGATTATTTAATCTGTTTATACCTATGAAAAATATGGCGTGTAAACTATATAATCGGTATAATTTTGAGGCTATATTCTACTCTTGCGGTAATTCCATTTTAATCAAAATCGGGAATAAAAAAACGAATGAAAATATTTCTTCTGACTTTTCACAATAAATACAAATTCTGCCAATGGAAATCCTTGAATTATTCAAAAGACAATTAGCAACTAAATCATCAAGTTCTTCTAAGAATACAATCAAGAATTATGTTTCAGATGTACGTCATTTCATATCCTGGTTTGAAGCTGTAACAGCCTCAAAGTTTGATCCTACAAAAATTACACCGGATGTCATAACCCTTTATCAAAATTCAATGGGAGGTGTGGTTTTAAATGGCCAGATGCAACTTAACACACAGCTTTCGGCCGTATCTATGAAAAGACATTTGTCCTCAATAAGGAAATTTTTCACAGTACTTGAGGCCCAAAAGATTGTTCATGAAAATCCTTTCACTAAAATTTTCACAGAAGAGACAATCGAACCAACTGATTACTGGCATATTAAATCTTTTAGGGATTATTTGATATCGGCAAATGCTTCAAAAATAACTGTTAAGAATTATTTGTCAGATATATCAGGTTTTGCAAAGTGGTATGAGGAAGCAATACTTCCAACAATTGACAAGCCTTTAGCTTCAAACCAAGGATTTTATCTTATCAATCAATCGATTATTGAGGACTATAGAAAAAGACTTTCAGAGATTCAAAATGCAGCACCAAGAACAATAAATAGAAAACTCTCAGCTCTACGACGTTACCTGGATTTTGCTACAAAAAAAGGATTTATAACAACTGAGGAAATAAGCGTAGATTCTGTAGAAATGGAAGTTCAAAAACAGCTCATTGATGAACCTAAAGTTGCGCTAGAGGAGATGGCAGTCAAGCTAAAACCAACTATTAGAACCTATTCCCCTATTCCCCCTATTAGACTCTTCCAAAAGTTATTTATAGATCCATACCTTTTTCTCGAGGATAACGCATCAAACGCAATAGCCACTCTTTTGAGGGGAAAAGAGATAGTTGGAATGTCGGAATTATCCCAAAAATTATCCACTCAAATAGCTTCAAAAAATTTACTGCGTTCAAAAGCGCAGGATATAAGCAGTTTACTTGGTGTTAGAAATGTTGAGAAGGAATTTTATGCTCCTGAAAAAGTATCTCTTTCCGGTCTTCCCTTTCATCGGAAACTGGTACATCATGTCCGTTTTACTAGACCCAATTGGTATAAAAGATATCATAACTATGCATTCGTTCATTATATCCATTTTGCCCTACTTGTCATTTTTGCCTCCGGTGTTGGTGTTGCACTTTACCAGAATTTAGTTGTTCAAAAACAAACCCCAATTTTTGCTGCTGCAACAGCACCACCAAGAATCCTATCTTTTCAAGGACGATTAACCGATACACTTGATAACCCTATAACATCACCTCAACCGGTAAGATTTATGATTTATAACAGCCTTGCTGCAACGGGAGCAGCAGAGCTTTGGGAAGAAACAAGAACCATAAGCCCTGATCAAGATGGGATATTTTCAGTTCTATTGGGAAGTGATTCTACGGGAGCAAATGCGTCTTCTTGTGGATCATTTCCTCCGGGAAGTCCATATAATACAGCATGTCTTATTCCTTCAACCGTATTCTCAGATAATAGCCAGATTTGGTTAGGTGTGACAATTGGTAATGGAACAGAACTTTCACCTCGCCAAAAAATAGCAACTGTTGGATATGCTACAAATTCTGAGTTTTTGCAAGGACTTCCGCCAACTTCTGCAGTCAGCAGCTTTGTTAATGCCGTACTTTCCCTCGATAGCACAGGGAGTTTTAACCTCAATGATGGAATTGAGCATACATTTCAAGTAAGTAATGGAACACTTACCTTAAAAGCACAAACTCTAAATCTTACAACGAGTCTTGGAACGAATGGAAATATAATATTAAATCCTGAGGGATTAGGTAAGGTAGATATTGAAAAACCGATAATCAATAACTCTAATACAGGAAATCTTGTTAAAGGTGGTGTCGAAATAAATGATAAATTCGGAATTCTAGCTACTGAATCAGCAGTAGCCGCCTTCGTTGTAAACAACAATACAACGGGTGGGGATATTATCGCAGCATCATCTTCTGGCACTACCCGCTTTAAAATTGCTAATGATGGAACAATAACCTCAGCCATATATACAGGCCAGAATGGTGTATTGTTTGGAACTCAGACAACAGGTGTAATTGCACAAGCAACAACCGCTTCAACCGGATTATGCTTACAGTCAGGTGTTGCAAATCCTACATGGGGTTCTTGCGGAGGTAGCTACTGGGATCTTACCAGTAATGCCCTGTCCCCAATAAATGATACGTTTGATTTACTAGTTGGCGGACATGCAACATCTTCTGCTAAATTTGCTTTTATAAACAATTCTGCAGGAGCACCAACCGCATCAATTGCTGGCAATCTTGCTATTGCTGTGCCAACAGGAAATGCCGGAACAAATAATTTCAACTTGTTCAATGGTAGCAACCTTAATTTTCAGACCTCACCGGGGGGGAATACTGGTCTTACTTCACGCCTTTTTCTGGCTTCCGATGGAAGAATAGGTATTGGAACGATTAATCCATTTGGAAGAAATGCTCTTGATGTCAGAGGACTAAGCGGTACCTCCTCAACTGCTTCTATATCAGCAACTTCTTCTTATGCAACGTTAGTTGTTGATAACGCGGGATCAGGTGATCTGATAGCGGGGAGTTCTTCTGGTGTTCAGAATTTTGTTGTTAAAAACAACGGAGACATAATTGTTGGACCTGGTGGAGGAGGAAAATTAACTGCTGCAATTGTTGACCCTTATCTTGTTCAAAATCAAAAAACCTCAGGTATCCAGAGCCTCACGTTTCAGACATTGGGTGGTACAAACGCAGACTTTATATTTCAAAATACATCAACAACCCTTTCTACTCTTACAATGGCTGGTCAATTCCAGTTACCAATAACAGGTTCAACCGGTGGCATTGTCCTTGGTGGTGACACTCAATTATTTAGAGGAGCAGCTGATAGAATTGATGTTGGGACTGGCGATTCGTTTAATTTGGTAAGTGGTTCACTTTTAACAAATGGAACTACCAGAATTGACTCCTCCGGAAACGGAACATTTAATACATTAAATGTATCCGGAGGATGTACGGGATGCGTAACGACCGCAAACTCCCCGTTCTCCATTTCTTCAGGAAATGCAATTATTCCAGGAAATACTACAGTAGATTTCTTAATTGGAGGTGTTGCAACCACTTCAGCTAAATTTGCAGTTCTCAATATTAATTCTGGAACACCTACGGCTTCAGTTTCTGCTCAAAATGCTGGTGGACAAGCACTGGTTCTATCAGGAGATGGTACTATACAAGCTACGAGAAATAATACACTCACTCTGGGTGGATCAACAACAGGAGCACTTGCTTTAGCAGGAACAGCTATCCAACTTACTGCAACAAATCCTGTTATTGATCTAACAACAGCTTCTACATTATCTTTAAATACTGTAAATAATAGACCCATTACAACCGGAACAGGGCTTACCACACTAGGTGGAAATCTTACTGTTAATGGTGCTACAACAAGCCTTGCCTCAACAGCAATTAACCTGACTGGATCATCCCCAATAATTGACCTTACTTCAGGAACCACTCTGTCAATAAATACCACAACAAATCGCCCCATTACAACTGGTACTGGTCTGACAACTTTAGGTGGGAATCTAACTGTTGTTGGAGCAACAACTACTTTTAGTAACGCCGCTCCACTTCTTACAACTAACACAAATACTGATCTTACAATTACTCCTAATGGATCTGGAAATTTAATATTGACCTCAGATTCAGATACTGGGATTAAAATCGGGGCATCAACAAATACACTAGCTCCTCTATCGGTTTCTGGTGGAATTGGAAGTAATGCCCTTTCAATATTTAATCAAATTAATGGTGCTGATATACTAGCTGCTTCAGCTTCAGGGGTTAGTAAATTTGTAGTCAAAAACGATGGTACTGCGTCATCATCAGCTGGATTTACGGTTGATGGGATAGGAAATATACAGTCTACTCGCAACCAAACACTTACGGTAGGTGGTGGATCTACCGGAAACCTAGTTATTGGTAAGGCTACGCAAACTGTTACTCTTCCTGGCTTTACTACAAATGGTGGAATACTTTATACAAATACTTCAGGGGTTCTATCCCAAACAGGTACGGGAACTGCAACTCAATGTCTTTTAGGTGGAGCCGGTACTCCAACGTTTGGATCTTGTGCAGTAGGTACTCCTTTCTACGACATTCCATCTCAAGGGATAACCGTACAGTCAAACACAACTGAAGACTTCCTATTAGGTGGTGTTGCAACCTCAAGTGCGAAATTTGCGGTCCTTAACATTGCAGGAGGAACTCCAACCGCTTCAATTTCTGCTCAAAATGCAGGTGGACAGGCGCTTGTTCTTGGAAGTGATGGAAGTATCCAAACAACGAGAAACAATAATTTAACATTAGGTGGAAATACGACTGGTAGTCTTGTACTAGCTGGTACGTCGATACAACTCAGTGCTACTAATCCTATTATTGATCTCACTTCTAGTTCAACACTATCAATAAATACAACTACAAACCGCCCTATAACCACCGGGACCGGACTTACAACGTTAGGCGGAAACCTTACCGTTGCAGGTGCTACCACAACATTTAGTAACGCTGCGGCAGTAATAACCTCCAATACGAATACCAACCTTACTATAACACCCAATGGTACAGGTAACTTGATCTTATCTTCTGATTTGGATACAGGAGTTAAAATTGGCGCTTCAACTAACACACTTGCTCCTCTATCCGTTTCGGGTGGAATTGGAAGCAATGCTCTTTCAATATTTAATCAAATTAATGGTGCTGATATATTAGCAGCATCTGCATCAGGGGTTAGTAAATTTGTAGTCAAAAACGATGGTACTGCATCTTCATCAGCTGGATTTACGGTTGATGGGATCGGCAATATCCAATCTACTCTAAATCAGACGCTTACAATTGGTGGAGGCTCAACTGGTAATTTAATTCTTGGTAAAGCATCACAAACGATAACTCTACCCGGTTTTACAACAAATGGTGGGTTGCTCTTTACCAATACTTCAGGAGTATTGTCCCAAACAGGCACCGGCACCGCTACTCAATGTCTTTTAGGTGGCGCCGGTACTCCTACTTTTGGATCTTGTGCAACCGGTGTTAACGCAAGTCCATTTTACGACACAGTACAAAAAGTTATTGTCCAAGGCAATACTACGGAAGATTTCTTACTTGGCGGTGTTGCAACAACATCTGCAAAGTTTGCAGTTCTCAATATTGCTGGTGGCACGCCAACTGCCTCAATTTCAGCTCAAAATGCAGGTGGACAGGCACTTGTTCTAGGTGGAGATGGTTCTATACAATCCGTTAGAAATAATACACTTACAATTGGAGGGAATACCACAGGTGCGCTTGCTTTGGCAAGTACAGCAATACAACTTACAACAACAAACCCAATTATAGATCTTACGACTGCATCTACATTATTTTTAAACACTGTTACAAACCGCCCCATTACAACAGGTACTGGGTTAACAACGGTTGGTGGCAATTTAACTGTCAATGGAGCAACTGGAACTGTTGGAAATAGTTCAGCGTTTACTTTAACAACAGGAGGAAACGCAGATTTGACTCTTACAGCTGCTGGAAGCGGTAATTTAATTTTAACCTCAGACCTTGACACAGGAGTAAAAATCGGTGCCTCAACAAACACTCTTGCCCCTCTATCAGTTTCTGGAGGTATTGGCTCAAATGCGCTTGCAATTTTTAATCAAATAAATGGTGCTGATATACTGGCTGCTTCTGCTTCAGGTGTTAGTAAATTTGTTGTCAAAAACGATGGTACTGCGTCCTCATCAGCAGGTTTTACGGTTGATGGGATAGGGAATATCCAAGCAACCCGCAACCAAACTTTAACTGTTGGAGGAGGTTCAACAGGCAATCTAGTGATTGGTAGAACTTCACAAATAGTTAGTCTTCCTGGGTTTACTTCAGGTGGTGGAATTTTGTATACAACCAGTACCGGTGTACTTTCTCAAACTGGAGCCGGAACTGCAACACAGTGTCTTTTGGGTGGAGCCGGTACACCTACATTTGGTTCGTGTGCAACCGGTGTTAACGCCAGTCCATTTTACGATATAACAGCTCAAGGTGTAATTGTCCAAGGAAATACAACCGAAGACTTCCTTTTGGGTGCGACAGCCTCAACTAGTGCCAAATTTGCGGTTATTAATATCGCTGGTGGGACACCTACCGCATCAGTCTCCTCCGGTCTTTCCGGGACAGCTGCATATTTTGATGCTAACGGAAATTTCGCAACTAAAAACAAACAATCACTTACACTAGGAGGCGGCGGGACAGGCAATATAACTGTTCAAGGAAATGGCACTCTTACTCTCGTTGATCCTACCATCAATCTTTCAGGTACAACACCAACATTCCAAACACTCTCAAATAACAATCTTACTATCTCTGCAGGAAGTGGAACCATAAATCTAAATACAGTCAGTAACGGCAATGTCACAGCAGGAACAGGTACTTTTACCATTGGTTCAGGTGGTACTGGAACTCTTGCCATGAACGGAAGTGCTATAACTACAACTACAAGTTTGGTGGCACTATTTGATGCAAATGCTACTACCATTAACTTTGGTAGGGCTGGAACAAATAACATCAATTTGGGAGGAACATCGGGAGCACTTAATGTCGGAAATGGAGGTTCATATACTATTCAAACAACATCAAATGGTCAACTTAATGTATCAGCAGGCTCGGGAACTCTAACGCTTAATACTTTATCAAACGGTGCAGTTACAACAGGAACAGGACTTACAACTATTGGTGGAAATCTTACGGTTAATGGGACGACTCAAACCGTTGGGAATAGTTCAGCCTACACTATATCTACCGCTGGTAATGCTGATCTTACATTAACTGCTTTGGGGTCAGGTAATCTAATACTAACTTCTGACTTAAATACGGGCGTCAAGATTGGCAATTCTACAAATACTTTGGCTCCACTCTCTGTTTCTGGTGGGATTGGAAATAATGCTTCACTTATAATTAATCAGCTGAACTCTACAGGAAACATAATTGCTGCTTCATCTTCGGGAACAACTAAATTTACTCTTGACTCAAGTGGTAACTTAGCACTTACATCAGGTTCAACAATAGATACTCTAACTTCCACCGGAACTCTCAACTTTGGGACAGGAACAAACACTTCTATCGTAAATATCGGAAAAACTGCTGGGACATTGAATTTCCCTGGAACCACAATCAATTTTAGTGCCGCCGGATTTTCATCAACTAATAACTCTGTACTTGTTACTGGAACAGGAGGACTTTTGACAGCCGTAACTACCAGTTCCTCAGGGCTTTGTCTAACTTCAAATTCCGCAGGGAGTAATCCAAGCTGGCAAACTTGTCCGGGTTTCGGATCCGTATCTTCACCATTTGATGTTACATCACAAAAAGTCATTGTTGAAGGCAATACAACATATGACTTTCTCCTTGGTGGCGTAGCAACATCATCAGCTAAATTCGCTGTTCTTGGAATAGCAGGAACAACTACTCCTACAGCTTCTATTTCTGCTCAAAATGCACTTGGACAAGCATTGATTCTTAGCGGCGATGGCAGCATTCAATCATCAAGGCAAAATACATTAACGCTAGGGGGATCTTTAACTGGAAATATAGCTATAGGTACAGATGCGAATGCTAGAGGTATATTTGTCGGAAATACAACTGGGACATCAGCATTAACTCTGGATTCAGGTACTGGAGCTATCAATATTGGTACTACAATTGCCAAAACTTTAACAATTGGGAATACTACTGGTGCAACTGCATTAAATCTTAATTCAGGTACCGGGGGAATTTCACTTGCTTCAACCTCAACTGGGGATATTACCCTTAATTCATCAGATACTCTTCTCCTTGATTCTGCAGGTGTTCTAGAGCTTAACTCTTCAGCAGGTGTCATTTCAATTGGCAATGACGCTGTCAACCAAAATATAAATATAGGAACCGGTGGAACAAGATCTATAACAATCGGTAATACAACTAGTTCAACCGCATTAGCGTTGAATTCAGGAACCGGTGCTATTAATATTGGAACCTCAATTGCAAAAACCATTACGATAGGAAATACTACCGGTTCAACAGCAATCACTTTAGACGCTGGAACTGGTGCAATTAATATCGGTACATCAATTGCAAAAACACTATCAATTGGTAATGCTACTGGTGCAACTACATTAAATCTTGATACTGGAACTGGGGGAATAAATTTTGGGGATAATGCAAATACAAAAACAATTGATATTGGGGGTGTAACGAACTCAGGAACTGACACTATAAATATCGCAACAAATGGATCAGCAGCAGACATATTGAATATTGGGAATTCAAATGCTTCAACAACCGTTGCTATAACTGGTGGAACAGCATGGGGAGTTACTGCTGGAGGTGCTTTGACTGTTGCATCTTGTAGCGGTTGTACAAGTGGGGCTTCAGGAACTTGGGTGCTTGATACAACAAACAAAGTCCACTATCCAATAAATAACACCGTAGATCTTATTATCGGTGGCGTTTCTACTGCTTCAGCACAATTTTCTGTATTAGGATTGGCATCACAAACCAATCCATCTGCATCTATTTCAGCACAAATTGGTTCAAATCAAGGGAATGGTATTGCAATTTCCGGTAACGGTACAATCCAATCATTCAGAAATAATACCCTCACAATAGGGGGTAATACAACAGGCAACATTTCACTTATGCCATTAAATGGAGGCACTTTGGGTGGCTATGTAGGAATAGGAACCGCTACACCTTTAGCAAAACTTCATATTGTTGGAAATGCGTCTGAGAATTTACTTCTTGATAGTGCAGGGGTCAGTGGATTCATCAATTTAGTATCACATAATCTAAATACTGGTATTGGTTTTCTTGATTCAGCAACATCTGACTTTAGATTTGAGGTTAACCCGTATGCAAATAGGGTTGGTTCTGGATCCGGTGCGAATGGGACAACCAGAATCATAATTAAGGGTGGAACGGGAAGGATTGGAATAGGTCCTGATTTTGAATCACCTCTTTCACTTCTCCATCTTAATGGAGGAAGCGATGGAGGCAATGCATTGGCTATTTTCGATCAGAGAGGCGCTGTTACAAATGATATCTTTACAGCAAGTGCATCAGGTATAACAAGATTTGTCATAGCCAATAATGGCAATGTTGGTATTGGAACAGCTCTTTCACCAACAGGAAAAAATCCCACAGCAGCTCTACAGGTTTATGCCTTAAGTACACAACCAATAGCTTCAATCTCAGGTAAAACATCAGGACCAACTCTCCTTCTTACAAATGACGGAACAGGAGACATTTTCGCCGCTTCAGTATCCGGAGTTCAGAAATTCAGGATCAATTCAACTGGAGATCTTATCATTGGAGATGGATCAGGAAAGATTTACGGAGGAGGATTTGACCCTCTTTATACAATTGATGGTAAAAAGTTCTCTACTTATGCAACGAGCATTAATGGTATGAAGGAAGAATATATCGGCAGTGCAAATCTTGCTTATGATGCAGCTGCTGGTGGATATGCATACACTCTAGACTTTAATAATTTTGAGTATGGAAGCGAACTATGGACTTTCTCCCGTGTAATTGACCCTGACCTTACGAAAGTAAATGTACTTCTCACTCCAACGTCTCAGGCACGGACTTGGTTCAGGCGTGATCCAGTCAACCGAAAACTTATACTCTATTCTGATAGGCCAACGACAGTCACTTATAGGTTCACGGCTCCCCGCTTTGATTATGCTCTGTATCCTTCGTCTAATCATTCACATGACATAGCTGGTCTACAAGCACCTGCTGCTCCAAACACAACTGGTTCTGGTGAAGCAGATCCTGCAGATTCGTTCTTTGCATCACTTTCACTTCAATTTATGAATGGAGCATTTACTCTGCTTGATGGATTTGGAAATGCAGTTCATAGAGTTGACGGATTTTCAAATCTTATTGTTGCCAATCTTGAAGCCGGTTATGCCCATATTAGAACTCTTGCAGCAGACTCATTCACAGCAACAACTTCAACTCTTGGTAACGCAACGGCAAGTACTTTTGCAGTAGCTGCAAATACAATAACAATCGGTGGACAAGATCTCAGACAATTTATCCTAGACACGGTCTCTTCAGCGGGATTTATACAAAATCCGATCGTTTCACCGCTTGCTGAAGTTGACACCATTAAAACAAACACTATATCCCCTCTTGCTCTGGGGGATAAGATAAATATAAAAGGAAAACTGGCTGTTGAGTCGAATACTTCAGCTACTGATAGTTCTGCAGTCTCTCTGGAAGTTAGTGGATCTGCAAGCATTTCAGGTTCAATATCAAGCAATTCTATTCAAACTAGTGACGCAACGGTTTCAGGCACGCTTCGTGCAGGAAATGTAATTGCTAACAACATTTCCGGACTTGACGATAAGATTTCCTCAGCAGCCTCAAAATTTATAAACAATCCTACGGCAAATCTTACAATTGCAACAGTTCATGCCGACTTTGGCATATTTGAACAAGGAATAACATCGATGGGTCCGATAACCTCAAATATATTAACCGCTACGGATCAGTTATCGGTTGGTTCCAGCTTTACAATTTCGAATAACTCTATTAATACAGTTGGATCTGATCTTGCAATCCAATCGTTGAGACAAGGTGATATCGCATTTGAAGGTGGGCTTATTCGTATGGATACTGATGGAAATATGTCCGTTAATGGAAACTTCAATCTATTGGGTGAAATTGATGCTGTTCATGGAGTATTTAGCGGAACCCTTACTACCGCCTCCTTAGCAACCAATCTTATTTCACCAGTTGGCGATAGTGACATTTCTGTGTCATTTAAAGATTCTAAATTTAATATTCAAAACTCAAAATCCGCAACTGCAAGTTCTGTTCTTACAATAGACAACAAAGGAAATATCCAGTCGTCAGGAAGCGCAACATTTGCAAAACTTAACTTCAATTTAGTCGGTAAAGCTGAAGCAACCTCACTTACCGAAGCAGTTGCCACAGGTAGTGCCGGTTTTGCTACTCTTAGATCTGGCCAACCAGAACTAACTATAAAAAACCATATCATAACCTCTAAATCTTTGATCTATATCACTCCATTCGGAAATACCGACAATAAAGTCCTATACCTACTTCGTCAGGTTCCTGAATCAGAAACCGAAGACGGTTCTTTCACTGTTGGAGTTTCAGGTCCTGTCCCAACACACGATATGCAATTCAACTGGCTGATCGTGAACTAATTCTTAGATGATACTTTAGTAATGGCAGAATAAAGTTCATCTAAATTTGTTATCTTGTCTTGATATTGAGTTAGATATCCTGAAATAACTTTTAGACTATTCATAAATTCCTCAAGCTGTGTTCCTTTTTTCCTTTCTTGACCGAGAGCTGCACGATTAATCTCACTTATTTTACTAATGACAGCCAAAACCTGTGCATCAAGTTTGAACATATACAAATCGATAGCTTTCTCTTTTGTGGAATGTGCGCTTCCAGCTATCATAACGTTACAGGTATCAATCATTTCATTGACAGAATTAACAGTTATTGATTTCAATTTGTCTGAAAGTCTAAATTCACTTTCTGCATTCCACCAGTACCTAGCAGGGACACTATTTCGGCCATTATACTGATTTGCTCTTTCTCTGGATAATGTTGTTTTTTTCTGTACCTCAGCTTCTATTTCATCGGCTGCTTTATCCATTTTTCTTGCCCTCGGATCATCGCCCCACATTCCCGCTGTAATTTTTAAAGCCTCATAAGTATAGGAATATCTTACAGCTGTCTTGTCGTATATTTCTTTCACCCAAAGGTAAGACAACGCACTAAGCATGTCATCATAATCGAAAAAACTTGCTCTGTTTTTAATTATATCCTTGGGTGTTATAACCTCGTGTTCTATTAGCGGAATGATTCTTTTATACATCGATTCATATAATGAATGATTTTCAGTAGGAGTTCGCTCTACTTCACCATATATTTGTGGCATAGCTTTTTCGAAAATTGGTTTGAGTGGTACATCCATACCTTCATCCTCGGGAAAGTCAGTTATTATATTTGCTAAAAATGCATATAACCCTGGGTCTACAATTGATTTCAATGGATCAGAGTTTTTTTCCTGAAGTAAATTGGACTCAGAAGTTTCTGGAGAAGCCATATACGCATATTCTAATTAGTGCTGACCTATAAAACAACATGACCTTCTTGACAAGGGTAAAAAAATGAGCGTAATATTAATATAATTATGGATCCCGTCAGCCCACCCCAATCAAATAATAACCCTATGCGTCAGGCGCATTATCCGATCACACAACAAGAAATGAATCCAAATCCAACTTCATCCGATAAAAACAGGTTTTTAACTGTTTTATCACTCATAATATTAGCTGCTGTTGTAGTGGTAACACTTTTTCTTTACAGCAGAAATGCAAATCAAACCAACAAATATGCTTCAAATACTGTAAAAATAAATAACGAGGCATCTCCTACCCCTACACCAAATCAGACTCAATATAATCTTCCTATAATAAGTCCTACCGAAAATAAAGCTATTTGTGCAAGAGAAACAAGCATTGAACGCGCCTTAAAAAATCCCGATTCAGTTTGTATACTTGATTTGAGCAGTGAAAATCTTACCCAAATCCCCTCTTCTATTGGTAAATTTAAAAATTTATTTCAGCTAGATGTATCTAATAATAATTTGTCAACTTTACCAAAAGAGCTTTTTTCACTTGAAAAACTTGTAAATCTAAATCTAAGCAACAATTCTTTCACTTCAATTCCTGGTGAAATTAGCTCACTTTCAACGCTGCAGTCATTAAATTTAGCCAACAATAAGTTAGGATCTGTTCCCGAAAGTCTATCTGAGCTTAAAGGACTACAATTATTAAAATTAAAACAAAATAACTTTACCGATAGTGAAAAATCTAAAATAAAAAACTCATTTACAAATATAAAATCGGTAGAATTGTAACTATCGACTTATATTACAAATTTCTGGTATAACTATTAATAGGAATATGCAAAATAAAACTGCTCTTATAACAATTACTGTACTTCTTTTAATTTTGTTAACCGGAATTTGGTACTTCTCAAGTAAAAAAAGCGCAAATCAAGTTGAAAAAGCTCCCAGAACAGCTCAAGAATCTCATGAAGTTTGTCCTGACACGAAAGTTTACAAGTCTCTTGAGGAGGCTCTTGCTGCAGGAGATAAAGCATGCATACTTGATCTCTCATCTCAAAACCTCAAGGAAGTTCCACAAGGAATCTCAAAACTCACAAAACTTAACAGCCTCTATCTTGGTGGCAATCAATTGACTTCACTCTCCCCCGAGGTGTTCCAACTAAAGGAACTTATTCGTCTTGATGCACCATCAAACCAGATATCATCTCTTCCTCCGGAAATAGGTAACCTTACAAATCTTCAGATTCTAAATCTGACAAATAATAAGCTGACTAGTATACCAGCAGAAATTGGTAAACTTGAAAATCTTACAGATTTGCTTTTATCAGGCAATATAAATCCTAAAAAGAATCAGGCAGCTGATGATCCAAAAGTGGATTCACTAAAGACTTTACCAATAGAAGTAGCAAATCTTCATAGACTATCGACACTAAATCTACAGGGAAATCATGTACCTACCGCAGAACAACTTAAGATCAATGGTTATTTCCCAAATATTACAGTTACATATGATTTACCTGTTACTGTTGGTGAAACCAAATTTACCTCTGTAACACCTTCTGCAAAATAGTCTTGCCCAAATTAATTCTATGCTAAAAAGGTTTTTAGTATTTATTTTTGTATTTGCGGTATCTATTTTCGCAATTCTTTTTTTCTCAACTATTATTATCTCCAAAATATACAGTTTTAAGATAAATGTTACTCCATACGAAAGGGCTGAGGTTAAAGAGACTTCTCTTTATTCAAGAAAGTGGATGAATTATGCGATGAGTATTGTCAAAAAGGAAAATTTCGCACCAGCAATAGCCTCACGTTTTTATAGTTATATAGCTTCAATTTATGCTGATGTTTTGGAAAAAACCCACAATCAGTCTCAAGCAAACTTAGCAACCACTGAGATTTTGAATTCACTAGCACCAAAACATAGTTCTGAAACATCTGAGTTATTATCTAGAATTGACCCAAACACACAAACATTACATGAGGAAACTATTGCAATTATAGATAATTATAAGAGGCAACTAGATACTGATGGCTTCACCCTATCATGGGATAAAAAAACACCTCCTAATAAATGGTACATTCGTGATGGCAAGATAGATGGTGGAGCTATGGCTGGTAACTGGAAACCATGGCTTTTAAATAAGGAGGATCAATTTAGTGTTCCTACCCCACCTGTTGAGAACAGTATTGAGGATAAATTAGATATCGAGAAAATTAAATATGAAGTTTCTACTCGAAGTAAAGATGAGCTTGAGGTCATCTATTTCTGGCATGGTAGCCATGGTTTTGTCAAAGGACAGACTGGTGACAACATTACCCCTTCAGGTGTCTGGCAAAATATTCTCTTTATAGAGATGGGTAAAAATCTCGACGACGCAGCATACGCAAAGGCACAAAAAATACTTGCCCAAAGTATTGCAGATTCTTTTATAGAGACTTGGAAAGTAAAATACACTTACTATGTAAAAAGACCATCCATGCGGATAGCAGATTTGGATCTTTTAGTCCAAGATCCACCTTTCCCTAGCTATGTTTCAGGACATTCGGCAATATCTGCAACTGCTGCAACCGTTTTATCTTATCTTTTTCCTCAAAAGACAGCTCTTTGGATGCAAAATGCTGAGGATGCCAAAAATTCACGGATTAAAGCTGGTATTCATTTTGATTCAGATAACGTTATTGGAAAATATCTTGGCATACAAGTTGGGAACAATATTATATATTCACTTTCTGGTAAGAAAATACTTTCCTCGTCGGTTCCTTCTCAAAATTCGCTCATATCATATTCAAAATACATAATATACAAATCACTTAATGAAATAAATTTGCTCAAACAAACCATTCAGAACCTGCTCACAGGAAAAAAGAAAATCATCACTTCATGCGAAGAAAAAGGGAAGACAACTTTTAAAGATATTACTACTAGTGCTTTGCCTTCCGGCTTGGTAAATTCAATTCGTCCTCAAGTGCTTCCAACCCAATCCCAACAAAGGGGGCTTGCAGCTGCTGATCTTGATAATGATGGTTTTACTGACCTTGTCTATCTGGGTATAAATGATGTTTATGTACTTAAAAATACGGGTAAGATCATGTTTGAAGATGTTACCGCAACTACAGGCATAACAAAGCTCCAGTTATCAACTGGTGTTCTTACATTCGATTACAATAATGACGGTAAAATTGACATACTTCTTTATAGTCCGACAGAGTTAAGATTGTATAAAAATGAAGGTGAAATGAAATTTACGGATGTAACTGAGGAGTCATTCCTTACTAACTTCTCAACAAATTTAGCAATTACTGGAGTGATCGCAGGAGACTACAATAATGATGGCAAAACCGACATTTATATAATAAATAACTCTACTACTCCATCCTACAATTCAACTCAGGGGTCAAGTTCAGCAAAAGGTCTTCCCAATATACTTCTTCAAAATAATGGCAACGTTTTTAGTGATGTCACTGTAAAAGCTGGGGTTGGCGACAATCATCTTGGCCTTGCTGGTACATTTACTGACTACAATAATGATGGGTATCAGGATATATTTATTGCAAATGATTTCGGCACAAATAGCCTCTACCGAAATGATAAGAACGGTCATTTTACAGATGTGAGCACATCTCTACCTCAAATTGTAAATAATGGAATGGGTGTTGCATCCGCAGATTTTAATAACGATGGATATACTGATGTATATGTTACTGGTATCTTCTACGATAACGCAAATACAGACCAACAAGGTAATTTATTATTTATGAATAAAAATGGATCTAAATTTGAGGATGTTAGTAAAGACTCAGGAACTCAAATCGGTGGTTGGGGTTGGGGAACTGTTGCAACAGATTTCAATAATGATGGATACACCGATATAGCAGCTGTAAGTGGATTTATCAACTCTAAAGAAAAAGGAGTATCGTCTGAATTTAAAAACCCCCACTTATTCTTATTTAAAAACAAGGACAATATGGATTTCAACCCCTGTGAAAGTTCGCTTGAGATCAAAAATGATGGAAAGGGGCTCATTGCTACAGATATTAATAACGATGGATACCAAGATCTCATTGTAAATGAAAGCGGCATCTCCCCACGGATATTTCTAAATAGCCAAGGTGGCAACAACTGGGTAAAGATAAAATTTGAATCTAAAGAACAAACTCTTGGTACAAAAGTCTGGGTAAAAACAAATATAACCCAGTATAAAGAGCTTCAGACTTCAGGTAGTTTTGTTTCAACTACCGATCCGGTTCTTAATTTCGGGTTAGGTCAAGAAGCTGTAATTAAGGAAATAAAAACAAAATGGCCTGATGGAAAGGTAACATATCTTAAGAATGTCTCACCAAACAAGATAATTACGGTCAAAAATTAAAAGTACTTTTGAATCAGTGGATACTGCTTTCTATCAGGATTAATATTCTCAATTTTTTCCTTCCAATCAATCAATATTTTTTCTAGATTATTAGCCACTTGAGGTTCAGATGAAACGATGTTATTTAATTCTAAAGGATCCTTTTTTAGATCATATAGTTCTTTTTCCGGAATAACAATTTTTGTACCTGTTATATACCCCCACCACGACTCCTCTTCTAATGCTTTCTTGGAGTACCTTAAAATAAATTTCCAATTATCAGTTCTGACTGCAATATCTTTATTGCCAATTTGGGTTTTGATACCCCGCAAATTCATATCGGATGCAATCGCACTCTCCTCCCATAAAGGATTTCTTTCGATAAATACCATGTTCCTATTATCTTTTTCTTGCCCACAATATAATGGAACTGTGCTATTACCCTGGACTTGTTTAGGAATCCCAATCCCCAATAAATCTAATATGGTAGGTAAAACATCAACTGAACTTACTAACGAGTTGATTTGCTTTGAGATACTATCTGGATAAATAATCAGTAATGGAGTATGAACTTGGTTGTCACGTATATCGTAATGGGAAAAATATCCATGCTCACCGAAATCTTCACCATGTTCTGACTCTATAACTATAATTGTCTTTTGAAGAAGATTTCTCCTTTCAAGCTGAGAGTAAAGATCACCCAAAAAATCATCAAATTGGGTAATTCCATTATCATACATATCTACTATATACTGGACGTCTGAAGGAGTTAACTTTTTCTTTTCGGGGTAAACTGTATTATTGTAAATGTTTTTAAATGTTCCCCACTCTAGAGTCTTATTTTTGAAATAACCGTTGTATTCTTTGCTGGTATATAGGTCTTTAGCAAATAATCCATATGGCCAGTGAATACTTCCAACTGATATCCAGTTGAAAAATTTATTATTCTTTGAGATTTCCCACAATTTTGTAATTGAGCTCATATCAGGAACTTTTCTTACGTCATATTGATTTAAAGACTTATCAAAGTGAGTGTAGGAATCAAATCCTCTATCAAAGCTTTGCAGTTCACGATCATAATACCCAAATTCAGGTGAACTATGAACTGCATAGGTATTGTAAGAATCCTTTTTAAGAATTTGAGCAATTGTTAAATATTTATCTGACAAAGGTGCTTCAAACCTAGTGTAACCATTTGTAGAAGGATACATACCAGTCTGAAGAGACATTTCAGAAATTGGTGTAAGGTATGATGTAGTATAGAAATTCTTGTAAAGAACCCCATTCTTTGCCAATTTGTCAAAATTTGGAGTTGTATTGCGTTTGTAACCAAATGCCCCAACATGATCGGATCTTAGACTGTCAGCTGAAATAAGAATTAAATTGCAATTAAAACACGTGGGTTTCTGCTGACATGAGAGTTTTTCTAGACTATTTTGCTGGAAAAAGAAATATCCGGCAATAGAAATTACGATTATCAAAGAGGAAGCAAATATTAATCTATTCACATTCGCCGGCATATACTGGAAGACAGCCGACATTCCATTCTTGACCTGGATTTTGCCCCATTTTGATCATGTGATCTTTCACTTTTTTCTCAAGTGTTGCGGCAATATCTTTATTTGTTTCAGCCAAATTAACTTGTTCGCCTGGATCTTCATTTAAATTGTAAAGTTCCTGAGTTCCGCTTTCAAGGGTTAAGATATATTTCCAACCATTTGCTGTTCGTATTCCCCTTTTATGGGTAAAGTCACGGTAATCCGTCTCAAGATAAACATCCTCTTCACTTTCTTCTTGACCTTTTATAATTGGCCACAAGCTCTTTCCACGCAATTGAGAAGCATATTGCTTGTTTGGTTTAATACCCAAAACATCCAAAAGAGTTGGAGCAATATCAATCGATGTTACTTGTTGAGTAATTTTCACTCCACCCTTCATTCCAGGAATCTTAAATACCAAAGGAACATGAACCAATTCGTCATAAAGACTGTGCCCGTGATCTATCCCCTTGTGCTCATAAAACTCCTCTCCATGATCCGAAAGTATTATGATAATGGTATTTTTATCAAGACCCATGTTCTCAACTTCTTTCCAAAATGATGCAAATCGTCTATCACCCTCAAGTATCTTTGAATCATAGACACCTTTCCAAAAATCAACATCTTGAGGTGATAGATCCAAGGGTTGTGTCAACTGCTCTTCGCGGAGTTTTGCCTCTTCCATGGGTGATCCTGTAAAAGGTCCCGTATAGTCTTTTGGAATAAATTCGCCCTTTTGAGGCAGAGTAAATTGACCATGAGCATCATATCCGTGAAGAAACATAAAGAATTTCTTGTCTTTGTTCTTTTTGAGCCAATCAATAGCATGCGTTGCAGAATTTTGTATTGACCCGAATTTTACCTCATCAGTGTACGTATCAAATCCATTTTTATACCCAAAAGCACCCCCAACCCCTGCATC
>CAZEGF010000032.1:0-4477 GCA_964511965.1 uncultured Gammaproteobacteria bacterium
GGCTTCCCTCTTTTTAGGTAAAAAAATACAGTCCCAAGATACAGAAGAATTTGTCGATTTCATACTGCGGGTGTCGGTTGATCATGGACCATATGTTAGTGGAGCGCTTAACACGATTGTTAGTGCCCGTGCGGGTCGGGATTTGGTTTCCTCGCTTTCAACCGGACTTCTTACCATTGGCCCACGATTTGGAGGGGCATTAAATGAAGCAGCTCGCAATTGGTTCTCAGGAGTTGTTGATGGAAAAAGTGCCAGTACTTTTGTAGAAGAATCGGCAAGCAAGAAAGTTTATATTCAGGGAATTGGGCATAAGAAATATAGAATTGATTTACCAGATCCAAGGGTTGGGGAGATTAAGGAATATGCAAATAGGCTTGAGAAAAAAAGATTTAGTAATTTTGCTATGGAGGTAGAAAAAATTACCACTGAGAAGAAAGGAAATCTGATTCTTAATATCGATGGAAGTATAGCTGCGGTTTTACTTGATTATCTTTCTGAAAAAGAGGGATATAGTGACGAGCAGTTATGGGACCTAATACAAGCGGAATTTTTCAATGCTATCTTTGTACTTTCCCGATCTGTCGGATTTATTGCACACTTCTTAGATCAAAAAAGACTTGACGAAGGACTACTCCGTCTTTCAGAAGACGACGTCGCAGATGCAAATATACAGTAATGTTCTCCTTTCAACAATTCTTTGGTATCAGATTGGCGGTGTAGCCAAAACGGTTCTTGATGTTGCTTCAAAAGAAGATCTCTACGAAGCACTCGCATATATAAAGGAAAATAATGTTACGAAAGTTTTTGTCTTGGGTCTAGGATCCAACCTGCTGTTTTCTGATGAAGGTTATGATGGAGTCATCATCAGATTTTTAATGCAGGAAGATGGACAAGGTGTCAGACTTTTGGAAAACAATATTGTGGAAAGTTTTGCCGGTGAATTTCTGGATAGCGTTATTCAAGCTCAATTTGAAAATGGTTTAGTCGGACTTGAGTGGGCTGGTGGTCTTCCCGGAACAGTCGGGGCGGCTGTACGGGGTAATGTTGGTGCATTTGGGGGTGAGATAAAGGATGTTTTTGTAAAGGCGCATTGCATTAAATTACAGGAAAACGGGGATTATGAAGAAATTACTCTCAACCATGATGAGATGGAGTTTTCATACCGTTCTAGTAAGGTTAAAACAGAAAAGTTAATTGTAGTTAACGCACAATTTCAACTTAGAGAAGGTACTCCTGAGGAGTTACTAACTGCACACGAAAAATACTTTGAAAATATAACATATAGACAAGAAAAGCATCCACTCGACTACCCTAACTGTGGGAGTGTATTTAAAAATATTTCAAAACCGGAAGAAGTAGAACGGATTTTGGAGTCGTGGGGTGATATTGCGGATTTAGTAAAAAATAAATGGCATGGAAAAGTGAGTATGGGATATATAATTGCCCGATTAGGTTTTGCCGGACAACAAAATGGTGGGGCGCAAGTTAGTGAAAAACATCAAAATTTTATAATTAACAAAGGCGGAGCAAGCGCAAATGATGTCAAAGGACTAATCACTGAGATTGAGGAAGAAATGCAGGAATCCTTTGGATTTACTCCAGAGATAGAAATTGAAATCGTATGACAGAAGGGGGAGAAGGAGCGTTTAGCACAAAGTTAACTCGTCGGGGGATATTTTCACTAATTGGAGGCGCGGCAGCAGCAAGAATAGTCGGATTTGGAAAACCTCAGGAATCACAAGCATTGGAAACAGAAGTCACGAGTCCTGATTGGGGAAAAATAGCCAATGAAGGGCACGAAGGAGACCTGACTCGTGGTATATTCTTTTTTGCTGGTCCTCCTAACCCCAATTCCCCCTATCCTCAATTAGATACTGTAACTGATTGGGATTCAGACGCTCATATCGAAAAGATATTTGACGATATTAAGAAAGCAAATGTTAATGTAATAAATCTTTCTTGGTGGGGGGACAATGGTGAAACCGAGAATTGGGCTCCCACAATAAACAATAAAGAGGTTAACGCTAGAGTATTTAAAGAAGCTCTTGACCGAGGCATGCTTGTTGCTCCAGTTATAGAAGTTAGTCCTGATTTTGAATTCTTTAAAGATTTTCCAGACGACACTCAAGGATTCGAGGAAAGAATAGAAACACTTATTTCTGAATATGGAGATAATTCTAACTGGTTACAAATGAATGATAAGAAAGGTGATAAGCGTCATTTCATTAGGCTTGTAGAAACAATTCACAGTACTCCCGTTGATGAGAAAAAATTTGCAGCAACAATTGATGAAGTCAGTGAAAAGATATTTCAAAATACAGGTAAAAGAGTAATATTTGGAATTGATCCCACTCCTCTTCCTCCCGATGGTCCAACGTTTGGTCCAAATGACAAAGAACTTTTTGCTTCAAATTCGGTTGTAATTGAACCATACAATATATTTTCTAATGGGAAAACAGAAGATGAACGGTTGGCGAATGCAGAAATAGAAATGGATCGATGGATTAATTCAGGAATTCCTGTAATATTACCATTAATAACTGGATTTGATGATACTGGGACGGATAGACCTATAAAACAAAAGTTTGGTAATAATGATTCATGGAGAAATAGGCTTCGTACATTTTTTGATAAATATAAGCCGCAGGTAAAGGGTGCGACGTTTGATAGTTGGAACACTCTTACGGAAGGTGGGGCAGATGCGCCAACGGTAGAGTTGGGCGATGTGAACTATAGATTCGCAAGCGAAACATTAAGTGATCCACGCATCAACCCACACAAAACTTTTGACTTAAAGTATCATGCAACGCTTCCTCAGTTAGCTACTGAATAGTATTATGCTAAAATAGCTTTCGTATGGCAGAGAAAGAAAGATTTATTGGAATATATCAAGTCCATGGAGTTATTCAGGACTTCCAAACAGAAACATCAGGCGAGGCATACGACGAGGTAAATAAAGGATTGTATAGAGCTCATCAAAGTTTTCCATATGCTGATCTTGATGGGGTTGTTTTTAAAGTCACAAATGAAAAACCACTTACATTAGTTGAGGTTGTTGCAGTTGAGTATCCTTCTGAAATTAGACCCGAATAGTTACTTTGGAGCGTTGTCTAGACTTTGCCATAGTATTCTACATGCATAAGTTCTGTATGGGCTCCATTTTTGAGAAATTTTGATAAGTTTTTCCTTGCTTGGATTCTTAAGTCCATACAACTTTATCATTGCATTTTTAAGTCCTAAGTCTCCGACGGAAAAGACATCAGGTTTTGCTAAAGCAAACATCAAAAACATTTCAGCAGACCAAATTCCAATACCTTTAACTTTCGTTAGATTTTCAATTATTGTTTCCTCATCTGCATTTTCAAAACTCTCTAATATAAGTTCTTTCGTGTGAACCTTTTCGGAAAGATCCTTGATGTATTTTATTTTTGGATATGAAATACCACACGCTCTAATGTCATCATCTTTCAATTTTAAAATATCTACAGCATTTATTTTCTTTTTAAATAATTTTTCAAATCTTCCAAAAATTGTGCTGGCAGCTTTCACCGAAAGTTGTTGTCCAACAATAGCTCTTACAAGTCTGACAAAACTTTCTGAAGTTTTTTCAAGAACTATTGGGTCTATGCTTTCAGCTACCTCATAAAGAAGTGGATCAACTTTTTTAAAATGTTTGAGGGCATCTTCGTACATGCATGTAGTATACAACAGTTAGTGATTAGTGATTAGTGATTGGTGATAGTATAGAATAAGTGATATGGAACAAAAGACAGGGCCTAAGCTAACTTTTTCTATAGCTGATATTCCTCTTGGTATCGCTCTTGAGGAGTATTTCTTATTGGCAAATAACCTTAAGGTTGATGGTCTCGAGGTAGTTGTAGGATGGAAAACAAGGTTTCAGATGAGAAAACTCGCCCGACTATCAAAAAGATATAATGTACCAATTCTTTCAATTCATCAACCGGCCTGGTCTGTAGCTGGACTTTTTAATGATGCTGGTGCATTTAAATTTGCTAAGAAATTTAATTCCGTTTTCGTCGCACATCCACTCGTTAATCAACATATTAATTCTCCGAAAGCAAAAGCTTATTATAAATGGCTAGCAGAAATGTCAAAAAAATATGAACTGCAGATTTTAATCGAAAATATGACAAATATTTATCAACTCATGCCCCTTCTTCACTACGTGAGTAAAAAACATCATGATAGTGCGACAGATCTTGAAAATTTTGACACAATATGCAAGAAATATGGATTTGGATTTACTTTAGATATTTCACATCTAATGGCTTCTGAACCTCAAAAAGCTGTGGGTTTTTCAGAATTATGGCCACTCATGCGTAATATTCACCTTTCTGATTTTACGGAGAAAAAAGAACATTTGGGACTTGGGGATGGACTTTTAAATTATGAAAGCTTTCTTTCATTTTTAAAGGATAAAAAATACGATGGACTTATAAATCTTGAGTTGTGTCCA
>CAZEGF010000033.1:0-21386 GCA_964511965.1 uncultured Gammaproteobacteria bacterium
GCAAAAAGCGGCTGAGATCAAAAAACTGCAAGCAAGTGGAAAGAAGGTGGCAATGGTTGGAGACGGTATAAATGATGCCCCTGCGCTTGTCGCTTCTGACATTGGAATTGCAATGGGAACCGGTACTGATGTTGCAATAGAGGCTGCAGATATAACCCTTATCAACAAAGACTTAAGGTCGGTAGTATCTGCAATTGAGCTGTCAACAAAAACATTGAGAACAATAAAGCAGAACCTCTTCTGGGCATTTGGTTACAATATTGTCCTTATTCCTGTTGCGATGGGTGTTTTCTATCCGTTTTTTCACATTCTTTTAAGTCCAATATTTGCCTCATTTGCTATGGCAATGTCTAGCGTCTCGGTTGTTTCAAATTCCTTATTATTAAAGCGTTCGAAAATTTAATATGAAAAATAATAGTAATTTAAAATTCCTAGCTCTAACTCTTTTAGGATCAGCTATCTTAATTGGAATACTTGCATTGAAAGTAACAATGCTTGAGGGGTCTTCTCTATTACCAGTTTTGCCTCAAACTACCGGAGTAATAAACCTATGGGTTATATTCATAACTGGTTTGACAGTGGGAGGACTCACATGCCTTGCAGTACAGGGAGGATTATTGGCTAGTGTTATAGCGGCACGGGAGGAAGAAGAAGTGAAGGATCACGTTAATAGAAAAAATCCTTTATTTCCAACTCTGGCTTTTTTGATAACAAAATTTGTCGTTTATACCGCATTCGGATTTTTGTTGGGTGCGTTTGGTGGAGCTATTGGAATAAGCCAAACTGTGCAAATCATAATGCAATTTATTGCAGGTGCATACATGATTGTTATTGCTCTCAATTTATTAAATGTGCATCCGGTGTTTCGATATTTTATTATTCAACCCCCCCGGTTTTTGGCAAAGAAAGTGCGTAATCAGTCCAAAAGTAAAGATATATTTGCTCCTGCAGTTCTTGGTGCAATGACAATTTTTATACCGTGTGGTACTACTTTAGCTATGGAAGCACTGGCTATTAGTAGTGGAAGTGCGCCGCTTGGGGCAGCAGTTATGGCCTCTTTTATATTGGGAACAACTCCTCTTTTTTTTGGAGTTGGATGGATTACAAGTGTTCTCGGTGATAATTTTAGGACTAAGTTTCTAAAAATCGCTGCCATTGCTATTATATACTTGGGGCTTGCATCAATTAATGGAGCACTAACAGCAGTTGGTTTTCCTGTAACTTTATCCTCTATGGTTAACAGCTCGGGTCAAAAAGATGCTATGACTCCGGTTACGCAAACAGCAGAGATAACTATAAAATCAAATGGGTATTTTCCTAATTACATAAAGGTTAAAAAGAATACGCCAGTTACAATAACATTGAAAAGTCATGACGCATTTAGTTGTGCTTCTGCTTTCAGAATCCCATCCCTTGGAATTGTTAAAAATTTACAACCAAATGAAACCTACACCTTCACATTTACACCGGATAAAGTTGGTCAAATTCCTTTCAGTTGTTCAATGGGAATGTATAGAGGAGTTATCGATGTAATATAAGAATACTATTAACATAGGAACCTTGCATTTTGAAATTATTTTAAATATATGAAAAAGATAAAGCTACAAATATCTGGTATGCACTGCACTGCTTGTGTAATGAATATTGATGGAGAATTAGAAGACACAACGGGTGTTAAAAGTGCCTCAACTAACTATACAAAACAGACTAGTGAAGTTGAGTTTGATCCCGAAGTTCTTACGGAAAACAAAATTTTAGGAATTATCGAAAGCCTTGGATATAAAGCTATCTTACATAAATAATAATGGGCAGATATACCGAAGAAAACGAATTAATCTATCTTCTTGACTAAACAAATTAAGAGTGTTAAATTCATCCTGAAACCTAAAATTTATATGCCTCAACCAGAGTTGGCCGCTCAACAGCTTGCCCAGCTTCCTGCAGATGTACTTCCCACTTTGCATATGACTTCCCGTTTGCCTGGTATGGGAGAAAGAACTTATGATAATCATGGTGATGAAAATACTAGAGTATGGTTCGGAAACACTGAAATAAATAGAACCCCAATTACATTAGGTGTTGCTGCATCCAGTAATTCGACCCATTTTCTGCTATCTACACAGTCTACATTTGAATTATGGGAGCTTGAAGAAAGGAGTTGTAGTGAAATTACTATGAGAAGAAGAGGCGCGGGGTACCGGCCGACTTTGGTACCTGATGCAATTATGGACCGAGCAGACGATGATCAAATAAATTCGAAGTTTTTAGCATCACTCAATTTTTGTAATGAGGAGAAAGCTGATTTCCCTTATTGTAAAGATTGCATATTTAAAGATGGTCAAAATTCTGACATAAGGTTAGATGGAGTTCTGTGGAAAGGAACCCTAAATCCCGGGATAGAACCACAAGATTTTCCAATAAGAAGAGTTGCCGACATAAGAGAAAGGACTATTTACAAAGATGTTAAGTCATCAGGAATTTATGATGGATTTTCCGGTACTGCTCAAGTTGTAGAGGCCATGGTATCAATCCGAGATGCAATTCTTAAAGCTGAACAGATCACTTTTTCTCAAGCAGTTGAGATGATCCCAAATGAAGTTTTAAGAGTCAGTAACAAACTTCGTCAATTATTAAGACCAAAAAAAGTTGAATAAACTCGATCGCTATAATATAAATACCATATGGGAGAGAAAGTAGGTCATAATCCCGATCAGGCAAATGATGATATTCCACGTCTTAGACGCGGGTTTTTTGAGCACCCTATAGCTCGCGAATTTGACCTGAGTGCTTTAGGAGTTGAAAATATTTTTGAAAGGCTTGAAACGCCAGATGGAAGAAAAGAAATGCTCGATCGCGTTAGACAAGGATTTGCTGTATATGCACAAACTGTTATGAATGAAGTTCCTCCACAGCAGCGTCCAGAATTTCAACAAGATAATCCTCTTTCTGAAATCCGCTACCGCGAAGAATAATATTTAGGTGGAAAATCTCAAAATCGTTAGATCAAAACGCTCATCAATTGCTATACATATATTACCGGATGGAACTGTTGAAGTTAGAGCTCCCAAATATATTCCGGAATTTGCTATCAAAGCTTTTGTTAAAAGTAAAAAAGACTGGATTGAAAAGAGACTTATCGAAGTTAAAAAACACAAACCAAAACTTGCACGGTTTGTGAATGGTGAAAAGTTTCTATATCTTGGAAGTGAGTATAATTTACAGTTCGGAAACCTTACTGAAATAAGAATTGAACAAGACAAGCTTTTGTTCCCTCTAGGTATGGCTTCACGAGGGAAATATCACTTGGAAAAATGGTATGAAAGTGAAGCAAAGAGTATTATCACAAGTTTGGTTGATGAATATTCCAAAAAGCTGGACTTGCCATATAATTCCATCACTTTTTCAGATACAAAATCCAAATGGGGTTCATGCTCATCCGAAAATAAATTGCAGTTCAATTGGAGGCTTATTATGGCACCTCTTCTAGTTATTCGTTACGTTGTGATTCATGAACTGGTCCACACAATTCATAAAGATCACCAGGTAATTTTTTGGAATAAAGTAAGGCAGATAAATCCTTCATACAAACAGCAGATAAAGTGGTTAAAACTTAATGGTGGCAGGCTGCAAAATATTTAAATCATGATATTATTAACAGATGAAAAAATCAGTGTGCCCCATTTGTAAGTCGTCAGACACGTATCAGTGGTATAAGGCAAATGCGAATGTCAAAAACCTCTCATTTACCTACGAATTTAGTCCACAAGCAAAAAAAACCTTTAGGGTTGTAAGATGCAACACATGCAGTCATGTTTTTTGTGATCCGTTGCCAAAAGATATGTATAAATATTACGAAGATGTGGTTGACGAAAAATACTTGACTCAACGGGATGATAGACTCGCAACAGCAAAAAAAATAATTGGTGTAATTTCAAAATACAAAAAGAAAGGAAAAATATTAGATATTGGTTGTGCTACCGGTGATTTTTTGGAAGTAGCAAAAAAAGCCGGCTTTGAAACATATGGTTTGGAATTATCTAAATGGTCGGTAAAGATTGCTCGTGATAAGGGATTGAATATATATCGAGAGAGTATAAAAACCCACGCAAAAAAGAACAAGAGTAAATACGATATAGTTACTCTTTGGGGAGTAATTGAGCATTTTGAAAGACCGAAAGAAGAACTTGAGTATATTAATGCTTTATTAAAACCAAATGGCATTGTCGTTCTATGGACCGGGGACGTTGACAGTATTACAAGCTACATTATGGGTAGAAACTGGTGGTATTGGTTAGGGCAGCATATACAATATTTCACCAGAAGAAGCTTAAAAAGATTAGGAAAAGAGACAGGATTTACACAAATTTTTTCAAAAACATATCCACAAGCCGCAACATACAATCGACTTGAAAATTCGATGGCTCGTTATGAAAAAAAGTATTTAATTCTTCCTTTTTTTCGATTTGTTTTTTCTTTCAAAGATACTTGGTTTTTGTATCTTCCGGGCGAAATCTTTTGGATGGCTAAAAAGACTTCCAATAAGTAAAGTAAGTAAGATCATAAGAATAGATAACCCCATAAGTTTCAAATTTTTGTAAATAGGAATATCTTTGTATTCAAATACCAGGTAATGTAATCCCTTGTTAAGATTACCGGTTATAACACCACCTTTTCCGGGTTTTATTTGAACCTGTTTTCCATAGTCAGAAAGTGTCCATCCCGGGTACCACAATGTGTTCTCGGTAAAAGTTGTTGGTTTTTCAATGTCTAGGAAATATGCATGTCTTGTAGTTGTGCGTTCGATTTCATGCACAAAATCTTGATTGTTTGGAACTTCTAAATGTGAATCTGGTATTTTTTCAAACCAGAATTGATTTTTGTTAGCCCATTTAGTATTGGCAAAATAAACCCCAGGTCCCTCTAGAAAATTAGTAGCTGTTGGAGCATATTGGACTAGTTCACGGTCTCCCATTGTGGAAATTACCCGCCTATGACCCCAGTTCAGAATAGTTGAAAAAATAGTTATAAAAAGAAGTAAAAATAAAAGTATTTTTCTTTTTTTTTGTAGAGTTAGTGCTACATACGAGGCAATAAAAGAAACACATATTGTTATAGGTAAAAGTAATCTATCAGAAAGCATCCATAATAATTTAAATCTTGACCACAAAAAATCAGAAGACGGATGCATGAGAAAAACAAATAATAATAAAGTTAAAATCCAAACAATAAAATTTACTTTATTTTTTTTCAGAATTCTCTTCTTTACGAGAAAGTAAATTCCTATGACAATAAAAAGGATCTGAGCATAACCTATTGGTGTAGTGAGTTCACCTTTTGGCCCTTGGAAGAGTAACCCGTACTTAAATGGCGAATAAAACAATTGATAAGAGGGATTATATGGATGCGAAAGTGAAACAGGTGGATACATAATTGGTAAATAAATCAAAAAAGGTAACCAAATATATAATGATGCTACAAAACCTACGAAAATTGCCAGATAGAGAGCAATCAACAACCGTAGTCTTTTTTTAAAATCAGGATAACTAATTGCAAATATAAAAACGAGAAAATGGACAGTTATTGATACCATTGGATGGCTAGCAGATAAGAGTAATGTTGTCAGGCTAATTAAGATAAGATATCTAAATTTTTGAACTTTAAAATAACAAGTAACTAAATAAAACATCAATGGTGCTAACATCAGTAAAGTCATTTCTCCTGGCGTTGCTCTAAAGTGAAAATCCGATAAATGATATGGTGCGAAAAGATAAATCAGCGCTCCGGTGAAAGCAGCGAGTTCGTTATTTAAAATCTTACGTATTGCAATGTACATAAAAATCCCTGAGAAGAAAAAAGTTGAACCAAGCATGATTTTCATGCTCGTAACAAAACTAAATCCAATAAAATGTAAAACTGAAACTATGTAATAAGGAAGTGAATAATTAAAAATAAATATTGGATTACCATAAGTCGCATTAATGTGAGCTGCCCAAGATGGCATAATATTTCCTTCACGAAGCGAATCGTAAAATGACATAATCCTGTAGATGTGAAGATTAAAGTCCCCACTTTCATACGTACCAAACCTAAAAAGACTTATGAGAGGAAGACATGCTACAAGTAGAAATAGACCAAATAAAGATATTTTTTTTCTAGGATAAATATACGTTTGAATAAATAAAACAATAAAAAGGAGTATTGATGCGATTAGACTTGCCCAAACAGATTGATAATTTTGATGAAACTGTGATTGGATAACAATCCCGGCAACAAATGGAATTGCCAAATACCAATAACCAACAAATCCTAAAATCCTGCCCATGCTTTAATTTTTAATTAATTCTTTCAGTTTTTCAACTTCTCGACCTGTAAGTTCCCTATATTCACCGACTTTCAATGTTCCTAATTCCAAATTCCCAAAGCGAATCCTTGAGAGATCAATAAGATGAAGTTTTGCCGCTTCACACATCCTACGAATTTGACGCTTCTTTCCCTCATATATCGTCATTTCGACAACTGTTGCGTCTTTTCTCCTTTGTATGACAGTTACCTTTGCCTTTTGAGTCAACCCATCTTCAAGCTCTATACCGTTTGCAAGTTTTTCTATTTGTGAAGTATTTACAGGACTTTTTAAAATAAGCTGATAAGTTTTTCCAATATGAAATTTGGGATGAATAAGATTATTAGTTAACTCACCATCGTTTGTGAGAATTAAAAGACCATGTGTATCCCTATCTAGTCTTCCAACTGGATATATCCGCTCATCTGTTTTAATCAATGAAACAACATTCTTACGGCCAAATTCATCAGAGCTTGTTGAAACGATTCCTTTAGGTTTGTTAATTAAAAAATAAACTTTATGCGGTTTTTTAAGAATTGTTCCATTTATTTTAATTTCCGCTTTTGGTGAAATTCTGTATCCGTGTTCTAAAATTCTTTTCCCATCGGCAGTTATTGAGTTGTTTGAAAGATAAGCTTGAACACCTCTCCTTGATGTTAGACCCAGAGAGGAAAGTAGCTTGTCAGCACGTATAGTTATTTTTTTCATGATTATCCTGTTACTTTTGGGGCAAATGAGATCTTATGTATTATATATGCTATTCCAAAAGAAATAGCTGTAACAATTGTAAATAATAGTGGTGTGAACCATATCGAAGTAATAAAATTTGTACCCTTAAAAAAAATTAATTTTTCAATAACGTAGTTCCAAAGAATATCAAGAATGAAGACATGAATAAAAAATACAAAAAACGAAAGCTTTGAAAGATTTATAAATTTCTGCCGAGCAAATTGGGTTTTTTCTAAAAGATAAAAAAACAAAGAAGTAAAAACGAGAGTGTAAATATAGTTGAGTGGACTATATTGATTGTATAAATATCCTGAAGTATGACGGGAAAGCGAAATCCCTCTTACATGAACAAAAATTAGGGAAGCCAAAAAAATAAGAAGCGCTAAATTTATCTGAAAATATTTCCCAATAAATTTATAGATTTGTTCCTTATAGTGGCTTGCGACCATGCCATATATAAACATCGAAATACTAAGTAAGGCAACCCGGAGGTCATAATGAACAGGGAGCTGACGAATATAATAATCAATATATAGTAATACTAGCTGTATTATAAAAATAATAATTAAAACGTATGGTTTTTTTAAGAATTTTATTTTCAAGTGAAGAAATGGAAATGCCAGATAAAAAAGTATAAGGGTAGGAATAAAATAAAGGTGATAAGATGCTTTTCCAAAAAGTAAATCTGTTAAAAATCTCACACTGATAAATTTAGTAACATCATATCCCCAACCTATAAAATAATAAAATATACTCCAAATTATAAAAGGAATCAGTATTCTGGAAGCTCTTTTCTTGAAATAAGTTGCATATGATAGACCTTCTTTGTTGTTAAGCTCCAGAACAAAGCCTGAAATTAAGAAAAAAAGCGGAACAGCAAATCGTGAAGATTGATTAAGAAAAAGGCTTACAGGATCATTTATAAGATCAAAGTGTGCTTCGCTTAATGTTTTGGTTGAAACGTGAACAAGAATAACCGCAAGTATTGCAATTACTCGAAGTGCATCAATTGAGAATAAATACGTGCTCTTTTTTGAGTGGTCCATTAGATACCAATTTGTTTTCTGATAGTGATCCAAACCTTACCCCAAAAAGAGGCTTTGCCCATCTTTCGGTTAAGTTCTTTTTGTTTATCCATTTTTTTACTGTATTTTTCTTTTTTGTAGTAATCTGATGTGCCATGGAGCGGAGGATCCATCCAAACTGAAAGTACAACCCATTCTCCAATATCATTTTTTTTCGCAATTGTAGTGACCGTATGGTTGTGAAATTTTTTAATAAATTCCGTGGTGTGTTTTTCTTTACCGGGGGAAGTTCGATCAGGACTTTTTACCGATTGCCATGCCCAATCACCTGAAATACCTCTTTGGTTCATGCGTGTTATTGCGTGATTGGTAAATACAACATCTGTTATCTTCATGACTTTATTATAATACCCAAAGACATTATACTATAGACATTATGAGTTCAGATAAATTTTCAGCAGTTTGGGTTTCACACACCTCGATATGTGATTTTTTACAATGTCCCCGGTCTTATTATTTAAAACACGTATATAAAGATCCTGTCACAAATCACAAAATTAAATTAATGTCCCCACCACTTGCTTTAGGTCAATCTGTTCATGAGGTAATTGAAAGTCTCTCCATTTTACCGGTTGATCAACGTTTTAATATTCCGCTTGTTGCAAAGTTTGAAGAGACATGGAAAAAAGTGAAGGGATTGAAGGGGGGATTTGCAAATAATGACGTGGAGCAAAGATACAAACTCCGGGGGGAAGAAATGCTTAAAAGAGTGACAGCTCACCCGGGACCAATTGCAAAACAAGCTGTTAAGATAAAAATGGATTTACCAAATTATTGGCTTTCTGAGGAGGAAAACATAATTCTTTGTGGAAAAATTGATTGGCTCGAATATTTACCTATCACAAATGGAGTTCATATAATTGACTTTAAAACTGGAAAAAGTGATGAAGGAAAAGACTCACTGCAATTACCAATTTACCTGTTGTTAGTTACCAATTGTCAGTCACGTAAGGTTGAAAAAGCAAGTTATTGGTATTTAGACCGGGAGGATGAATTGACAGAGTGTAGTCTTCCTGATTATAAAGATGCACACAAAAATGTTTTGGATATAGCTCGAAAGATTAAAGTAGCCCGTGCCCTTGAAAAATATAATTGTCCGACACAGGGATGCATGTACTGCAAACCGTATGAAGCAATCTTACGTGGTGAAGCTGAACTTGCCGGAGTTGATGAGTACAATGCAAATATTTATGTCTTGAAAAATGAACCCGAAGTTGCTGAAAGCGTAATACTTTAATTGAGTTTTGAGCCTCCAACTAATACAATATAGTTTGTGCCGAAATATAAGAAAAAAAGAAATTACAAAACCCGGAAAAAAAGCAGCAATAAAAGAATCGGTTTTATTGGCATACTTGCAATAATAATTATTATTGCGTTCTCCTTTTCATCAGGAATTATGTTGGGACTGACACGTAATTTCTCCTTCGTAAAGCATCAAGAAGCATCAAAGCTTTCGTCAATTCCCGATATTGAGAGAGATTATGTTTTACCAACAGCGGATGTTAAAGTACCGATATTGGTTTACCATTATGTAGAATTCGTCAAAGATCCGGGGGACACTATAAGAAAATCTTTAGATATTATTCCTCCAATATTTGAAAAACAAATTCGTACACTCCAGCATGCCGGTTACAATTTTATTATGAGTTCAGACTTGGGGCTATACTTAGATGGAAAAAAACAATTGCCGGAAAAACCAATAATTTTAACTTTTGATGACGGATATGAAGATTTTTATACAGATGTTTTTCCTATTCTAAAAAAATACAACGTTAAAGTGACTGCATACATTATTTCAGGTGTTTTGGGCAGAAAGAATTATATGACTGCTTCGCAACTCAGAGAGATAGCTTCAAGTGGGTTGGTTGAAATTGGCGCACATTCCGTTCATCACCCAAATCTAAAAAGTGTATCTAAAGAAGTAGCACTTGAAGAAATAATAAAAAGTAAGGAAATGCTTGAGAACGAATTAGGGACAAGGATTGTTTCATTTGCATATCCCTATGGTGGATACAATGATGAAACAGTAGATATTGTTAAAAAAGCTGGATACACAAATGCGGTTGGAACTCATGGGGGACTTATTGTTAATCAGAGCAATAGATTTGTTCTTTTTCGAATTCATCCGGGTGTAGCAACCGGGGCAAGTTTATTAAAAGTTTTATGAGCGTATTGACAATAAGATTGTAATAGTTCTAAATATTATTATGAAGAAAAAAAGAACTGCCGGTACTTCTAAAAAATTATCCAACACAAAGCTTATGTTTTTAAGCATAATTCTTCTATTTATAGTTTTTGAAGCTCTATATGTAATGAAAGCTCAAAATTCTTTGCAAGCAAATTCTCAATCCCAATCGGTTGCCGGTGCCTCTACTCACAAATAAAATTTCCTAATTCTCTTTGTCTTAAGCTTGAAGTAGTAGTATTCATAAGCTACAATTGAAGCTATGTTTAAAGATGTTGATGCAACAATACCTTTTTCTAAAAGAGAGGATGATGTAACTTCTTACTGGAAGGAAAATGGAATTTTTGAAAAATCCGTATCATTTCGTCCCGATGACAAAAAATGGACTTTTCTAGATGGTCCTCCATTCGTTACCGGTATGCCTCATTACGGCTCATTGCTCTCGTCACTTCCGAAAGATTTATTTGGTCGTTATTGGACTATGAAGGGTTACAAGGTCAGAAGAGTATGGGGATGGGACGGCCATGGATTGCCGATAGAAAATAAAGTTGAAGGCAAGCTTCATATTAAAAGAAAAAGAGACATAGAAGAAATTGTAGGGGTAGATACTTTTATTAGCGAATGCAAAAAATATGTTGAAGAAGTTTCAGGCGAATGGGAGTGGTATGTTGACAAAATTGGACGCTGGGTTGATTTTAAAAATGCCTATAGGACATGGGATATGTCTTATATGGAGTCGGTTATGTGGGTTTTTAGCAAGATGTATAAAGGAGGACACATTTACAAAGGTCTTAGGGTGTCTCTATATTGCCCCCATTGTTCAACACCAATCTCTAATTTTGAAGTTGCGATGGATCAAGATAATTATAAGGAAATTGTTGATGCTGCAACAACTTATAAATACGAACTTGAGGGTGAAAAAAATACTTATATTCTCTCTTGGTCAACAACTCCATGGAATAAGATAGTAACTCCCGCTTTAGCAGTTAACCCAAACCTTACATATATAAAGGTAAAACAAGGAGAAGAAAATTATATTCTGGCAAAATCTACCATAAAAATGCTTAAAGCGGATCCAAAATACGAAATAATTGAAGAATTTATGGGGAAAGATCTAATTGGTAAGAAATTTGTACCGCATTTCGACTATTACAGGTCAGAAATAAAAGATGGGGAAAACGCATTTGTTCTGATTGGAGGAGATTTTGTAACTTCGGATGAAGGAACTGGAGTAGTAACAATTGCTGTATATGGGGAAGAGGATCTTAAAGCAATGCAGGAGAACAATATTCATATGCAAATACATCTCGATGAAGAGGGAACTATCTTGCCTGACGTGCCGATGTTTGGGGGAATGTATTATTTGGATGCAAATAGAGCGGTTAATGATGAATTGATGAAACGTGGTCTTATTTATGAAGACAAACCGCTTCCACATAACGTTCCTCACTGTTGGAGATGTGCTACAAGGCTTTATTATTCACCCCAAAATGCCTGGTATGTAAATATTTCCAATATGAAAGACAAACTGAAAGAAACAAACAAAAAAATAAATTGGTTTCCGCATCATTTCAAAAACGGTAGATTCGCCAAAAGTATTGAAAGTGCTCCGGACTGGAATATTTCAAGATCCCGTTATTGGGGAAGTCCGGTTCCTGTTTGGGAATGCCAATGTGGTGAGCGTTATGTTCCAGAATCGATCAAAGAATTAGAACAAATGTCAGATATGAAAGTTGAAGACTTACACAAACCCTATATAGATAATATTACAATAAAGTGCAAAAAATGTGATCAAATTGCAAAACGAGTACCGGAAGTACTCGATAGCTGGATTGAGGCTGGGAGTGCCTCATTTGCGGAAAGACATTTCCCATTTGATGAGTCTCAAAAACTCGAGGATTTTTTTCCACCTGATTTTATTGCTGAATATACGGGTCAAATCAGAGCATGGTTTTATGTTCTTCACGTTATAGGAGCTGCTCTATATGATAGTCCTGCTTTTAAAAATGTCGTCGTTGAGGGAGTAATTTTGGGAACTGATGGACGTAAAATGAGCAAAAATTACGGAAATTTCCCGGATCCTAAAAAATTAATCGATATGTATGGAGGAGACGCGCTTCGCATGTATCTGTTAGGCTCACCGGTTATGAACGGCGAAGATATTAGAATTTCTGAGATTGATTATCGCGATCAAGTTCGTGGAACACTTTTAATATTATGGAATGCATACAATTTTTTTATTACTTATGCCAATATTGATGGGTGGACACCAACAGCCAATAGCCAACAGCTAACTGCTAATAGCCAGTTAGGTGTTTTGGATAAATGGATATTATCTCGCTTAAACAGATTGGTTTTGGAAGTAACTAATAAGTTGGACAATTATGATACAGCAGGTGCAATTTCTCTTTACAAAAAGTTTGTTACTGAGTTTTCAACGTGGTACATAAGACGCTCACGCGACCGGGTTGGACCGAGCTCAATCGTAGGAAATGATAGGAATAATTTTTATAGTACTTGCTATGAAGTCTTAACGACTTTATGCAAAGTTATTGCTCCGATAACACCATTTATAGCAGAATCGATGTTTCGTAATCTTACTACAAGCGAATCTGTTCATTTAGAGGATTGGCCTAATGTGAACAAAGCATATATAGACTCTACATTAGAAGATGAGATGGTGTTTGGACAGGATTTAGCCTCAGTTATCAGCTCATTTAGAAAAGATGCAGGTGTAAAAGTAAAAATTCCATTCAAAAAATTAACATATTCCGGGCATGAGTTGTCGGAAGAAGTAGTAACTATCATTAAAGAAGAAACAAATGTTGAAGAACTTGAATTTGGTAAAGAATTGGATAAATACACTATTGAAGGTGTGAAAGATATATCCAACCAAAATATTGAGGCTGGAAAGGCTAGGGACATCATCCGTTCTATACAGCAAAAAAGAAAAGAATTGGGAACTACTATGACTCAAATGGTAACAGTTTCATTGCCTGCCTGGCCAAAATCATTTGAAGAAGAAATTAAGAGAAAAGCACTCGTCTCTAACCTCAAAGTCGCTGATACGTTCTCGGTAGAAACTGTATAGATGGACCGTTTTTCAATACATAGAATCGATTTTTCATTGTTGATACCTGCAATTCTTCTTGTTGGAATTAGTCTTGCGACTCTTTTTTCCATAGATATTTCATTTTTCAGACAGCAGCTTACATTTTTACTGATTGGTCTTTTCTTTTATTTTCTATTTTTGAATGTTGATTACAAATTTTTCGCTCTTTATACGAAATATTTATATGGGTCAATAATAATCGGATTTCTTGTGGTGCTTTTATTTGGCACAGTCGTTAATGGTTCAAAAAGCTGGCTTGTTATTTTTGGAATACATTTTCAAATAGAAGAGCTTTTGAAACCATTTTATATTATCGTAATTGCTCATTTTTTAGCTACTTCTAAAGCCTCAAACATGTATAAATACCTGTCTTCCATAGCCATTTCAATACCCGTTTTTTTTCTAATTTTGCGACAACCTGATACCGGAACTGCTCTCATGTATATTGTTACATTCGCAGGAATGTTACTTATGTATAGTTTTCCTTTGTACTATTATTTAATTTCAGCATTCTTGTTATTTGCTCCAACTCCAATTGTTCTTCAGGTTTTAAAGCCATACCAAAAGGAACGATTGGTAACACTTTTTAACTTAACGGCAGATCCATTTGGTTCATCATATAATGCTATTCAATCGCTCATTTCTATCGGAAGCGGTGGATTTTTTGGAAAAGGTTTGGGTGAAGGGACTCAGTCAGTTTTGCGATTTCTGCCGGAAAGACAGACCGATTTCATTTTTGCCTCAATTTCGGAAGGACTAGGTTTTTTGGGTGGAATAAGTATCCTCTGCTTACTGTGCTTTCTTCTATACAGGATTTATAAAGTTTCTCAAAATATTGATGATAAATATCCATACCTGATTGTTATGGGGGTGTTTTTTCTAATTTTAGTTCAAACTGTCACAAATATTGGAATGAATATGGGGATGATGCCTATTATTGGCGTAACACTTCCAATGGTTTCATATGGAGGAAGCTCACTGGTAACTAATTTTATTTTGCTCGGAATTGTTTCATCGATCGGATATGAATACAAAAGGAGAAAAGCAATCGAGATAATTTGAGCTTCGTTTGTTGAACAATTAGAACTTTTTTGGTACAATACTTTCCATTATGAATTACGCAGTAATCAAAGCAGCTGGCAAACAATACAAAGTTTCTCCCGGACTTGTTTTGGAAATTGACAAAATTGAAGGTGAAAATGGCTCATCTGTATCTTTTGATGAAGTTTTACTGACCGCAAACGAAAAAGATATAGTCATTGGTAAACCTACAATAAAAGGAGCAGTAGTTACCGCTAAAATTCTTGAGCAAAAAATGGGTGACAAGGTAAGAGTAGCAAAATTCAAAGCCAAATCAAAATACAGAAGGGCTACCGGATTTAGATCAAAACTTACAAAGATAGAGATTACAGGAATAAAAGGATAATAAGAATTAATGATCAGTCATACGACTAATCACTAGTTACTATTCACTAATTACTAATTATGGCACATACAAAGTCAGCAGGATCAGTTAAAGGAAATAAAGACTCCATTGCAAAACGCCTTGGCGTTAAAATGTATGGTGGCGAAAAAGCAGTTTCGGGAAATATTATTGTCAGACAAAAAGGAACCAAATTTCATCCTGGAATAGGAGTATCAATGGGGAAAGATTATACGATTTTTGCTATATCCGACGGGACTGTCCAGTTTAAAATTGCCCGTGGAAAAAAAATTGTAGAAGTAGTATAGTATTGACTTATTATGGATGATTACAAGACAATGTCAATTGTCGAACTGGACTTATCACTCCTGCAGCCAAACCCCCTCCAGCCAAGAGGACTAATATCCCCTGAATCACTTACAGACCTTGTAAATTCTATCCGTGAGCAAGGAATTTTAGAACCTATTGTCGTTGCTGAAACACCAGCCGGTTACCAGATAATAGCAGGGGAGCGAAGATGGAGAGCGGCAAAAATACTCGGACTAATTAAGGTTCCTGTTGTTGTAAAACAAACAACACCTCAGCAAATGCTTGAAATGTCAATTGTTGAAAATGTACAGCGTGAAGATCTTAACCCAATTGAGCGTGCACAAGCATACAAAAGATTGATTGATGAGTTCAATTTGTCAGTTACGGAAGTTGCAAAACGGGTTGGAAAATCTTTGCCTTACATTTCAAACACAATTCGTCTCCTTACACTTCCTGATGCAATAAAAGATGCACTTGCTGCCGGAGTCATTACAGAGGGTCATGTTAGACCATTAATTTCAATTGGAGATCCAAAGTTAATGCTTACTGCCTTCAAAAAGATTCTTGTTGAAGGTATTTCTGTTCGCGGAGCTGAAGATGTTGCGAGACAAGTTAAGGCAGAAATTCAAAAGAAAGAGCCTCAAAAGAAGAGTGACAAAATTTATATACCTGAGCAAGATGAAATGGCAAAGACTTTGAGTGAAAGATATGGTTGGAATGTCAAATTTGATCAGTCCCGAGCCCTTGGTAAAATTATTATTACAATTAAAGGATCTGAAGATAAAACGGGTGAGGAATTAAAAAGAATCTACCAAAGACTGCTTGAAGCCTGATTTTATATCCCCTGAGCCCTTCAAAAACGGCCCAAATTTCAATTTAGACTTAAAAGGAGGCATGTTTTACTATTCTTAGTCTATTTAAAGGCCAATAAACGATAAAAGACTTACCAATAACCGCATTTTTTGGAACAAAACCCCATTCTCTGGAATCCGAGCTAAAAGGTCGATTATCACCCATAGCAAAATAATTATCTTCAGGAACTACAACCTCGTCTCCTTCTCCCAAAAAAGCACCGCCGTTTGTTTTCACATCCGATGATAAAAATGATGTCTGATCAAGTTTTTGACCATTTAGATAAACATCACCTGCGGAAATTTTGATCCGGTCACCGGGTAAACCAATAATTCTTTTGATATAATCCTTCTCTTTGTCGGGGGGTGCAACGAATACGATTATATCCCCTCTTTTAAGAGGTCCTGTTCTTAACGCAATAAGATTTGTCAAAACGTACTCTCCATTTTGGAAAGTTGGATCCATAGAATGTCCATTCACTTGATATGGTCTAAAAAGAAATGCATAGATCACAACAAAAATCGCACCTGCAATTACTAATGTCTGGACAAGATCAAAAAGTAGGTAGTAAATTTTTCTTATAATCTCCATGGAACTTTAGATTTTTATTTTTTGCTTTTTAATTTTGATGTGATATAGATCATTTGTCAATGCAAATATTTTTTTTCTGTTACAATACAGAAAAATTGATTGAATTAACACCCAATTAGCAGTTGAATGCTCAAAGTGATAAGTTGAAGCTGAATTTTGTTTAGCCTATGAAATCAATCTAAAATGAAATATTGTAAATATATCTTACTAATACTTTCTATATCAATATGAAACAAAACAAATCGATTTTATTCTTTACTAGATTATACCATCCGCACATAGGTGGTGTCGAGAAGCATGTACAATTATTGAGTGAGGCGCTTGTTGATAGAGGATTGACCGTCACTATAATTACCGAACAATTTGATAAAAAATTGCCACTAATTGAAAGCTTGAAAAACTGTACGGTATTTAGAATTCCAATTGGTAAAAATGAGTTTCTTAAAAAATTTCTCATTTGGAAATGGATGTTTTTGCACCTTTCACTGTTATTAAAAAGCGACATAATTCATATACACGACGTTTTCTATTGGATATTACCAATCCGTCCACTATTGTTACATAAAAAAATCTTTATAACCTTTCATGGGTACGAGGGATATCCGGTAAAACAATCATGGATTTGGCAAAGAAAAATAGGAGAAAAGCTTTCAAGTGGCACTATCTGTGTCGGAGATTTCATGAAAAAGTGGTATTTTGCTTCACCAGCTTCAGTCATATATGGTGCGGTGAAGCTGAATACAGCAAAATACAAGGAAAAGGACCAATCTGCGGTATTTTTTGGGAGGCTGGACTCGCAGACCGGAATTTTAGAATATGTGAAAGCTTATAAAATAATCAAAAAGCAATTCCCTAATTTTGCGCTTACAGTGGTTGGGGAAGGGGAATATACAAAAAAAATACCAAATGATATTAAAAAAGTTGATTTTGTAGGGGATGTTTCCCAATATATAGGCAAAAATAGATTTATATTTGTTTCAAGGTATCTTTCTATCCTTGAAGCATTGGTTCAAAAGAAAGAAGTTATTTCCGTTTATAATTCTCCAATTATGAAAGATTACCTGTTAATGTCGCCTTTTAAGAAATTTATATCTGTTTGTACTTCAAGTGAGGAAATAGCTGATGTTGTGCTCAAGAGTTTGAAAACAAAACGCGATCTTACAAGAATGAACGCAGGATACGAATGGGCAAAGAATCAAACCTGGGAGAAGTTGGTATCCGTATATTTACGATTATGGGAATAAAAGTATCTTTTATCACTACAGTTTATAACGAAGAAGGAACGATAAAAAGTTTACTCGATTCATTAGAAAAGCAAACTGTTACACCGGATGAAATTATTATTGTAGACGCAAAATCATCTGACAAGACAGTTTCAATAATAAATGATTATAAGAATAACTTTAAAAAATCCAAAATTTACCTTTATTCAAAAAATGGGAATAGGTCAATTGGTCGAAACACTGCTATCCAAAAAGCAAAAGGCAATATCATCATAGCAACTGATGCGGGATGTATTTTAGATAAAAAATGGGTAGAGAGAATAACTCTTCCCTTTAAAAACCCAAAAATTGATGTTGTTGCCGGATTTTATAAGCCGGTCACTACTAATACATTTGAGAAAAGCCTGGCATGCTACACCTGCGTTATGGAGGACAAAGTGACAGATGATTTTCTTCCATCGTCCCGTTCGGTTGCTTTTAGGAAAATAGCTTGGGAAAAAGTAGGTGGGTATCCTGAAAATTTAAACACCTGTGAAGATTTAATTTTTGCAAGAAAGTTAAAGAGAGCGGGTTTTTTATTTAAAGTTGTAAAAAATGCAATCGTTTATTGGCCTCAGCGAAAAAATATAATCGAAGCAGCAAAACAATTTTTTCAATATGCCGTTGGAGATGGTCAAGCCCACTATATAAGAAGCAATACATGGTTTCTTTTTGCTAGATATATTATTGGTTTGGCGCTATTTTTTATTTCAAAACCGATTCTGCTATTATGCTTCCTCTTATATATTATATGGAGTATTTCTAAAAATTACCGTTATGTTAATCACTCTGCGGCAATTTTTTATCTTCCATTGCTTCAGATCGTTTCAGATATAGAGGTAATAGCGGGAACCACATGGGGTATGATGCATTAATAGCTAATTTTTAAAATACTTTACAGAAAAATAAATATAAATAGGGGTAATAATAAGATATGACAGTGTCATTGACCACGCAACTCCGTTCACTCCAAACATTTTTGCAAAGGGATATAGAAAAATAATAACCAGAATAAAATTTAAAGTATTAATTTTTGTTAACACATCGGGTTTTCCTATCGAGAGAAAAAGTGGTCCACCCGGGCCGATTGCTGCTCTAAAAAATCCATATATTGAAAGAATTTGCAAAGGAAGTGCTGCTGCTATCCATTTTGGTCCAAAAAGGAGTTGTAATATATCCTTTGGAAACAACAAGAGGGGAATCATGATTACAAAAGCCGGAATACTAACTCCGATTACATTTTGAAAGAAAAGGTTTCTAAGATGATTCTTATCGTTTTTTCTTTTTACATACAATGGGAATGCTACCCGGGATACAATATCAGTTATTTGAGTAAAAGCAAGGTTTGCGGTTTTAAATGCAAAATCATATAGTCCCAAAACTCCGACACCAAAAAATCTTCCAATAAATAAGTTATCTATTTGTGTACTAAGATACGTCAAAAGTCCACCTGCCGTTATCCATTTTCCATACGAAAAAAGACTTTTTATATGAATTTTGGCGATAGGTTCTTTAAACGAAATTTCTGCTAGAAAATAAGACGATACTACTTCACTTATTGTCCCGGCAATAAGCCCCAATAGAAGGGCTAGCGCGGAATGTATATAGATAACAAAATAAATTGAACTTATAACTGTTACAACAATTGGAATAAATTGAGTCAAAAAAACTTTATTAAATTCCAATTCTTTTTGAAACGAAATTGTAAGAGGATTTATAAAACCTCTTAGTAATGGGATTACTGATGAAAGGAGAAGAAGCATTAAAAGGTCGGAATTTTTAAAAAAATACGAAAGTATTGGAGCGGTAACAATTGTTATCAAGCAAAGGAGAGAGCCTCTTGCAATATTGACCATAAGTAAAGTTCTCGCAATTTTTTTGATACTGACATTCATTTGAATTGCGGCGTAATTAAAGCCGGTTTCGGTAAGAGTTTCAAAAGTAGTAATAATTGCGGTCACAATTGCAAATATGCCAAAGTCGGAAGGTGCTAAAATTCTTGCAATTACAAATAATTTAAACAATCCAAAAAATTGGGAAAAAATATTTAGCAATGTCAGGTATCCAATTCCAAAAAAAGCTTTCTTGCGGTAGCTCATAACACCAATTATTGTTTAAAAAAACCAATACTGCAATAGCAATAGGTAAATTTATAAGCTAAAATAGCAGCATCATGAAAGTAGGATATTTTTACAATTTGAAATTCGGGGGCGCAAAAAGAGTTGTTATGGATCAGGTACAATTTTTAAAAAATCAGAAAGTTGACACAATTATTTATACTATAAATCATGAAAAAGATATTTTTGATCCAGGTAAGTATGCTCCAATTAGAAATTATAAATTTAAAATGCGGTTTGTCAATTTACCTTTAATCGGTAAATTTATCTATCAGTTCTTTATAATTTGGAGACTGAGAAGAATACAAAAAAAAATAGCGCATGATATCGATGCTAAAAATTTTGATATCGTAATAGTTCACCCAGATCAATATACTCAGGCTCCATATATTCTAAGGTATTTAAAAACAAAATCACTTTACTACACTCAAGAACCCTACCGCTTAGCATACGAGCATAGTATGAGAATAGAAGAACATTTCCCAATTTACATTAAAATGTTTGAGCATGCTGTGCGCTATATAACTAAAGTTATCGATAGAAGAAATGTTAAATCCGCCACATGGATTGTTGCAAGCAGCCTTAGTGTTCGTGAAAGAATGATACAGGGATATAACGTTTTTCCTTATGTTTGTCCTCCCGGAATTAATACAAACGTTTTTAGAAATAAACATTTAAAAAGAAGTGATATTCTTTTTGTAGGAAGTGAAGTAGACCAAATTGATGGTTATGATCTTCTAGTCGAAGCATTAAAACTGATTCCGATAAGTAAAAGACCACATGTTAACAAAGTTATTTGGAAAAAGAAAAATAACGAAAGAATTTCTGAAGAAGAATTATCTAATTTTTACAATCGTTCCAAAATTACAGTATGTATGAGTAGATTTGAGACATTTGGATTAATACCACTAGAATCTATGGGATGTGGAACTCCTGTTATAGCAACAAATATAGGTGGACATAGAGAAACAGTTATAGATGGGGTAACGGGATTTCTTGTAGATCCTGACCCGGAAGAAATTGCTAGAAAAATAATTTTTTTACTGAATACAGATAAATTTGATTATTATTCAATGAATGCTCACAAACACGTATCTAAAAATTGGAATTTAAATAAAAGGAATTCATATTTTCTTAAAAAAATAAAAAGTCTTTTAGCATGAAAATCTCTATAATCTATGTTTACTACAATACACCCACAGAAATTCTTGCATCAATAGAATCTATCGACACTTCTATTGGAAAAAATACTTACGAGATCATAATTGTTGATAATAATTCAACAAAAAAAATACCCAGAGTTTTACTTCATGACAAACGTGTAACCATCATTAAAAGTAAGATTAATGGCGGATTTGGTTATGGATGCAACCTCGGAGCA
>CAZEGF010000034.1:0-9390 GCA_964511965.1 uncultured Gammaproteobacteria bacterium
CGGCTGTGAAACACAGCAAACCAGTCTGGTGTGGACTGGGGGTAGACACCGATGTACTTTGTACAGAATTTGGGAACTATGCACTCCCCGTCCCGCCGTTTCTTGCGGAAATAGATCAGCGAATCAACCACCGGAAAGCCCTCGTGGTCGGTTGAAAGCTTCATCTTGATGCTGATATTGCCTCTGTGGATAGTCCTCCACCGGTTCCTTAGCTCACCGAGCGTATGCTGTTCTTGGTTGAAACGCTCAATGAATGTCGCAACCATACTCAGATAAACGGGTGTGCCTTGGGTGTGTGGAATCATGTATCTCACTTCTTTCTCCACTTGGTAGCGGGCTAGGCCTTTACAGGCTTGACGGTTAGGTCATCTAGAACTCGCAACTTGTTTACACCCCTTCTTGAGGTGGAAATGTTGTACATTCGGACGGCGGCGTTGACACAGTCAATAACAGCTGCCTCAACCATTTTGTCTGACTCTGACATATTCTCCGGAATCCGGATAACTGCCTGCCAGTACTGTGGTTTCGTGAACCGCTCGCGTGTTTCGATGGTTCCGTTGATGATGACGAAAAGTACGACCAAATAGGTCGTGCCTTTGACGTCAAGAATGAACCGGACTGACTTGCGTTTGGTCCGGACTTTTTGGTAACGCACAGCAATACCGGGTATTGCCAATGCCAGAACAATCACCAGGATCGATATCATGGTACCAATTGCCGGCATGAGCGTATACGTGCCAATGAGGACTACGAATGCGATTGCTGGAACCGCTGCGAACATAAATCTTCGCACTTCCAATTTTCCCTCCCTGTTCTTTCATTTCCGGAGGCAAATATTGTCCCTAGAAATGAAAGAACAGAAAGTACTCTCTCACAAGTTGTAAATGTGCTAAAACTCCGTAGAAAAAGCTTTTTCCTCTACTTCATTTGAGTTGGATGATTATATCACTGGAATTTGGGGGTGTATACCCGGCCGCGGGGTGGGCCGGGTATTGGTGTTCCGATGTTCTCGAAACGATTGCAAGAGATGGCTATAAGCCTACTCATCGATGCTTGGGCCACTGGCACGCTCCTTATCTAGGAGTTCGGTTAGCGCAAAATGCAGCTTGATCTCCCGCTTTGCCGCTTTGCGGCTGTCTGCCGCGTGAGCGACGTTCTCGGAGATGCTCGTGGCGAGATCTCCGCGGATCGTCCCTTTGGGCGGATCCTTGGCTGGACCAAGCTCCGACCTAACGATTTTGACGGCGTTAGGGCCCTGGAAGACAAACATCATAACTGGACCCTTGGTGATTGAGTTCAAAAGGGCCTTGAAATGAGGCTTGTCCTTGTGCTCGATATAGTGTAACTCGGCTTGCTGCCAAGTGAGCCACACCATTTTGGCGCCGACAACTCGAAGTCCGTGCTCTTCTATTCGTTGGACGCATTGACCAATCAGCTTCCGCTCTACTCCGTCAGGCTTGATGAAGAAGAGCGTTCTTTCAACCGCCACCATATGTCTGTCCCTCCTCGGGATGGTGTTATCCGGAACGATCCGGATAAATCGGGTTGTGGGTCAGGCCGATGAGGCCAGGCCCAGTTGATTCGCCCTTGCGGGACGACTTGGTCGCTTCGGGGTACCACTGGCGGTTGTGCCTGTGGTAGTTGTCGAAGTCTGGGTCGACGGATTGATTGGTGGGTTTTACCCCATTGACGACGGTATTCATTCTTAGTCCTCCCAAGACTGGATTGCGACGCCTGAAGGTAAAAAGTTGCAGGCGACAACTGATTCAGGAATTAGTAATAAGTAATTAGTGATTAGGAAAAAAATCAATTTAATCCTATTTCCTAGTTACTAGTAACTATTTCCTGGACCCGGTGTCACCTGCAAAAGTAAATTCTCTTGCAATTTTAAAGAACCACATTCTTTGCCCGTTCTTCGAACCCTGAGGTTCTCGAAGGGTAATGTGCTATTACTCAAACCTAATAAGGCAAGCATATGCCCCACTTAATTCAAGTAAAGGTAAAGATTATATCATAAATAGAGGGTAAATCAAATATTATAGGTTGAGTTATTTATATATGTGGGTTGCCCCGCCCCCCGATTGGGGAGCGGGACGTTACCTTGCGAAAGATTACAATTGAAGTGCCTCCTCGGCCTTTGGACCAATTGTGGGCTCCTCGTAGAGGAATTTGGGTTCGAGTTCTCCAAGCTCGACCTTGTCTTCCCAGTAATACCCGTAGCCCTTCTTATCAGAGGTGACTCCCGTCACCCTGACCTCTACTAGAGGCTCCCCTGCAGACTTCTGCTCGTAGGTTTGCTTCTTGTGGTAGACCAATACCCTCCTACGACTAGCGTAGTCGTTAGAAGACCACCATCCGTAGCGGTTTGGACCTACCGTGTCTTCTGCCTTATCGGCCATGACTGGAACTCCTTTCAGTACCTACCGGTACTCGTGGTACCAGATGCATGCTAGGATTGTGGTCAGCACCAGGAGGATCAGAACTTTGACGATGTAGTACGTCGCGTTCAGGATCTCCTTTTTGCCAACCGGTGGCGTTGAGGCATCGTATGCCTTTTTGCCCCTGTCAAAGGCGAATGCCATCGCTTCCAGGACGAGAATTCCAAGCGCGATGATAGCAACCTCTAGTACTCTTTCCATGGTTCCTCCTGCCCCGTAGGGCTGAATTGTGGTCTCTGTCCGTTAGGACCCGATTTTGCAACCGACGTGCTCGCTTGGACGGAAGAAGATAGATATTCTCTTTTCTCCTCCGATTGTGACCAATTTTTGTAGGTCCCAATAAGACCCAGTAAAATTCTCCATGACTGTTCCGATATGGTGTAGATAGTCGCCTCCGATGCACCGATAAAGAGTTTCGATAACGAATTCCTCTTTACCATGGTACATCGCGATGACTGCCTCACCGAGCATTAGTTCATTCAAACCGGGGTTATATGGTCTTTCCGGTTCTTTGCGGTAGAACTTATCTACTTGCTCCTGGGTGAGATTCATTGACTTGATGGCGCAGAGCGCCAATTGGCGCTTCTCCAATCCCGCAAGGATTTTAAAGGTGATACCTCGTTGAATGGCTGCGTGTTGGATGATGACAAGTGCATGCGACATGCTGGTATATACTCCTGCCCCGTAGGGCTGAATTGTGATCTCTGTCCGTTAGGACCCAGTATTAGCCGTGGAACGGCTCGTTGCCTCCAAAGAGACGATGGAATAAAGAGCCTATGCGGCTCAATATCCCCTTCTTCTCCTCTTTTTCGATGACAGCGAGAACATCGTTGCCTGTCTTTTGTAGGACTCGAGAACGACAACTGTTGGTTGGGCACTGAAATTTAAGGTGCCCTACGATCGTTTGTTCCTCAAGGGAGCCTTCTTTGTATATACCCCCCATGTAGTTTAGTAGGTACTCTGTTTTCAGGTGCCCATTGCTCAGGAACATATCGCTAATGCTTTTTGCCACTTCATGCCCTCCCTGGCTGAATTGGGTTCTCTGTCCTTTCGGACCCGGCGGGGTACTGTTGATGTTAGTGCCACCTCGGCTACTAGTTAATAGTTATTAGCTAGTAGTTAGTAGCAAAAATATGCTATCAACTTATAACTATTAACTAATATCTAATAAACACGGCGGCACTAACAAACTTTATAAATTAATCTTTCGCAAGTTGTAAATGTGCTGTTATATCTTTCCCCACGACAGCAAATGCCGTGGCTTAAGATAAAACGTAGGATGGATTATATCAAGTTCTGAGGTTCAAATCAAATATTATGGGATATGGCCCCGCAGTGAATGCGGGGCCCGATCCGGGATTGGTTGTTGTTGGTTGGTCTAGTTTGTTCCGCCGTTGGAGACGAGCTTGAGATGATTCTTCTGCTCGGCGCCTGAAACGGGCTGAACCCGGTGACGAAGATGCTCGGACATGCTGTGCAGTGCGCGCACGACGCCAATGGTGTTCATGTCGTTGGACTCAACCTGAGCTGCCAGATCGTCGAGCTTAGCTGCGACTTCGTCCTCGACCTGACGCTTGTGTTCGAGAGCTTTTTGCATCTCGGACCAAGCGAAAGACCGGTAACAACTCTTGCAGAGCTCGTCCGTTGGAACATCCGGGGGACGTTGTCCCTCGTTCTCCTGGAAGATCTGGTTGCCGCAGTGGGTCTTGACCGCATAAATGCTGTCGTCTCGGGTGTACGGTACGACCTCGTGTCCCGTGTGGAACTTGATGCCTTGGCCGTTTGCGCACTTTCCGTAGTAGTAGGTGCGCTCCGCTGACTGATCCTGAACAATGGTCTCCAATGAATCGACTCCTCGTGTTCTTCCGGTTGGAGCCCGCCGGATGGCGGGATTATTGTTATGTGATGCCTCGAATCAGGCGTGATTGATGGCCGACTCGATGACTGAGCGCCACGTGGAAGACGTGTAGAGATTCCGGTCAGGATACCCTACGGGAGGAAACCCGGTGATGCTCGCGACCCAGGAGTAGATGAAGCAGATTTTGCTTCTTGCGTCCTTGGTTTGAAGCTCGCCGAGGAGTTCCTCAGGCTCGCCCGGTTTGGTGACCACGATTCTCCACCATCCGCCGTCAAGCGGAAGTTGTGGAGCCTCACGAGGTGACTCGATCCTCAGCTCCGTACCCGAAGCCAGATGTATTACCTGTGACATGGTTGACCCTCCTTCTGTACTATGTGAGCTGAACTCTGGGTAGACTTTTGGCTGCTGTCACCAACACCCGCACAATGGCGGGATTGTTGTCGCGACCAACGGTGTGACCCGTGATGTCTGACAGCCATGAGGCCAGGAATTCAAACCGAGTTCCTGCGTTTTTGATCCGCAGTTCGAAGATGTGCTCTGGCTTAGCGCGGAGAGTTTTCACCTGAAATCTCCACCACCCACTGTCAAGTGGAGGCTGTGGAGCCTCAAGTGGCGTCTCGATCGTGAGGAGTTTGTCATCCCCAAGATAAATAGACTCTCGCACTGTCCCCTCCTTATGATGCCCTCTTAACCCGGTTGAAAACACGGGTTCCTACAGGCTCGTAGTTAGATAGACCTGCCCGTTCTGCAGCCGCATCGGCTGCGTTGTCGTGATGGTGAGCAAAGTTCCACGCGACTGCGTAGAGCATGCCATCAAACTCCCTGATCCTGGCTACAAGCACTTCGCGTGGCGAAGGGTGCTGGAAGCAGGCCGTCTCTTCGACGACCGTTCCAACTTTGGCGCTGAGAACCAAGCCTCCGTCTGGAAGCTGGGCAATCGGCCGGAACGTGCGGTGCGGTACGATCACTTTCTGGCCGTGAGGTGTCCTTGCGAGGACTCCACCCTTGCCTGTGCAGTGAACCGTAACATTCTGGATGAAAACCATGACTATCTCCCCGTTGTTTTTGGATGAGTTGTTATCGCCTTGTGGGTGAAGACTTCTCAAGTGATTTGTGTGCGGTAAGTTTCGTCTGACGTTTCCTGTACTCGTGCTCGTAGTTCCAAGCACTTGCACGAAGTTGACCTTGCGAGTCAACCAAATAGGATCCATCAGGGTTAGTCTCAAGCTCAGCAACGATTCTCTGTCGAGGCCGAGGTGGACGGTAGGGGTATACTTTCACCCCATTCATGTTCATAGACTGACCAGCGTGGAAGACGACTCTACCAGATTTCTTTCGGGTCACGATGACCCGGTAACTCTCCTTGGAGATGACGACCGGGCCGGGCAGATGTGCAGCCACGGCGGTACCTCCTCCAGGGTCATGGTAGTTGTCAACGGTGAGGTATTCCAAAGGAATATCCATGGGGCATAGTATTGTTGAACCCCGCACCAAAAGCCAATATGTAACTTCCAATGCGGGGCTAACAATCTGTGCCTTTATAAATTAACCAATCTCGGATTATTAAAGTGCATGTGTTGAACTGTCCACAGAAAAGCTAGTTCTCTATTTAAGTTCAAAACAGACGGAAATTATAGCAAAAAATGGGGTAAAAGTCAAGACTATGGGATGTAAAAATAGGATGAGGTTTGGAGCCTGAGGTGGGACTTGAACCCACGACTTGCTCTTTACGAAAGAGCTACTCTACCACTGAGTTACTCAGGCATTATTACTTCTCTACAATTTGTTTTGCAAATTGCGATCTCATTGAGCCACATCGGCTTAACATAATCTTCCTAACCACTTTCTACATTTCACAGGTTCAAAATACTGGACATTTGTCCATATTTTTCACAAAAAGACTGTCCAATTTGCTTATTATATCGTAAATGTACCCATTCGGGGATAACGACTAAGGAAACAGTATCAAAAGTATATCAAAGAATATCATTTGAACCAAAACAAATTAAAAAACTAAAAACTGGAGACTGCCTAAATAGGAACTGAATAAATCCTGCTCCCAAGTGAATGGAAAATAGCGATTCCCCGAAACATTAAGCGGGTTAGACTCAGTTACAACCCTAGAGCTATAACAATTTGCCCTGTTTGTTCCAAATAAATGGAACATACCCTGTTTCGAAACTTGTAGAGGAAAACATTACCATTTTCCAATCTACCTAAGAGCTTATTGCTCTTTACTCCGCTTTCGCTTTGTATAAGAGCATATAAAGTATATCGCGATAGAAATTGATGTCAAGACATTAGAATAAAAGGGCAAGAATTAAGCATCAAGTAAGTATGACGATGAACATATTAATAGTACAAAATATGTGTTTGTATTATCCAATCTAACAGTTCTTGAGATTTTACCTTGATTCTTACCTCTTAATTCTTTATTCTATATAAATGGATCTCTTTCAAGTTGTCATACTCTCAATTGTCGAAGGACTAACGGAATTTCTTCCGATTTCATCAACTGCCCATCTCATTCTTACATCCCATCTCTTAGGAATTACTACATCCGATTTTTTATCAACTTTTGAAATTGCAATTCAGATCGGAGCAATTGGTGCAGTTGCTCTTATATATATAAGAAGGATTATAAAAAATAAATATCTTTTTCTAAAAGCATGTGTCGGATTTATTCCGACAGGCATTTTGGGATTTTTGTTTTTAAAACATATTAAAGAATTATTGGGGCATCCTATTGTTCCGGTCGTTGCCCTATTTATAGGAGGAATTGCTATTATTGCTCTTGAGCTATATTTCAAATCAAAAGCTAAAAGCCAGAATCCAGAAGCTAGAAGCTTGAAAAATTTGAGCTACAAAGATGCTCTTATTATTGGATTGATACAGTCAGTTTCTATGATTCCTGGAGTATCTAGATCCGCTGCTTCTATTTTCGGGGGCATGATTCTCAAATTTGATAGGGAGTCTGCTGTCGAATTTTCATTTCTTCTCGCAATCCCAACAATGCTAGTTGCTACAGGAGTTGATGTCATAAAATCTGCACACACTTTTACAGCAACGCAGGGGTTTGATCTCATTGTTGGAATATTGATATCTTTTGTTGTTGCATTGATTGTAATCAAATGGTTATTAAAATTCGTGGCAAAAAATAATTTTATAGGCTTTGGTATATATAGGATAATATTATCTATTATTTACTATATCTTATTCCTCCACTAGTAATACAAAAAATTCTTTATTATAATTTGTGTTCTAATTTATGGGAACAGAATCGGAGCAATTTCCTCCTCTTCAAGAACTGTGCGTACACAGATGGCTCATTGAAAGCAATGAGGAGTCTCAACACATAGAACGATGTAAGCTCTGTGGAATAACAAAAGTTGTAGCTCATACGAAGAAAACATTTCAGCAGCAAGGTCGTTTTACCGGAAAATCAAGAGCTGAATTCGATCAAAGAGCCCAGAGCCGACAACGTGCTGCTATAACCAGGGAGGTCCTCAATCTGAAAATGCAAGGTTTTACAAATTCCAGAATAGCTGATGAGCTCGGTATTTCTAATACGAATCTCGATGAATATCCTAAGCGATTTATAGATACACTTGAAATTGCCGCACCAGATGAACGGATAGCCTTACATCGGGCTGTAAGAATTGCTGTAGCAACTGAAAGGCTTGCCGTACCATCATTTTTAACTGACAATGTTCCTCTTTTTGAAGAATTAGACCGTTTTATTTTGGATCAATACGGAGATGGCTTAGCAGTTGATACAATAGCTCGTAGTTTAAAAAAGGAAACACCTTACGTTTCAGTAAAATGTAAAGAAATTTTACAAATTACAGGAGCTATGACGTCATTAGGTCTTGCTGCATGGCTTGGACGTGAAGATTTTCAGAAACGCCACTCATTCCAGGAATAAGAATGAGGGCCCGCCAGACAGGCGGGCCCAGTTTTCGAACGTGCAGGAGGTCAGGATTGGCCTCTTAGAAAGCCGTCACCCATGCTGATAAATGCAGCCCTTTCCATTCCCCCAGGCCTCTTGCCATTCCAGGGGAAGCTGTTGCATATTTCTTCGTGAAGGGCCTCCGCAAACACCCTGGTCACGGTGTCATCGGACATTTCGTCCAAACCCGATCCGCCAGCGGGGATACCATGGACATAAACGCCACCGTACCACCCAACCTGGCCCATCCGGAGCCTGGCTGGTTGATGTAGCCACACTGAGTGACCTGAGTCGCGGAGGCGGAGAGCCTCAAGTGCTTTGAGGCGAGCCATCTCCTTATACCTGGAGAGATTCTCAGCCTCACCGACGTGACCCTCCCAGACGAGAACGTTGAACCAGTTGACGTTGCCTTGAGCTTCCTCGAACGAGATTACGGGATTCAGGACCGCAATCGCAAAAGCTTTGCGGTTTTTGTCCGCTACCGTTTCGAGGAGATGATCTCTCTGCCGGTCAAAGACCCTCTGACAGAGCTCGGCCGTCAAGAAAAACGACTTATTAGGCATGTTCTAAACCTCTCTTCCTGGTGTCGCCTAGACGGCGACGATTTTGGGTGCGAGGCCGCGGCCTTGCTTTGATGTCCTGATCGCTGGAGAGCGGAAAAAACATTCGCTTCCCGAGTTCAGGTCACGTAGGCCGAGCGCGGCGCAGGACGTATAATACGCCCCACCTTTTTCTTCCGGTAGAAGCCGGAGAGTTGTTCCCGCCAGGGTCCGTTTTGCCCGACCCCTTCGCGGGTCGGCGTTGGTTGTCCACGAAAGCGTAACGATGAGTTCTCGCCCATCGAAGCTTACGTGATTGATCTCTCCCCATAAATCGCCCACGCCTTTGGCGCGGACCATCTGAAGGAGCATGCCCGGAAGATCCGGACATATGACGAATTCCCCCCAGGGTTTCAGAGCTGACAACTTAGTCCTCCCGTTTACCCCGCCTGTAAAAATATGAGAATTTCTCATACTCTTACAGACGGAGCAAACAACTAATATTTTGCACGTTCTGTTAAAGAGCTTAACGGATAAAGACATGCTTGCGTCTTTGCGTTAGACTGTGAATTATAGCAGGATTTTGCAAGAAATTCAAAAGACTAT
>CAZEGF010000035.1:0-3985 GCA_964511965.1 uncultured Gammaproteobacteria bacterium
CTGACTCATTTGGCGACATATCTCTTACTCTTGCTGATCTTTCATCAAGAGCATTGCTTCTTACAAATGCAGGTACTGCATCCTCCGCTTTGGTTATAAATGACACAAATGCTTCTGTTCAAAATGCCTTGCAAATCCAATCAAGCGGATCTGCAACTTTGACGATCAATGAGAATGGAAATCTTACAACAGCTGGCATTCTTACCTCTCAAGCAGTTACAAACCAATTAGTCTTGGGGACTACTAACACAACAACAATAAATTCTGTTGCACCATCTGCTGCAAGAATTGCAACCATTCCTGGACTAACAGCCAATGATACATTTATTTTTGCTAATCAAAGCCAGACATTAACCAATAAATTGCTAACCGACAATTCTATTACTTTCCAAAATAGTAGTGATAATACAAAGCAATTTGTATTTGATTTAAGTCAAATTACAACAGGAACTGTCAGAACGATAGCAATCCCTGACTATGATGGAACTGTCTGTCTTACGGTTGGAAACTGTGCCGGATCAGGAGGAGTCGTTGGCGGATCCGGAACACTCAATAGACTTGCTAAATTTACCGTAACAGGGTCCAATATTGGAGACTCAAACATTTCAGATAACGGAACAACTGTGACATCGCTATCGGCATTTAATGTTGGTGATCAGACAGGTGTTGACACTCTGTCACTACTTAGACTAGCTACTTCTACAAGTGGTGCAACATTGAATAACTCAAATCTATTATCTTTGCAGGGATCATATTGGAATGGAGCTTCCTCAAACAATTTGACATTCAGTCTTCAAAACCAAATTTTGTCAACTTCTCCAACTTACCAACTGGCATTTGTAAATAATGCATTGGATAATATAGCAACTCTTTCTGATGCCGGAAATCTCGGCCTTGCAGCTACAACAAATCAAATTTCGCTTGGAACAATCAACACCACAACGATTAATTCGCCTGCTCCAGCTGCTCCAAGGATAGCAACAATTCCAGCACTCACAGTTGATGATACATTTATTTTTGCAACCCAAACACAAACTTTAACCAACAAAACAATTGGAGCTTCAGGCCTTGTTTTCTCCGGAGCGGCAAATGACATTGTAACTGTTTCTAATGAAGACCTGACAATAACTCCAAACGGCACCGGTCAAATTGTTTTGTCAAACATATCGCGACTTGAAAACCTTCCGGTCGCAGGAGTTAGTGGTACAACCCTTTGCCGTGATGACTCTACTCATCAAATAACGGAATGTCCTGCAAATGCTGCAAATATTTCCTTACAACTTGCGTACGAAGCCGGTAACACTATCAGCGCTACTGATGCTGAAGGAAATATAGACTTTACTCTAGCCGATCTTTCATCAAGGCAATTTACTCTTACAAATGCAGGAACCGGCAGCGCAGCTTTTGTTATAAATGACACAAATGCTTCAATCCAAAATGCTCTACAAATACAAAGTAGTGGATCGGCGACCCTTACGATTAATGAGAATGGAAATTTGATTACAACTGGATCTCTAACCAGCAGTAGTCTATCAACCGGTGCGATTACCGCTACGGGATCTTTAACATTTAGTGGTGTTGCTACTGATATAACAACAGTTTCGAATCAAGATCTAACATTTTCTCCTGATGGTACCGGCCAGATTGTTCTTTCAAACATCACTAGACTCGAAAACCTACCAACAGCAGGAGTTAGCGGTACTACTCTTTGCCGTGATAATTCAACCCATCAAATAACAGAATGTCCGGCAAATGCTGCTAACATTTCCCTACAACTTGCGTACGAAGCAGGAAACACTATCAGTGCTACTGATGCTGAAGGAAATATAGACTTTACTCTAGCCGACCTTTCATCCAGGCAATTTACTCTTACAAATGCCGGTACGGGATCTGCCGCTTTTGTTATCAATGATACCAATGCATCGATTCAGGATGTATTCCAGGCACAATCTAGTGGCGCTGCAACGTTGACAATTTCCGAAAACGGTAATCTTACCTCAGTTGGGAATCTTTCGACGAGTGGAAACATTTTAACAACAGGAGCGGGAACCATAACTTCAAATGGACTTCTCACCGCATCAAATGGTCTTACAGTAACAACCGGTGTAGTTAATATTACAGGCACATCGGGAGCGCTAACATTGTCAGGTCTTTCAGCCTCAACATTACAATTCGGTGTAAATAATTTACTCATCGGTGCCGGCAACTTTAACGTGACAGCAACTGGAATTAATAATACTGCGATTGGTGCAACAACTCCATCAACCGCAGTTGTCACTACATTAACTGCCAATACTTCAGTTACTATTTCGCCATTCGTAACTGCTGGAGTTGTAATAAATAACGCGTCTGGAGTACTCGCTACCGAGCAACAACTCGCACCAGTTAGAGGTGGAACCGGTTTTGATGGCTCCACGGCTCCAAATGGTGCGCTTCCTATCGGCAACGGGACAGGGTTTACTCTCAATACTATTACCGGAACGTCAAATCAAGTTCTCGTGACCAATGGGTCTGGAACTATCGCACTTTCACTACCGCAGGATATTGCAGCAACATCGTCTCCGACTTTTGCTACATTAAATCTTAGCAACGCAACAAATCAGATTGTTCTTGGGACTACCAATACGACAACAATTACATCTCTTGCGCCTTCCGCGTCAAGATTTGCCACCATCCCAGCACTCACTGCAGACGATACATTTATTTTTGCAAATCAAAGCCAGACTCTTTCAAATAAAACTATTGGTTCTACCGGGCTCATATTCTCAGGTGCAGCAACTGATATAACTACGAACTCAAATGAGGATCTGACTTTGTCTCCTGATGGTACGGGGCAGATAGTACTAAATACAATTACGAAGATTCCAAATTTGTCAGGCACTGTGGGTGCTACGGTTGTATGCCGAAATGGGTTAAATGAATTATCAGTTTGTTCTTCAAACGCTCTTAATGTCACTTTACAGCAGGCATACAATTCAGGAAATACAATTGTGGCAAACGACCTTCATGGCAATATTGACTTTACACTGGCAGATCTTGCTTCCCGCCAATTTACACTCACTAATGCAGGAACAGGAAGCGCTGCTTTTGTAATAAATGATACGAATGCCTCTATTCAAAATGCTCTTGCTATACAATCAAGTGGATCTGCTACTCTTTCTATATCAGAAAGCGGTAATCTTACGACTGTTGGTAACATTACAACAACCACAGGCGGAACTATTACTTCAAACGGACTTTTGACCGCCTCAAATGGACTTACTGTCACTGCTGGCGCCGTTAATATAACAGGTTCTTCTGGTGCAATTGCGCTTACCGGACTTGGAGCATCTACTATTGATGCTGGTGGAAATGCGCTAACTTTCACATCCTCTAACTTTAATACTACCGCTACAGGAATTAATGGTACAGCTATTGGAGCAACAACCCCATCAACTGGTAATTTCACAACGCTTACTACAACTGGAAATGCCTCTTTCTCAGGCAATCTTACCCTGACTGGTGGGCCTCGTTCTATTCAGTCAACTGATTTAAATACTTTAACTATAGGAGGCAATACAACCGGACTCGTTCAAATTGCCGGAAACACTGACATAACCGGACTTTTAAGTGTTCAAGGTGCTGCAACCTTTAATAACAATATAAGCCAAATCGGTACAGGTACATTCTCAACAGGAACCGGAGCTGTTTCATTGAACGGAAATACTTCAGTCACGGGATCAAATTCCTTTACAGTCGGTACAGGTGCTACAACTCTTGGAAGCACCCTTGACGTTACCGGTCTTGCTACATTTAACGGAGGTCTTACCATTTCTAATGGAAACACATTCCTTGCATCAGGAGCAGCTGTTTTTGCCCCATCGACTGGTAACAATGTCGTATTTAACACATCAGCAACAGAGAGGATTCAGATCAATGGACTTCAAACACAAAACGGAAATACTCTCTGTCTTGATGGATCAAATAACCTCGCATTCTGTAATGG
>CAZEGF010000036.1:0-6096 GCA_964511965.1 uncultured Gammaproteobacteria bacterium
TAGTGCCGCTAGATTTACTGATAACTCATTTTTATATAAATCCTCACCACCTCGCATAGCAACCGCCTTCTCAAGTGAAGGATTTGCAATTTGAAATTCATTTATTCTGTTGTAATTATATCCAAGACCATAATTAATATCCGCATTCCAAAAATTTATTAAAAAGAAAATGCTGTAAAGACAAAATATTCCTAATCCTCCAATAATCATAACCCGTCCTGTGCCAGGACCTTGAGAGGGAGCATAGTCTTCGGTTTCTCCTTTTGGAAATTCAAAAAATTTAGTTGAAGGTTTTGCGATGCTGATATAAAAAAGAGGAATTAAAAACATCAACAAGTTAACTTCGACGACAGAAAAACCAAAGAAGTTACTAACTTGTATACCGATGAACGAGCCAATAAGAGCGGGTAGAACGGGATTGCCTGTTAGTCCTTTCTTAAATTGACCGGCAAAGTAGCGTAACCCAAAGTATAAGAAAGCACCGAGGAATAATAAGTAAGTACCGAGTCCATATGCGCCGGTTGTTGCTAAATAATTCAGAAATTCATTGTGCGCTTTATTATAAAGATAATCCCACTCAGACGTTAAATTGTGTTCTATTGGACGATATTTGTAATAAGCAAATGCGTAGGTTTCGACTCCTGATCCAAAAAGTGGGTATGCTTTCCAGATTTGAATAGCACCTTTCCAAACAATTTTACGGATTGCTCCGGACCCGGTGATACTTGATTCAAGTGATGGGCCGGCTGCAGGAGCAGGAGTCGGTTGAACAATTTTGGGAGTGACTGTTGGTGCTTTTTTTGCAATAGATTTTTCCATCATGGTTCTGAAATTAAAGAACTGAAATCTTGGAATTGGGTTTGCAGTGAAGAAAGTAGTTACAACAAATAGTATCTGGATAATCAATAAAGTTTGAAAGCTTTTTTGCTTAATAGCTTTTGGAATAGAAAATGAATTTTTCCGTAAGATTAGAATTGCATAAAGAACTACAAAAACAAAATTTCCTGCCCAAAATCCGACGAATCCGGATTGCGAAAGGGTCCACACCATGTCAAAGTAAAAGACAAATAGTACAATTCCAAATCCTACTGTTTTAAAGAGAGGAATATCAAAAAATTTATTTTTCTTTATTTCCTTTACTGAATTTATTATGTAAGCTGTGGTTATCGGAATAAGTATCAATAGAAAGGCTGCTAACCAGTTAGGTTGACCCATTGTTGAAAACATACGTACCCTCGGTTGGAAAGCATCTGTCCAACACGAAACATCAAATGTTCCACGGAAGGCAAGGCATGTTGGATCATATCCAAAATGGGAAGGAAGACCCCAAAAAGCAACTAAAATTCCTGATACAAATACTGCAAAGAGCATTCTGCTGGTTTTTTTGACACTTTCAGCCTTATCGGAAGAAAGAATATTTGTTGAAAAAGCGAAATAGAGGAAAACATAGCAAAGCATCGAAAGAAGACCACCGTTAAAACGAGAATAATATCCCCAAAAAGATGTATGTGGATCTAGCGAAAAAAGTGTTGAGATAATTTGAGAAGAAAGAAAAAGAAGTAATGGAATATCGAAAAAAGAGCGGCGTATTACAAACCGCCTCTGTATAATAATTTTTGTCCCCCAAAGAAATAACAGAATAAGACTATAAATGTATACAAGCCACATTTTATTAAATTCAAAAAGCTCGCTTGTGGTTGGATACATAGCAAGAGGTGCTGTCAAAAACATCGAGTAGAAGAGGATTTCGATCGCTTTATTTATCCTGTCGATGTGCTTTCTCATTGAAAAAGTGTATCATATTAAAGCGAAAAGGGAAATGGAAAAATACATTAAATTCTCCTATCTACTGTCTGCATTCATCTGTCTTTTGTCTTTTGCCTGGCTTCTAAAAGTACTATTTTTAGGATTATACCCGGATTTTAGTGCTTATTATCATGTATCAGAATATTTTTTAAAAGGTATCAATTATTATGCTCATCCCGAATTATTAACCATTTCTTATTCGTATCCACCTATCGACTTTTTATTTTTTGTTCCTTTTACTTTTTTGCCATTTCAGTTTGCTGAATTCTTTTGGACACTGCTCAATATATTTCTTTTAATTCTGTCGATACTATTTTTAACAAAGATATTTAAAATACAGTTTTTTTCGAAATTAAACATGATACTTATGGCCTTGGTTTTTATTTCTTTTCCAACAAAGTTTACTTTAGGAATGGGGCAACTAAATATTATAGTTATGTCACTTTTGTGTTATGGGTTATGGGTTTTGAGTCAGAAAAAAGAAAGTTTGGCTGGAATTATTTTTGGTGCTGCTTTTAGTATAAAATTTTCCCCTGTTTTTCTACCATTTTATTTTTTAATTAAATTTAAAAAGCGAGTAATTATAGGTATGTTAATATTTGCATTTATAAACATTCTGCTTGTCCTACTTTTTGTCCCTTTTTCTACAACATATTATTATATTGTGAAAATTGCACCGGATTTTTTATTGTCATCATGGAAACTTGATTATTATAACCAGTCAATAACTGGAGTACTGGGAAGATCATTGGGAACCGGCTATGTTTCTATAGTTCTAAAAAATGTCCTTACAATTTTGTTTGTCTTCATCTCTTTTGTTGTTCTTTTCAATAACAAGAAAAAAGATCTATTAACGACAATGCTATCTTTTGGAATTATTATTACAATTAGCATTCTATTTAATACATTTTCGTGGCAACATCACTTTGTATGGTTAATTGTGCCATTTTACGCAACTGTTTTTTATTTGAAAAAAATAAAAGCAAAAACTATTTACTATTTACTAATTACAATCGCTTATGTTTTGGTTTCAGTTAATTTTCCAAACCCGAATATTCTACCGGTCATTCTTCAATCGCACGTTTTCTATGGAGGAATTATTTTGTTGAGTGTTGATTTGTTTATGTTGTTAAAACGGTCTAGTTCTGAGCTTTGACCTTTGAATTTTGAATTCAACAAGTATATACTTGTTGCTATGTTTCACCCCAAGGGCACTTGCCATTTCATGGCGGCGGATTATAATTTGTGAAACAATAGTATATATGTTTGATTCTATATTTTCCCTTTTTTCACATGATCTTGGTATTGATCTAGGAACTGCAAATACGTTAGTTTTTATTCGTGGAAAAGGTATTGCAATCCGTGAACCATCGATAATCGCTCGTCATTTACGATCAAAAAAAATTATTGCGGTCGGAACTGAAGCAAAAAAAATGCTAGGCAAAACTCCCGGAACTATTGAAGCGATTAGACCACTAGAGCATGGAGTGATTTCTGATTTTGATGGTGCAACCTATATGCTGCAATATTATATAAGGCAAGTGCATGAAACAGGAAGAAGACTTCCAATACTTGCCCGCCCTCGGGTTGTTGTGGGTATTCCAAGCGGTGTTACTGAAGTTGAAAGAAGGGCAGTTTGGGAATCAGCTCTTTCTGCAGGTGCACGCGAATGTTATCTGATAGAAGAACCTATGGCTGCTGCAATTGGCGCTGGGGTCAGTGTGTTTGAACCAACCGGAATTATGACGGTTGATATCGGTGGTGGGACTACTGAAATCGCTGTAATTTCTTTAGGTGGAATTGTTGTGAATCGTTCTTTAAAAATGGCTGGCTATGACATGGATCAGGCAATAGTTCATTATATAAGACTCAAGCATGGACTTATCATTGGTGAAAAAACAGCTGAGGAAGTAAAACTAAAAATAGGAAGCGCATTCACGAAAAGTCAAAAGACAAAAGTCAGTAGACAAAAGTCAGAAGAAGAAAACAATCACTCTGACTCCCGACTTGTGACTCCTGACTCCTCATCTGAAAAAGTTGCTTTGGTGCGGGGACGTGATGTAGAACGGGGATTGCCACGGAGTCTCAGAATTACAGAAGGTGAAATACGAGAAGCAATGGGACCGGTTATAAATGACATCATTGATAGTGTTATGGAAGTAGTTGAGGAAACTCCACCAGAGCTAACATCCGATATTTTAGAACATGGAATTTTACTGACCGGCGGAGGAGCCTTACTCAAAGGAATTGATGAATTAATTGTTGAGAGGACAAAGCTTCCTGTCACAATTGTTGATGATCCGCTAACAACGGTTGTAAGGGGATGCGCAAAGTTGCTTGATGATCCAGCACTCCTTAATCAAGTTAAAGTAACAGGAGGACTAAGATGATAAGAGATACTTATGAGCCTATATTTAGAGAGGTACTTCCTGAAGGTAGGAATTTTTTTGACCAGACTCCTTTCACCGGAATTATTAGGGATTTGCCGGTTGAACTTTCCACTTTACCATCAGAAGCAGTAAGAATTTCAATTTCAAAAGTGGCACGCGAATTACAGAAACCGATTTGGGATACACTCGTTGATTTACGAAGTGAAGAAGTTATGATTGAGATGAGACAATCAATGATATCAAAAGCACTAAGAAGCCTTCTAGTTAATAAAGGAACCGCTTTGACATTAAATCAAGCTAGAAATATGGAGATTTATTTAGAGGAATCATTGGGTGAGTATCCTCATATTTTTGAATATATTAGCGAGCACACAGGTGGTAACGATACGGTTTTTTTACAAAACGGTGAAAGAGGTAAAAAATTATTAATTGGTGTACCGGAGCAACCGACATATGTTGGATGGTTGAAGCAATTAGGGGTTTTTGAAAATGCGTTAGATGCTGATTTTATTGCTTCTTAATTAATTTAAATCTAGGGATTTTTTTCCCTTGAATTTCTACATCTTCAAAAAACATTTCTTTTGGCCTGACCCACATCTGATCTGGAAAATCTTTGTTTTTGTAAAGTGGTTTGTATAAAACCATTTCCTCTGTCGTTTCAGAGTGTCTGACAATATCTATTAACTCGTATTTGTTGCCTTTATAGTGAAGATAAATTCCTTTTGGAACTTTTTGCATATAGAAATTATAGCAGTTTGAGATGGTTGACATTAACAGCCTCATCGGGTATCATATACCTACATGAATTTGAGGTTAAAGGCGATAGTGTCTTTAGACTTAGGAGGAACTATGAAATTTACAGTAATGCAAAATTCTTCTTCTTCCTAAATTCTTCGCAAACTTATTAAGTTTCGCGACTCATTTTCTCTGTAAGTTCTTTAACAAGTGATTAGGATATTTAGCTGAGTTAAACTAAATATCCAAATAGACGTTTGAAAAGTGGTGGGAAAACTGCTTTTCAAATTTTTTATAAGGTTCTTTCTGTTCAATTAAATGAACAGAACAATTCTAAATAAAGTAAATTGACGAGCAGGATTAACTACAAAGTAGTTGTAGCAGCTGCTGGCAACTAGCAACTGGCCTCTCGCTTCGCAAGAAGCAAGGAGCTATTAGCTAGAAGCTAAAAATTGCTACACTCAAAGTTGTTTCTAATTTATTAGAGCAATTTTTTTGAGAGTTTGATCCTGGCTCAGGATGAACGCTGGCGGCGTGCCTTAGGTATGCAAGTCGAACGGCTCACTCATTTTGGTTGTTATTTGTTACGATAGTTCTATGTACTACGTATACATTTTAAAAAGCCAAAAATACAGAACTACTAAAATCTATATTGGTTTTACCTCAGACTTAATAAGCAGGGTAAAGCAACATAACAGTTTGGAAACCGTATCAACTAGATATGGAATTCCATGGAAGCTTGTTTATTACGAAGCATTTGTAAGTAAACAAGACGCTATGAATAGAGAAAAAGGTTTAAAAACTGGAAGTAGTTCAATTGGCTTTTTAAAACGGAGAATCAAATCTTCGCTTGATAGCAGTTGAAATGAGTGAGCAGTGGCGGACGGGTGAGTAACGCGTATGGATCTACCCAAGAGTTCTGAATAACCTGCCGAAAGGTGGGCTAATACGGAATAGTCTTTCCGAAGTAAAGGGCTTTACTGCCCGCTTTTGGAGGAACATGCGTCCTATCAGCTAGTTGGTGAGGTAATGGCTCACCAAGGCTATGACGGGTATCTGGACTGAGAGGTCGAACAGACACAGGGGCACTGAGACACGGGCTCCACATCTACGGATGGCAGCAACCAGGAATATTGGGCAATGGGGGAAACCCTGACCCAGCGAC
>CAZEGF010000037.1:0-9054 GCA_964511965.1 uncultured Gammaproteobacteria bacterium
TCTATTGCAACATCAGTACCGGTTCCCATTGCAATTCCAATGTCAGAAGCGACAAGCGCAGGGGCATCATTTATACCGTCTCCAACCATTGCCACCTTCTTTCCACTTGCTTGCAGTTTTTTGATCTCAGCCGCTTTTTGCTCTGGCAGAACATCTGATAGCACCTGCTTTATTCCAACTTTTTCTGCAATAGCTGCTGCTGTTTGCTTGTTGTCTCCAGTAATCATAAACACATCTATGCCTCTTTTTTGCAATGCATCTACGGCATCGCTAGCTGAGTCTTTTATTGTATCTGCAACCGCAACTACTCCAACCAGCCTCTTATTTACTGCTAAAAGCATTGCGGTTTTACCATCATTCTCTAATTTGTTAATGCGTACTCGCATCTTTTCATACGAAATACTCTCATGGTCCATTAACCTTTTATTTCCAAAAAAAACTTCATCCTCACCCACAACACCTCTAACTCCAAATCCAGAGATAGCTTTAAACTTAGTAACTTGTGAGATACTTAATCCAAGACTTTCTGCTTCTTTAATAATCGATAACGCTAATGAGTGCTCTGATCCTTTTTCAACCGATGCAGCTAGACTTATGAGTTTGTTTTCATCTTTTTGATCCAATGGAATAATATCAACAACTTCTGGCTCCCCTTTTGTAAGTGTCCCAGTTTTATCAAAAACTACCGTATCGATTTTATTTGCAATTTCCAAACTTCTTGCGTTTTTGATAAGTATTCCATTCTCAGCTCCTTTACCTGTTCCAACCATAATAGCCGTCGGAGTAGCAAGACCCATCGCACAAGGACAAGCAATAACCAGAACAGCTATCATGCTTACCAATCCATTAATAAAACTTCCTGTTAATACAATCCATCCGATAAACGTTAAAACGGAAATAATTAATACTGCTGGTACGAAATAAGAAGAAACAGTATCAGCCATCCTTTGTATTGGAGCTTTTGAACCCGGAGCATCCTCAACTAATTTAATTATCTGGGAAAGCATTGTGTCTGATCCTACTTTTGTCGCTTTCATAACAAAACTACCTGTTTTATTCAGAGTCGCTCCGATTACTTGATCTTTTATTGTTTTGTCAACAGGAATGCTTTCACCGGTAATCATTGACTCGTCAACTGAAGACTCTCCATCAACTATCACACCATCTACAGGAATTTTTTCCCCTGGACGGACTCGAATAATATCTCCGACTTTTACTTCAGTAATTGGAATATCCACCTCTTTGCCATCAACAACAACTCTTGCAGTTTTAGCCTGCAAACCAACAAGTTTTTTTATTGCATCCGAAGTATGAGATTTTGCACGAGCTTCAAGATATTTTCCTAATGTAATAAGACCGATTACTATGATGACAACGTCAAAATATGTATGATCTGTATTAATGTAATTTTTAAGAGGAGTTTCAAATGCCTCAACGAGAAAACTATATAAAAAGGCGACTAACGTACCAATTCCAACTAAAGCATCCATGTCAGCTCTTTTGTATTTGATAAACCTCCAAAGTCCTGAAAGGTATGGTCTTCCAATAGCAAACATCATGTATGTTGCTAATATTGGTAGAAGATGGTGAAAGAATTCTGAAAGTGTGTAGCTTACCGGTAGAAATAACTCCCAAAGCATTATGAGAACACTAATAAAAATTAGTATTAGAGACACAATTGTGCTTTCTTTGAGCTTTGCATTTTCAGAACCATTATGGTCGTGACCTTGGTTTTTATGATCTTCAATAATTAATTCATAACTTGTGTCTTTGAGAGCTTCAGAAAGATTGTGATCTGATATGTTTTGGTGAGACATTACTGTCGCTTTATTTGTAGCTAAATTAACATTTGCGTCAAGTACTCCTTCAACTTTCTTAAGTTTTCGCTCAATTACGCTGACACAGGAGGCACAATGCATTCCCTTTACTCCATATGTTTTCTTAATTTCAGGCATAGGATATCAATTCTTTCTTTTAAAAACTTCCATGATTTCAGCAATAGACTCATCAGCTTTCCCCTTTTTTATCGCATCAGAAACACAAGACTTAAGATGATTTTCTAAAAGTAAATTTCCAGTTTCTTTGAGTCCTGATTCTACAGCCTGCATTTGATGCATCACATCTATGCAATACGCATCTTGTTCCATCATTTTGATGACTTTATTCAAATGCCCTCGAGCTATTTTTAGTCTGTGAGTAATTCTTTCGTGAGTGTCTTTCGGTCTGTATGCCATAACTTGTCCTGAGTTTATCGAAGGATATCCCCCTATAAGGGATATATTAATACATACAACAACACGTTGTCAATACAAAAAACAGGGAATATATTCTGAAATTACTTAGCCGGTTACTTTTTTTGAGTGCTTCTCTAGCCAATCTGCAATAGTGTCTATTTCTGGTTTGTCATTTTCAATCCACAATGCTGAGAAAACAACATCTTCTTGCATTGCCACAAACTCATAACCATTCAACTCTATAAATTCCATTGCCGAAAACATCGCCGTTCTTTTGTTTCCATCTACGAATTGGTGGTTTAGAAGTAAGGAGTGCACAAGAGCAGCTGCCTTTAAAAAAAGAGTTGGATATAAATCTTCTTTACCATAAGTTGCCTGAGGTCGTCCAACAGCCGATTCTAAAAGACTAAGATCTCGCAGACCATGCGAACCTCCAAAACTATCTATTACAAGGCTATGAAGAAGTAGAACATCTGCAACTGTTAAATATCTCATGCATTCGGGGTTCTATTTGTTTGCAAGATCCGCAAAAGCTTTACCGTATCTTTTAAGTAAACTTTTAGCAACAGTATATACTTCAGGATCAATCACTGAATCTACAACTTCTTGTGGACTAAAGTCTATAATTAGTCTCTTTTTTGAAACCTCAAACTGAACTTTTGCCATATCAACATTTCCCACCTGCTCTAAAATTTGCTTGGAGATGGTTAATGCTTTGGAATTTCCAACAGTAATTAATTTTTGCATCATATACCTTATATTATAACCATGTTAGTACAGGTTGTAAATGTTGTCAAGAAAATTAATTCTTTTGTCTCAAAAATGCGGGGGCTATTGACCAACAGGGGAGACTACTTGCGAGCTTTGTTTAATCGCTGAAACTAATCCTGCCAGAATATCAACCGCTGAACCAACAGAACTAAAATATTCGGAATCAACATGGGATTTCGCTTCATCTATATTAGCATCAGTTATCGGTCCAGGAGCAGTATTGCGCTCTTTATACATCAGCCACGCTACTGGATTACTCATTACTCTATCTACTTCTACAGCTGCGTCTGGAGCAAGAAGTGTAGGCAAGTGACCTCTTGTGAGATACAATAACATGCCGTCGGTGTAATGATTAATATTCCATTGCTCCCCATTTACTCCCCTTGAAATTCTTAGCTCAGTAGTGCCATAGTTTTTTTCAGGCTCACCCCAAGTATGAAGTTCGGCAAAATATTCGCCATCAGAAAGCTTGACCCGTCCTATAAAAACTGCGCCTGAATGTTCTGGCTTTTTCTCACCAACAGAAAGCATAAAATCAACAGAAGGCAGTTCTCTTGGTTCTTGATGTAATCTTTCAGTAGCTTGAGCTTCTGATGCCATTTTAATAATATTAGTTTTTCTGTCTTAGAAATGCGGGGATGTCAAAGACGGATTCTTCGTCATCGTCTTTCTTACTAGGTTCTTCAGAAAATCCTTGATTGCTGGTAGAAATATTATTTACAAATGGTGAATTGGGATCAGATTGCTGGTTGAGACTGTAATCTTGATTTTGCTCTTCCATGGTGCTTTGAACCATTTGCTGCAATCTCTTTCTCGACTCATCAAAACCTGTTGCAATAAGTGTAATTCTAATACTATCAAACGCACCTTTGTCTATTGTTGCTCCAAAGATGATATTTGCATCCGGATCGGCAGCTTGGGTGATAATTCTTGATGCTTCTTCAACCTCTTGAAGTGAAAGATCCTCTCCTCCTGCGATATTAAAGAGCACCCCACGCGCACCATCCATTGACACTTCCAAAAGTGGTGAAGAGATTGCTTGCCTGGCCGCAATTTGAGCCCGATTTTCTCCAACTCCTACACCAAGACCCATAAGAGCAGTTCCTGCATCATTCATGATAGCCTTTACATCGGCAAAGTCTACATTAACGTATCCGGATTGTGTAATAAGATCAGAAATTCCTTTGACTCCGTGGCCAAGAACCGAGTCAGCTACACGGAATGCTTCAAGAAGTGACAACTTTTTGTCTACACTATCCAAAATTCGTTGGTTTGGGACAACAATAAGGGTGTCAACATATTCCTTTAACTCTTCGATTCCATCCTCAGCTGCTACCATGCGTCGTGTTCCTTCAAAGTTAAATGGTTTTGTAACAACTGCAACGGTTAGGGCTCCTACTTCTTTTGCAACTTGCGCAATTACTGCGGAAGCTCCGGTCCCCGTTCCTCCACCCATACCAGCAGTCAAAAATACCATGTCTGATCCTTCTAAAAATTGCTTTATCCGCTCTTTACTCTCTTCAGCTGCTGCTCGTCCTACTTCAGGATTACCTCCGGAACCAAGTCCACGAGTAATATTTTCTCCGATTTGAAGCTTTGAAGCTGCTTGTGAGTTGAGAAGTGCTTGTGCGTCAGTGTTAACTGCAATAAAGTCTACACCCTCAATTTGTCCGTCAAGAACCATTGAATTTGTAGCATTTCCACCTCCACCACCTATACCCATGACTCTTATCTTGGCGAAACTAGCTGTTTGAGGTTTGATTAACATACGAAAGTTACCCAATACTATCACATGGTAAATCAATTTTCAACGAATGGGGAAATACCTTGTTAACGCTTTGGAAGAAACTTTTTGAGCATTTTTGTTATAGAAGAAATTCCTTTAAAATCCAGCTTAAAATTAGGGATCATATTAGTAAGCCCGCCGCCAACAGCTCCTTCACTTCTGAAATTTCTTGAGTATTCCAATAACCCAACTGCAGTTGAGAAAGTTGGAGACTCGACATCGTCTATAAGTCCTGCAATATTTTGAGGTACACCTACTCTTACTGTCATAGACAACATTCTTTTTGCAGATTCCTCTGCACCTACGGTTTTTGCTCCTCCACCCGTAATAACAAGTCCGGCTGGGGTTTGTGTTGCAAATCCACTCTTTTTAATCTCCAAAGCAATCATAGTAAAAAGCTCATTAAGCCTTGGCCTTATTATGCCCTCGACTAATGTTTTTGATGACACTTTTTTAATGTCTTCAGGAAGATGCAACTCATTTAAATCCAACTCATCCTCCTCTGCTCGATTTCGTCGTTGCCCCTCTTGTTCAGGAACTCTTACCCGTCTTGTATAGTGCTTTGAAAGATACAATTTAATTTTCTCAGCGCTTTCAAGTGAAATTTTAAGACCAATTGCAAGGTCATTTGTGATATGTCTTGCGCCTATCGGTATCACACTAGTGTACGAAAGTGATCCATCTGCATAAATGGCAATATTCGTAACACCGGCACCAATGTCAGCCAGAACTACACCTAATTCTTTTTCGGTGTCGGAAAGAACTGAAAGAGATGAGGCAAGTCCGGCAAAGACGAGACTTTGGACATTAACCCCTGCTTCTGATGAAAGGATTTTTTCTACATTTTTAACTCCGGCTGAATTTGCAGTAATAATATGAGTGTCTACCTCAAGTCTTACTCCAGACATTCCGACCGGATCCTTTATCCCACCCTCACCATCAACGGTAAAAGTTTTTGGAATGACATGGATTATTTCCCTGGTCGAAGGAAGTGAAACTGCACCAGCTGCTTCCAATACTCTTTCAACATCGTATTCGGAGATTTCTCCATCTGGTTGGCTTACTGCAACAACACCTTTTGAATTTTGAGATTCTATATTTACTCCGGAAACCGAAACAAAAACCCGGTCAATTGAGTGACCGGCCATTCGCTCTGCGCTATCAAGTGAAGTGTTAATAGAATCAGATGCCTCTTCTATATTTACAATTTGTCCTTTTTTTACACCTTTTGAGGCTGATTCACTTACTCCGAGAATATTTATAACGTCTTCATCAACTCTTCCGATCAAAGTCGCTACTTTTGAGGAACCAATATCGATTCCCACGACAATATCTGCATTCTTCATATGTTTACTAGTTTAGTAAAAACTCAAAAAATTAACAATAGGGCTATTATTTTTCACAATTGGCTTACGTCCGTCAGGACGAAACACATCGTCAAAACTTGACGATGGGTTTATTGTACCTCAAATCTATAGAATTTGCTTGTTTACCGTCCATTGTTACCTGACGGTAGATTGCATCGACCATATCAAGTTGCCCACCTATATCTTTTTCTTTTGATAAATATACTCGAGTTGACCCATGAAAAAGAAAAACAACTGAAGCCGAATCCGAAGCAAATTCAATTCCTGTTATGTCCATTGCTTTATTATGAAGAATTTCTAAAATTTGATCGTCATCCGGATAGCCATTTCCTAATGGATTTAAAATACTGACATTTTTATGCATAATTGCCGGGATTACATAAACTTTTACAGAAAAAAGTAATGCGGCAAGCAAGAAAAGGCAAAGTATAAAAAGGGAAAATCGGATAAGTAATTTTTTATATGCCCGGTTTTTGTGTTCTTTTACAAATGGACGGATGTCAGACTTTTTACGTCTTTTAAAAAGTGAAACTCTTCGTTTAGTCCTTGGGGCTTTGACTTGTTCTTCTTTCTTCTCTTCGTTTTCCATAAAAATATATTTGTTCTACTATTTTTTCAGCCGCATCATAATGCACATATTTTTGAGCGTTAGTTACGTTTTTATGATATTTTTTTTGTTCTTTTATCATAGCACGCATCTTTGAAAGTAATAAATTGGGGGTTAAATCTTTTTGCAAAATATATTCTCCAAGTCCGGTATTTGCAAACAAACGGGCATTTTCCAATTGTTCGTTTTTTTGCCCAATTGGAAGAGGGATAAAAAGACTAACAGTACCCATACTCATAAGCTCCAATACCGTATTTATACCCGATCTTGAGACTACTAGCGTTGCTTTACCCATAAAAGATGCCACTTCATCAGGAGTAAAAAATTCACTAAGAATATAGTTTTTTCTTATTTTACTGTCCAACATATCATGAAATCCCTCAAATCGTTCAAAATCTTTCGTTTCTTTTGAATTGCCGGTCTGGTGAATAACAATAAACTCTTGAAGAAGCTCAGGTAAAATTTCATATACTACATTATTTATTGCATGTGACCCTGTACTTCCACCGGTTATGTATACGATAGGTTTTGAAGTTTGAGGTTTTAAGTTCTTAGATTTTAATATCTCTTCCCGAATTGGATTTCCGGTTAATAAAACGTTTTTATTTTTAAAATGCTTAAGTGACGTATCAAATGATACGCAAATAACTGAAGCTACTTTTGCAATAAGTTTTCCTGAAAGTCCTGCATTTTGGGTTTGCTCATGAAGAACAACAGGAATTTTTAAAATAGATGCGGCAAGAGCTACCGGCAATCCAACATACCCGCCAAAAGTAACGACTACATCTGGATTAAAATCTTTAAGAATTTTAATCGCATCATATATACCTTTGGGGAATTTGAGAGCTGCGGGAATAGAATGCGCAGTTAGTTTGCGTTGTAGTCTGCCTGCATTTATTTCGGCAAAAGCTATGCCTTCTTTTTTGCAAACTTGATACTCATACGTTTCATTTGCGTCTCCTTCAAAAGCAAATCTTCTCCCAATAACTATAATGTTATCGTTTTTATTTAGTTTTTTTATAACCGAATGAGCAGGACTAAAATGCCCACCGGTAATAGCAATTCGCATAATAATTATTTTCTACCAAGTCGTCCAAAGTGTCCTTTCCCAACGTGGTGCAAAGAACTTTTTTTTCTCGGCGAATTTCCTTTTTCTAAAGCAATATTAAATAATAGTCCGATAGCAACAAAATTGATAAGCATGGAACTGCCCCCATAAGAAATAAATGGCAATGGTACCCCAGTTAAAGGAATTAAAATGGCTTGAGAAGCAAGATTTATTAGTGCTTGAGTTGTAATAAAAACAGTGATCCCTGTTGCAAGTAATTTTCCAAATTGAGTTTTTGCATTCATTGCAATTAATATACCAATTGTTGATAGAGCAACATAAATAGCGATTAAAATTACGCTTCCGACATAACCTGCTTCTTCAGCAAATATTGCAAAAACGGAATCGGTAGTGTGCTCCGGTAAATAAGCATATTTTTGGACGGAATTTCCAAATCCAACTCCAGTTAGTCCACCGGATCCAAGAGCAATAACAATTTGCTTTGTGTGATAAGACGTAGTATTTAAATTATTTACATCTACATTTTGAAAAGCGGTTAGTCGTTTTACACGGTAAGGGCTTGCTCCGGCAAGAAGAATAATTCCTAAAAGTCCCACAATTAAAATTGGAGCTACCTCACGCATTGAAGCACCTGAAATGTAGTAAACGATAAATGACGTAACTCCAATAATAAAAGAAGTTTTAAGATCCGGCTGAAGAAGAACGAGTCCACTGGCAATTCCCAAAAGAATAAGAAATGCCATAAGCCTCCCCTTTTCCTTAACCGATAACCATGAAGCCAAATAAAGAGATAACGTTATTTTTAAAAGTTCAGAAGGTTGAAAAATAGATATTCCCAAATTAATCCATCGGTGAGAACCATTCAACTCGAGTCCAATTACCGGCAAAAAGACTAGAAGAAGAGTTACTAATGTTCCTGTTAAAAGTGGCAACGAGACGTTATATAAAAAGGTTTCTTTGAGTCTTGAGACTACAATGGCAGCAATTACACCTAAAATGATCCAGATACTTTGATTTTTAATGAAATAATATTTGTCGTGAAGGTCAAGTTGTGCCGTATATGAAGAACTTTCGTAAAGAATAAATAGTCCAAGGGTTGTTAGAATTACCGTTACGACGAGTAAGGACAGGGCGAGTCTGTTCATTTAGTGTATGAAAGCAAGATAAAGACCTACAAGTGCAAAAGCAAAACCCAAAAGCCATCCGCGCATGACCACCTT
>CAZEGF010000038.1:0-5701 GCA_964511965.1 uncultured Gammaproteobacteria bacterium
TTAGAGAGGCAAATGGAGAACGGCTCAAGACACTTGAAAAAAATGTAGAAATTATAAAATAGAGCTTTTTTTATTAAAACCCTTTACTATAAGCCAGATTCCAAGAGAAAATTCGAATAGAGCAACAAGGACAGCTGACAAACCAGCCAATGAGGAGTGTTGTCCAATAAACCCAAACATTACAGCAAAGTATCCTACGAGAAGCAACGGACCTCCAAAAATTCCAATTAATGCTAGGCCTTTTGGAACGAGGTGTGATCTAAGAAGCATAAATCCGAGTAAGAGGTCACATATTGCTGGCATAAAACTTTGTCCGAGAAGAAAAATTCGATCATACAAAATAGCAAGCGTGTGACTTACTGCTAATGACTCAACCCCTGCTCCACTCTGGCGTAAAGTAACAATTGAAAGGAGAAACGCAACACCCACAAAGATTGTACTAGATTCTAATATGCGGGCTGCAACTAACCCAAGAGCCAATGTTTCATTTTGTTTTTTAAGAATCGGGAAAAGAACTACAGCTGTGCTAATTCCGGCAAGTGCAACGATCACTTCAAGAATTGCGCCAATAATAACTGTCGAATCAGGACCTGCTCCTAATATATAGTTTGCACTTTTTACTGCAGTGTAAAGAGAAAGCGTGGGAATTGAAACAAAAGTTAGAATATAAAGTATGCCTGCTGTTAGTGAAATTTGTCTTTGAGAAGTCATATTCTTACCTACAGTAAGTATGGTCTTTATTTATACAAATTTCTATAACCAATTTCTAGTGTGGTGGGTGCTCCCCGAAGGATCGGGGAGCACGGGTCGTAACCGATGGTAGCATCAGCGGAAATGATTAAGCTTGTTGCTTTCCGAAAGACCTAGTGTCTGACGGATACGATCTTCCGGCACTCCGTCACGGAGCATGCGCTTTGCGGCGGTATTGCGAAGTAGTCTCGGACTACACATAGTGATGCCGACTTTATTCGCGCAATCTCTAATGATGATCCAAAGTGCCTGACGGCACATGACCTCTCCTTTTTGCCCGAGGAATATGAAAGGACTCTTCCTACTTCCTTGAATACTGTACCTCTCGAATCCGACGTAAGACAAAATGTCCTGCGTGCAGTCTTCGGGGAGTGTAATAACACGACTCTTTCCTCTGTGAGTTACGACGAGCGTCCCATCGATTTCATCGAAATCATCGAGCCGGAGCCCGACAATCTCGCTTGAGTTGAGACCTAGTCTGACTGCCAGACATATCATCGCGCTGTCACGCTTGGGCATGAACCTCTTACTTCTGCAAGCAGCAAGAAGTACCTCTGCTTGATCATCGCTTAACGCCTCAACTTCTTTGCGAACAACAATTGGACCGGTCAAATCCATTGCCGGGTTGGTGGGTGTCAGGCCCAAATTCTCCGTAAAGTCGAAGAACGTCCTTATACACGACACTCTGCGTGCGAGCGTCGCGCTTGAGGCTCCTTCACTCATGAGATGGGAGACGTACGCTTGGAGATCTTGTGCCGAAACGTCGGCGAGATTGCCCTTGCTTTGGTTTGCGAAGAATTCTCTCAGCTGGGTCAGATCGTTGTGGTAAGCACTGATCGTGTTGCCAGAAGCATTCCTTTCGTCCCTCATGAAAATGAGAAACTCTTCGGTAGCTTGGTTCCACCGGGTGGTTGCGACTGTGGTTGAAGCCATTACTTTCTCCTTCGGTTACTTGTTCAGGTGCTTTGGACAATCCCGCGCGCTTTAGATTTGCGGGGTATCCATTGCGCAGATTATACCTTAATGGTTCAAATTATGCTTATGAGGTTTAGTGTAGGATGCCGAGTAGAAATAAGGTAAAAAGAACGACGGGAACTATCCCAAAATATAGAAGCGTTCTTGTAAAAAGGTAGGTTGCTTCTTTTTTCTTTCCATCAAGATAAAGTTGGATTGGTTGATAGAGAAAAAAGTATCCCATCAGAGCTGCTGAAAAAGTGAAAAGTGACAAAAATGCAATGGGTGCAAACATAGTATCGGGCTTTCCCTTATTGATGTGAGATACATAATTCAGAGCTGTGCTTATAAGTATGATGTATCCTAAAGCGCTTGCGGAATTAATCAAAGGATTTTTTGTCATATCTTTCTAATTATACTCTTAAGAAGCAAATCCTTCTTTTAATTTAGCCAGCTCTTCTTTGTAGACTTCTTGCGCTGCATCAAATGACCACGGGCTATGGTCTTGTCCTTCAAGAACCATACATGATTCTCCTTTTCTTTTGACAATTTCAAAAACCTTATCTCTCAAATCTTTGCTTATATATTTATCATTTTCGCCATAAACAAGATGAATTTTCCCGTTATATACTTCTAAACATTCAAAAAAATTAGTATTTTGTGCTTCTTTCCAAAATTTACCTTTGTATTTTTGTCCACCCTCCTCAATAATCTCATTGTCATTTCCTTTATAATCTCCTTCGTTTACTCCGGGAACCCAAAGCAATATGCATGACACTCTATTTTTTATATCTTGATTGGAAGTTGAGATTACTGAGGCTGCTGCCCCCATACTTTGTCCCAACAATGAAACTTTATAGTTTAAGTCTAGGAATTTTTTTGCAAAATAAGTAATTGCATTCACCCATTCATCATAAGAGACATCGATATAGTCACCATCAGAATTACCACTGTTCGGTAAATCAATTCTTAAAACAGAATATCCATCTTTGTTAAGAAGTTTTTGGAAATCTACAAATTGCCTGGCTGGACCCGTGCTATTTCCTCGAAATCCATGAGACATGATAATAATTTTCTTTTGCTCTGGATCCGGTTCTGATAAATAGCAGAAAATTTTTTTGTTGTTGAAGGTATCAAAAAAAACTTTTTCCACGAAGATTTACTAACTATTTGCAGCTTCCCAGGCATTAGCTTTATCTTTAATTTTTTTAACCTGGGCTTGCAAGAAAGGTTGTAGTTCTGTTTTATCGTCAAACACGATACCTTTAGCTTCAAAATAATGTTTAAGTTGTTCTCTGATTTGAACATCACTCATCTCAAGCGCTTGAGGAATTATTTCAGCTCCACCATCCAAAGCCTGTGCAAACGCACGCATTGCATTTGGGTCATCCATCACAGCCCCTCCGGGTTTGCGTTGATATGTCTCTACTCCTTTTCCAACAATAACAAAAGCAGAGGCAGGTAAAAGCTCTTGTGATTCAACGGCAGCTTTAAGTGTCTGCGTGTCTCCACCCCAACCAACTACATTTAATCCATCAGCATCTCTTTGGGTAAGTATTGTTGCGAGTTTACTAAATTCGCTTCGGCCAATCTGCTCCGGTCCTTGTGGGATTTCTACTCCCTCTACTCCTTCATCTGGCATATCTAATTGATTCTAACAAATTATCATTTTTTTACAAACTTATATCAAAAACCAAAGCAAACATTTCCAATACATGCCCATGGTAGGTCTCCATCTAAATACCATTTATCATGATATTTAACAATTTTAATTGTGCTGCTATCTTTTAACTGGCACACACCATAAGTACTTTTTCTTTCAAGGAGTTTCATGCAACCGCGGAATGCATAATAATTTTCAAAAGTACTATGCGCTTTTCGAAGATAAAGCCACTGATTGAATGCAAATAAAAAGATGAGAGAAATTGCTACAATTACTAAGACCACTACTAACTTTTTCACCATTTTATTATAGTCCTCTCTTTTACTATGTTACAATTTGAGCAATGAATCTTAAAAATGATAGTTACACAATTTATCTTGGAACAAAAAATTTTACAGAAAAGTATTATAAAGACAAAGATGGATGGCTGAAAATTACGGGGAAGGGAAATACATTTAGAATGACTGCTGAACAAGTTTTAAATCATGTGCTTCCGGCTATTGCAAAGGTAAAGCCAAATATAATTTTAAAAGTTGAACATTGCAAGGATTGAAAGAAGTGATTTGGAGAAGGTAATACTCCCAATTTATTTATGTAGAATACATTCTTTTTGCGTGGAAAGAATTGTCGATAAGAGTTGCTAATATTTTTTGATCCACATCTGAAAGTTTGTTGATGTACAAGCATCCCCCTCCCTCTTTATGTTTGCCAAGTTTTGTTAATAAATCTTTGTTTTTTTCATTTCCATGCATGATATAGAGAGTTAAATTTGCTTTCCGGGGAGAAAATCCAACCAGCATCCAGTCTCCTTCTTGTCTACTTTTTTCAGATTTATAATGATATTTTCCAAATCCTACAATACTACTACCCCACATTACCGCTTTTTCACCGGTTACTTTTTCAAACATTTCAAGAAGAACAAAGCTGTCCTGTTTTTTCTGTTGGGGTTCTATTGAATTTAAAAAATCTTCCGGGTCCTGAACGGTGACTTTTGTTTTGAGTTCTGACACACTCAAATTATAACAGGAAAGTATTTCGCTAATGTAGCATCAACACACCTCTCCTTTAAGTGGAATTTAATTTCGTATGTTAAAATTTGACATGACTAAATATGTTGTAAATTCAGGAAATGTTGATGGGAATGAAATAAAGGCAAAGAAATTTTTTGCTGAAGTTTTTAAAGATATAGGGAAAGAACCAAAAATCCTACTTTGCTTCTTTGCGATAGGGCGTCAATATTGGGAAACAAAATTTGAAGAAAAATCAGAATTATTAACACCCTTTATTCCTACAAATACTCATGCAAAGTTTTTTATGGCAATGCCAGATGATTTCGAAAAACAATGCTCTGATTCAGATGTCATTTACATCCAAGGCGGAGATGATCATTTGGTGCAATATTGGTTAGGAAAATTTGATCTGCCAAAAATATGGGATGGAAAAGTTATTGCAACAAGCTCTGCTTCTTCTCATGCTCTTTCAAAACAGTATTGGACCTGTGATTGGAGGAAATGTAACGAAGGACTTGGAATTTTGCCAATAAAATTCCTTGCTCATTTCAAATCCGAATATGGAACTTCAGATCCGCGAGGACCAATTGATTGGGATAAGGCTAGAAAAGAGCTAGAAGAGTTTGGAGACAAAAGCCTTCAAATTTATGCGCTTGAAGAAGGGGATTTCGAAATATTTGAAAAATAATTCCTCAACGGCCAACTTTATTCGCCGGCTTTTCTTATTTCCTCAAGGTTAAGCTTCTTCATTGGCATAAAAACTGCTGTTACTGCTTCTGCTTTTTCAGGATTGCGCATCAACTCGTCCAAAATTCTTGGTGTTATCTGCCATGTGACACCAAATTTATCTGTACACCATCCGCACTGCTCTGCTTCAGGGATTGCTGAAAGCTTTTCCCAGAAGTAGTCAATTTCTTCTTGAGTTTCACATTCAATAATGTAAGACGTTGCGCCATTAAGTTTGAATTGTTCAAGAGGTCCACCATTAAGAAACATAAAACTAGTTCCATCAATTTCGCATTCGACTGTCAGAACTGACCCTTCAGATTTACCAGAGACTTCTTGAAATTCATCTCCTTTAGGTGATTTTGTAATGTCACCAAGTGTGGCAGAGTGTCCGCCTGGGGCTGATTTAAAAGTGTCTATGTAGTAATTTGCTGCCTCTTCTCCGTTGTTATTTGCAAACCAAATGCATGTAATAAGCCTACTCATTTGATTAATTTTAACATTTTATAAGAACCTTTTTTGGTATTAGTTTTGTAAGAATAATCTTTTCTTGAAAACACAAAAAAACCACCGCATTGGGTGGTCTTTTTCGTGCTCC
>CAZEGF010000039.1:0-6846 GCA_964511965.1 uncultured Gammaproteobacteria bacterium
GTTTTAGCATTCGTATAATAATTAAAGAAATGCGTAAAGAAGCAGAAAATGTAAGCGAATTAGTAAGCAATCTCCAATCTTTACAACCCTCAGAATTAGTAGTCGGTTTGCCTTATTACGTTGTAGGAACGCTTATAGATGAAGGATGCGCTCCACCTGATCCTGTAACTTTTAGAGATCTTGCTAATAATTTTGAGGTAGATTTTAGAAGAAAAGTTATGTCTCAAGAAGCGCCGAAGTCTATATCGCAAAATCCTGAATGGCTTGAGAAATGGAATTTACGAGGTGAAGGAATAATAAAAGCATCAGAAGAACGTCAATCGAAACCTCCTTATTCAGAATGAATAGTTGAAAGAATTTTTCTTGTTTCTTCTAAATTGTTAGTTTTCATCAATTTTTCTCGAAGTTCTGATGCGCCGTCAAAACCAGATATATAAATTTTGAAAAATCTTTTGAGTGGTGGGAAAAGTTTTCTGATCTCTTTTTCATCAAGTGGGTGGTCATGTGCCCACACTTTTTCAAACATATCTAAATGTCTTTTCAAAAGTTCAATTCTCTGGTTTTTAGTTTGTGAACCGTAGTCTACCGTTTCATCAAAGACAAATGGATTATGAAATACGCCACGGCCAATCATTATCCCATCAATATCATATTTTTCGGCTAATTCTTTCCCATGGGATTTGGACATGATGTCACCATTGGCTATCAAAACAGTTTTTGGAGCTATTTTATTTCTGAGTCTAACAATTTTCTCCAATTCCTCAAAATGAGCGGGTACATTCGACATTTCTTTCTGGGTTCGAAGGTGAATAGTGAGAGCATCTAAATTCTGCTCAAGTAAAAATCCTATCCATTCCTCGGTCGTTATGGTCTTAAGGCCAATTCTTGTCTTAACGCTTACAGGAATTTGTCCACTAACACCTCTCTTAACCGCTTCAATCATTTCTTTGGCTAAATTAGGGTTGCCGATTAGTCCGGAACATGAACCACGGGCTACCACATCACTAACCGGGCATCCCATGTTAAGATCTACACCATCAAATCCCATTTCAACAATTTGCTGACTTACTTCACAAAAAGCATTTGGCTCCATACCCCATATTTGGGCAATAAGAGGCCTTTCGTATTCAGAATATATAAGTCTTCGTCCAACTTTTTCTCTTCCTTTTGAAAGAAGACCTTCACAATTTGTAAATTCGGTAAAATATACATCAGGTTTTGCAAAAGAGTTAACTACTTGTCTAAAAACAGTATCAGTAACTCCTTCCATTGGAGCAAGTACAAAAAAAGGTTTTGGCAAAGTTTTCCAATCAAATTTCATTTGTTAATTATACCTCAACACAAATTGCCCCTTGACAATATCTTTTTGTGGGTGATACGCTAAGTCCATGAACAAAAGAAATCTTGCCCTAGTTCTAGTAGTAGTAGGAGTAATTATCTATTTCTACCCACAATTTTCCCAGTTCGCATCAGATGGTAGTCAGATAACCGGCGCATTATTTGCAGTCGGTGGAGTTATTCTTTGGTACCTGCCTTCCAAAACCACTTCCCGCAAAAAGAAATAATTTTTTGCTTACTTTCATTGACTTTTAGGCTAAATTCTTTAATATTGTATAGTATGAAAAAACTGTTACTCTTTCTCGCATTGTGTCTTGTTGCTATTGTATTTCCACTAAAAACATTTGCTTTGTTTGACCCTTTATCACGACCAAATAATTATTATGGAATTCACATTTTATTTCCAACCGAGCTTAGTGGTGCATCTCAACTCGTAAATTCCGATACCGGTTCCTGGGGTTACGTTACTATCCCTATCCAGGCTGGAGATAAAGATCTTGAAAAATGGCAGGGGTTTATGGATGAAGCAAGAGCACACAAATTGATACCTATACTGCGTCTTGCGACACAAGGTGATCCGTTCAATACTTCGTCCTGGAGTAAGCCGACTGCAACAGACATATTGGATTTCGCAAATTTTCTCTCATCACTTAATTGGCCTGTAGAAAACCGTTATGTCATCATATTTAATGAGGTAAATAGATCCGATGAATGGGGAGGGGAAGCTCCAAATCCCGTAGAATACGCAGGACTTCTCCGGTATGCATATGACACCTTTAAAGAAAGAAGTCCCAATTTTTATATCATCATGAGTGGTCTTGATAATGCTGCACCAACGGACGGAAAAAAATACATGGATAATTTTGTATTTATCAATAAGATGCTAGAGCATGACCCTGATATATTTTCAAAAATTGATGGGTTTGCTTCGCATTCGTATCCAAATCCTGGATTTACCGCGCCCCCTCTTCCTGGAAAAATGGAAGGTATAACTACTTACCAATATGAATATACCCTGATAAATTCACATGCCAAGAAAAAAATTCCAGTTTTTATAACCGAGACCGGTTGGGACAGCAGTAAGCTTCCCGAAAAAACAGTTGCCTCTTATTATAAAATCGCATACGACAAATACTGGGGAAAAGATAAAGATAAAATTGTTGCAATAACTCCGTTTCTTTTAAATTCTCAAGGTGGAGCATTTGATATTTTTTCGTTTGTTAAAAATGGACAGCACACAGATTACTATAATGCATCGGCCAAAATGGAAAAAACTAAAGGAGACCCCCTTATTCAAGCAGTCAAAGGTATTGCAGTAAGACAAATCACTAAATTTAATAAACTCGTCATAAAACCAGTTAGTAAACCTTTAATAAGTCCTAAAGATCTTTTTATAGACTATATTCGCTTTTTCTTTTAAAATCTGGTAAAACTTTTTTGTGATTTATTTACTTCATGGAGATGACATAACGTCATCACGGAAATATTATTCAGGTCTTGTAGAAGGTTTGACCCAAACAATCTTTGATGGGAAAAGCCTATCATTATCCGATCTTGAAGAAAAATTGGTATCAAACAGTCTTTTTGAAGAAAAAAAGGCAGTAGTTGTTGAGAACTTACTAACAAAAAATGCGAAGAAAAAAGATTTTGTAAAGTTCCTTTCAGAAAATCCTACGCAAATATTATTAATATTATGGGAGGACAAGAAGGTTCAAAATACAGTATTTACCCCACTTAAGGAAGCGACCATTAAAGAATTTAGCTTGCCTCAAAATTATTTTCAATTCCTAGACTCTTATGCACCGGGAAATGGCAAACAGGTTTTCAAAATTTATCACGATTTACTAATTACAATGAACGAAGAATTGGTATTTTATTCATTATTAAAACGAATTCGCTTGCTCGTCGTTTTGTCAGAGGGAAGTACAATTTCTGAAATCTCAAAAATGGCACCCTGGCAGGTCGGAAAACTCAACAATCAGCTTCGATTATGGAAAAAAGAGGCGTTAATCACTTTTTATAAAACCCTTCAAGAAACTGAGATAAAAATGAAGTCAGGTGGGCTTCCCGTAAAGCTTTCAAAACATCTTGACATACTCATACTTACTCTATTAACATAGGTAGTGCGCAATCAGTTTTTATGGATGAAGTAAAAGAAAAAATATCCCCCGAAGCATTCGAAAATCTGCAAAAATGGCTTAACGAAGAGGAATTTGCAGTATATAAACCCGAAATTGAAAGTATTATCCAGAGCCAGGATTGGAAAGACTTAGACGATGCCTTTTATACACATATTCGTATCGGTACTGGTGGAATTAGGGGTAAATTGGGACCAGGACCGAATAGAATAAATCTAAGAACTATCGGGGAAGCAGCGCAGGGTCTTGCAAACTTTATTGAAGATTTTGGCCCTGACGAAAAAGGTAAGGGAGTAGTTGTTAGTCATGAAGTTCGTAAAAATTCTAGAAAGTTTGCAGAGTTAACATGTGCTGTTTTGGCTGCAAACGGAATAAAAACGTTTTTGTTTGATGGGATTAGGGCAACACCTGAAGTTTCATTTGCAGTTATACACTTAGACACAATTGCTGGCGTTCAACTGACTGCCTCTCACAACCCTCGGACCGATAATGGTTTTAAATTCTTCTGGAAAGGCGGAGGGCAAGTTGTCCCTCCTCTTGATCAAAAATTCATGCAGCTAGTGTTGGATGTTTCAGAAATCAAGAAAATGCCATTTGAGCAGGCTGTTGAACAAGGATTTGTCACCACAATTGGAAAAGACGTTGATGAGGCTTACTTTCAAAAGTTACGAGAGCTTTCATTAGTTTCAACCAGATCTGCAAAGATTGCATTTAGCCCTCTTAACAGTTCTGGAATTACCAATGTGTATCCAATCCTAGTAGATCAGGGGTATGACGTTACCTTGCTTGCAGAGCAGGCAGAACCTGATGAAACATTTCCTGGTGCTTTCAGAGACTACATAAACCCTGAATTTCAGGAGGTTTTGGAGCCAACTACAAGATTTGGAGAGCAAATTGGAGCGGATATGGCAATTTGTTCAGATCCTGATGGGTGTAGATTTGGTGCTGCATTTAAAACTGATATTAATTCAAATAAGCTTACCTACTTTACCGCAAATGAGATTGCTTCAGCTATGCTTCACTTCATCCTTTCTCTTTATGAAAAGCAGGGCAAAATGAGTTCTGATTTGGTGTATCTTAAAACATATGCCTCAACAACGTTGGCAACAGACATTGCAAAAAGTTTTGGAATTAAGTATGTAGACGACTTTTTGGTTGGCTATAAGTGGATGGGGGAATACGTTGGGGATATGGAGAATTCTAAAAACTTTGTATTCTCCTTTGAGGATACCTGTGGATACTGCAGAGGAGACTTTATTCGAGATAAAGGAGGAGACATTGGTGCTATTACTGCAGCTGAAATGGTGTCTACATTTAAAGATGAAGGAAAAACAATAGCGGATTATCTTAACGAGTTATATATGAAGTATGGATACTATAGAAATGTTTTGTATCAAGTTGAGGTAGTTGGAAAAGAAGGATTTGAGAGTATTGTAAAATTTTACAAAGCGCTCCGATCAGATCCGCCGAAAGAAATAGCGGGAATGCCGGTTCTCAAAATAATTGACAGACTTCCAGAAGAAGCACGAAAGCCAGAAAACTACAAAGCTGGGGTATCAGGGGACGAGTTAACATTCATATTGTCAGAAGATGAAAGAATAAGACTTCTTACCAGACCATCAGGAACACAACCACAATTTAAATATTACTTGCAGGTTTACAGTCCAGTTAATGGAGACCTTGAGGCAACAAAAAAAGAAGTGGATGCGCTTGCTCAACGAATTGAAGATTCATTTTATGAGTATCAAGATAAAGTCTTAGGATCTGCTCAACGTGGCTTAAAAATAATAAGCAATTGGTAAACTTGTAATGTACTCAAATCCTCTTTCTAGGCAAGACCTCTTTGAGATCAAGAATAAAGCATGCGAAATTGTTAAAAGAGTTGGAGAATTTGTTTTTGAATCTCGGGAAAATAAAGGAACTATTCATTACAAAGATGCTCGTGACATGGTAACTTCGGTCGATGTTGAGGCTGAAAAGATGTTAACCGAGGAATTATCCAATCTTTTTCCTGAGGCAGGATTAATACTTGAAGAGGGAGAAAGCACCGATACCAAACAATATAACTGGGTAATTGACCCCATTGATCAAACAAAAAATTATGTCGGAAACATTCCTCTTTACTTTGTTCAGGTAGCACTTGTTTATAAAGATAGTCCGGTTGTTGCTATAGTTTATAATCCTGTTTCAAAACAACTTTTTTCTTCTTCTATGGGATCTGGGGTTTATTTGAATGATGAGAAATTAGCTCCATCTCCACAAATAGAACTTTCAAATTGTATCGTTGATTTTGAATTTGGTGGGAGAGATGATGTTGAATGGAAATTGAAATACTTCAATTTAATAGCAAAAAAAGCTTATAGAATAAGAATTACAGCAGCCACTTTTAGTTTAGGAATTCTTACCGGTGGAGTAGATGCATGTCTTTTACTTAATCAGTCGGCAAAAATAATGGATACCATGCCAAGACTTGGACTTTTTCTTGAAGCAAACCTTGATATTAGAAAATATAAGGATAATAGTAAAGAATTTATTGTATGTGCTGCACCTTCAGTTCAAGAAGAGATTAGTAGTATGTTTGGTGTTTCCGAATTTATAAATTTGTAAAGAAGATTAATAGATGAGACGCGTCTATGACGCTCGCCATCTATCAAGATTGTAAAGAAGATTAATAGATGGTACAAATAAAGATGCTTTAAATATGGATGATCAAAATCAAAGTTCACAACCAAATCAGTTGGAAGAAATAAATATTGATAATCTGAAGTATTCTGATGCTGCAAAATACTTCGAAGCCGCCACTTTTATAACTCAACCTTTTGTTGAGACAACAAATACAAGCTGGGGAACGCGTGCTGTTTGGACACCTCAAGGGCTTCCCTACATGGGTACAGAACTAAGATTTGAGGAAGGAAAGGGGACTGATGAGCAAGTTAGTGATAGATTTAGAATTTTTGTATTCCGGGATGGTCGCGCGACAATTCAAATAGAAGATGAGGCAGGTAATATGGTCAGCAAGCAAATGGAAACAGGGCTTGGGTATTGCATAGAGAAGGGGCAAAGATATGTAATTCACGCAGAAAATGTTTCGCGTATTTTAGAGGCTGCAATGGCAACTCCTGATGATGAGCAAGTTCATAGAGAAAAATTTCAATCACAAGAATATGTTGCAAGAATCGGAAAACCATGGGGATACGAACTTCATTTCGGAAAAGAGGGAGATCCGTTAATGGCAAAAATACTGCATATCAATGAAGGTGACAGGCTTTCTGAAAAGGCTCATAGAATAAAAACCGAAAGTTACTGGATGTTGTCAGGAACATGCAATATGATTATGGAAAATTCCAATAGGGAGCTGGTCAATTTTCCT
>CAZEGF010000040.1:0-8181 GCA_964511965.1 uncultured Gammaproteobacteria bacterium
TTATATTTCAAACCCGAGGATGTAGATGATATCAAAAATACTATTGAAAAAGTTTTGACAGATAAAAGTTTAAAGGAGAAAATGATAGAAAAAGGAAGAGACCATTATAAAAAATTTACATGGGAAAAAGCAGCTAAAGAAGTGCTCGGAGCAATTGAGGAAGTCGGGGAAATTGATAATTGAGATTTGAGAATTGAGAATTTATAAATATGGAAAAAGTAATGAGAAGATTAAAAGCGATTTGGATCGAATTGATCTGTTACAAGTTAAGAGTTTGGGGATATTTTCCTTTACATCATGTTAGACGGTTTGCGTATCGCATTTGTGGAGTAGAAATTGGTAAAGGATCAACCATTCATATGTTTGCATCATTTTACAATCCAATGAATGTAAAGATTGGAAAAGATTCAATAATTGGTGAATGGGCTGTTTTAGACGGGCGGGCACCACTTACTATCGGAGACCATGTGGATATTGCCTCAAATGTAATGATTTATAACGCCGAGCACGATATTCATTCTAAAGATTTTACGAAAGCAAGAATGGAGCCTGTTGTTATTGCTGACTATGTATTTATTGGACCACGGGCAATTATTCTACCGGGAGTCACAATTGGGCGTGGTGCGGTAGTTGGTGCAGGTGCCGTTGTAACAAAGGATGTGCCACCTCTTACTATAGTTGGTGGAGTACCTGCAAAAGAAATAGGAACGCGGGACGAATCTACTTTGACTTACAAGCTTGGAAGGGCAGCTTGGTTCCGCTAAATTTATGCCCATTTCATTTCTCATACTTACCTATAATTCTTCTTCCTATATATATTCATTCCTAGATAGTCTTTTCGAAAAGATTGAAAGTGGCTTAAAAAATGATAAGTACGAGTTGATAATTGTTGATAATGATTCAACTGACAATACAGTCAGAAAAATTAATTCTTATCTTGAGAAAAAAAATAAAAGAAATATTTCATTTTTTCGAAATAAGCAAAATGACGGATACGCAAAAGGAATAAATTTTTCCGCAGAACATGCCAATGGGGATATTTTGGTTGTTGTAAATCCGGACGGGGAATTGATCGAGTCGGATTTTGATGCATTGATAGATACATTTCAAACGGATAAGAAATTGGCTATTGTGGGATTAAAGCTTGTTAATCAGCGCGGTCAAAGTGAAAAAACGGCAGGTAAATTTTATAATCCATTGACCTTCTTGCTATTTTGTATGGGTCTTGAAAATGTTTTTTCATTGCGATTTGCTCCGGATAAAACCAAGGAAGTTGACTATGTTAGTGGAGGATTTATTGGAATAAAAAAAGAAATATTTAAGAGACTTGATGGGTATGATAAAGAGTACTTTATGTATGTTGAAGATATGGATCTTTGCTACCGTGTTAAAAAAGAGGGATTCAAAGTGTTATATATGTCTTGTGCAGTTTTGCGTCATCAGGGACAAGGGAGTTCCAACCGTACATTTGCAATTGTAAATATTTACAAAGGTCTTCAAACTTTTTACACAAAACATAGTAGTGTGTTTATGCAACAATATATTAAGAACTTGCTTAGTTTGAAAGCCGCATTTATAATTTTTATTGCTAGCATTTTAGGCAAAAAAGAGACTGTCAAAACATATCAAGAGGCTTTGAAACATATAACATGAAGTTAATTAATAAATTCCTGAAGTATTTATTTCCCGCGCTCGTCCTTCTTCTGATGCTTTTTATTCCGCTTTATCCGAAATTGCCATTAATAGATGTTAAAAATACGTGGGTATACGTTAGGGTAGAGGATTTTCTTGTACTATTTGTTTTAGTAGCCTGGTTTGTAATGTTGGTAAAGAAAAAAGTTACCCTAAAAACGCCACTAACTATTCCCATTATGTGTTTTTGGATAGTAGGAGCTCTGGTTACCATTCATGGAGTTGTTATTATTTTCCCGCAAATCAAAGACGTTTTTCCCAACGTTGCATTACTTGAGTATCTCCGTCACATTGAGTATCTGAGTTTATTCTTTGTTGCAGTAGCTGCAGTCAAATCAAAAAATTTTGTTTTTGCCTCAATTTGGACTGTCATCGTAACACTTCTTGGAGTAATCATATACGGATTTGGTCAGAAGTATTTTTCCTTTCCAGCATATTTAACGATGAATGAAGAATATGCCAAAGGTATACCAATTCTCATTTCCCAACAAAATCGTGTATCCTCAACGTTTGCAGGACATTACGATCTGGCAGCATATTTAGTTCTTATTATTCCGATCGTTGTAAGTTTATTTTTTGGATTTAAAAATATATTTATAAAGATATTTCTTTTTATTGTTTCTCTTTTTGGTTTGGTCCTCATGTTTTTAACAGTCTCCCGGGTATCTTTTTTCGCGCTATCTGTAGCGCTTCTCGTAGCATTTCTTTTTTACAAAAAAAAGCTTATCTTCTTGTTCGTCCCTCTGATTTTGATAGTCGGTGCAGTATTCCTTTACTCAAAATCTTCACTTCTTGCCAGGTTTGATAATACGGTAAAAGAGGTTGACGTTTTAGTGGATGCTGCGACCGGTACACCTGTTGGGCAAGTACGATTTGTACCAAGATCATATTTGAGCGAAAGAACGCTTCTTGCGGAAAAAGATAAAGTTGATACTACTACCGAATCACTAACCCCTTTATATAAATATCCTGTTTCAGATCATGTTCCATTTGCTCTTCGAAAATATTTGTTACCAACAAAAGTCGCAATCATAGATGCAATTATAACTTCAACAGGCGAGACGTTACCTCAAGGTAGTTCATATATTAATTTATCTCTTTCCCCCGTTACAAAAAGACTTCCAAATTTTTTCTACGAATACCCACCGGGCAAAGCAACAGATTCAGCTGCTATCCAAATAGTGCAAGGAGATTATCTAGTTAAGAAAGCTTCAGCATATGATCTTTCTTTCACTACAAGATTTCAGGGTGAATGGCCAAAGACGTTGCTTGCATTTACAAGAAATCTTCTTTTTGGAAGCGGATATGGTTCGGTAAGTCTTGCAGTTGATAATAATTACCTAAGGCTTTTGGGCGAAACAGGACTTTTGGGAACATTTTCATTCATTATTATATTTATAGTTCTTGGAGTTTATATTAAAAAAGTTCTGCCGGAGGTGGAGTCGAAAGTTATTAGAAGCTTTATTCTGGGATTTTCGGCAGGAGCAATTGGTCTGGCCCTAAACGCTACTCTTATAGACGTATTTGAAGCATCTAAGGTGGCATTTACATTGTGGTTGTTGGTTGGAATAGTTGTCGGTTCACTATCTTTATATCAAGCAAAACAATTCAATCTTTATAAAGAACTGCTAAAAATTGCATCATCAACTTACGCTATTATTACCTATTTTATTCTTCTTACTATTGCTATTTTTTCAACAACAATAGGGAGTTACTTTATTGGCGATGATTTTACATGGTTCCGTTGGGCCGCTGATTGCAAACATATTATGCAAAGCTGTTCGACTATTCCATCAACGATATTTTCTTACTTTTTTGATTCTGCAGGATTTTTCTATAGACCCGGAACAAAAGCGTATTTTCTTGTTTTCTATCATTTCTTTTCGCTCAATCAAGTTATTTATCATGTGGTATCAATCTTTTTACATTTGATTGTTGTAATTCTTCTCTATCTGGTAGGACGTAAAATACTTAAGAGTAATTTGATGGCTTCAGCAGCAAGTCTCTTGTTTTTACTGGCAAGCGGATATATTGAAATCGTCCTTTGGATTTCAGCAACAGGTCATTTGTTTAATGCGGTATTTATCCTTTTTTCCATATTGATGTTTATCAAGTGGAATGAAACCAAAAATATTTTCTATCTGATAACGTCATTGGTCTCATCACTAATTGCATTAACTTTTTACGAGCTTGGAATAATAACACCGCTTCTTATAATGGCGTATTTATTTATTGATAAAGAGAAATATAACCTTAAATCAATCTTTATGTTCATAAGAAACAAGTTTTTCTTGATTTTGTTTATTCCGGATATTATTTATTTTGTTGTTAGGATTATGTCTCATACACATTGGTTCAATGGTGACTACAGCTATAACATCATAAAACTTCCATTCAATGTAGTTGGAAACACCATAGGTTATTCTCTCATTTCACTTTTCGGACCTCTTTCATATCCTTTTTATGAAAAGTTGAGAGATTTAACAAAAGCAAATATTCCGTTAGCATTTGTTGTCCTTATTGTTTTTGTCCTTTGTATTTACTTTGGTGGAAAAATACTTATTAAGAATCTTTCTCATGAGGAAAAAAGAATTTTGTTGTTTGCGTCACTGTTTACGGTAATCTGTCTTATTCCATTCTTAGGACTTGGAAATATTACTTTTAGATACTCTTATCTTGCCTCATTTGGGATATTTATGATACTTGTTGTTTTTATCAGGAAGTTATACAGATATCTTGTCACTTTCGGAAAAGATGTAGCATTGGCTTCAATAGGGACAATAATCGCTGTATTTTGTCTTGTTCATGTAGTACAGTCTCAGCAGGCGATAATTGAGTGGAACGGATCGGGTGAGAAGATCCAGCATTTCTTGGCATCTATTGATTCTTTATACTCCGATTCATGGTCGGAACAAAATGTAGATCTGTATTTTGCCAATGTGCCGGTAAAAAGTGGAAATGCATGGATCTTGCCTGTCGGTCTTTCGGATGCCGTGTGGTTTGCTTTCAAGTCCGATACAATAAATGTACATACAGTGCCAACTGTTAATGACGTTCCACAAGATGTATATACTTCTCTTTCAAAATGGGCTTTTGAATTCCAACCGGATGGTAGTTTGAGACGAGTTACGAAAAAATAAATGAAAAAAATATTAGATCTACTTTTTGATTCAAAATATACGATTCTTCTCCTGATCCCCATAGTGATAGGTGCTGTATTTGTAAGAACTTATAGAATACACAATCCCGTTGCGGATTGGCATAGCTGGCGACAAGCAGACACAGCTGCCGTATCAAGAAATTTTGTTAAAGACGGATTTAACCCTTTATTTCCTCAATACGATGCTCTAAATCCGCTCAATGAGACCGGTCAACCAAATCCTCATCGCTACTTTTTTGCTGAATTTCCTCTTTATAATATTCTTACTTATGTTGCATATATAAATTTTGGTATTCATGAAGAATACGCTCGGATGATTAGTATTTTCTTTTCTTGTCTAACCGTCATTTTTCTGTTTCTTTTGGTGTCTCATTATTCGTCAAAAAGAGTAGCGTTGTTATCATCATTTATTTTTGCATTCTTACCATACAATATTTTTTACGGACAGGTTATATTGCCTGATCCAATGTACATATTTTTCAGTGTAACCACTTTGTATTTGGTTAGTAAATGGCTGGAAAAAGATAGTATTTTTCTTATGGTTTTATCAGGTGTATCAGCAACTCTTGCAATTTTGGAAAAACCGTATGCTCTAGTTCTTGTTATTCCAATAGCTTATCTTTTCTATAAAAAATGGGGATGGAAAATGGTTAAAAAATGGGGAATTTTTGTCTTTGCCGCTATAGCTTTGGTCCCTTTCCTTTGGTGGAGACACCATATTAATCAGCATCCTGAAGGTATGTTTGGAACAACATGGTTATTTAATCAAGGAAATATAAGGTTTACCGGAGCATATTTCAGATGGCTTCTTTATGACAGATTGAACCGGCTTATTTTTGCAACGGGAGGTTTTGTTTTATTCTGGATAGGTATTATCAGTGGACAAAGGAAAAAGGAGGGGTATTTTTATTTAGCGTGGCTTCTTGGGATATTTGCATTTTTCGTAGTTATTGCAAAGGGAAACGTTACTCACGATTATTACCAGATGCCTATAGTTCCTATCGGATGTGTACTTGTTGCCCTCGGATTTGATTTTTTACTAACCCACGGTATAGGACACATAAGGCGGGGAATAAGTATTATTGTTGGCATCTCTCTTCTTATGATGATGTTTGCTTTCGGTTGGTATGAAGTACGGGGTTATTTTAATATTAATCATCCTGAAATTGTTGAAGCAGGCAAAGCTGTTGATAGATTATTGCCAAAAGATGCTATTGTTATAGCTCCGTACGATAATGATTCCGCCTTTTTATATCAAACCAACAGACATGGATTTACATATGGGGGGGATAAAATTCCACAGTACATTAAAGAAGGAGCTACACATTTAGTTTCGGTTAATTTTGATGACACAACAAATTACTGGATGGGGAAATGTAGTGTTGTTGAGAAGACCAATGCATATGTTATTGTCGATCTCCGTCTCTGCCAGCAGAATATTGTAGCAACACTCTCAAAATAGATGAAAGTCCTCTTTATTACATACGATTTTCCGTACCCCACAACTTCCGGTGGAAAAAATAGAGCGTATCATTTATTAAAATACACAGCTAAAAAAGCGGATGTTTTCTTGTATTCGTATGTTCGTGAAGATTATAACCCGGATTCGAATAATGAAATACTTTCATTGGGAGTAAAAGACATAAGAGTTGTAAAAAGAAAAAAATTATCATCTATATCAAATCTTCCAAAGACAATTTTTCATAATTCATCTATTTTTAAAACACTATACAAAAACGATGACGCTTTTTTTGAAATTAAAGAAATCATTAAAAAAGAACATATAGATTTAGTCCACTTTGAATCCACTTACACGGGTTTTTTTATCGGTCCCGAATTGAAACGCTTGGGAGTCAAGCAGATCCTAGGTACCGAAAATATTGAATTTCAACTTTATTATGATTATGCCAAAAACCTTTCTAAATTTTATCTCAAGCCATTTGTATACCAACAAGCAGGTAGACTAAAAGAAGAAGAGCTTAGAATGGTAGAATCTTCCGACGCGGTTACGACAATTACTCAAAGTGAAGCAGAACTACTTGAGTCATTAACAAATAAAAAACCCTATATTATTGCAAATGGTATTGAGCCAAAAATATACGATTTTAAGTTTGATGAGAATCTCAAAAAAAATATTCTTTTTGTTGGAAATTTCAGCTATTTTCCAAATATTGATGCGGTCCAATTTTTTTATAAAAATGTTTTTGAGAAGTTGGATCATGATATTACCCTTACCATTATTGGAAAGCGATGCAATGAGAAATTTAAATTCAATAATAAAAGAATCATACAAAAAGATTTTGTTGCTGATTTGATCGAAGAATATAGAAAAGCCGATATTTTGGTATTTCCTATTAAAATAGGTGGTGGTACAAATTTTAAAGTATTAGAGGCTATGTCATTAGGGGTACCAATTGTTGCCCAACCGGAAAGATTGGCAGGCCTTCGTGCAATCGAAGAAGAGCATTTTTTGGGAGCATCAACTGGTGATGAATACGTAAATCAAATTAATAGATTGTATGATGATATTGTTCTTCGAAAAAATATAGCAAAAAATTCAAGAGAACTAATAGAAAAATATTACGCGTGGGTAGGAATTGGAAATGAATTGCTTTCGGTTTGGAAAGAATCACTTTAATTAAAATGGATATATCAATAATTATAGTTACTTATAATTCGGACGACACAATAGTTGGATGTGTTAATTCTATTTTAGAGACTGTTAAGTCTCATACATTTGAGATAGTAATTTCCGATAATAGTGAAAATGACCAAACGGAAAAAATAGTTAGGCAGAATTTTGGAAAGAATGAAAAGGTACTTTATATACATAATGACAAAAACTATGGATTTTCCAAAGGGAACAATTTAGGCATAAAACACGCAAAAGGAGAATACGTTTTGTTTCTCAACCCCGACACAAAGATGTATCTTAAAACTATCGATGGAATGATTGAGTTTATGAAAGAACATCCTGATTGTGGAGCGGCGACGTGTTTTATGAAATTACCGGATGGAAAATTGGACGACGCGTCTCACAGGGGATTTCCAACACCATTTAGAGCGTTATCACATTTTTCAGGTCTTGCTAAGGTTTTTCCGAAATCAAAAAAAATCGGAGGATACAATTTAACATATTTAGACCTAACAAAAACACACGAAATCGATGCTCTTGCCGGTTCTTTTATGATTGTCCCATACAAAATTGGTGATAGACTCAATTGGTGGGATGAGGACTTTTTCTTTTATGGTGAGGATATCGATTTTTGTTACCGCCTAAAGGAAGCCGGTTATAAAATTTATTTCGTACCGGAATACGAAGCACTTCA
>CAZEGF010000041.1:0-4665 GCA_964511965.1 uncultured Gammaproteobacteria bacterium
GAAAAACTAAATAAGCACAGTCCTCTTAAGCTTGGTCTTGTACAAGAGGTGTGGAGAAGACTTCCAGACGCACAAGGAGATGACGAAACCACATGGTCTGTATTTGGCAAAAAACCCAATCCAAACATTGAACTCCTGAAAAAGGCACTTGAAGGCGTGGAGAAAAAAACACTAAGTGGCGTTGCAGCAACCCAAATGGAATAGTGCTACTATTGCAATTAGCCAAATAGCTGAATCTAGTCCTTTCTCGGGTGCACATACCTTTACTTTCAGCTCATTTACCCTTATAATTTACCTTCATGTCAAATTCAAAAGTCATAAGTCAAAAGTCAGAAGTAAAAAGCACTCCGAAGGAAGGGTTTGTCCGAAAAGAAGATGGAACGCTTGAAATTACCGTTATAGTACCTTGGAATGAGGCTAAAAAGGATCAAGAGGAGATTGAAAATGATCTCATAAAACACGTAAAAGTAGCTGGTTTTCGACCTGGACAAGCTCCAAAAAACGTTTTAAAAGCAAAGCTCAATCCTGAGCTTGTAAAAGAAGAAGTTCTTAAGAAAGTAGTAGGTAAAGCCTACAATGATGCACGTACAAAACACGACTTAAAGCCTCTTATAACACCTCACGTTCATATTGAGGTCTTTACTGAAGGGACAGATATCGTATTTACTGCAGAAACCTGCGAGGAACCAGTTATTGAACTTGGAAAATATAAGGAAGAAATCAAAAAAGTTACTGCAAAAAACAGAATAATTGTCCCTGGCAAAGAAGAGAAAAAACCAGGAGATTCAATTGATGAGATTTTGGATGTTGCTTTAAAAACAGCAAAAATTACGGTTCCACATGTTCTTACCGAAAATGAGTCCGGAAGACTTTTAACACAGCTATTGGAAGAACTTAAAAAGCTTGGTTTGACACTTGATCAATATTTAAACTCAAGAAATATAACGGCTGATCAACTTAAGTCAGAATACAATTTAAAGGCAGAAAATGACCTCAAATTAGAGTTTTTCCTCAGAAAAGTTGCAGATGAGGAAAAAATAACTGTTGAAAAAGAAGATATTGAGCGAGCACTTGCTACAATTGAAAATCCAAAAGAACGTGAAGAAATCATGAAAAACCCTTACCTAGTAGCTTCAATTATTAGACAACAAAAGACGGTTACCTTTTTGTCTGAGTTATAACAACAAAAAGGCAAGGTTCTGAACGCAGTGAAGGTTCTTACTTTTCTGAGTGAGTTGTAACCCCACTGTGTTTTTCTCCCTTTAAATTTTCTACAAGAGTGATACAATTTTTCCATTAGGATTGCTAAATTTGAACCTACGTGGTAAAATCGTCATATGAAAAAGCAGGGTACTTCTACAAAATATACAGGAGAAGAAAGGATCCATTCTGACGCAAGCGCTTTATTTAAAAAATTCTTTGAAAGCGCAAGAAAGCCTTCGATTGTTAACACCGAAGCGGTAAAATCAGCACATAAAGCAGTCTCTTCAGAAGTTAAAAGCGAATTAAAAATAGCGATTGGTCAAATATTTGGAGTTGAGCTTAAAGCAGGCAAATCCCACTCATTGTCACAAAAAGCAGAATCTCATCACACAGAGGAAAAATCCTCTGAAAAACCTCAACTTACGGCAGAGCATATGGCTTATTTTTCAGAATTTAAAAGAGAAACCGAGAGCAAGAAGGTAGACGAGGCATCAATAAGTATAAAACAGCAATTAGACCAAATTTTGGCTGAACTTCGTAACCTCAAAGATAGCTCAGATGAATTGGAAAATGTATTCAAAGACGTTGTTGTTGACCAAATTCCTGAAAAACCGGGCATATACCACCTTACATTCTATGAAGGATTCCTAAAGTTAGTCTTAAAAATGCGCGACAAGGTAGAGGATGGAGTAGTATTTGCAAAGCTTTTTAGAAGCCGCAAGCAAGAGAGAAGTTACCAATCCATGGCTAAAAAGGGTGGAACCAGCTTCACATTGCATCATGATAGGGCAGTTGCTACGCAAACCGGGTAAAAACTTGAAAAAACTAATTTAATATTCTAAAATAAATTTAACATGAACAGAAATTTTTCTATCACACGTGCTCTCAACCTTCTCAAGGTGTAGGGTTTGTGTGGGAGAAAAGTTAATATGCCTCCCCACAAGTGGGAGGTTTTTTTGTAGCTAAATATGAATAATAACGAATTTGCATTGCCAACAGTTGAACATTTTGAAAAAAGAAAATGGGATCCATTTTTAACAAATGAACCAGAAAGTAATGATATTGCTTACTCATTAAGTTTAGGAGAAGCGTTCTCAGTGGCCTCTGCTATTGAATTACATGACGAAGCAGCGTTAGATAGTGCTCGTGGTGAATTGGCTGAAATAATTGCTGAAGATAGTTTTGGTACAGAAATTTCGGCTGAAGCAAGCATAGATACTGGGATTGAAGCTGAAAGTGAAGGAGAAGGCAATGAATAATTTTTTTTTAAAAAACACAAACGTACTTAACCTCCTACTTAGAATGCTCTAGGGGAGGGTATGTTATGGATAAAACCTCCCCAAAAAGGAGGTTTTTTTGTGGTTTGACCCGTCCGCCATGCAAGCCATCGAGCTTGCGAGTATGGCGTTGCGGGCAGGAAGGAGGTGTTAATTATGGCTGAAAGAAAAAGATTTGAAGGATCGGGTTTATATGCAACCGAAGATCACGAAATGGTTTACGGACCTGTTGATCGTGTTGATGTAATGGGAAATCCTGTAATGAAAAATGAGGTCGATACAACTGCTGAAGGCATTCCAACAGGTCCTGGTGAGATAGCTGAAGAATTTCAAAATAAACAATATCCAGAAGTGACCGGAAACGAAATGTTTAGCAATACTGATTTTCCTTTATTAATTTAACTTTAAATAACTGGGGGTTTTTACTAAAAACCCCCAGAAAAACCAAAAAAAGTGTTGACAACAAAGCCTAAAGTTAATAAAATGGTTATAATATGCAAATAACCAACCAAAGAATTCACAAGTGGTACTTTACCTTCGTGTAGCGGAGGTTGGTTTTTTGATTTAAAACTAACAGAAAAATTTTAACCTTCGCACGCTTTTGAAAAAAAGCAAACACGCGAAGGTTTTTTTGTGTTTATTTAAAGAAAGAGAGGTGAAATTATATGGATGAAAAATACTTACCAATGGAAGCAGAATTCCAACGTTATAGCGTAAAAGAATTATTGAAGTTGTATGACCCTGAAACTCTGAATAATTACCCACAATTCCGTCAAATGGATGAAGGAAAACCCTGCTTTTTATTGCAAGTTCAAGATTACGCCAAAGAAATTCAGCAAATGGATGTAGTCACTGGATTTGATGCAAGTCTTAATGATGGAAAACTTTTTGTTTAGAAAGGAGGTAAAAATATGAATACAGAATTCTTAGTGCAGACAGAAGCAGAAATTTTTGGTAGAAAAATAATAGCATTTCAAGAAGCATTGGGTGGTGTTGTAACTCCGTGCGATTCTTGTCCTTTTAAGGATATCGAAATTCTTTGTGGTCAAGAAGAAGGAATACAGTTTTCTAGTGATGGAAATCCAATGTGTCCAATAAAACCAAATCAAACTGTTTATCTAAAAATTGAATAGTTTGTGGACCCGACAGAACTCGAATCTGTGACCTTTGCAATGTCAATGCAACGCTCTAACCAAACTGAGCTACGGATCCAGAATGGATACGCAAAAATTTTACGGATCCAGAATACGTTATTCTACCAAAATACACAGATTCAAACAATGATGCTTTGTTACTTTTTGAAATATTTACAAAAATATTGGGGTAGATAATCTAAGTATCATGATAAAACAAGACATAGCCAAAAAGTTTTTACAGAAGAGTACATTGATGCGAAACTTGGTAAGAGAATTGACGAGATTAACCAAGTAACAAATGAAGGTTTTGCAACACAGGGACAGTTAATGTCAAGGATACTGGATGAAATTGCAGACATATGGCTGGACACAAGAAAATCACAAATAAGATTAGATCTTTCTACTTTGAACTAACTTCTTTCATTCTTTTCGCAAAAAATATAAACTAATCACTAGTTACAATCACTATTCACTTAAATTATGACTCGCCCAGAGGCTATTCAAACTCTTCAGGTATATACAAAGTCTCCAAATTTGATCCGTCATCATTTTGCAGTGGAGATTGCAATGAGAGCCATTTGTAGGGTATATGGTGCCAAAATGCATGGATATATTAAAGAAGAGGATTGGGCATTAACAGGACTTTTGCATGATGCCGATTATGAGCTTACCCGAAGCGATCCTAAAAGACACACGTTATATTTGGAAGAAAAAATAGGTTCGGTTCTTCCAAAAGAGGTTATGTATGCCATAAAAGCTCACAATTACAACTACACAGGCGTTGTTCCACAATCTGCTATGGATTGGGCTCTTTATACCTGTGATGAGCTTACAGGATTTGTTATAACCTGCGCACTTTCTCAAAAGAAAAAATTACTCTCAACTGTAACTGTTGAAATGGTTCTTTCAAAAATGCAGGATTTTACTTTTGCTAAATCCGTTGATCGCGCCCAAATTGTTGCCTGTGAGGAAAAATTAGGTTTTCCACTCAAAGAATTTATAGGAATTGTACTTGGTGCAATGCAAAGTATTGCAACTGATTTAGGATT
>CAZEGF010000042.1:0-3116 GCA_964511965.1 uncultured Gammaproteobacteria bacterium
GTTACTGGAGAACACTCTCCTAAAAATTCTCCAATTTTTACTAAATCGTTAGCTCCGATTTCGGCTGAAGGATTTGTAAGCGAAGAATTATCAAATATTCTATGTCCAATTTTTTCTATACTAATAAAACGTGCTCGGAGCTCGGGGTCATCGAGTTTATTGCTTGGTGGCATTACTTCCATTACCTATTAGTATAGTTAAATTTATCTTTCTCGCCAAGCGAAGGTAAAAAATGACTGCGTTATTTTAAACCCTGAGGCCATATATGCACGTAACGCGGCAATGTTGTTTGACTGAGTCTCGATTGCTGCATTTTTAGCTCCAAATTCTTTACAAATATTTAACGCTTGACGGCAAAGTGATTTTCCGACACCTTTACCTTGTGCATTTTTAGATACTGCAATTATTGGTATGTGGCCGCTTTTTTGAATAGTTGCAAACCCTTCAATGTTGCCATTTTCTTCCCAAACAATAACTTTATCTGCGACTTTACCTAATAATGAATTTTTTGCCCACTCTGCATATATTTTTTTTGCTTTCTTAGTTGAAATAACTTCATCATGAAAAAAACGCGTATCGTCAAAAGAATTTGATGAAATTTTTTGGATAGATTTACTATCATTGGCATTTGCAATTCTTATGTTGTTAACTTTCTCGATTCTAAGATTTTCCAAACTAACATTCATCTCGACCAGACTATCAACAAGTCTAAACCCATTACTTTCTAGTAATTGTGCAGTAACATAATCTTTTCCTAAAATTCTAATAACTGCATACTCAATTTTATTCATTTTTAAATCACGAATTAATTCTTCAACTGTCAGTTTTCCACTAACTAAACGTTCTATCTTTGCGCATGGGAATCCAAGAATTTCTGAATCAAATAGGTCTTTCTTCCAGGAAAATTTAGGTGTCATTTTCGGTGTTTTTTTATGATGTCAGAAAGAGTATTTATAACTCTATTAACATCTTTTAAATTCATCTTAGGATAAAGTGGCAAAGACATCATGCTTTGATAAACTTTTTCTGCATTTGGAAAATCTTTCTTTTTTAGCTTTAGATTTTTTTGAAAATAACTAAATTCATACAAAGGTATATAATACACACTCACCCCTATTTGCTCTTGTTTTAGGAGCTCAACAATTTCGTCACGAGATACAGTCAAATTGGCCGTATCGATCCTTATAGTATAAAGATTATATGCGGTACCTGAATTTTCTGAATGAATTGGAATTGTGATCTCGGGAATTTTTGCGAGTTCACGATCAAAAATACGTGCATATTGTTTTCTGGTCTTAATAAATCCATCTAGTCTTTTTAGCTGAACCCTCCCCAATGCTGCTTGAATATCTGTCATATTATATTTAAAACCCGGCTCAACGATATCGTATTTCCAAGATCCTGCGGCAGTATGCCTTTTCCATGCCTCTTTACTCATCCCATGAAGCCTTAAAAGCATCAATCTTTCAGCATATGCTTTATTGTTAGTTGTTACCATTCCGCCATCCCCGGTTGACATATTTTTAATAGGATGAAAAGAAAAACATGTCATGTCGCCAATATTTCCAATTTTTTTACCTTTATAAGACGCTCCTATTGCTGTTGCCGCATCTTCAATAATTATTAATTTGTGTTTTTTTGCAATTTTTCTAATTGCATCCATATTGCATGGATATCCTCCATAATGCATTGGCATAATTACTTTCGTTTTTTTGGTAATTTTTTCTTCTATTAAATTCTCATCTATATTCATTGTCTTTTCATCTATATCAACCAAGACCGGTTTTCCTCCCAGAATAAGAACAGGATTAATTGACGCAGCGAAAGTAAATATAGTAGTTATTACCTCATCCCCAGACCCAACTCCAGCAGCAATAAGTGCAAGATGCAATGCAGCCGTGCAAGAGCTAAGACCAACCGCATATTTTGCACCTGTATATTCTGCGAATTCTTCTTCAAAAGATTTTGTTCCCGGTCCCAATGTAACCCATCCGGAATCCATTGCTTTAATAACTTCTTTTTTCTCATCAGTGCCAAATAGTGGTTGGGCAAAATGAATATATTTTTTCATAAGATTTTCAAATTATATTAATAAATAACACAATTTTGGTTGTTATTTAGATTTCTTGTAGCATTCATATATATACTCAAGACTTTCTCTACCGGATTTCTCCCAACTAAATGACTTAGACCATTTTTTTGCAGCTATTGAAAATCGATGTAAAAGTTTTTTATTGTCTAATATTTTTTCGACTCCATCTGCGAGGCTGATAGCATCAGGCTCAACTAATAAACCCGTTTTATTATCAATAATTGAATCACGAAGACCCTGAACGTTATATCCGACAACCGGAGTACCAACAGAATTTGCTTCAATTACATTTAAACCCCACCCTTCACGAGCGGATGGATGAGCCATAATCCATGCTCTATTTAAGAGTTCCGCTTTTTTCTCTTCATCGACATATCCATAAAATGTACAATTCTTTTTAACTTTGAATTCGCTAATTAAGTGTTTTAACCTTTTCTCATAATTTTTGCTTTCAAATTTTCCCACCACCCAAAGCTGTATTGAGTTATCATCCCGGATGAGTAGTTCTAACATTAACAATGCATCCTCAATTCCCTTATCCTTTGCAAGCCTGCCCAAAAAAAGAATTGTTTTATTTTTTTCTTTCTTCCATTTTATTGTTTTCTTTAAGGGGGTAAATCCATGATTTATTACTCTAATTTTTTGTTTTCTAATACCAACTTTTTGTAAGTCTTCAGCTGCTGATTTAGAACCGGTAATAAAATTAATTTTTTTATACATTCGAATTATATGTGGCTCGACTTTAAATCCTATAAGTGCTAGAGGGAAAAATAGATTATCAAACCAAACATTTCCGGCAACTTCATTTATTAATGCAATTATTGTTTTTTCTTTTACATATAACGGAGTAAAAAACGGGAAAAAATGAAAACAGTCAATAATTATGTCAGAATCTCTAAATTTTGATCGTATCCAATTATAAAAAAAGTGTAAAGATACAGTATAATGACTCCCAGCTCTAATAATATTTATTCCTTCAAATACTTCCTTTTTTTTAGCGTTTGGGTACCCTGAAGCAAACCAG
>CAZEGF010000043.1:0-8200 GCA_964511965.1 uncultured Gammaproteobacteria bacterium
ATAAATTGCTTGTAAAAAGTCTTTTCATCAAATAAACTAGTGGAAGAAGGACTAATTGAGCTCATTTTGTTCCTCCTTTAGTTTGCGAAGTCTGTCTAACCAAGCTAAAAGCGGTTCGAAATAAAGCGCAGTGGGGTCACAGAATGATTGACAAAATTCTCTACATTCTTTTTGCAATTCCTTTTTTCAGCCAACTAAATCCTACTTTTATTTTTATTCTTGGATGTCTTGCTCTGATAACTTTGCCTTTTATTGTTATTAAATTGCGTATTTTTCCTTCGCTACTAGTAGGAGCTTTGTTTGCCATTCCAATCTGGTTAGCTATTTCAGGCATTATTTCATTGGTTTTCTTCACCTGTAATAAATCAATAACTTCAATATGTTTGGGTTTTGTAACTGGATTATTTTTTGGTATCTTCGTAACTCTAATTTTTTATTTTATTCTTTATTATTTAAAGATAGCCTATTATTTTAAATACCAACGCAAGAGCAATTAAAAAGTACAACACTTAACTGAAAGAATAATTTGCATATTTCATTGATTATAAATTCGTTCATTGCATCAATGTGCACATTTAAATCTTTATTTTCTCATCCCTGGGTCGGTTGGAGAAACTCTTTGAAGTAATTTTTCCTGAAACTGGGTCAATGTTCCTACGATGTGCGTTGCGTGTGTCTCCAAAAGCTGAGGATCTTTAAACTTAGAAATTCCAAGCTTTGCCCCGGCTTCTATTATCCTTTGTTGATAAATTTCTTCTTCAGACAATCGGAATAAAGACATTCTTACGGTTTCATCAGGAATATCATTAATGAAAAAATTTGCGGCTACTGCGGAAAGCAACATTTGTAGCCCTCCACCATGCTTTGAATTTGCAAAAACATGAAAAAGTTGAGACCTCTCCTTTAATCCTTTATCTTGATAATGCATGGCAAATGAAGCTAGAGTCCCTTCTGACAATTGTGGTACTCCTAAATTTGCCAGACATTCAACAGCAATATCGGTCGTTCTATGTTCAAATGGCAATGCAGGCTGTTCCATATTCAAAATTATATCCCCGGATAATTCTGAGTCAAGCGATGATGTTATACTTCATGTGTGCTTAAAAACGTAAGAGACGTACTAACAAAACCCTTCAGAGAGATATATTTTATATTTACATATCCGATAATATCCAAATTGTATAACCCGATAGATACAGATGTAATTTCAAATTACAAAGGTACAATTGTCATCGTCGAATGTTGGTTCCAAAAAAATACTTATCATAGTTTCTGGAAATCTTATTTGGAAAGAAAAGGCTACAAAACAATACTTTTAAGTTTTACGGATATGAACGAAGACTTTTCTGTCACGGCAAAGAAAATAAATAAGTTCATTACAGCTCAAAAAATCAAAAACTTTACACTTGTTGGAATTAGCGCAGGAGCAATTGCTTGTCTCTACTATCTAAATCATTTTAACGGCTGGGAAAAAACAAAAATTTTCATAAGCGTAGCTGGCCCATTACGTGGATCTTGGATGGCTTTTCTTATATATTTTACGAAAAAGGGTAGATCGCTAGTACCAAAAAGTGCCCTTCTTACGCAACTTACAAATATGGAGATCCCAAAGAATAAAATGGTAACCTTATCAGCAACCATAGATGAACTTGTGCCTCTTAATAGCAGCGTATTAGATGGAATTCCTTCATATATCATAAAAGTCTATGGTCATAATTTCTTCCACTTAGATCATAAGGAGACATACGATCTTATCGCAAAGCTTGCCAGTGATAGCTATTCATCCTCTAGTAAACTATAATGGGATAATAAGATATTATGAAAAAAACTAACACATTTGATGTGATGGTTGTCTACACTGAAAATGTAGCAACAAGCTCCTCTTCAAAAAAAATGGGCAATCACTCCCCATTTGCTCTTGCTACAGAACGCAAGCATTACGACATAGCCTATGCCTACTTTCTAACACAATGTGAGAAGTCAGGCCTTAAGGCAGCATTTACAACATCTGATGATATTATTGGACCAGGTACTTGTAAAACGTACTGGACATACAAAAATAATAATTGGCATAAATATGATAAATTTGGGTTTGCTCCTATAATATTTGACAAAGTTTCTCCGTTGAGCATAAAACTTGCTCGCAAAAGAGACCTTCTCTTTTCAAATGGAACATCTCTACCATTCAATGACCCAAATCTTCTTGTAATTTTCAATGATAAGCTAAAAACTTTCAAAAAATTGACCGAGCATACTGTTCCAACAGTAAATATCACTCTAAAAACGGTCATAAATTCGTTAATCAAATTAGATAATCTGATTGCTCTTCACAAAAACTACAAAGACTTTACTACGGAATTTATACTCAAAGACAGATTTGGAGCCGGTGGAATTGATATATATAAAATAGGCATAAATCCTATCGAAGAGATCACAAAAATCCTTACATTAAATCAAAATGTTTCATTTATATTACAACCTTTCACAAAATTTGATGAAGGATATACTCATAATGATACAAAGGGTTATACTGACATACGTATTATTTACTCTCAGGGAAAAATTGTTCAAAGATACATAAGAACGGCAAAAAAGAAAGATTTTAGATGCAATGAGCACCAAGGAGGAAGTGTTACATATATTAACTCGTCTCAAGTTCCAAAAAGCGTAAAAATTGCCTCCAAAGCAATACTTAAGATATTAAACGGTAAGAATTCTCTTTTTGCTCTCGATTTTATCGTTAGTAATAATGGGAACGCTTATTTTTTGGAGGGAAATATTAATCCCGGAATTTATTGGAGTCTTAACTCTTACGAAGACAAAATAAATACAAAAAAACTCATAAGAATTATCGTAAAAGAAATTGTAAGACGTTCAGACAAACGTTACAAATTGCCGGAACAAGTTTTGTCAGACCACAAACCGGATTTTGCTTTTTCTGCGGTCATTTGAGCAGATTTATATTCTTTTTGATATTTATAAGGAATGTCATACGTATATTCATAAGCGTATCCACTACGTATCATTTCAAGACCATAATCTGTACCGTTTGGAAGAAATGCGTATCGAAGTAATCTTCCATATTTATCTTTGTCACCCTGGGTTGGATCTGATTCTAGTCTAACTGATTGACCAGTAAGTAAGCTCTTTGCATGGTCAGAGGCCTCGTGACCAAAACACTCCACTTTTCGCCTGGGATCGACTGTTTCTGGAGTATTTATTCCCAATATCCTTATTTTTTCATTTTTCCCATTCATTAAAACACTTATCGTGTCCCCATCTATAACTTTTGATACCTGATAGCTGTTTTGATCTAACTGTTTTGATATTTCTGATACCGACAGAACGGATTTTTGTGGATAGTACTTTTTGTAAATCTGAAATCCCAGAAATACTAAAAATAAGATTGAAGAAATTAAAAAACGGGTGTTTTTTTGTGACACAAAGCCAGTATACTACGAATTGATTGCGAGGATTTTGTAGGAAATTGTTCCCTTGGGAGCTTCAAAGACTGCAGTCTCCCCTACTTTTTTACCCATAAGAGCCCGTCCTAGCGGAGAATTTTGAGAGATCTTTTTTTCTAACGGATCTGCCTCATAATCACCAACGATATGAAAAATAGTTTTAATATTTGCGTTTGAAACCGTTACTTTACTACCAATTGAAACTTCACCATCACTACCCTCAATAACATCGGCCAATTTTATCTGAATTTCGGTTCTAAATATTTGACTATCAATTGATCTAAGCCGTGCCTTAGCAGCTGTGTATAACCCGTTTTCGGAAAGATCACCCATACTTCGAGCCTCAGCCAATGTTTTAACTGCTGCAGGTCTCTCTTTTTGAAGCGTTTCGAGTTCTTTTTGAAGCTTTTGAAACCCTTCTTTTGTAACTGGAATGCGTTTTGGAGTTCTTATAGCCATAGTATCTATTATAACCTATTTTTGGTATAATAAAACTTATAGTATGACACGTGTGCCCGCGTGTCGTTTTTTTATTTAATATGGATACACAAATACGTAACATCGCTATTATAGGAAAGTTTCGGACAAGAAAATTGATTGTAACTTTCATATAACATCGATGTCTCATTATTAAAATATGAATATAAATCAAATACGTAACATCGCTATAATTGCCCACGTTGACCATGGGAAAACTACCCTCGTGGACTCACTTTTGAAGCAAACCCACACATTCCGTGATAACCAAAAAGAAATGAGTGAAACTCTTATCATGGACTCAAATGACCTTGAAAAAGAAAAAGGGATTACAATTCTCTCAAAAAACAACTCAATAAAATATAAAGACGTTAAAATTAATATCATTGATACCCCAGGACATGCTGATTTTGGTGGGGAGGTTGAGCGGATTTTAAATATGGCAGATGGCGCCATCTTGCTGGTTGATGCTGTAGAGGGACCACTACCTCAAACCAAATTTGTTCTAAAAAAGGCTTTAGAGCAACATTTAAAAATTATTTTATTGATTAACAAAATCGACAAGAAAGACGCACGACCAAAAGAAATTATAGCCGAAACCGAAGCTCTATTTTTAGAACTTGCAACGCATGATGATCATCTGAATTTTAAAACGTTATTTGCTGTAGGGCGTGACGGTAAAGCATTTGATACTTTGCCTGAAGTATATGATCCTGAAATGCCTGGAGACTTATCACCTCTTTTTGAGGCTATTGTAAATGAAATTCCAAATAGTGTTAAAGACGAGGACAAACCATTTCAAATGCTTATCTCAACACTTGATACTGATCCGCATGTGGGGAAAATTTGTATTGGAGCTGTGACGAGAGGAAAACTCAAAAAGGGAGAAATGGTTTCTTTAGTTGATGAGAATAAAGTCATCGGTACAAGTCGTGTACAAAAACTCTTTACAAGCGTAGGATTGGACCGAGTTGAAGTTGAAGAAGTAAGTAGCGGAGACATAGTTGCAATTGCCGGAATTCCACAATTAACTATTGGTCAGACTGTAACTGACCCGACAACCCCTGAAAGTCTTCCAAAAATCCATGTTGAGGATCCTACTATCCGAATCACGATAGGACCCAATACGAGTCCATTTTTGGGTAAGGAAGGAAAATTACTCTCGTCTTCACAAATAAAAGATAGACTACTAAAAGAAAAAGAGACAAATTTGGGACTAAAAATCGAGCAAGCAGAAGGATCATCTAATTTTGCAGTTTCAGGTCGTGGTGAGCTCCATTTAGCTGTTCTTATTGAAAATATGAGACGTGAAGGGTTTGAGATGGAAATTTCAAAACCACAGGTAATTTATAAAACTATTGATGGTGTAGTTATGGAACCATTTGAGGAAGTAACAATTGATATTGCTGCTGACTATATTGGGGCTATTAGTGAAGAATTTGCCAAAAGAAAAGCAACATTAATCAATATGTCTCCAGAGCCTGGAAACATAACGAGGTTCGTTTATAAAGTCAGCAGCAAGAATCTTCTTGGGGTAAGAAATATATTACTTACAAAGACCCGTGGTACAGTCGAATTAAACACATTCTTTTTAGGATATTTTCCTAAAGAAGAAAGTGGAGTTGAGGAACAAAGAAATGGAGTACTTATTTCTTTTGATTCAGGGAATGCTCTCTCGTATGGACTTGAAAACGCTCAAGAGCGGGGAATACTTTTCATAAAACCAAATACTCCAGTGTATGAGGGAATGATAATTGGTATTTCAACCCGTGACCAAGATATTGAAATTAATGCTACAAAAGGCAAGAAGATGACAAATATCAGATCTTCAACGTCTGATTTTTCAGTGCAAATCAATACACCTGTTGAACTCTCTTTGGAACAAGCGTTAGATTTTATCAATTCCGATGAACTATTGGAGGTTACACCACAAAGTATAAGACTTAGAAAAAGATACCTCACAGCTACAGAACGGAAAATTAAATCGCGTAGTAAGTAAGTTGAACCAAAGTACCTAATTTGGTACCATTAACACACACCATGAATCGTTTATTCCCCATCTTATTACTATCATTCTTTTTATCTATTGTCTTTTGCCTAATGTCTACTGCGAGAATCCAAGCTCAAGACCTTTTTAGTACTGATCCTGTAGCACCAACAGTTGCTACTGATTCGGCAACAGCGTCAGAATCTGCAAAAGAAGCGGCAGCAATTGAAAAAATTCAGCAACAAGACGTTACTCGTCCTGAAGGACCTGAGGATGCACAAGCTCTCAATCTATTCAAACAACGTCCTGCAGACAAACTAAATTGGTATAACCTGATGGCTTTTCTGGTTCAATCCTCTGTAAAAGCTGGCGTGCCATCAAGAACTGTAATTCTCATACTTCTATTGCCGATGTTAGCTACAATTATTGCTTTTATAAGACACGTAATTGGCTTGCCGAGTATTGGAATGCTTGTTCCAGTCGCGCTTTCAATCACTCTTCTTTCTACGGGAATAACAGCTGGTCTCATTCTTCTTGGGACAATTATATTTGCCTCAACAGTTGCCCGCATACTCCTTAAAAAAGTTCGTATTATGCAGCTTCCAAAGATGGCTTTTTCTATGTTCATTGTATCGATATTTTTGTTCCTTACCCTAACGGTGAGTGCAATGGCAGGAATTTTAGTTGTAAAACAGCTGTCTATCTTCCCGGTTCTACTTCTTATACTTCTTTCGGAACAAATTATTGCAGTACAACAAGAAAGAAGTGCCCAAGAAATGGCAATAATTTCTATGGTTACATTTGCAATTGGTATCTTAGGATTTTTGATTCTCTCATCAATTCATCTTAGAAATACTATACTTCTTTATCCTGAATTTATTTTGATACTTATTCCATTGAATATAGTTATTGGGAGGTATTTTGGTTTACGACTCATGGAATATTTCAGGTTTTCCTCTATAATGCGCCATGGCAGTAAGTCGTAACATATTGGGCATGAACGCCCGCAACTTTCTCTATATCCGCCGCTATAATTCTCCGGATGCAAAAAAAATAGCGGATGATAAATTAGAGACAAAAAACAACCTTATTAAAAACGGGATAAAAACTCCGAATCTTTTTTCGATTTTTTATGATAGGGATTCTATTAAAAATTACGATTGGAAAAGTCTACCTGAGCGGGGATTTGTTATAAAACCAGCTCGAGGATATGCAGGTGCGGGAATTTTGGCGATAAGGAAATGGGATGGAGAATATGGAACTACAGCAAATGGTCAAACATATACGGTAAAGCAGCTTGAGTCCCATATTTTAGACATCTTAGAAGGAGCATATTCTCTAAAGTTTTTGCCAGACAATGCATTTATTGAAGAACGGCTTCACCCTCACCCTTTTTTCAAAAAACTAACAGGATATGGCATACCTGATATGCGTGTCATTGTTTTTAATAGAATTCCTGTTATGGCTATGATACGTCTCTCAACGGAAGAGTCTCATGGTAAAGCAAACCTTCATCAGGGTGCAATCGGATTTGGCATAGATATTAGAACAGGGATTACTACCAATGCTGTTCTTTATGATCAGCACGTTTCCTATATACCAAATACAAAAATTAAAACCCGAGGAATAAAGATCCCGAATTGGGAGGAAGTATTGTTGCTTGCTTCACGTGCTCAAGAAATTTCCGGACTTGGATATGCGGGGATTGATATTGTTTTTGATGGTCAGGAGGGACCGATGGTTCTTGAAATTAATGCCCGGCCGGGACTTTCTATTCAAAATGCAAATAGAGCATCTTTAAGGTCAAGACTTGAAAGAGTAGAAAACATCATTATTCCAACTCCTGAACGTGGCGTTGAAATTGCAAAAAATCTATTCACTGAGAGTTTTTCAGAAAAAGTGAGTATTTCACCAAAAATTCTTACAATTATTCAAGAAGTTACTTTTTACAGAAATGGTGAACCTATTACTGTAAAGGCAAAACTGGATACCGGTGCATACAGAACTTCAATTGACAGAAAGTTTGCGGAACTTTTGGATATAACGGTTCTAAATGAAAAAGTTTTTGTTAAATCTGCAAGTGGTGAGAGCTTTAGACCTACAGCCAAAACTTCATTTATTTTGGGTGGCAAAAAAATAAATACCGTTGTGTCTGTCGTTGACCGGTCGAATTTGAAATATCCGGTTATTGTAGGACACCGAGACATGAAAGATTTTCTGATTAAACCGGTAAATGATCAACCTTATGATCCTGAAGATGATGCTGAAGAAT
>CAZEGF010000044.1:0-9898 GCA_964511965.1 uncultured Gammaproteobacteria bacterium
CAAATGACAGGTTTTGTTATATGTCCTATTTCCAAAAGTTTTGCCAATTTATATTCGTCCTCTCCCCCCAACTCTCCGTAATAAACAATAGCCTTTGTCTTCTCGTCTTTTTGAGCAATCATAAGAGCATCGACCGGTTCCAAAAGTGGAAACCTGTCTCCTCCAAATGAGAGTGAGAAGCTAATTTTGTTATGGGTACTATTTACTACATTAATTATTTCGTTAACCATTCCTCCGGACGCTGACAAGACACAAACTCCTCCTTTTGATAAGAGTCCCGATGATGTAATTTGTTTTAAAGAAACTCCACCAATTGCCCCAAGCTTTAGTGATCCCGGAACAACAAGTCCAACGCTTGAGGGACCGATTATTGTGACATTTTTGTCTTTGGCATATTCAAAAAGATCAATTGAATGCTTTTCAGGAACACCTTCTGCAAAAATTGTTCCAATTTTCATACTTGGAAATGTGTCAATAGCCTCAACCATTGAAGTTAATACACGTCTACCTGAGCTTACATTAAGAACCGTGTTAACATCTTTTTTCACGTTTTGACTAACTTGTGACAGGGCAGAGTAGACCGGTAAAAGTACTTCCCTCTTACCAAAGAAAAATCGTACAAATTTCCGACCGGTTGCCACGATTCCGATAATAGATGGGGTGGTGTGCCCTATCAAAAAATCGTAATCCAGCATCGATTGGATAATCCCCGGATGATTTCCGATTACTATTATTTTTGACTGTGATTTTCTGATTTCTTCAATATTCATTTTGTTTTAAACTCGATTTATGATTTTTGATTCATGATTTATGAACGTTTTTGATTTTTTTATGAATCCTTGCAATAACTGATGAGTTACATTTGCTTGTTCCATCAAAACATTGAAGTCGTTTGTATTTAAATAGTTTATATCTTTCGCAATTAATAGAAAGTTTTTTAATTCAGTTAATGAACCCTGAGCCATATAATAAAAGTTTATTTTATCTGGATATGTATGCCTTCCAAATCCCTCTGCGATGTTTGCTGTTACTGAAGAGGCAGCTCTTCTCATTTGATTTATCATCGAGTAGGTTTCTTCTTTTGGAAACTTTTTAGTATTTTCATAGACACCGATAACAAGCTTATGTCCTTCTTGCCAAACATGTAGGTCTGTAAATGCAACTATTTTATTCATAAATCGTACTTCTTAAATCTTAAATCAAGATACATGATCTATCGCCGGTTCTACTATGTCTGTTAGTACTAGTTCTGGGCCATGAATCTCCCCCAAAAGTCCCTCTTTTTCCAAAAATGCATGCATCTGCGATAACCCCTCTTCTTGATGAGGTCCACCTCGTCTAACAAAAATTTTCACATTTTGGGCACGCAATTTTTCAGATACTTCACCAAGTGCCTTTATTATTCCTTTGAAAGTTATCCTGACATCAGTAAAGTTGGCCACCCCTCCGGATATTATGATCGATTTATTATGGGATGTGGAGCGGAGTAGAGTACTCAAAATTTGCTTTACATACAAATATGTTTCTTCCTCTGTTGGGCTACCACTATACTCTCCATAATTTGCTAATTCATTTCCTTTACCTTTCTGATATATCTCGTCAGCCGTAACAAGTGAGGCTCCCCCACCCGATAACAAAACAAAAATAGAACCATTGGGATTTATAAGTTGAAAGCTTAATGCCGCTGGGGTCGTTTCTTTTAGCTCTTCAATTGCTTTTTCTTCTTCAGTTTTTTGTACTCTCCCACCCTCCCGAAAGTCATTTTTACTCCACGCGCCATCTACAAAAAACGACGCTTCACTATCTACTTCAACAGCAGCATCAAGGAAATAATATTTCTCATCCATAGAAACTAAAGGATTTATCTCAAGAAATGAAAAATAATAGTTATCAAATGCAGTAATAATGCTTTCCAAAGTCTCGACTTTAATTTGCAATGTTTTTGCGATATCCTCGTATTGGGAATAATCAGTAAGAATTGCAGTTGTTATCGAATCTTTATTTTCTTCGATGTCTATTCCACCTTTCGTTGAATAATGGACTCTCTTTCCTTCACGAACTCGCTCGATTGCCAGATAAAACTCGTCACTACTTTCATGATCGACGAACTCCTCAAGTATGAAATATGAAAATCCCTTCTCTTTAAGTTTTCCTATTTCTTCCTCAATGTTTTCTTTTGTTACACCAAGTGTAATGAGTCCTTTTTTCTTTCTTTGTTTTACTCCTTGATCAACTTTGAGGACATATTTTTCCCCCTCCCCCATTTGGGATTTAAGGTTTTCTATATATTCTTTAGTGGTATCAATTGGAACTCCACTGTAGGGAACTTCTAAAAAATCGTAGAGGATTTTTTTAGCACGAAACTCGGATATTTTTTTTCTCGCCATGTAGTTATTTTAACAGAAAGTGCGTACTTAATACTTAATTCTTGCTGCTTTATTCTAGACTGAGGAAACTATCACTCTTCTTTCGGAACGAAGTTAGATTTTGCTTTGATTTGTTCTTGGATTTGTACTGGTACTTCCTCGTAGTGAGAGGGCTCCATATATGCATTTGCTCGACCCTGAGTAAGAGATCTAAGCGTTGTAATGTAACCTGACAATTCTGCAAGTGGAACTTGAGCAAGAATTATTCTTGAATTTCCCCGTTCCTCGCTGCCTGAGATTTGAGCTCTCTTTGCAGAAAGATCTCCGATAACATCTCCCATAAATTCATCAGGAGTTGTAACTTCAACCTTCATGATAGGCTCAAGAAGTGTTACTTTTGCTTCCCGTGCTCCCTTTTGGAAAGCCTGAGATCCTGCGATTTTAAATGCGATTTCTGAAGAGTCAACATCATGATAGGTTCCATCATAAAGCTCTACTCTAACATCCACAACCGGATATCCAAACATAACTCCCCGCTCCATTGCTTCTTTTATACCTTTCTCAACCGGTGGGATAAATTCTGCAGGAATTGCTCCTCCCTTAATGGAGTTAACAAATTCAAATCCCTCACCTCTACCCTTTGGTTCAATTCTGATAAGAACGTGTCCATATTGTCCACGTCCTCCGGTTTGCTTTATGTATTTAAATTCTGCGCTCGCATTACCCAAAATTGTTTCTTTATAAGCAACTTGTGGAGCTCCAACATTTGCCTCAACTCCCATTTCCCGCTTCATGCGTTCAACCATAATTTCAAGTTGTAGTTCCCCAACTCCACTCATAATAGTCTGTCCAGTCTCGTGATCCATTTTTACGGTAAAAGTAGGATCTTCCTCCATGAGTCTTTTCATTGCTGCTCCCAATTTTTCCTGATCGGATTTTGTCTTCGGTTCTATTGCAAGTGAAATAACTGGATCCCTAAAAGTGATTTTTTGAAGAACGATTGGTTTTGCTTCATCACAAAGAGTGTCTCCGGTTATGGTATCTTTAAATCCTACGATTGCTACAATTTCTCCGGCGTACGCTTCTTTAATTTCTTCCCGTTGATTTGCGTGCATTAGAAGCAAACGCCCTACCCGCTCTTTTATATCTTTTGTTGAATTGTATGCATAACTTCCACTTACAATTTTTCCGGAATAAAGTCTGACGTAGGTAATTTTTCCAACGTGTGGATCAACTTGAACTTTAAATGCAAATCCGGTAAATGCTTCATCAGGGGTTAATTTTCTGGTTTCTTCCTGTTCTGTCTTTGGATTAATACCCGTGACAGTTTCAAGATCAACAGGGGATGGCAAAAAGTCGATTACTGCATCAAGAAGTGGTTGGATTCCTTTATTTCTAAGTGATGTTCCTGCAAAAACTGGGACAACTTTGTATGCAATAGTTGCTGCTCTGAGTGCCGCCTTTAATTCGTCGTATCCGATTTCTTCGCCATTGAGATATTTCTCAAGAAGAGCGTCATCTGTCTCTGCAATTTTTTCAATGAGTTGTTCTCTATATTTTTTGACCATTTCAGTCATTCCATCAGGAACCTCATCTAACACTTCAAATTTTGCTCCCAACTCTTCTCCACTCCAGATATAAGATTTTTCGTCTAGAACATGATAAATTCCTTTGAAGTCATTTTCTGCTCCGATTGGAAGACCGATTGTGACCGGGTTTGCTCCAAGTCTATCGATAACTGACTGGATTGTTTTTTCATAATCCGCTCCGAGTTTGTCCATTTTGTTGATAAAACAGATTCTTGGAACATTGTATTTATCTGCCTGGCGCCACACAGTTTCAGACTGCGACTGAACACCCTCTTCAGCGTCAAGAACTGTTATTGCTCCATCCAAAACCCTAAGCGAGCGCTCTACTTCTGCAGTAAAATCAACGTGTCCGGGGGTATCGATAAGATTAAATCTGTGGTCTTTCCAAAATGTTGTTGTTGCTGCGGAAACAATAGTGATACCACGTTCCCGTTCCTGATCCATCCAGTCCATGGTTGCTGCTCCTTCATGAACTTCACCAATTTTGTACGTTCTTCCTGTGTAATAAAGGATGCGTTCTGAAGTTGTGGTTTTACCTGCATCGATATGCGCAATAATTCCGAAATTTCGGATTTTGTCGAGTGCGACGTTTCTGTCCTTTGTTACTGTTGTTAATGGGGCTGAACCGGCCATATTATATAAAGAAAAAACTCAAAGCTCAAATGTCAAAAATCAAAACTTATTTGTATCTAAAGTTCTGAAATCTGAGATCTGAATTTTGAGATCTAGACTATTGTACCAAATTGAGGTTAGAAAATAAAGAGGCAGAGAGTTTTCGATGCGTTTATTTGTTTTTTGAAAGTAGCAAAAAAGTTCCGGATATTACAGGCATCACAAAAAACATTAATTCAACAATTATTACAGTTGAGAGTTGACTATGAAAATTTGCTAAAAACAATACTCCCAATATTGTTCCAACAATTATCAATAAATATCCAACCCAATCACTATCAAATACAGCAAAAAAGAAAAATATTATTAAAGGAAGGACTTGCAAAAAGTGAAAGTACGCACCGGGAGTATTACCAATCATTTCACCAATTCCAAAGAATAACAAAAAAGAAATTGGCACTAATAGCAAAGCTAATCCAATTTTTTTAAATAATTTATATTTGTTAATTTTCATAGTTCCTTTTTACAATTTTTAGTAAAAAAGTACTATGATTTGTATCACTTACCATCTATTCCCACTCCATAGTAGCCGGGGGTTTGGTTGTAATATCAAATACAACACGAGAAACATCAGGAACTTCATTTACAATTCGTGATGAAATGTTTTGCAAAATGTCATATGGGATCCTGGCCCACGTTGTTGTCATAACATCTCGTGACTCAATAATTCGAAGTGCAACAACTTCAGAAAAACTTCTTCCGTCCCCCTTAACTGCTGTAGAATATGCATCGGTCATTATTGGAAATGACATATACACTTTGTCGAGTAAATTTGCTTTCTTTAACTCTTCCAAAATTATCCCATCAGCTTTTATTTCTTGAGAAAGTCTTTTTTCACTAACTACTCCACGTATCCTAATTGCATATCCGGGTCCCGGGAAAGTCTGCTTCCAAATAAATTCTTTAGGAAGTCCCAGTTTTGCTCCGATTGCTCGCACTTCATCTTTATAAAATTCTCTGACTGGTTCTAACAATTTCATTCTCATGTGCTTAGGGAGGCCTCCAACGTTATGGTGTGATTTTATTTTTGCCGCGTGTTTTGTCCCCTTACTTTCAATAACATCACTATATATTGTTCCTTGCATCAAAAATTCAGGTTTTATTCCTTTTTCTTCCAATTTATCCAACTCTCGTTCAAATACTTCAATGTAGTGTCTTCCAATAATTTTTCTCTTCTCTTCAGGATCGCGTACTCCGGAAAGAAGTACAATCATTTCTTTTTTGCATTCAACAATAATAGGTTTTATTCCCACATGATCAAAAATATTTTTAACCTGCTCCCGGGCATCCGCTCGTTGTAAACCATTATCAACAAAGATAGGGAAAAAATGATCACCGATTGCCTTTGCAGTCATTACAGCAGCAACCGTACTGTCCACCCCACCTGACACTGCTCCTATTACATATCCATCTCCCACAGTCTCCTTAATACCATTTATGAGACTTGATGTTGAGATCTTTTGAGTGCTTGTAGTAATTCCACACACTTCCAAAAAGTTTCTTAAAATTTCAGTTCCGTATTCAGTGTGGTCTACCTCCGGATGGAACTGAAGTCCATATACTTTTTCTTTCGTATTCCCTGTAATTGCAAAACGCATATTTGCTGTCTTTCCAATAACTTTCATGCCTGTAGGAACTTTGATTATTTCATCTCCATGACTCATCCAAACAGTAAATTCAGGTGCTACATTTTTAACAATAATATTATCTTTTCCTTTTAATGTGAGTCCTACTTTTGCAGGTCCATATTCCTTCTTACCGGCGATAACCTCTCCCCCATTGAGATGCGCCATTAATTGAAATCCATAACAAATTCCGAGTAGTGGAATGCCTAAAGAAAAAATACTAGGATCAATGGTTGGTGCTCCTTTTTCATACACAGAAGATGGACCTCCGGATAGGATGATACCATCAGGTTCCGGAAGCATTCCGGGTCTAAATTTTTCTGGGGTAATTATTGAGACTGGAACACCAAGATCTTTAATGCGCCGCGCTATCAAATGGGAAGTTTGGGAACCGAAGTCGATAACAATTATCATATGCTTAGTTTGTAGTTCGTAGTACGTAGTTTGTAGTTGGCGAACAAAGCGAAAGAAGAGATTTTCATAATTTAATATATTAGAAAGTTATCGTAGAGTCAATTCCCAGTTGCTATAAACTACAAGCTATAAACTATAAACTGTAATCAGAATGTTATAATTGTCACATGTTTGAATCCCGGATTAAATTACTTCAAGACTCTCTGGTTGACCACGAAATCGATGGGTTACTTATAACTTCTTCATACAATATCGCTTATCTTACCGGTATCCATGCTTTCTCACTTGAAGAGCGCGAAGCACGGATTATTGTTAGCAAACATAATATTTATCTATTTACCGATGCCAGGTATACACAAATGGTAAAAGAATTTGCACCATTTGTTTCTTTAATTGAAATTTCAGGAGACAATCCATTTAGTAAAGCTGCTTTAGAAATATTAGTAAAGGACAAAATAAAACAATTAGGATTTGAAGAAGAAAATATTTCATATAAAGAAGCTGCAGACCTTGAGGAAAAATATGTTGATATTGATTTCATTCCAATAGAAGAAGCTGTTGAAAATATAAGAATAGTAAAAGACTCTGATGAAATAGAAAAAATACGAAAAGCATGCACCCTCTCAGACCGCGGGTTTGATTTTATTATCAAGCATTTAAAACCGGGAGCAACAGAACTTGAAATAAAAACTCTTCTTGAAAATTTCATAAGATCCGAAGGTGGAGAAATATCTTTTGCATCGATTGTTGCATTCGGTAAAAATGCTGCTATCCCTCACCACCTCTCGACTAAAGACCAAAGACTAAAAGCCAATGACTGTGTCCTCCTCGATTTTGGTGCTAAAGTTGATGGATACTGTAGTGACATGACTCGCACAGTATTTGTTGGAAAACCAACTGATAAATTTAAGAAAATGTATTTGGCAACAAAAGAGGCGCAAGAAGTAGCTATGGACTATCTGTCTACCCACATGAAAAAAGGGTTTGAAATTAAAAAAGCACAAGAACTTGCCAACAGTCATTTAAAAACTAAAGGATTTCCAAATATTCCTCACGCTATCGGGCACGGAGTCGGCCTTCAAGTTCATGAACTTCCATATGTATCGCCATATGCAGATGATGATTTGGTACCAGGCATGGTAATAACTAACGAACCGGGGGTTTATATTCCAAACCAGTATGGAGTACGCATAGAAGATACGGTTCTTATTACGCAAAATGGAGTTGAGGTTTTAACAAAATCCCCCAAGAATCTGATCGTAATATAAGCACTAAATACGAATATCGAAATTCGAGACATACATCAATTTCTAAATAAAAAATTTCAAACTTGGGATTTAATATTTTGAATTTTTTTCGTGCTTCGAAATTAGGATTTCGGATTTATTTACTTAATGGTTGTGTTAGAATTTCATTATGACAGAAGTTGCAGATGCGCCTCAACAAATACTTTCTCCAGCAGATCTGTTAAAACCTCCGCAAGGGCTCATTGTATTTCCGGAAATTATAAAGTCCGATCCTAGATGGCATCAACTTCCACCAGGAAATATTGTTTATGTAAACGCAGCATCTCCAGATGTGGTACCAGAATCAGTTCTGATGCTTGATCAAAATGGAAATCCTGAATACCAGCACGGTCATATTTGGGAACGTCCTATTACTGAACCTCAAAGAGTACCAGCAGTTGTAATACATACTGGCCCCAGAACTTCATCTGATTCTTATGATGAAATAATAGGTATAGCCCGATCAATAACTACTAAAAGAGATGAGATAGATAGTAATGGGGCCAAACAGCACCATCAGGGTTATGTTGTAATAATTGAAGATAAAATAAAAGATGGTGACAAGGTAAAAGAATGGAGAAAACTACAATTGACCAATCTAAATCTCGTAGCAGAAGATGGCCAAGAACTAACTATCGAAACTGATCAACACCTCATTACTTTCGGTAGGGTTCCTATTGAGAATGATCTTCCCCCTTTTATGAAAACTCGACTCGATGCTGAGAGGAATGCACCACCTTATGCTCCTGAGGATCCTGCGGCTCGAGAAAAACGGCTCAAGGAAGAGAGGAACAAAGCATTGGTCAGAAAATTTAAAAAAAATGGTAGATTACTGCCAGAAGTTCTTCCTGAATGTTGTCCTGACTGCGGGCAAAACTATAAATATATTTTTTTTGAAGATGAATGGAAAAGACCCGAAGAACACGTGATTGTTAACCTCCTTAAACAACAGAAAGTATGTGATGGCCACATTGAAGGACTAGTCAAGTTAGGAAGGCCAGAGAAGATTGGGTATTTGGGACGTCATCCATATTAAAACATTGAATTCCATTTATCTTATTGCTACAATCTAAACCGTGAGCAAAGTTCCATTTGTAATTATAGGAATTCTTCTTGTAACCGCAGTTGTTATAGTTATTTTCTCCAAAGGTGACGGGAAAAATCCTTTGGCGGCTCTTGGCAATCTCACTCCTACTCCTTCTTCAAACATCAATTTGTACGGCGATCAAGGAACTCAAAGCCCACTTCAAGGACAGCAACAAACGCAAACCCAACAGCAACAAGCCACTCCGACTCAATCCGTTGTACCAACTATTGCTTCAACTGATATAATTACAGGCAAGATGGGAACAATTCATACTGATAAAGGAGACATTGAGATAGAGTTCTATCCGAAAGACGCTCCAAAAACTGTTGCAAATTTTTCAACACTTGCCAAAAAGGGTTATTACAATGGGTTGACTTTTCATAGAGTAGAACCCGGATTTGTTATTCAAGGTGGAGATCCTAATGGGAATGGTAGTGGTGGATATTCTATCTATGGACCTACTTTTGAAGATGAATTAAATCCGGATACTGATAGTTATAAGACCGGATATAAAGAAGGAGTTGTCGCAATGGCTAACCGTGGTCCTAATACAAATGGCTCTCAGTTTTTTATAATGCTTGCTGACAATGATTCACTTCCAAAAAATTACACCATTTTCGGAAAAGTTACTAAAGGGTTAGACGTAGTTCACAAAATCGCAGTTGGCGACAAAATGACAACTGTCGAAGTTACTGAGTAATACACTCAGTCCTCATTACTACCTTTGTTGTTTGAATTACTCTCAGATTGGGACGAATGTTCTGATGCATGACTCTCCTCCCTCTGGTTTTGCCCTTGACTGGAATGATCTTCAGAATTTCCGTGATTTTGTGACTGGTTTTCCTGAGGTTTTACTTCG
>CAZEGF010000045.1:0-7383 GCA_964511965.1 uncultured Gammaproteobacteria bacterium
AACGTATGAATATGACATTCCTCAGACTGCAAAGCATAAATCCTATACACTTTTTAACGAAACAAATTTATTAACTACGTATCCAGGTGTTAAAGGAGTCAAAACAGGCTTTACGGACGAGGCTGGACTCTGCCTTGTAACATATCTTGATTATCAGGGACACAAGATAATAGCGGTACTTTTAAATAGCCAGAATAGAAGAGCAGAAATGGCAGAACTTTTGGATTATAGTTTGAAAAGTTTGGGCGTAACACCTCCTCCTCACAGTTAGTGCCCCGTGCGGGACTCGGTCTGCCAGCGAAGCCTTGCAGCGGGTAACGCTTAATATGTGCCTGAGGCGGGACTCGAACCCGCATGACTTGCGCCACACGCTCTTAAGGCGTGCGTGTATACCATTCCACCACTCAGGCAAATGTTTTATTATTTTAAAGCACGGTGAATTCAAACACAAGTAAAATGAACTAAACGCTAATATCTAAACCCTATTTTATATTACTACGGAGAAACTCTATTATGTGATTGTGATATGTATAAAAAACATACATATTTACCAACAAAAGTCCGGGAAAAACAATTCCCTTCTCAATAAAACTTCCGGTATGAAATCTTAGGGCCTGAATTGGAGGTATACCTAAATTTATGGGTATGGGAAAAAGCCATGGAACACCACTATACGTGAAAGTGTCGCTAATAAGATGAGACAAAACCCCTATCATAAATGACCACCAAACTATATCAACATCGACAATAAGAACATTATGAATGAGAAGCAACAAGAATTTTGACATCACTCCAAAAAAAACAATCCCCAAAATTGAATGGGAGATATGACGGTGTCCACCAAATAATGGCGAGAGCAACTTCCCAAATAAAGAACCCAGACGTACCCTTTTCCACAAAGCACCCGTTGATTGATCAATATCAGGCGTCAGCCCACCTATCATATTTGCAGAAAAAGCTACGAAAGCTGTTGCTAAAGTCATGTTGGGAATTGTTTGAGTAGCTACAATTACATTAAGTGCAGTAAATGCTGCTAAATCATGAGTTCGGCCGGTCATACAATTAGTATTAAGTATAAAGTAGCAAGTATCAAGGGTTTTTATTATTTTATTTTAGGTTCGTTGTGAAAAAAGAATCCAAAGAACTCAAATACAAGGTTGGGTCGGATTTGAATGTGTGGACATAATCAGAATTGGGAAAAAGAACGCGGGTTCCTTTTTTTACTTTGGAAAGTAACAGTTCCGAGTTGAATGGTGGGATCAGATCGTCTTTGGCACCATGGAAAAATAATAATGGGGTGTTTTCAAGATAATGGATTTGGTTAATTGGCCTAACACTTGCAGGGTCAATCCCATATAGGGTTTTTGCCCAAAAATACACTCCGGGATGCAGGAATTTTGGGACATGATGTTCCCCTTCCATCAAATGCGATATTGCAGTCACTACTTCGGTAGCTGGACTGTCAAGAAGAATTGCACCAGCATTCTTTACCTCACTTGCCGCCATAATAGTTGAAATTGCCCCTAATGAGTCACTAATAATTCCTATACTTTCCGGATCATATTCTTGCTGGACTAAATATTTATATGCTCCTGCTACATCGTTTTTCTCATACTGGCCAAAACTCTGACGGGTTCTTTGAGATTGACCGGTCCCTCTGAAATCAAATAACAATACAGTGTACCCTTCCTCCACAAAGTGCTTTGCTATTTCAACACCACCATAATCAATATTTGTTCTATTTTCTCCGGCACCAGGAACAAACATGATGGCTTTACCATTTGTGCCGGGGAAAAACCAACCGGCTAATTGAATGTTATCAGTTGAGCGAAAAGCAACATCAGCTGCCCTATCTCCGATTGTGTGTTTGTCAATGGTGATAGGACTTGGTTTTAGGATTGTGAGTGAATAGGCTATATAGGCAGTTATTCCGGCATAAGCAATTGCCCCTAAAACAAGAATCGCAATAAATCCTGCAAATAACCACTTTAGATTCATGAAATTAGTTTAGTAGAATAATTTGTTTATTACCAGTCTTTTCTGAAGTATTTTTTGCCCTTTAACTCTTTTGGTAAATATTCTTGGTCAACTTTTTTTCCATCTTTTTCTGCTTTCCATGCGTATCTTATGTGCCCTTTTCCATAATCCAGTCCTTCCATGATTTTATTTGAAGCATTTCTCAAATGAAGTGGGATTGAAGGTAAATTATCTATCTCAACATCATTCAGTGCTTCAAAAATGCCTAGGGTTGAGGCAATTGATTTTTTAGCTGAAGCTAAAAAGGTTGCCGTTTGGGCAAGAATTAATTGAGCTTCAGGAAGTCCTATCATGTGAACTGCTTGCATCGCACTTGTTGCAACTACAAGAGCTGTAGGTTGCGCATTTCCAATGTCTTCACTGGCGAAAATAACCATGCGTCTGGCAATGAACATAGGGTCCTCACCCGCTTTTAGCATCCTTGCCAAATAATGAAGTGTTGCATCAGGATCACTTCCTCTCATTGACTTTATAAATGCAGATATTGTGTCATAGTGGTAATCACCCTTCTTGTCATAGTATACAGCTCGTCTTTGCATCGCTTCTTCAGCGGTTTTTAAATCAAGCTTTTTTGATATGCTGACAGCAACTTCTATTGCATTTATTGCAAACCTGGCATCCCCATTTGAGTAATTTACTATATGAGTAATAGCTTCTTTATCGTATTTAACCTTGGGAAATAGTTTTAATGCACGAAGAACTACTTTTTCAATATCGTTGTTTTCAAGAGACTTCAGTACAAATAGTTGGGAGCGTGAAAGAAGAGGCGCATTTATCCGAAACCCCGGATTTTCTGTTGTGGCACCGATAAGTATAATCGTTCCGTTCTCAACATGAGGCAAGAAACCGTCTTGTTGGGCTTTGTTAAATCGATGAATTTCATCAACAAAAAGGATAGTTTTTTTGTTTTGTTCATCTTTTAATTGTGTAGCAAGTTTTATTACATTTCTGACATCTGCAACTCCACTAGTAACAGCTGAAAAAAATATGAACTCAGCATCGATAGAATTAGCAATAACAGTTGCAAGCGTAGTCTTCCCGCATCCGGGAGGTCCCCAGAATATCATTGACGTAATATTGCCTGTCTCAATCATCCGTCTGATAGGTTTGCCATTACCGGCTAAATGCTCTTGACCAATAAATTCGTCTAGATTTGTTGGGCGCATACGCTCTGCTAGGGGAACAGTCTGCATGAGATCATTGTACCACTACATTTCTTTCTATCTACTTGCTCTATGCAAAACAGCTTCTGCTGAAAATCTAACCGGGGGTGGAAAACTCACACCGTAAGTTTTGAAAAACGATTGCCACTCTGAAGTTCTACTCCTGTCTTCATCAATAAATTCTAAAAATTTTTGCAAGTTAAATAGGTTGCTAAGTTGCTTATTGTCAAGAGGAATATGTGGCGCGTAGAAGATACTTTCTGGTGCGGTTGTAAAAATATCTATTACTGCAGAAAGAGAATCCCCTTCTCTTATACAAGGAAAGAATTCTATTTTTTTATAAAAGGCTGGTTGGGGTAATTCCACATCTTCATCAACCAACCCCTTTTTCCTATTTTCGAGAAGTGTTTCAAGATGAGCCTCAAAACGAGTGTAATTGAGATATTGATAACCAATGGCAAATATTCTTCCTTCGTCTTGCGCAGGCATACCACTGCGGGTAATCCTGTGTGATTTACCCGGTACCGGAGAAGGTTCGACAAGGAGCTTACCTTGCTCGTCCAGATTAAACTCAATTGTTCTCGCAACGGGACCTTGCATTGAAGCAGAATTCTCATACCAATCGAAAGCTATTACCTCAATTAACTTTTCATTCCTTGTTAATTCGGTAATCATGCTTGCGGCTACAAAAAAATCATCCGGGGGCCTATTCTCGATACCCATAGACGGGAATTATAACTCATTTTAACTTAGGGTCAAAATGATCAAAAGCTTTGAAACCTAAACAATGTTTAGTAAAATAATCAAAAGTAGGGGCCTTTAGCGCAACGGTAGCGCGCTTCCATGGCATGGAAGAGGTTAGGGGTTCAAATCCCCTAAGGTCCACAGTTACAAAACAGAAACTACTTGACAACATATCGTCGTGGTGGCATAGTACAATTATGGAAAACGAGTCTTCATCTTCTTCAGGAAGTAAAAAAGGTATGTCCCCAATGATAATTGTCGGAGTTATAGTTCTAATTGTTATTATTGCGGGGGTTGGTTACGCCATGATGAAAGGTGCATCAAAATCTGCTCAAACACCAACAAGTCCTGAAGCACAACCAACAAATGCGGTGGTCAATGAGGAAGCTAAGGAATCCCCAGCAGAGGCTATGAAAGAAGCTTCTACAAAAACTTTTGAAGTTGACGGATCAAACTTCAAGTTCGAACCCAATACTCTAACAGTTAATGATGGAGATACGGTTAAAATTACTTTTAAAAATACTCAAGGATTTCATAATTTTATGATTGACGAGTTCAACGCAAAATCAAAAACTATTCAAGCAAACCAAACCGATGAGTTAACTTTTGTAGCAAATAAAAAAGGGACATTCCAATACTATTGTGGTGTCGGAAATCACAGGGCTATGGGAATGGTAGGAACATTAACTGTAAAGTAAACTAAAACTTTAAACCTCAAACCTTTAATCTCGTACGTAGCACAGATATTACTTCTAGAACTTTATTATAAGCAACCTCAAATACGGTACGTGACTTACAAATTTCATTCAGCTCGGCAATATCAGAATCAGATGGCTTTAGGACATCTGTTGTTTGTGGATACATGATAGATTCCTTATCCTGATTATGATTTAGCCCTAAAGCGTGTCCCATTTCATGAGTTAACGTGTGCAAAAACTCATTTTGGTCAATATCTATATAAATACTAATTTTTCGTGTACTTCCTTCCTGTTCATAAAGACCCTCTTCGGGCTTGTCTAGCAAAACATTTTGATAATCCCCAATAGTTTGGTTAAGTTCTTGAGCTGAAAGATTGTAGAGTTTGGTTGATTGACCAAGCTCTTTGGCAGTTGCATTAAGCGTTGCAGCCTCTGCCTGAAGAGCCTTTTGGGTTTCTATCAACTTGTCGTATTCTTCTTTAGGAGCACCACCATGCGAATTCCAGTAAGAAATTTTTGAATTTAGATCTGAAACCTTAATTTCAAATGCAGCTTGATCTTTCTTAAATTGCTCAATTTTTGGATCAATGGTACCCTGTTGTTGCCTCAGATTGTCGTTTAACTTTGTAATTTTACTGGTAAGTTCTTGTCTGGAATCATAAACCATGTTAATAGTAAATTTAGATGTTGGATCATACACGAATAATTGTTTGCCTTGAGTGCCACTCCAGATAGCTCCTGCCGCTTTTGAATCTTCCAATAACTCCTCTTTAGTAATATCAAACTTTGGATCAATATTACCTATCGAAAAAGGAATTGGGTAGTCGCACGGAGAATAATAAAGTATGTTTTTTGTTGCTGCGTAAATTGGATCTTTATAAAGAAGCCCTACTGAAAATAACGAAACAAGTAATATAAGAATAATAAAAAGTTTTTTCATTACACAGTAAAACGGGTAACAACAAAAATAACAAGTACACCAAGAATAGTAAGCGAAACCATCTTCCAAGAACTATGAGTACTATGCGCTTCAGGCAATAAATCACTTGCTCCAATATAAAGGAGAAAACCGGCAAAAAACCCAAGATACAACTGAAGAATTCCATGTGGTATTGTAAATACGAATGTAGAAGCAGCACCTATCAAAGGAGCGATAGAGTCTATTAATAGAAAAAGGAGTGCTTTTCTGGTTGTATTCTTGTTAACAAGCATTAATGTCACTGCATTTAATCCATCTGAAAAGTCATGGGCAATTACTGCGATTGCGATTAAAATTCCTACATGAGGACTCACATGAAATCCAAGTCCAATTCCTATACCATCCAAAAAGCTATGAAATGCCAAACCGGTAGCACCAATCACACCAACAGAAGGGTGTTTGTGATCATGAACAGCATATTCATCTTCATGTCCTGAATGAATAACAGCAAATTTTTCAAGGATATGAATTATCAGAAATCCGCTAACTAAAGCGATAAGAGCAGGAGTGGGATCGAGTTTGTTTGTTGAAATAATAGAAAAAAGCTCAGGAAGGATATCAAAAAAGCATACGGCAATAAGTATACCGGCAGTAAAACTCATTATAAAATGAAGTTTATTCCGATGCTTAAGGGCAAACAAGCCACCTGCAGTTGTTGAAAGAAAAGTTATAAAAGAAATAATCAATACTTCCATATTAGTGACAGTTACTACATAACCCATAAAATTCTAATGCATGTTTTGTAACATGAAAATTTTTGGTATTTTCAATTTCCCGTTCCAATCTCTTAATATTACACTTTGAAATATCTTCAATTTTTCCGCAGTTAGTACAAATTGCATGATGATGATCTTTACCCACTATTTCATAGTAGAACTTTTTCTCCTGAAATTGAAGCCTCGTGATTAATTTTTTTTCAACAAAATTCTCAACTATTCTATATATGGTAGCTTGATCAGCATCTACCCGTTTTTTTGCAATTTCTAAAATTATGCTAGCAATATCAAGTGGTCTTTCCGACTGGGATAAAACTTCCATTACAGCAACTCTTGCACCTGTTACGCGAAGCCCTGAATTTCTAATTTTGTCCTTATGAGGTTGCATATTGCAATTATATGCAAGTAATTTGCATCTGTCAAGAGAGGGTTTATGAAAAATTAACAGGCCCATAAGGCCTGTTAATTATATATGTAGCTTATATTAGAAAATATACGCTGAGTTAGAACATACGGTTTCTACCTATTAGGCGGAAACTGAATCGTATGCATCCTTTGAAACAAAGCGAGTTAAGTTTCTTCCATCTGCTGTCTTTCCCTTAACTGCGTATTTTGTTTGTCCCTTTACTTGGTATGTGGTTTTTTCTGTAACTTCAGCTTCGACTTTGCTTCTAGTTTTTACATCGTAGAATTGCATTTTCATATATATAATTCACCTCCTTCTATGTAGATTTCAATTTAAATACTTTAAACTGAATGTAGGCTCAAACTCATAATATTTTGAAGCTAATTAGCTTCAAAATTACTGTCTTTGAACGTACCTTACTACTATGCACGCTCAAACTGATTTTGTCAAGTACTATTTGAGCTCAATTACTATATGCTGAAGTGGTTTGTGTGGGTTTGATATAGATTTTTTAGTGAGCGGGATGAAATCTCTTCGAGATGTTCTCCCTTTCATTTGCTTATTATGAGGGTAAATGAGCGGGATGGCGCTACGCTTGTCCCTCTCTGAAGAGTACTTCAGAGCGGGATAGGAGAATCGA
>CAZEGF010000046.1:0-11807 GCA_964511965.1 uncultured Gammaproteobacteria bacterium
CCAATAACATCCCGCCCCTCAAGCATTGCAGGAATCGCTTGATCCTGAATTGGAGTGGGAGTGACGTAATTTTTTGCATTTATGTTTTGTTTTAACCTTGTATCTAAATCAAAATCTGCAAACTGATGAGTTGGGATAAACTCTTCTTGAGGCGTAAATTCTTTTGCTTCAGAAACCAAATGGGAAGGATTGAAAGTAGACATTTTCCGACCATTGTTTTGGCCAAATTGTGGTCTGGGACCACGGTTGTAACCACCCCGACCGGAGTTATTATTGTTTTTTTGTTTTCTATAGAAAGGTCTATTCATATATAATTTTTTATCTAAGAACATGCAGGGAACCCTGTAAATGAAACGTGCTTTTCCCTAAAAAAACATGTTCCTAAAAATTGTTGAAATGTTGGGCAAGAAGGAGAAAAAATCGATTTGCGAAGTCTATCCTTCAGTTTGAGTAACCTCAAACCGTATTTGCTTTCCAAAACTAAATTCATTATACACTATTCAACATGAATAAGCAAAACTATAGGTTAAGAAGAGTATGGCTTTGAGTTTGAGGGAATTTGATTTGGGTGCTTATCGTATGTGTTTGTTTTTGAGCTTTTTACATTTGAAAACAATAGATAAATAAGACCCATTATCAAGGCGATAATTTTAATTACTTTATGATTCATAGATATTTTATAGCTTGGTAATGTGTCAGAAATCCCGGCAAAAAACAAATTCATAGCAAACCCTAGCCTTAATCCATCCACAATTAGCTCGTGTGTGCTTTCCGGAAAATACCCCCTGAACAAAACAGAAAAAGAAGAAATTACAGAAAGGAAAAAATAACCGTAGTACACAATACCGTACCAAAACAGAAATGGAATCATTACAATAAACCTCACAACTATTCCAAGAAGAGGAAATGCATACAATCTGTTAGGCGTTGTAGGGTAGGGAATAGTTATTGAAAACGTGTCATCTATTTTTGGACTAAATCCTGGGTGTTTGTTAGTTACTCCCAAAAAATATAGCGAAGTTTTTAGAGAATATTTGTTGTAGTAATCGCACACTTCAAAGGAAAATCTCCAGTATCTTCCAGTAAATAGAACGACGAAGGCATTAATAAATATTGTGACTTGCCATATAAGACTTACTATAGAAAGCATGATAATTCCAGGAATTAAAAGAACTAGTTTTACCAATGCTCCTAATAGTGGGAATGCATAGAATCGTGAGGGTTGAGTATTACGAGGAATAATAAGCGTTGGATAAATTCTTTTTGAGCCTGAGGGAAATTCCATATTTCTACTGTATCACAAAACCTAAGGTTTTCATTATTTTTACAATTGTTGTTGCATTCTTGGGATCATTGGAATTAGTTTTAAGTAATGTCAAAACATCCGGAGTATTAAAATCATCATCCATAAGCACCTCGAATTCTTCAAGTAGCTTGGTGTTTTCCTCAAATGTTAAATTAGAATTTGTGATCTTTAATATTTGGTCAACTTCTTTTTGAGCGGCAACAATCATATGATCAAAATATTCCCATTCATATCTATAATGATTCGAGAGAAGCAACCACCGGATTGCATTTTGTGAGTGCTTAAAAAGCAAATCCGAAACCAGAACCAAATTACCTAATGATTTTGACATTTTCTCATCTTTGTAGCGCAACATTCCAGCGTGCATCCAATACCCCACGAATGGTTTTTTGCCGGTAAAAGACTCACTTTGTGCAATTTCTGATTCATGATGTGGATAAATGAGGTCATATCCACCTCCATGAATATCAATCTGATGTCCTAAAGTTTTGTGAATCATTGCAGAACACTCTATGTGCCAACCGGGACGGCCATTTCCCCATGGACTTTTCCAGAACGGTTCGTCGGATTTCGATTTTTGCCATAAAATAAAATCCAATTTATTTTTTTTGTTGGGATCTTCCGGATTTGCTCCTCGCTCTTTCGATAGCACCAACATTTCTGCATTTGAATAGCCTGAAAGAGTGCCGTAATTGGGAGTTTTTGTAATATCAAAATACACATTCCCATTTATTTCGTAGGCAAATCCATGATTTTGTAAATTTGACACAATTTCAATAATTTCAGCTATAGAATCGGTAGCTTTTATAAAATTTGTAGGAGAAGCAATATTTAGAGCAATAAGATCATTAAGATACTTTTTAGTCCACATGTCTCCCAATTCTTGCCAGGAAATATTCTCTTTTTTTGCCCGCAATAATAAATCGTCGTCAATATCTGTAACATTTTGAGTATAGACAACTTCATATTTTTTATAGGTGAAATAGCGTACAACAACATCGAAGAAGTTGTATAGAAAAGCGTGACCTAGGTGGGTCGTATCATACGGAGTAATTCCACAAACATACAACGAAACTTTTTTTTCGGAAAGTGGAACAAACTCTTTTTTTTGTTTTCCTAGGGAAGAATATAACTGCACAGATTACTATTTTATCACGTCAATAACCCAGTTGTTGAATATTTATTTGCTGATTTAATGTTTTATTTACAGTATTTATGAACCCAATAGTTGCCCAAATTGTTAAAATAGATGCAAGAATTGTTAAAAATACTGCAATTAACCCAACGTGCTTAGCCTTTTGATCGGGATTTCTTAAATAAGAAATACCGGGGAAAAGTCCCAATGGAGGTAAGAAAAAGCTGAGAAGATATATGCTAATTTGCTTTGACAAGGATATTTCAAAAACAGCGTCTTTTAATTTATAACCACAATGTGGGCAAAAGACATATCCCTCAATTATCCCAAACTTACAAATAGGACATAGCTTTTGTTCCATATTTCAAGCATCTCATAGATCAAACTGGAAATTCAACTGAAAAAACAGATCCGCGTCCGCTACTTTTAACAGAGATTGAGCCACTATGTCTTTGAACGATTTCGCGGGCAATAGCAAGTCCAAGTCCATATCCGGGTACTGAGAGTGAGTTTCTTGATTTATCAATCCGATAAAACCTGTTAAATACTTTGTCTATTTCAGTCGGGGCGATACCTATTCCTTGATCCGCAATTCTTACATACATACTCTCGTCTAATATTCCAGAAGTTATCGTTACTTTTTTGTTTTTTGAGCTATATTTGATTGCGTTATCAAGAAGGATAGTAAATAACCTGACCAGGCTTTGCTCATTTCCAAATATTTTCATTTTAACGGATCTATTCACAATTTCTATTTTCTTTGCTTTTGCCATAGGTTCTATATTTTTTATTGCCTGAGAAAGAACATCTGATAGTAAAACCCGTTCAAAGGTAGTTCTAAGCCCAGTGCTCTCAAAGGTAGTTAATTCCATCAGACTGTCGGTCAGGCTTTGAAGTCTCATTACCTCTTCCAAATTACTTTTAAGAACTTCGTTGGCTTCTTTTAAGGTACTTTTTTTAGATCTTAGATGAACCTCAATTTCAGACCTTAATGCAGTAAGTGGTGTCTTTAATTCATGTGAAGCGTCTCCAACAAAGCGCGACTGGTCATCGAGCATTTCTTTTATCGGTTTGAGCGTTCTACCGGCTAAAAAATAACCTGCAATTGCCGATCCACCTAAAATAAATGCATTTAATATTACCAGACTAGCAATAAGTCTGGCTCGAGCTTCACTTATCAACTGCAAGTCAACTGCAAGACTCATGGGGGGCAGTTTTAATTCTCCAAAATCTTCTTTCAGCCGGTCTTGTCTGATTTGTTGAAAATTTTCAAAACGTACTAATTCCCGGTTAACGTCTACATAAATCACCACACTGAAAACCATGCTGATAAACATGATAATAAGCAAATACCAGGCAGTTAATTTAAGCCGTGTTGAGTGAAACATGGATTATCCGATCTTATACCCAAAACCTCTTATCGTTGTTATGAGATTACCGGAAGAAGAGAAGGGTTTGTCAATTTTATTTCTTAGATGTGTTATGTATACTTCTACCGAATTTGGTAGCACATCAGCATCATAACTCCAAACGTGATTTATAATTTGATCTTTTTTTATTATTGTTCCTTTATGCCTCATTAAATATTCTAAAAGTGCGAATTCTTTATTTGATAACGGTATCAATTTATTATTTCTCATAACCTTATAGGTAACCGGGTCTAAAGAAAGATCTCCAACAACTAGCTCGGATCCCAATGAAGACTTTGGTCTTCGGATTAAAGCTCTTAATCTTGCAAGCAACTCAATAAAGGCAAATGGCTTTGGTAAATAATCATCAGCACCACTATTTAGTCCCTCAACACGCTCAGAAAGTTCACCACGGGCGGTTAACATCAATATGGGAGTATGAACAGATGAGGCTCTTAACCTCTTACATATTTCAAGTCCATCAAGTCCTGGTAGAAGTCTATCTAGAATAATTGCATCATACTCTTCAGAGGAAGCCAGATCAAAACCGGAAACACCATCATACGAAATATCTACCGCATATGATTCTTGTTCTAACCCCTTTTTTATAGAGTTTGCAATTTTGTGCTCATCTTCTATGAGTAAGATTCTCATAGTCGAATTATACCTGGGGGAATCTGAAATTACACTGAATAAAACTGTAATGTTTGACTACAAACTTTGTATCATCGATGAATTTTCTTCCAAAAAATACTTAGTCGATTTGGTAAAACGCAGGTCATTCAATTCTTTGATTGCAAAAAAATGTAGAGTTTCTCCTTCTTCCCGGTGCATTTCATTTACGTTATTATCATTAAGTTCTGCATGGAAAAACCTCTTTTTACGATCATCAATTTCCGTATCAAGAAGCAAAGTTGCTCCGGTAAGTTTTATTCCGGTTTCACGTTCAACTTTGGAAAGAATTGATGATTTTAGAGTGTTGTTTTTTTCCCTCGATACATTTAAAAAACTCCAAATATTATCCTTTGCATTTGCTTGACTGCTTAGAGAAAGAGGGTTAGAGCTATGAAGTCTTAAGAGGACTTTATTTTTGTAGGTTAGTATTATGAGACTTAAATCTTTTTTATTTGCCACACCCTATTGTAACACGGGATTACACTTTTTGGATTTGCCAAATTGCATCTTTTAATGCATTCAGGCTATTTTCATCATATATTGAAATAGGATACACTGGCTTTTTAAGTTTTTTTAATAGCTTTATTTTTTTGTCAAGATTTTTTTTATCTAATAGGTCAACTTTCGTAAGCAGAATTATCTCAGGTTTATCAAGAAGAGTTCTATCAAATTCCCCAAATTCATCACGGACCGTATGGTATATTTTTTCTACCATTTCTTCATTAGCATCAATACAGTGGAGGAGTATTTTGGTCTTTTTAATATGTTTTAGAAAAGTGAGTCCTAATCCTTTCCCTTCTGAAGCACCTTCGATAAGTCCGGGGATATCGGCAATAATAATTTTACCAAATGCACCTAAGTTGGGTTCTAGAGTTGTGAAAGGGTATTCTCCAATTTTTGGGACAGCATTAGTTAACGCTTTTAACAGTGAACTTTTTCCTGCATTAGGTAGACCAACAAGACCGACATCGGCTATTAAATTTAAGACGAGATGCAACCTACGCTCTTCACCTTTCTCCCCTTCAAATTTGCGGCTCTCAAATTTTTGAAGCTCAGGCTTATAATCATGGTTACCCATACCACCCTCACCTCCATGTGCTACTGCAAATGGAAGATCTGATAAAATCTCTACCCATTCACCGCTGTCTTCATCACGAATTGTAGTACCAAATGGAACAAGCACTGTTGTGTCTTCTCCTTTTGCACCATCCAGATCCTTGTTAAGACCATTAACTCCATTTTGTGCTGTAATCCTCTTTTTGAATTGAAATTGGGATAGATCGGAAATATTTGTGTCTCCCTTAAAATAAATATTCCCACCACGTCCACCATTTCCCCCATCAGGGGCAGTTTTTTTACTTCCAAACATTTGTTTTTTTGCAGTTCCACCATTGCCACCGTCTCCGGCTTTTACAATAATATGAACGTCATCTATAAGTGCCATATCCTATATTATATATGAGCTGACAGCTAGAAGCTAGAAGCTGCTAAAATAATCGTATGGAATTAAAAGTAAAGAAACTTTCAAACTTTTTAGAATCTTGTAAAGGACTTATCGGAGAAGAAAACCCGTACCCGGTTTTCTTTAAAACTAGATTTGGTATCCATACTTTTTTTATGAAATTCCCAATAGATGTTTTGGTTTTGAACAGAAAGAATAAGGTTGTTGCGATGAAAGAAAACCTAATACCATTCAGGATTTATCTTTGGAACCCCAAATTTGATAAGGTTTTGGAACTGCCTGAAGGGACAATTGCGACTTATAAAATCAGAAAGGGTGTTGTAACAAAACTGGAAATTGAAGCTTGAAAACTGTAATATAGATATATGAATACACTAACGCCTGAGGAAGAAGAAGTTATAGTGCATAAAGGAACAGAAAGACCATTTAGTGGTGAGTATGATGATTTTTATAAAGATGGGGTATTTGTATGCCGCCGTTGCAATGCACCACTTTTTACCTCAAAAAGTAAATTTGACGCAGGGTGTGGATGGCCTGCATTTGATGAAAATTATCCTGATGCGGTAAAGCGGGTTATGGATGAGGACGGGCAGAGGACAGAGATCCGTTGTGCAAATTGTGATGGACATTTGGGGCACGTTTTCGAAGGTGAGGAAATGACCGAAAAAAACACCAGACATTGTGTAAATTCACTTTCAATCCGGTTTTACCCAATTGATAAAGAGCTGCCTCCTGTACTTCATGAATAGACCAAAAAAAATTTGGCAAAAGTTAGTAATCGGATTAGTATTTATATTAGTTCTTTTTGCTTCATTTGATCTGGCTCAAAATTTATTTGGCAAAAAAGTAAAAAATGTTAAATCTCTAAATGATTCTGTCCAAACTTCAAAGGTTACAATTTCTTTGGGTGACAAACCATTTATCCCATTTACAATAACCGACGGATTTACTATTCATGTTTTTGCAAAAAATTTGGGTAACCCAAGGACGCTTTTTATAACACCGGAAGGAACTCTTCTTGTTTCAAATCCTACAAATGGAACTGTAACAGCTCTTCCTGACAAAGATAATGATGGGGTTGCAGATGAAAACAAGACGGTTATTACCGGGGAAAATCATGTCCATGGAATTGCCATGTACAACGGTGAGTTATTTATTGCAAATGTTGATAGCGTGGTCAAGTATGGATGGGACGAGGGGAGAATTATCGCGACCCGGGGACCTGTACTGTTTACTCTACCGCCAAATAACAATCACAACAATAGAAGTATAGTATTTGATAAGGATGGGAGGATGTATCTATCTTTAGGCTCAACGTGCAATGTATGTAATGATGCACCACAAAAAGGAGGATCTGTTTTATTTTCAGATGCAAGTGGTACCGGTCCTTATGTATTTGCCAAAGGACTACGCAATGCAGCATTTCTGGCAATCAATCCAATCACTGATGAATTATGGGGGACTGAGATGGGGAGAGACAATTTAGGAGATGATATACCTCCGGATGAAATAAATATCATAAGAAAAGATGCTGACTATGGATGGCCTAAATGTTATGGTGACAAAGTACACGATACTAATTTTGATAAGAGTAAATCAGATCCTTGCACAAATACTGTTTCACCTGTATTTAGATTTCCTGCCCATTCAGCTCCACTTGGGTTAACATTTGTAAATTCACCCCAATTCCCAAAAGATTGGCAAGGTGATCTACTGGTTGCTCTTCACGGATCGTGGAATAGATCAACTGTTGCAGGATACAAGATTGTTCATCTTAAAGTTGATGGAAATACGATTTTGGGAGCAGAGGATTTTCTAACCGGATTTAATCTTGGTCTTTTTAAAGATGACAGTCTTGGACGGCCGGTTAGCATGGTGTTTGATACTAAAGGCAATCTATATCTTTCAGATGATAAGAGCGGAAATGTTTATATAATTCAAAGAGAACAATGATATATCGTTTTCTTCAATAAATTTTAGAATTTTAACTTTAACGAAGAAAATAACTTTTTGAAAAAATCTTCAATTTCTTGTAAAAATGTTTTTTCTTGTTCATGAAGTTGCTTCTTTTGCTCAGAAATTATAGTTCTTGCAGAATCTGAAGCGTGCGGTGTAGGAGTAACTGATTCTTCAGCTGTTGTAGGCTCAATTGTCGTACCTACCGTATTGTTATTTATTCTTACTTTAGACGACCCATCATCAGATTCCATATGACTGCAGTCACCATTTTTAGAGTCGCATTCCTTGACAACTCCATTAGTTTCTATTCTTATATGAGTATTATTACTCACCGTATTAGTTGTAGATGAAGTAGAGTTTATGGAATTATTCACAGTAACTTCTGATGTTGAAGCAAATGCTGTGGTCGTGGAAAGAGCAATTATCAAAGTAAAAACTAGAAAAATCTGCCTATAGTTTTTCATATCCCCATACTACCAAACGTTTCCAAATGAGTCAAATTTTAAGCTCAAAAGTGGTATACTCAAATCAACAAATGTCCAAAGTTCAAAAAAGATTTTTGTGGGTAGATGTTATGCGTGTTACTGCAATATATGCGGTAATTCTTGTTCACACTTCAACACTGCCGGTAACTTTTTCTCATATTTCCGATTTACCTTTTTTTCTCTCCTTTGCTCTTGTGAAGGTGTGTGTGCCTCTTTTTGTCATGCTAAGTGGTGCTTTACTACTTGGTAAACAGGAACCACTTGGGTTGTTTTTTGGCAAACGTGCCGTTAAGGTTTTGATTCCATGGATTTTGTGGACCCTAATTTACATGGCTTGGAATTACACATTTCACGGATATCATCCAGCCAACGTATCGCAGTGGAAATATTTTTTTGAACTTACTTTTTTCTCACAACTTTGGTTTTTACCTCTGATATTTTCACTTTACATAATTACCCCGATTTTAAGACTATTTGTACCTTTGATGACAAAAACTATAAAAATATATTTTTCATTCATTTGGTTTGTATTTGTTTGTCTACTTCCTTTTATTCATACCGGCACAACTTTTCCTCGATCTGATGAATCAGGCCTAATACCCGTTACTTTGTATTATTCAGGCTATTTTATTCTTGGATATTTTCTTTCAAATATAAAATTACCAAAAAAATCCACGAGAAAATCATTTGGGATAGTACTTATTGGCCTTGCCATAACTTTTCTTGAGTTACTACTTATAAAGCAGGCGAAGGTTTTTGACTATTTTGCACCGGGAATAGTAATAACTTCCATTGGAGTTTTTATATTACTTTTTTCCTATTTTAGTAAAGTTAAAATAGGTAAAAACTGGAAAAGAATATTAGCTGTGATAGGAAATTCTAGTCTTGGTATTTATATTGTTCACGGGCTGTTGGCTGAATATTTAAGTCTTTCTTTTCCGCAAATTACGTATTTTTTGAATAATTTACCTCTCATACAGGGGTATTATTATGCGTTAGTATTGTTCTTTTTGTCGTTTTTTCTCGTTTTAATAATAAAAAAAATCCCTGGATTAAAACTTCTCGTTCCGTAAGTTATAAAAAATATTTAAGAATTTCAAAGATTCCATTTTTATCAACTGAAGGAGCAACTAAATAATTGCCTTCTCCTTTTGTTTTTACTAATTCCTTAATTTTTTCGTCTGCATTTTCAAGAGTTGCAACATATTTACAATGCTTCATAAAATTCCAATCTGAAGCTGTATCACCTACACCTAACATTTCGTCAAATGTAAGGTTAAGACTCACAAGTGCTTCAAAAAGGCCATTAAATTTTGACACATTTGGAGCTGTAATTACACCCGATTGCACTCTGGGAAGAAATGGGTGGGTAGACCAAATAAAATTTATCCGATCCCCAAATTTCCTTGCTAATTCGGAAAGGATTTCTACTTCATGGTCTTCTCTTGCAAAACATAAAATTTTAATAATGTCTTGTCGAGTCGCCACAACCGAAAGAGTCTCAACTACTGTTGGTTGTTTTTGAAGTATTCTGATTCTTTTTTGAGTAAAATCATCAACCTGGTTTTTTTGCATGAAAAATTCATCCGGAGTATAAATTTCTGTGTAAATATCTTGTTTTAGGCATTCTGAAATTATTTCTAGTACCAATTCTTTATCTATAACATGTTCCTTAATGATCTCACCTTCTAATGGGTTTATGACTAAGGCACCACCATCAGTAACGTGAGGATTATTTAGATTGGCATTTTTAATAATATCTATTATTGCGTATCCAAATTTCGCTGTACAAAGAACAATTGGCATGCCTTTAGCGTGTAATTTGGCAAGAGCATCTATAACATCATCATTTGGTGACGGGAAATTTAGACCAGGTTTATCACCAACAATTACTCCGTCGACATCTAAAATTATTCCCTTAACCATCCACCCATTATAACAATTTAGGTACTTTTTGCTAATTAAGCATATAATGAAAATATGCCCACAATAAGTTCAGACACAGAATCAATAGACTGGGAAGTAAAGAAATATTCAAGACTAGGAGCTTTAATTGTATGTATTTTAAGTCTTTTAGTAATAGTTGGATGGATTACAAATATAAGTTTACTTAAAAGTATTTTACCGGGATTTCAGGCTATGAACCCGCTTGCTGCTATTTCATTTATTCTTTTAAGCTTTTCACTCGTTGCCCGCACTCATTATTTCTTTTCTGAAAATAAGAAAAATTTTTTAGCGTTTATATTATCTTTATCCGTCATATTGATTGGAATTGTAACTATAGTAGGATACAGTTTTAATTTAAATTTAGGATGGGATCAAGTTTTTTTTGCAAATAGTCTTTCAGGCAATAGAATAGCACCAAATACAGCCCTGAATTTCATTCTTCTCGGCATTTCTCTTATAACTCTTCAGAGTAAATCAAAAAATTTGTTTAGAATTTCGCAGTTTTGTGTATTGCTTGCCGGACTGGTTACTATACTTGCAATGGTAGGTTATCTGTATAATGCGCTGTCTCTCTACGACTTCTCACAGTTATTTCCAATGTCTCTTAATTCAGCTTTGGCTTTTAGTTTTTTGTGTGCGAGTATATTGCTTTCAACCCCAAGTAATAGTGTGGTCAGAATATTTATAGGAAATTCTAAATCAAATGCATTAGCTCGCTATTTATTTGGCTTCGTCCTTTTTTTCCCAATTTTTGTTGGATATTTTATAATACTCGGAAAACAAGCGGAAATTTATAGTTTTGAAACCGGAATAGCCTTAACAGTAGTTATTTCAATGATAATTCTAACCACATTTGTATGGTGGTATACGAAATTACTCAGACAAGATGAAGAAATAAAAGAAAGAAATACACAAATTCTTTCTGATAGAACTATTGAGCTTGAAGAAACTCAGAAAATTTTGAATCGAAAAGTTCTGGAGCTAGTTAGTGCGAAGGAAGAAATTAGAAGACTTCTAAATCACGAAAATAATTTAAAAGAAATTGTGGGGAATGAGTAGTACTAAGCTATATTTTCAAGTTTGATGTCACCATCCCGCCTATATTTAGCCATTAGAACTCCATTTTTACCAATTTTTGCGTCAATAACTTTAAAGGATTGTGGCATTGTTCCATCTTGGAATAATTTTTTTCCAACTCCTAATGTGAGCGGAAATATTTTGAGCCAAAATTCATCAACTAAATCATGCTTCATAAGAGTCTGAATAAGATCTGCACTTCCATAAACCTGAAGATCCGGACCATCAGAATTTTTCAATTTTCTTAGTTCATCAATATCGTTGATAACTTCTGTATTTTCCCAAGTGGGGTTTTTTAACGTTTTGGACATTACATATTTTGGAATTTTGTTAATTTGTGGCCAGCCTTCTG
>CAZEGF010000047.1:0-5149 GCA_964511965.1 uncultured Gammaproteobacteria bacterium
ATTATCAAATATTGTTAATAAAACTCAAAATGGATCCATTATAGTACTTCATATGAATGGATTTCCGAATGAACCATATGACTACCTTGTTGTTCCTCAAGCTGTAAAAATTCTTAAAGAAAAAGGATTTGAATTTGTTACGGTAAGTCAGTTGCTAGCTCAAGAGAGTATAATGAAACAATGAAAAAAGTAATTTTTGTTGTTTCTATTCTGGTTTTCTTTGCTTCTTATTCTCGTATTTTTGCTCACGAATCGGATGTAGAGGGCACAACAACGGTTCTCATGCATGCAGAGCCAAATGATAAGCCTCTTGCAAAGCAAGCAACAATTCTACACTTTCAAATCAATGATTCTTCCCATAACTTTCTTCTCACAAATTGTAATTGTTCAGTTTCAATTTTAAAAAACGGAAATTTGGTTCAAAAGCTTGAAGTTAAACCCGTAGAGGGAAATGCGAGTGTTTATGATGCTTATGTTACTGCTATTTTTCAGTCTGATGGAACTTATGTTGTTGATTTTGATGGTGACCCAAAGAATAACGATGGATTTAAAGAATTTGGAGCACACTTTTCTTTAAATGTTGCAAAACCCGTTTATGAAAATATTAATACATTAAAAATTCCGAATTATATTACATATTTAGGTCTTTTCGGAGTAGTGGGCACAACAATATTTCTTGTTGTAAGAAAAATTAGTTCTTGATGTTTTGAAGCGCTTTCAATTTTCTTGCAGCAGTTGCTACATCTAGCTTTTTCTGTTTTTCTTGCTTTAATTCGTCAGATTTTTGCTTTTGCTGCTCCAATTTTTCCTCTACAATTTTTTGACACTCCGGATCTGGACAAATTGTATCTTGATGAATAATAGTGGAAGTACCAAAAAAAGTTGCTATTTCTTCTTTCCACTTTTTTCCCTCAATACGTTCTTTTCCGCATCGTGTACATGGATTTGAATTTTGGGATGACATAAATAATTTGAGAAGATTTGAAGTATTATAGCATATTTCGTGCTCAAAAGCAATCGATTTATGCGCTAGTTTCGCTATATCCAGGGAAAAAATCGACCTTGATATGATTTCTTTTTACTCCCATATTCATAACTATTTTTTCAAAATTCTGGACCATCAACTGTGGACCGGAAATGTAAAATAATCTCTTATTAAAATCTTTGACTATGCTTTTTAGTCCATTTTCATCAATATGACCTAATGGACCAGTCCACCCAGCAGGCGCCTTATCTTTGTCAGTTAGTACATAGTAAGATTTTACTCCAAATTCTTCAGCTTTCTTAAAAGTATTTTCAAACAAAATATCATCAATGGTTTTATTGGCAAAGACGAGAATAATATCTACCATTTCCTTTTTCTGTACTATGTCTTCAATCATGCTCCTGAAAGGAGCAATTCCTACACCTCCTGCTATAAATACAATGGGCTTCTTCTTATTCTTTGGTAACACAAAATCACCGGAAAGACTCGATGCGATAATTTTTCCGCCATTTTCAAGTTGAAGTAACGCCTTTTTATAATTACTGGATGGGCTGTAGAATTTGACAGTCATCATTAGATTTTCATGCGGTGCGGAAGAAATGCTGAAATATCTTCTATTCCCCCGGGAATCTAATTGAATATGCGGGAGTGTCCATTCAAAATATTGCCCTGGAACAAATTTTAAATTTGAGATTTTTCCAAAATCAAATACAAATGTATCTTTTGAGACAGCAATTTTCTGGTGGAGTACAAGATCTAACCTGTATTTGGGGTTAACTATATACGAATAAATATTCCCAGCTATAAGTGCCATTTCAGGTGTAAAAATTAACCCCGGTATTCTTAAAAGTGGAGTGGTATAAATAATTCCTGTTATAACCGCGTAGATTCTTCGAGGGATTTTTGTGGTGGGAGCAGTCAGTGGTTCTGTCAACATGACAAATGCAAAAAACAATGCTGCGGACGATAAAAATCCCCTTTGTATAACGGTAAATACAGAACCTAAAGAGCCTCCATGTAGAAGTGAGGAAATAACACACAGAATAATAAATGTTGTCAAAAAAATGATTGAGAGTTCTTCTCTTTTAATTTTTCTGATCATAAGTAATCCTCCAATAAGAACCGGAAAAAACATAATTGGCGTACCAATCCACCACGTTGCTGAATGCTCGGGGGATAGATATGAAAGCATCAAAACTGCTACTGCTGCAGGATTGAATACATGTCTTTTTTCGACAGTAAGAAGATATTTTGAACCCATTGCCAAAAGTGAAATCGCAATAATTGGCAAGAAATTCAACGGAAACTTTACAGGAAAAATCAAAACCAAAATTAAGGCTGTTATAAAAACTGATTCATTGTTCGTGACTGCCTTAAAAATTTTAGAGAATACTAAATTTGCAATGAAGCAAATTACAACTGCAACAATCGCACTTAAAATAATGTCAAATCCATTGTAGGGAAGAAGTTTTAAAAAACCAAAAGATGAAGCTACAAACACTAAAAAGATTAAATAGTATAGTGTTAATCTATACATCGTAATCTTGTTCAGAAATGAATCCAAAATTTTCATATTATAAATACTTACGAAACTCTTTAGTCAGAAGTTCTTTACCATCCCGAGTTATCATATAACCTTCAAGTCCTTCAATGCTATCAAGGAAACTAATTCCTTTTTTTCCCATTGCATAACAAGCGGTAGCAAATCTATCTGCTTCATAAACATTAGGACCGATCACTGTCAGACTTAAGACCTCATTGGCTAATTTCTTTTTAATAGGATCATAAATATGCATTCCTCTTTCATATGTACCTGAAGTTGCAATACCTACATCCGAAAGGTGTAAAACCCCCAAACTACTAGTTTTATCTCGTGGATCCCGTATACCTACTTTCCATTTTTGCCCATTTTTATATCCGCGAATGTCAATGTCACCACCTATTTCTGTATAAAAATTACGGTATCCTTTTTTCATAAGCATTTTTGAAGCTTCATTGATAGCATATCCCTTAACAAGGCCCGAAGGATCGATTATACCTTCAACAGCAATATCAAAATATCCATTAGTTGCTTTCTTTGTCTCTTCACAAAGTCTTAGGATTTTTTTGACTTCTGGACTGGCATCCTCAACTCTCATTTCTTTTCTATTTATTTTACTTATTTCGCTCGTTTTTTTATAAGTACTGAATAATTCGTCAACCTCGTGGAAATAATCTAGAATTGCGTCTAAATCAGTTCCGTCACATTCATCTAACACCTCGACAGCAACACTCATACCCATAATTCCTTCAGTAATTTTCATATGTCATTTTATTTAGCTTGATTTAAAGCTGTTTGAAGAGATCTCACGAAAGCTGGACTTGAATCTGAAGCACCAGTAATTATATCTATTTGTGCACTTTGAGCTACCAAAGCTTCATCTCTTAGCATCGGAAAAGCTTGGGTATTTATTGAATTTGAAGTCCGATTGTCATTTGGATAGTCAAGGAGTATCACATCAGTCAGTTTTCCTCCCGAAATAACTGCTTTAACCCTATAATTTCCGTAAATCGCATCTTCCATGCTTCCTGTGTACGTTCCGTCTTTGTATTTTCCTGTTACAGGAATTGGTGTGTTTGTTGGCGGAGGAGGAGAAGATACAGGTATTGTGCTTTCAATTTGAGAAGGTGTTGGTGAGAGTTCTTGTGTTGGAGTTGGTGTTGGAAGAATTACTCTTCCTTCTTCATCATCACTTCCTCTGATGTTTTTTACAAAAACGATAAGAAAAAAAAGACTTAATACAATTGTTATCTGTAAATATTTCTTCACAAGTAGATTATACTAAGAATCAAGTGTAGAGAGGTAGACTTAAATTAAACTGAACATTTACTGTATTCTATGGGTAACTATTATGTATATATCTTAGAATGTAGCGACAATACTTTTTATATCGGTAAAACTAAAGATTTAACTAAACGTTTAAAGTCTCATAACGGAGTAGTGTCAGGTGGAGCAAAATACACTGCGGGAAGACGACCAGTTTTTTTAGTTTACTATGAAATGTTTGATGATCAGACAAAAGCTCTGCAGAGAGAATATGAACTGAAGCAATTGTCAAAAAATGAAAAAAAGGAGTTAATTAGCCGACAAAAGTAAGAGCGGTGCCTTTTTTGTTAGCACGACCGGTACGGCCAATTCTATGAATATAATCCTCATAAGAGGCGGGCATGTCGTAATTTATAACGTGTGATACATCATCAATGTCTAACCCGCGGGCGGCAACGTCGGTTGCAAGCAGGATTGATATTTCGTTACGTTTAAACATTGTAAGGGTTCTTTGTCTTTGATTTTGGTTTTTGTTACCATGAATTGCTCCAGCTCTAAAACCACGCCTAACTAACTCATCACTGACTTTCTGAACTCCCCATTTTGTTCTGCCAAATATAATTACTTTTTCATAATTCTTTTGAATCAAAAGATCATGAAGCTGGTCTATTTTTTTATTTTGACTTTCTACTTTTATGACATCTTGTTCTATAGCATCTACCGTATCATGAGTTTTTACAGATACTGTTATAGGGTTTTGTACGAAAGAGGCGAGTATCTCTTTTACTTTCCCGTCAATTGTCGCAGAAAAGAAAAGTGACTGTCTATTTTTTGGAAGAAGGGAGATAAAGAATTTAACATCATGGATAAATCCAATATCAACCATATGATCTGCCTCATCCAGCACAACACTATCAAATTGATCAAGTCTTAATTGACGATCCTTAATCATATCCTTAACGCGCCCAGGAGTTCCAATTACAAAATTGAATTCACGTCTAAGATCCTGCTTTTGTCTGAAGCTTTTAACACCACCAATAAGTAGAACCGAGTAAATATTCATACCCCGGCTAAATTCCTCAAATTCATCCCGTATCTGAACAGCAAGTTCACGGGTTGGGGCAAGAATTATCACCTTTTTATTTCTATTCTTCAGAACCTTATCTATAAGGGGAATTAAAAATGCGGCTGTTTTTCCTGTTCCGGTATTAGCAATCCCAATAACATCCCGCCCCTCAAGCATTGCAGGAATCGCTTGATCCTGAATTGGAGTGGGAGTGACGTAATTTTTTGCATTTATGTTTTGTTTTAACCTTGTATCTAAATCAAAATCTGCAAACTGATGAGTTGGGATAAAC
>CAZEGF010000048.1:0-4468 GCA_964511965.1 uncultured Gammaproteobacteria bacterium
TAAAGAAAAGCGCCTACTGATCCGAGTAGAATTGCAATAAAAATTGCCAAGAAATCATTGAGAAGTGCTTTTGAAATGACCAAAAAAGCACAAAGGCAAATAAGAAGTACCCCACAGGAAAGTCCGTCTAACCCATCGGTAATATTAAAAGCATTTGTAAAACTTACGATTACAAAAGCTGCAAACAAAATATACAACGGTCCAAGAGTTATCTCACCCAGAGCCGGAATATGAACGAAAGTATAGCCGTTCATAAATAACACCCATCCGATTAGAAGTCCCAGAATCCATTGAATGACAAATTTGTGCTTGAATCTGAGACCAAAAAAACCGGTACGCTCTACATTGAGAATTTTTTTGATATCATCATAAAATCCTAGTGCCCCAAAAGCTACAAATGAGAAAAGAAGAACAAATAATTCCCAAAGCTTGACGTCAATCTTAAAAAGACCATACGCCCAAAGGGTAAGAATTGTTACAACAAATATAATAAGGAGGCCCCCTCCGATTGGAGTTCCTACCTTCCATCCGTGTAGTTTATCGAATAGATATGTTCTATTGTTAAAAACATCTCTCGTCTTTTGCTTCTGACGCTGTAGTTTCATTTTATAGAGAAAATCTATAAACGGAACGATCAGGATGGAAGTTATGAAAAGTGATAAAATCGCAAATCCAAATACTTTGTCCATAAGTTAATTTTTTAACATATGGAAAGCTTGCTTATCCATATATTTTCCAATGGAAAGCTTGCTTATCCATATGTTTTTCAGCAGAAAGTGATTATATATCACTCTATGTCTATTTTACAACGAATGTCTAGATAAAAGCTATTTGATTGTTGATGGAGTTAAATGCGTTCCCGAAGCTGAAACGAGAGGAAAAACTCTTGTATCCTTCGACAAAACCGTACCGGGATTGATAACTGCGTTGGCACCAACAAAACTATTGTCCCCAATGATGCACCCAAATTTAATTACACCAACACCAATTCTATTATCTCCGTCTTTAACCATAACCTCCTGCATATCAAGCCGCGTGTTTGCAAGTATGGCACCACCTGCAATGCGTACATTTTTCCCCAAAATACTATTTCCGATATAATTCAGGTGAGATGCAGACGTCTCAGAAAGCACGATTGATTGTTTTAGCTCAACAGCATGCCCGATAGTCACATTCTCACCTATCAAACAGTTTTCTCGTAAATATGCGCCAAACCTAAGAGTTGAGTTGCTTCCGATAATTGCCGGTCCTTGAATTTTGGCACCTTCATCTATCAGCACATTTTCTCCAACAAATACACCGCTGGAAATTTCCTTATACTTAGGGTTATGGGAAGTCTCAAAGTTTTTTATGAAATTATCGATATCTATTAATGCCTGCCATGGATATTCAAATTTTTGGAAAAGATCACGAAAAATTCCAGTGTCTTCAAAGAAATTTGAGAAATGAAATTGATTATTTCGATCCATCTGAAAGTAACGACTCTGCAGCCTCCAAATCGTCTTTGGTGTTAACTCCGTGCCATTTACCGTCTAGCAATTTGTGTGCTGCAATCTTTCCTTTGTGATGGGCAATAATGTCAATTATGTCAGTGATGTAGTACTCCCCAGTAACCGGATTTTTATGGATTGCAGAAATATTTTCTTCTAAATATTTTTTATTGATAACATAACATCCAAGATTTACTTCTTTGATTTTTTTCTGTTCTTCCGTTGCATTTTTTTCTTCAACAATGCCTACTACTTCTCCTTTTTCGTCACGAATTATTCTCCCAAGCCCAGTCGGATCCTGTCTATCCATTGTGACAAATGTTATTTTTGCTCCCTCTTCTATATGGGTCCGGTAAAGATTTTGAAATGTTTTTGCTGAATGGAGAAATGAATCATCCCCATATACGATAAGAAGGTCTGAAGTGTCACTTGGTACTTTTGGCAATGCAGACACTACCGCATGGCCGGTACCGAGTTGCTCGGTTTGCTCTGCAACGATAATGTCATCCGACAAGAGTGGGAGAACAGATTCTTTCGCAAACCCGACAACAACAACGATATGTGAAAGACCCGCTTCTTTTAATATGGATAGCGTTCGTGCAAGCATCGGCCTGCCTGCAACATGCATTGCTACTTTATTGGTGTCAGTTGACTGCATTCGTGTACCACGACCGGCAGCCAAGATAATTGCAGTCAAATTACGCATTTTATTTATCGTCTCCTACTTCTTTAATATCTGCCCCCACTTGTGACAATCTTTCGACAAATTTCTCATATCCCCTTTCGATATGCTCAATACCATAAATTATGCTTTCCCCTTTTGCAATAAGTGATGCAATTACAACCGTTGCCCCGGCACGAAGATCACTTACTGTCAAAACCGCATTATGTAGATTTTTCGGACCATCAATTTTTATAGCTTGTTTGTATGAAACCTGCGGATCGTAATTAAAATTATAAAGAGATTGTGGATCCGTAACTTCCGGATTGAAAAAGTCTATTTTGGCTCCCATCTTACGAAGCTCACTAACATACCCAAATCTATTTTCATAAATTGTTTCGTGGATTGTAGAAAATCCCCGTGCTTGAGTCATCAAAATTGCCCATGGTCCTTGCCAATCCGTTTTAAATCCGGGCTCAGGATTTGTCACAACATCTGTCGGATTAAGTCCATCTTGAGCAAAAAATCTGACTTTTCCATCAACAGTTTCATAAGAGGCACCCGCTTTAGAAAGCTCTGATAAGAATTCTCCGACATTGTCCAAATTTGCATTCTCAAGTAATATATTTCCTCCGGTAAGAATCGAAAGTACGGCAAAAGTAACCAGCTCATTGCCATCTGATACAATTTCATATGTTGTACCGTGAAGTTGCTCTACTCCGGTTATTTCAATTTTTCGACCCTCAATTCTTTTAATTTTGGCACCCATGCTATTTAGAAGAGAGATAAGATCGTCAATTTCATGCTCTTCAGCTGCATTTTCAATAATTGTTGTTCCTTTTGCTAGAGTTGATGCCATGATCAAAGTCTCTGTCCCCGTGTGAGTGTTTTTTTCAAAACGGTAAGTTGTCCCCTTAAGTCCGTCAGTTGTTGCATGATAATATCCGTCTTCTGATTTGTATTCAATTGTGGCACCCATTTTTTCTAATCCTTCGATATGGCGTTCTATTGGTCGTGCTCCAAGCCGACATCCTTCCGGATTTGGAACTACGGCGTTACCTGTCCGGAGTAACAATGGCGCAATAAACATTGAAGATGTTCTAACTCTTGCACCCTCGGCAAGTGAGATTGTATGATTTTTTATTTGGTCAACCGTAATTGTCACTTGTCCATTTTGCCTTTCTACCGTTCCTCCAATTGATTCAATAACATCCAAAAGAGCATCAATGTCTGAAATTTCGGGAACATTTTTCAGTGTGACCGGTTCTGAAGTCAGACACGCAGCAATAACCGCTTTTGTAACTACGTTTTTGGAACCGGAAATCCGGATCGTTCCTTGAAGGGGATTGCCCCCTTTGATAATGTATGATTTCATTTTGTTTTTACTTTTTACTTTTTACTATTTACTATTTACTAAACTGTATCCTATCTTATACACATCCCCTGCTCCAATAGTAAGTATTACAAACTCATTTGAAGCAAAGTTTTGGTCTAAGTATTCTATCACATCGGAAAACTTTTCTTCATAACTAACGTCACAGTATTTGGAAAATGAGTCTGTCAACTCCTCTTTTGAAATAGAATCATTTTCCGTGTCTCTTGCAGATTTGAATACGGGTAGCAAAATTAATTTGTGAACCCCTGAAAATGACTTTGAGAACTCGGAAAGCAGTGACTTTGTTCTTGAAAATGTATGGGGTTGAAAAACACAAACTAATTTTTTATCGGGGTAACTTTTTTTTATGCTTGAAATTGTTGTCAAAATCTCTAGCGGATGATGCCCATAATCATCAATAAGTAGTGCACCACCCTTCGTATTTCCGACAATTTCAGTCCTTCTTTTTGTGCCTTTAAAAGTACTTAGTGCATCCCGTATTTGTACATATTCGTACCCGATTTCTGAAAGGAAAGCAATAACTGAAAGTGAATTTTTTGCGTTATGAATTCCGGGAACGGATAACTCAAATACGCCAAATTCATTGTTTTTTTTGTAAACGGTAAACCTAGTAGATAACCCAAAAGAAACTATTTTTGAAATAATATAATCGTTTTGACCTTTCTCCCCATACGTTACGATTCTTATATCTTTATTTACCTTATCTTTAAATTTTGAAAGATACGTATCATCCCCATTTATAAAAAGCGTTCCACCGCTAGTTACATTTTCTGCCAGTTCCAAAAATGCATCAACAATTTCGTTGATATCCAAAAACAAATCAGGATGATCAAAATCTATATTGTTAAAAATTGCATATTTCGGATTAAGATATAGAAACTTAGGAACCCGGTCATAAACAGGCTCTGAAGCATATTCATC
>CAZEGF010000049.1:0-32167 GCA_964511965.1 uncultured Gammaproteobacteria bacterium
CTTGTACCTTTGCGTGCTCCAATGGTGTCAGATCATTTGCGCTGACAAAATATCCAGGCTTTTCTGCCTCGGGATGTGCCTTCTTCCATTCTTCAAATAATGGATGATATACAATTTCCTCGCCACCACGCCACCGCCTTAAGAATGAGAATTCATAGACCGGTTCTACCCCTGATGAAACACCTGATACGAGCGAGGTTGTACCAGTTGGTGCGATTGTGAGAAGGACTGCATTTCTGATCCCTTTTTCTGCAATTTGCTCTCTTATTTTTTTAGGGAGAGCCTTTATGTGATACCCTTCTAGATATTTCTCTTTATCAAATTTAGGAAATGACCCTTTTTCTTTTGCAATATCGGTGGAAGCCTCATATGCGTTGTCCCGAAGAGTCTTAAATATCTTTTCGATAACCGGAATTGAGTCTTCAGATCCATATGGCAACTGCATTTTGATAAGAGCATCTCCAAGTCCCATGATGCCTAACCCAGTACGCCTGATTTCCTTTGCACATTTTTCATTTTCTTTGAAGAAATAATATGTCTGATCAATAACATTGTCCAAAAGCCTCATAGCAACTTTGGCATCTCGTCCAAATGATTCAAAATCAAACCACCCGGCTTTTTCAGCTGATAAATCAGCGTCTTTAACGTATGCAGAGAGGTTCATAGCTCCCAAATTACAAACAGCCCAGGCTCCCAATGGCTGCTCTCCACAAGGATTTGTTGCGATTAGCTTTTCAAAATACCATGTGTTTGATCTTCTATTTGAGCGCTCCATGAAATGAAGACCCGGTTCTGCACTTTTCCAAGCGGCTGTACAGATAAGATCCCACAGATAGCGTGCTTTAACGGTTTTGTGGACATTTACTTTTTTGCCCAAGGCGCGCCAACTGTCAATTTCCCCATCCCATTTTGCATCATATTCGGGATCATCAATATCCGGATAGACCAAATCCCAATCACCATCTGCCTTTACTGCTTCCATGAATTTGTCAGAAACACAAACCGACAAATTTGCACCATTTATCTTTGAAAGGTCTTCTTTAACGGTAATAAATTCCTCAATGTCAGGATGCCAATCCCAAAGCATAAGCATTGTAGCGCCCCGGCGAGATCCTCCTTGCTGTACTACATCGTGCGTTGCATAGGAAAATAGTCCAGCCCATGTGACAGGACCTGATGAGGTTCCATTAACCTTTTTAACGCGTGCTCCTCGAGGACGAAGGGATGAAAGATTGAGTCCGACTCCTCCTGCGCGGGATTGAATTTCAACGAGTTGCTTGAGGCTTTCAAGTATTCCGTCACGTGAATCTTTTGGAGATGGGATAACGAAACAATTAAAATAGGTTACTTGATAGTTGGTACCTGCACCTGAAAGGATGCGCCCTGCTGGGACGAATTTAAATTCATCCATAACTCTATAAAATTCGCCCTCCCAATATTTTTGGTCTTTCTTTTTTTCATTTTGAGAAATTCCCCATGCAACTCTCTTCCACATCTGTTCTGGGGTGCTTTCAAGAAGTGATCCGTCTTTGTCGCGTAATGCGTAGCGGTCAAGAAATACTTTTTGTCGAATTCCTGTTAGTTCCATAATGCTTTTTATTTTAAAAAGAAATTCTAAATTCTAATATCGAAATTCGAAACTATTTTAAAATTTTAATTTCTAATTTGTTTCGTGCTTCGAAATTCGCATTTCGTGCTTATTTTAAGCAAAGCTTGAAATAAACTGCGTTTATTTTAGCAACTTCTTTACTTCTCTTTCAAAATCTTCTATATCAACAAAGTGTTGAAAAACGCTAGCAAACCTAATATATGCAATTTTATCCAGTTTTTTAAGCCTTGCAGCAACCAACCTTCCGATCGTTTTGCTGTCAACCTCAACGCTATCTGCCCCCAAAAGCTCTTTTTCTACTTCATCAACGATTTGATTAACTTGTTCAAGTGTAACCGAGGTTTTTTCTACCGATTTTAAAACCCCTCCCCGCAGCTTATCGCGGTTGAACCTTTCGCTTCTATTGTCTTTTTTCTTAACAAGAAGCATGATATTCTCAACACGTTCGTACGTAGTAAATCTTTTTTTACACTTACCACAAAGCCTCCGCCTTCTTATATTACTGCCGTCTTCGGCAACGCGGGTTTCTGATACTTCGGTTTCATTTGAGTCACAATAGGGACAATGCATATTCTTTTTTAGCGTTTTTAAAGTACTTACACTACCTAGTGTCTGTGAAAAGTCAGAACACAATATTTAGTGTCAGTAACTACTGTAAACCACTAGATTTATAGAGTCAACTATTAATAAATAGATCAAATTGTAGCAAAAAAAATACTAGCTTCAATTTCCGTGAAAAGTAGCAAAAAATAATTTTGGACTATTTCTCTGGACAAAAAACTTCTTCAAAATAAAGGAGCTGTACTATCTTTGCTTTAATAAATTTTCTGCAGTCATCTCATAAAATTGTATCCGTTGTTCTTGTTTTATAAATTGATCCAATACATTCTTGTCAATTGATGGCTTTATATCTCTGGCGATTTCAAGATGTTTTAGAGTTGCCGACTTAAATTGTTGCAAGAAAAGCTTAACGTCAGGGCTTTTTGGATTTTCTTTTTTAACCATTCTAATAGCGATTAAAGACTCGTCTAAATAATTGTTACTTTTTGAAATTGTTGAAACTGCTAGTTGGTCTTTATTTTTTTCAACTAAAAGTTTGCCTGCGTACATTCTCTTTTCTGCTACAAGTAAGCTAAATTGTGCCTTTTTAAGAGAATCGTTTATAAGAAATTTTACTATTCCATCGCGTATTACTTTTAATATATAGAGAGGGTTATCGGGAAGCATCCCAGGATATGGCAACTCGTAGTTAATTCTTTGGGATTTATCCATTGCGCTTTGTGTCGCTTGGACGTCTACTCCAATTGGGGTATCTGTTTCAACAACTGTCTCTTGGGCAAATACAATTCCTGTTTTTTGAGTTATAGTAATTGCAAATAATGCTAGAACAATAAGGAAAAACAGTTGTTTCATTAGTTCCCATATACTACTCTTGGAGCCCTTTCTTGTCAACCGAGAAAGGCTTGCCTTAGGTACTGAAAAGGCTTACCTTAGGTACTGAAAAGGCTTGCCTTGAGCTTGCCGAAAGGTTGATTTTTATCCGCTATTTGGCCATACTAAATTTATTCACCTTTTTGGTGCGGTTTTGTTATGAAAAAAATACTCTTTTGTTTGTTTTTTACGATAGTATTTTTCAATTTCTTTATTTCTTCTTCTTTTGCCCAAACCCCTTCCCAACCACAAACATCCCAAGGAATAAAAACTGCATATCCGATAAAAACTGACTCAGACGTACCACAGGATTTTCATACATATTCACAAAACGTTTTTATCGAAATTCTGACGAGTATTTCTTGCATGTTAACCGGCTATGATCCCTTAACAGTTAATGGCAAATGTCTTGGAATTAATACTGCTACACACAAAATTGGATATGTGGAGAGCCAAGGAGGAGCAATTGGAATTGTTGGAAATATGATCAGTATGACTTTTGATATCCCTGTCTCCTCAACAACATACGCAAAAGATTTAGCATCAAATTTTGGTATTTCAAAAACATCGCTTGCAGCAGATAAAGAGTCTGGTAATGGATTTTCTGAGGGGTATGGATTTAATGGTCTTATGCCGGTTCTGAACGTCTGGAAAATATTTAGAAACTTAGTTTATCTATTTTTAGTTCTTCTTTTTATCATCATTGGCCTTGGGATTATGTTTCGACTCAATGTCGATGCTCGGTCGGTTATGAGCATTCAAAATCAACTTCCTAAAATTATTGTAGGAATTATTTTGGTTACATTTTCCTATGCAATAGCAGGATTTATTGTGGACATGATGTATGTCTTCATGTACCTAATTTATTATATCTTCACTCAGCAAGCGCTAGGAATGGATACGGGGGGTCTTAATCCTGCCTATTTGCAGGGACAAAATCCGTTAGGGGCAATTGGGAGTCTTAGGGGAGCCAGCGACATAGCTACTGGGGTTGCAGGTCCACTGGGTCATATTATCGCTTCTCTTTTTGACAACAGCTTTGGTCATCTTATTGCAACTATCGTAGGGGGAATTATTGGTGGAGGTGCTGGTGCAATAGGGGGTCCGTTTGGAATTGCTATTGGAGGCATTGTTGGACGTATTGTCGGAGCAAATAAGGGAAACAAGCATCATGCAATTGTTGGAGGACTTGTCGCTTATATTATTATTACAATTACAATTATATGGGCAATGCTAAGACTTTGGTTTTTATTACTCCGAAGCTATATTTTTTTCCTTATAGATGTGGTCCTTGCTCCCTTTTGGATAGGAATGGGCTTGATACCAAAAGCTGGTGCTGGATTTAACTCGTGGTTAAGGGATGCCGTTGCAAATTTGGCAGTATTCCCCGCTACTCTTTTTATTCTTCTTCTGGGAAAGATATTAGTAACTCAGTTTGGAAATAATGCCTCAAAAACGTCTTTTGTTCCTCCTCTTGTTGGTAATCCCGGTGATGTTTCTAGCTTTGGTCCCATAATTGGCCTTGGAGTAATCCTTCTCCTCCCAAATGTCGTTACGATGGTAAGAGATACACTTAAGGCTCCTGGCTTTAAGTACACACAGGCAATAGGAGCATCCCTTGGACAGGGTCAAAAGATAGCGGGACTTGTTGGGGGCAAAGCAAGAGGAGCTGTATGGAAGAGCAATCATAGAACCGGAGCACCTGAGGGATTGAAGAAGTGGTACATTGATAAATTTAATAGCGCAACTCAAAACAGTCGGGTAACAAAAAGGTTAGGAGCTGCTAAAGACAAAATTACGAGGAATCTACCAGGAAGTGCTGGGAAAAAACAAAGAAATATTCAAATACATAGAGAGCTTGATCGCAGGAGAGAGGAAGGCGCTCAAACAGGATCTGTAGTCGGTGCAAATTCACAGTACAGAGGAAATACTGCAAATGGTAGATCTGTGAGAGATTTGGGTAATGGTATGTTTGAGGTTCAAGGAGCTCACGGAACTGTTCAGATGAGAGAAGAGGATGTTCCATGGGATAGAATGACACCTGAGGAAGCAGAGGCAGCAAGAAATGCTCGGGCTGCTCAGACAAACCCAACTACATCCTCAGCTACTGGTACTCCACCAACTGCAAGCTTAACGAATGATCAAAAGATAAGACAAAAAATTGATGAACGTTTAGCTCGCGAGACAACCACAGGAGGCACTCCACGCAAGTTTGAGGATTTAAGCCCAACAGAGCAACAAGATTATATGAACGAAGCTAAAGGAGAATTAGGTATATAGCTTAGCTTAGGCGGCAAAATCAACTATTCCCCCAAAAAATAATTTAAATAGCTCCGGCATCATCTTCAACATATCAACTCCTGATAGAAATGCTTCTTCTCGTATAAGCTTCCAGTGTTGGCATCCTGCAGTTTTTAATATCCACTCAATATCCTCATGAGTAAAAAATGACTCTCCTCCGGGAATCTCTTGCCCTGGATTATTTGAATCTTCAGTGTAACTTTTTAGTGTTTTTAATGAATCAATAAAATTATGAACCATCCCTGCATCCCATCTTTCTCCTGTTCCAAAATATTGTCTGTGAGCTTTTAACTGAGCCGCTAGGCCGGCACGACAGACATTTTTAAATAAGTGGTCTCTTCCTGCATCAGTATTGAGGTACTCATTTATGACAACGTCCTTAGTGTTAACTGAAATCTTTTTCCCATTTTCATCAAATTTTTCAAATTTAATTTTTCCTTCATACCATTCTTCAAATAATGGATTCATTACATTGTATCCAAACATAGATTCGGCAACTGTCATTTCTTTATATTGAGGAACTCCTCCCTCAGTACCCACAAGCACTCTTTCATTGGCTCCATAATTTATGGCGTTATTTGATTTGAATGCATACCGTCTGTTCTTAAGAAATTCATCTTTAACTACCTTTTCAAATTCCCCCCTATTATACTGCAGCATCCCCAAAGCATTACGTGTCACCAATTTACTAAATCCAAGATCTTCAGTGCCTAACATCGCGTGCCAAATTTTGGCTCCCCGAATCACCTGGTTTGAAGCCCAATCCTGCTGGGTGGTGTCAGGGAACCGAAGGGTTTTCATAATTTCATCACGCTCATTCTGCAAACGCTCGCGCTCGGGATCCCCCTCGGGATATTTATACATTTGACGCTGTATTTTGACTATTTTATTAAATACTTCTTGTGCTGATTCGTTACTTTCCGTACGCAATGCTAACCACATATCCGGTGCAACATTTTTGAGAATTGGTATGTCATAGGGATTACCAATTGGTCCCATTGTTCCACCTCTTGATTGTCTCTCGCGGTATTTTTGAGCATTCATTTTTGTCCATGCATCATATCCTCTATACCCGATGTCAGCTCTTGCTGCTGCCCCATTCCACCGCTGCTCGACAAATGAATTTATTTCTACAAAATCAAGATTTACTCTTTTGACATTTCTACGAGCTGCAATCGAGAAATTTTTCTTTTCAGCCTTCGCCTCATCGTGATCCTTCTCTTTTTCTTCTTCGCTTGGTGGATACCCAAGTCCGTTGTCAAAATTCATTTCGTGAGCTACTGCCTGCTTAACAAGCTCTCTGACTACACGGATATTTGATTGAAGAGAAGTTGGTGAAACAAAAAAGTTCACATAGCTTATGAATCCGGCTTTATTCATTTTTCCATCAGCATTAAAGATTTCCGTCTTTTGTTTTGTTTTTGGATTGACCATCCATACCGACTTATCTTCCCCCTGACCAAAATACAAATTCCCATATGAGGTGACATCTTCCCAATGACCTTTTTCGGTTAATATCCGCACAGCATTCCTCCAACCCTCACTAGTAAACATCGTGTTATTTTTATCCAATACCCCTTCAACCGCCACCCTCCCTTTCTCCCTATCTTCTTCTGCTCCTTGCAGCTTATCTATATCTGCAATATTTCTATAAATTGAATTTGCCAAAAGTATTCCGTCTCCTACTTTTGTATCTCTAACTTTTTCCTTTCCATTCTCGTCATACCCTCTCACAAATCTATCTGCCATTGAGTAATAGTCTGCTGCATTTGTGCTATTTGTGTGCTCATTTTTTGCATTGAGAGCCGCGATTGCATCAAAAAGTTTTTCATCACTATTCATAACTTGTCTGTAAGCAAGGTCGTTGTTGCGTCGTACCCCAAAAAGCCATGCTTCCAATACAACTTCGTTATATAGATCATCCATAATCTCCCCGGTATTCGGATCTGAAAAATAGCGCTGTTTGTCGTATTTCATTTGCAAAATACTCACAGGACTATAGAGAGTACGGATAGCAACCTGAGTAAGTGGACTCATCGGATCTGAGGAATTATCGTTGTGAAGCTCGATCATTTTATTTCTGAGCCAGATGATAAAACTGTCCGGTTGAAATTCTATTTCAGCTGCCTCTCCAGTCTCAGGGTTTGCTTGTTTTATTATCTTAAATAAAGGGTAAGTTGCATCAGGCGCCCAAATACGCGCGTCGTCTGTAACCATAATCCATTTTGCCAAATCTACAACACTTCTTGGTTCCGTTCTAAATAGATCTTCTGATAACCATCCTTCAGAGACCCCTCTTTGGAAAACATTGTTGGCCGTAAGTCCTTTTTTTCTTAATTTTGCATCAATATCTTTATCATCAATGGATTCACTTTCATTTTTTGGTTCAGGCTGGAGCGTTCTAGCCTCTTCAATGAGCGCATTTAGTTCTTGCTTGAATTGTGCTGGATTTGTAATTGAATCAAGCGCCTGTATTTTTTTATGAATCTGTTCTATTTTTTCATTTTCGATATTGCGAAGAGTTAATGATCCAATTATCTTATCGTCACCCAATATTTGACTCTTCATAAGATTGAAAGCCTCTTGATCAGCATCATCTGGGATTGAATTTACCTTTCCCTCTACTTCATTAACTAATTCGTTTGCCTGCTCTATTTTTCCGATATTATCTTCTACTGTTGGGGCGTTAAGAGCCTCCTGTCTTTTAATTTCAAATTGTTTCTTTTTTTCATTTAGATCTGCTCTAAACTTTTCGTATTCTTCTCGCGTAATGTGCTTCCCAGCAAGTGTAGCTTTTAAGGAATTTTCTATTTGAATAAGAAATTTTTCAGTTACTTTTTTTTCAACCCCTGCTTCCCGAAGATCAATAGCCAATCTTCTCAAATGTTGATTTTCATAGTCATCTTCATTAAAATTCTCAAATATACCGTCCCCTATGGCTCCTCCCGCTATTTGCGGACTTTCACCACGTTCTATTGCTTTTTCAGCTCTTCTTTTCATCTCAGGAGTTATCTTGCCTCCTCCTTTAACGATTGTTTCAAACATTTTCTCCCAATCTTTCTTGGCCCGCTCAACTTGAAAATCAACCACTTTTTCTTCTGCTTTTTCCTCTTCCTCTTCTTTTTTCTTTGCATCCGCAACATCTTGCTCAAGCTTTGCAACAATTGCTTTTATGTCCTCGGCAAGCCTTGGACTTTTTTGGGCTATTATCTCATCAAGTCTTTCCAAATACTTTTTATCATCAACTATCCCCTCACCTAAAATTGCTACAATCATTTTTCCCATGTCCCCGGAAAATGTTTCTTTCAAGATCTCTGGCTTAAGCCCATCAATTGATTGGGTAACGTTCTTAAATTTATTTGGATCCTTAACAATTTTATCGATTTGTTCATCGATCTTATCTTCTTTTGAGTCGGTTCTAAAAGGGGAGCCAGACTCTGCAGCCTTTTGCCGCTCATCAGCAGTCAGTTCGCGATTAAGAAGTGTTCCCCACACTTTTGTTGCTGCTGTTGCTTGATCTGCTGTAATATTTTTTTTCGCACGTGCTTCTGAAATATCGCGGATCTTTTTTGAGAGTTCTTTTATATCGTCTTGTTCTTCTTCAGCCATACTATTACCTCCCGCCTTCTTCAGTGTACGGGGGTACGAATTTTTTGTCAATTGAGCCTCAGAAAGGTAGTTAAAATACTCGTTCATATGAGGCAATTGTAGTGAATAAGCGCTCTTTTGCCTTGATATTAAGCTCACAAAATCTTAACAAAAGAAGCACGTCTTCTAAGGTATAATGAGAATATGCTTCAATCAAAACATTTTGAATCTCTATATCCACCTCGTACCCGTGAGGCAGAAATCCGCGAAATTATGGCCTATCTTCAAAAAGGTCTTTCAGTGCAATTGATCGGCCTTCCGGGAAGCGGTAAAAATAATATCCTAAATCTTCTTTCCTATAATAAGGGGGTTAGGGTTAACGTCTTTGAAAAGTTGGAAGAAAGTATCCACTTTGTCTATTTAGACTGCTCGGAGCTTAAGGGAAGAAATTTACTTGAGGCAACCAAATTCTTTCTCATATCACTCTCCTACTCTTTAAATGAACATGATATGAGTGAGGAGGCAGAAAAAATTAACGCACTCACTAAAGAAGCGCTTAAATTTCAGGATGAGCTGATACTATTTCAAGCACTAAAGCAAGGAATAGACTATCTAACGGAAGAGAAAAAATTAACCGTCGTTTTTTCATTGGACCGGTTTCATGACTATTTACCTGACGTAACTCCTCAGTTTTTCAATAACCTGAAGATACTAAGAAACCGGGCAAAATATAGATTTTCTTGTATTTTTGGCCTTAATCGTCCGCTTGAGGATATGCTAGAGCCGGTCATTTTTTCTGATTTTTATGATTTTGTTATCGGGAATTATGTCTATGTCCGGCTTTATGATCCGGTTGGTATGGATTTTCGTCTTTCTTATCTTGAAAAAACAACAGGAAAAAAGGCGACAGAAAAAGAGAAAGAGGAATTAATCCGGCTTACCGGAGGGCATGGAAAATTAACAAGAGCATCCTATGAAGCATATCTGTCAGATGACAAACATATAAATAACAGTGATTATCTTCTCAAAAAAAGTCCTGTCCAAGGTACACTTTACGAGATATGGCTTAATTTTCTACCACTCGAACAACATTTTCTGAAGTCTTTTGTTAAAGGCTCAAGGGACGAAGTTCCCGAATTTTTAATTAACGTTGGAATTATTGAAAATGATTCTTTAAATATTGTTCTTTTGGGAGACTTCATAAACACTCTCTCTATATCTACTACTGAAAAATTGGAAATTGATTTAGACCGCAATGAAATATTAAAGGGAGGGCAACCTATTTCAGACCTTCTCTCCCCTTCCGAATTTAGGCTTCTTATGTTTTTGATACAAAATAAAGGAAGAATCTGTACAAAAGATGAAATAATAAATTCAACCTGGAAAGACACAAAAACTCAGGAAGGTGTTACCGACCAGGCATTGGATCAAATAATTTACAGACTGAGGAAAAAGGTTGAGGCAGACCCTAACCACCCCCACTATATCCAAACCCTTAAAGGACGTGGGTACAAATTTGAGGACTAGTCAAATTGCAATATAGTAAGAATTTGTCTACGATTAAGGTACATGAAAAAACTGTTTCTCTTCCCGTTGTTTTTTTTCTTGCTCCTTACTTTTTTTGCCTATAAAAATGGTTCTTTTGCCCAGGGTACGACTCCAGCTCCATCTGAAGCCCCCACTGCACCTTCTTATACGATTAATGATCTCCCGGTAAATGACAATCCCGAACTCCTTTACGACCTCTACAAGCACCCTGAAACAAGGATAGACGGAAATACGAGAAGTGTTTGGATAAAGTTTACAAACCTCCAACCAAATAAAGCTTATTATGTTTGCCCCGATCAAGATCTTAAGAACTGCGCTCTCCCATATAAAAAACTGGATAAGTTTACATCCGGGCCTGACGGTACAATTACTATGAATGTCTGTGGAGATGGGAATGATCTTATTAAGGGAGTGCAAGTACAGGGAATACATCTTCCAGACCGGGTTGGTGGCCAAATCAATGAGAAATGTAAAGATTCTAGAGATTTCTTTTCAGAAGGACATACTTATAGGGCATCACTTTATACTAATTCAGTTGCAGCAGGAGACACATCCGGAAATCTGGGTGACAGGGTCGTTAATAGCTCGGTTTCATTAAGTCCTATTATTTCCGCACAATTTTTTGTTGCCCACTCTTATCCACTAGTAAAATTGAATGCCGCCAATCCTTACACCGACCCCATAGAGGTAAAACTTTGGGGAAGAAGGCCTGGAGGAGACAATAAGAATAACTATCAGGTAATAATTGAGGGAATTGACAATAAATATAAAAAAGAACACTGCTATACGATTCCTGAAAAAGACTGGTGGACCCAAAATTTAACGGTTGGCATCAATACTCAATTTGATGAACTAAAAAACACGGTCATTCCTGAATTTATTTTAAATGGGACCGGATTTAGCATTCCAACTCCTAGAGCCGATATGTATGCAGCTATAAATACATACGGAAGGGGTACGGCTGATGAGTCGCATGGCCCACTTGGAAAAGGCACTTATATTTTAAAAGTTAACGAGCGGGTGAGTGACAATAGACCTCTTGGAATTGGGAATAATTGTGAAGGGGGAAACACTTACATGCATGTTTTTTTCCAAATCCAAAGTAAAGGAGGTATTAAAATTCTCAAAGTTGAATATGATCCAAATGACTCTGACACTACAAAAATTGAAAAAGAGGCTCCTGCCCCACCACCACCTTGTGCAGATGGAGAACTGGACCCAGATACAAAAACGTGTAAAGCTTTTAATGTTGCTCTTCTTGGAAAGATTCAACTAGAACCTTTACCTTTTATAAAAAGCCTTTACACGTTAGTGTTGTCAATTGCGGGACTTGCTGCGGTTGTAATTATTATAAGAGCCGGCTACAAACTCATGTACTCCAGGGGCGACAAAGAAATGATAACGGATGCAAGATCACAGATCACTTCAGCTATCATTGGTCTTCTTTTTATCATTTTTGCCTATGTGATACTATCTATCATAGGAGTTGATATATTAAAAATACCTGGATTTAGTAATTAATATGCAAAATTTATTAGCACTTAAAATTAACGGCGAAGAAATTCCTGCACCAACAAATATTCCAACCGAAGGGCTTTCAGGGTCGGGAGGCAAAATAATTGGTTTTGGACTTACACTTTTTCTGATTGTAGCTGTTCTTCTTGCCTTTGGGTTTTTGATATATGGAGGATACAACTGGATCATGTCTGAAGGAGACAAAACCAAAGTTGAAAGTGCTCGAAAAACAATAATTTTTGCAATTGTCGGACTGATGCTTTGTTTTGTTTCTTTCTTTTTGGTCCAATTGTTAGGCGCTATATTAAATGTCAATTTTTTCAATCTTTCCCTATAACCCTTGACAAGAACATTCAAACCTGATAACAATTAATTACAACATGAAAAAACTTCTCACAATTGGTACATCAATTGCCACTTTCTTTACACTTACAATTCCGGCTTTTGCTTTAGACAATAAAAGTTTGAATCCATGCGACAACAATACAAACGATGCATTAAAAGCAGCTTGTGCCGGACAGGGACTTAGTCTTGGATCTGTTCTTGGATTTGTTATAACAATTGCTTTTATTATCGCAATACTCGTTGCACTTCTCTTCCTTATCTGGGGAGGCATTAAATGGATCACATCAGGTGGAGACAAAGGTGGCGTTGAAGCAGCAAGAAGTCAGATTATTGCAGCAATTATTGGTCTTATTATCGTATTTTTAGCATTTTTCATCCTCAACTTGGTACTCGGCCTCTTTGGCCTTGACCTGTTCCATCTCAAGCTTCCTACCCTTAACGGTCAATAACGTATGTGGAATCAATGTCTTGAAAACGGCGACGTTGCAACGCTTGCCTGTATTCCAATTGTCATCAAAAATGTAGTAACAGCAGCACTTGTCTTCTCAGGCATGGTTGCTTTGGTTCTTATTATTTTTGCCGGAACACGCTATATAACATCCAAAGGTGATCCAACAAAAGTTGAGGGGGCCAAAAAAACATTGACCTACGCTGTTTTGGGGCTTTTTATTATCTTTCTCTCTTTCTTTATCGTGAGTCTTATCTCGCAGCTTACCGGGGTTGATCAAATAGCAAAGCCTTCTCTAGACCAATCTCAAACTCCTTAAGCTTAAAATAGAGGTCCACCTGGCGCTCCAATTGCATTTCCGGCCGCTGCATATGCACCATAAATTGCACTAGCACCCACTGCTAAGAATGGTGCACCAAACAATAAGGCCAATAAGCCTACACCAGTTTTGTACGTATTCGGATTTCTCATAAGTCCTTTTATTACATCTCCCGTGGATGCTTTTGATGGCCCCCTGAGTCGATCAATAACATCTTGCGCATCTTTATTTTTAGCAATAGCATTATCAATAGCCGCAATTCCCCAGTCAGTCTCGGCTAACACTCGAATGTCCCCATCTTCAGGTTTTCCACCAGACTCAAAGTAATTTCGCAACAAGCGCTCTGTAACAATTGCCCCCATCTTCTTCATATAATCGGTGTCCTTATATCTGTCATCCAATCTCCTTCTCTCTTCTGCTTCCTCAGGTGAATTGGCCCCCTTATTTCTACGAATTTCACTGATACTTTCCTCCATAAATTGTTTGACCAACCAATCTGTATTTCTTTCTTGAAGCATTTGGTTGTATGCAGCCTTAACCACTTTCCCATTAACCTTTGTCCTCTTTCCCTTCTTTGCCTCTCTCCATTTAGCCTCCATAGCTCCGTAAATATGTTTTTCGTCAGCGGTTTGGGCAGTCTCTGTTGCTTTTGCAGCGAGCTTTGCTTGTGCTGCTTCATACCTCTTAACCTCTGTTTCCAAGAATTTAGTAGCAGCCTCTTGAAACATCCCCTCGACATTATTTACAAACTTCTCCTCATCTACAGCCCGTGCTGCTCTTTGTACATCCAGATTTCTCTTTGCTGTCTTAAAGTCAAGTTCTGCCTTTGCGCTTTCCTCAATTAACGGAACCTCTGCAGTCTTAAGATCATTTCTTTCTTTGTTAAGTCTATTTATTTCATCCTCGTATCCCCGAAGTGTTCCTTGGTCAGTTTGAATTTGGTTCATCTCAGCTCTCAAAACCCTCATTCTTGCTTCTGCCTGAGCTATTTGTTGAATAACTCCCTGATTTGGAGTTTGGACTGGTGTTTTTCTGTGTAAAACTTTTTGAGTGTTTGGATCAACAGTATCAGCTTCGTCAAATGTGTGCACTTCCGCTCTTGGATATGCGGCATTTACGGATTGCGTTAATTGCTCAATCTCGGTTTGTTTTAACCGCAAGGTGGCTTCCCACCCTGAAGCCAAACCTCTCAACCTTATTAAATCGTTGTATTCATTTGTGCCAGGAAGGAATTTCTTCTCCCCATCCTCTATTTTTTGAAGCCTTTCTTTTAAAGCAGTAAGAGCCTCTTCCTTTGCTTTATAGATTTTTTCAGCTTTTGCAAATTCATCTTCAGCAACCGAAAGGAGATCTTTTGAAATTTTTCCCTGATTATAGACATCAGCAAATTCTTGAGAAAGAGCTTTTAGCGCATGGGGATTCTTAAGAAACAGTTCTTCTATCTTTGCTTGTTTTTCAGCAGGATTGAGACCATCAAAAATAGCTTTTCCTTGAGGCCAAGACTCAATTGCCCTTTGACATGCCTCGCTTAATATTTGTTTTTTTTGAGCTGCTGTTTTTGGATCTCTTATGTCGGGGTTTGTTGCATCATCATCTTTTATGTCATCAAATCCTTTATCTAATAGTTCGCGAGCAATGCGGGAAGCAACGTCCGCTCTTTTCCTGAGCTCTTCTGATCTTGGCTCTGTTGAATAATCTTTTTCTCCAGCATTAGGTCCAGTATCAAATCTTTTTGTCCCTATGTTTTCATTATTGAGATTGTGGACTTCACCTGGGTTAGGTGCCGGATGAGGCCTTATACCATCTAAGATTTGTCGCGCAGGAATGTCTTTTGCCACTTCATCGCGAAGTTTTGCTGCAAGTTCCTGCTCGCGAGTTGGGGTAGCTCCGCCAGTTACTTCTTTTCCGACAACAGCTTCGGCGGCTACTTGAGGTTGCTCCATTAATGTCGGTGTTGGCATATTAGTTGGTATTTGTTGCTGATTTGGCTAGGGCTAGTGCGTCATCTACTTTTCCGTGTTGCAAAAGGGCAAGTGCTCCTTCTGTTGCCTCTCCTTCAAATTTTTCTTGATTTTCAGTCCTCTGCTCTTGCATCAACACATCTAAAAATGGCCATAGGTCTGAAAGGTCTTCGTAGAGTTTGTTGACTTCGGTTTCTGACTGGAGCTTTTCTACTTTATCCAAAACATACTCAGCGATTTCTGATGCCTCATACGCTTCTATCTCTTTTGACTCGAGGCCAAGTATTACCGCGTCTAGAATATGTTTGTAAATAGCATTAGCCTGCTCTTGTGCAAGGGCCATATATATCATAGTAATATTATTAGGTTCATCACGTCAACACCTAATTGTTTTCACACCAGCCTCAAGCATCCCCCTATTTTGACCCAGTTTGAACTGCTTGCAGACAAAATTTTCACGTTATACTCTTTACGTAGCGCGTCGTATCGACGTGTTTTAAATTTATTATGGAAAATCATCCTATTCCTCAAGACGTCACCGGATTCAAATTTAAATTAATAGGAAGTATAACGGTCAAACAATTTCTTTATATCGTAGCCGGAGGGATACTTGCTGCAGTTTGTTTTATCTTACCAATTACAGCTTTTATTAAAATCCCACTTGCAGTTATCTTTGGAGGAATGGGAGCAATGATTGCATTTATCCCAATTGATGGTAGACCAATGGATGTAATGTTAAAAAACTTTCTCAAAGCACTTCCTGCCGAAAACCAATATATATTTAAAAAAAGAGGGGCCGAAGCTTTAATTACTGAATTTTTCACCCCACAACAAGCAGCTGCAATAAAGGAAGAAAAGACAAAGTCGGATGAAGAAAATGCGCAAGACGCCAGACGCGCTCTTCTCTACAAAACTCTCAAACACTCAGATAGACCTGATGAAAAAGAACAGGCGGTACTTACAAATATAAATCAGTATTTGCACGAAACAACCCATTCTGCTTCCCCACCACAACAAAACATTGATGTGGTTCCAAATCCCGTTGCAGCCGTTCAAGTTGTAGCCCCACCAACATCTATAGAAAATGACAAAACTTTTGAATCTCTGCAAATCGCAACGCCTCCTAAAGTCCGACCAATTGAGACTCCAATAGCAAAACCAGCTCCTGTTATCCAGGAAGTTGAAAAACCAAACTTTGTTGCACCTCTTGTTGGCCAAACACCACTGAGCGTTCCGGCAAAACCTGCTCCACAACAAGAAACCCAAGCGCCACGGGTAGAAAAAGCACCTGTTGAGAATTTAACGGCTGCATCTATCCCTCTTCAGACTGTTGCCACAGCCGCCCCTATTCAAGCCGTTGCCCTAGATAAAAGCAAAAACGCAACATCGGTTGCTCCCGAAACCAGTCTTCAAGCAGGCTTTCCTACACTTCCCGACACCCCGAACATAGTAATGGGGATAATAAAAGACCCACGGGGAAAAGTTATTCCGAATATATTGGTTGAGATTATGAGTGAACAAGGAATTCCGGTCCGCGCTTTTAAAACCAACGCACTTGGGCAATTTGCTGCTGCTACTCCGCTTCCTAACGGAGAATATAATGTTTTACTTGAGGACCCACGAAAACAAAATGAATTTGAACAGATTCATATATCCCTAACTGGTGAGATATTTAATCCAATAGAAATTGTTTCAACTGATCAACGCGAGAAATTAAGACAGGAATTGTTTGGTCAAAATCAGGCTGCCCAGCCGGTTGCCACGGCTTAATTATGTCCAAAAAAGATAAAATACATTCAACAACACAAGATTTTACAGAAATTGTAGATATTGTAGATGACGTTGTTCTACTAAAAGGCAGAAATGCATGTGCGGTTCTTGAAGTCTCTTCGGTAAATTTCTTTCTTTTATCAGCCGATGAACAAAATGCAAGAATTTACGGATACATGTCGCTTATCAATTCCCTTTCTTTTGCAATTCAAATACTTATTGTTTCAAAAAGGGTTGATATGGGAAGTTATCTAAAATTGTTAGATACAAAAATTGACAGCGTACAAAACAATAAATTGAAAGAACACTTAACTATGTACCGGGAATTCATAGACGAACTCGTAAAAAATGAGGGACTTTTGGATAAAAAAATCTACGTTGTTGTACCATATTCATACCTTGAAGCAAGCATAGTTCCACCCGGCCAAACTGCAAAAACACAACCCAACAAAGCCGGTCCATTTGCAGAGCAAGCAAAAAATGCACTGGATTCAAAAAAGAGCGTTATCCAAGCGCAAATTGAAAGAATGGGACTTATGGCTCGTCCTCTTTCACACGAAGAATTAATAAAACTCTTTTATGAGATCTTGAACAATGACAGTATTACCGTTGATTTCGATTCATCAGATGTTAAGAACGTTATAGTTTGAGCTTAGAAATGAGATGTAAGAATTCAGAACTTCAACTTAAAAGTTTTGAGCTCTAAGATCTGAGTTTTGAATTAAATTACTATGTTTGGTAAAAAGAAAGTTCAACAACCCGCACTACCTCCTACTCCAATAGCCGGAGGACAACCTGCTGCCGCAGCTCAAGCACCTGCAACGGCTAATCCTGCTATCGCGTCAAAAAAACCACCTATAAACGCTAAGACAAATGAGTCTCTAAAGCAAGGGTCTGTGAGCGTTGTTGATATTATTGCCCCCTCTTCTGTTGAGGTGGATTTCAAACATATCCGGGTTGGGGAAACGTTTTATAGAACGTTTTTTGTAGTTGATTATCCGCGACAGGTTTCACCAAATTGGCTTTCTATTCTTATTGATTATAAAGAGACGATGAATATTTCAATGTTTATATACCCTGTTGAATCAAAAGATGTTTTGTCTAACCTCCGCCGCAAGATAGCAGAAATGGAAGCAACTATTGAAACCGACACAGAGCAAGGAATAGAACCCGACCCTAAAATTAGGGCGTCTCTTGAAGATGCAATAGCTCTTCGTGAGGAGTTGGCTCGTGGACTTGAGCGGTTTTATCAATTTGGTCTTTACGTCACTCTAGCATCAACTGATGTTGAAGATCTCAATCTTAGATCAAAAGAACTTATCTCCCTACTTGCTTCCAACCTTCTCGTTGTAAAACCTGCGACGCTTCAAATGGAAGACGGTTTTAAAAGCACCCTTCCTATGGGTGTTGACAAACTTTTTTCAACACGCAACATGGACACAACCTCAGTTGCTTCCACCTTTCCCTTTACCTCATATGAGCTATCGCATCCTAACGGAATATTGTATGGGGTAAATACACTTAACAACTCACTTGTCATAGTTGATAGATTTTCTTTGGAAAATGCAAATTCGGTTGTCTTTGGAAAGTCCGGATCCGGAAAGTCATTTCTAGTCAAACTTGAAGTGTTGCGTCAAATGATGTTTGAAACCGAAGTTATGATTATTGACCCCGAAGATGAATATAGAACACTTTGTGAGTCGCTAGGAGGAGAATACATATCATTTTCTAAAGATTCTGCTATTAAAATTAATCCATTTGCACTACTCCCCGATGACCAATCGGAGGCACAACTTGGAACAAAAATATTAAGTGTTCATGGACTTTTAAAAACTATGATGGGGGAAATGACTGCTACACAAGAAGCTATACTTGACCGCTCAATTGTTCTTGCTTACAAGCAAAAAGGGATAACTCCTGATCCTTCAACATATAAATTAGAACCTCCAATTTTAGAAGACCTCTATAAAACCTTACTAAATATGGAAGAACCAGACGCTAAGGAGCTCGCATTTAGACTCGAAAAGTATGTAAAGGGAGGATTTTCTGGTCTATTTAATCACCAGACGAATTATGATGTCAAAAATCAACTCACAGTATTTTCTTTGAGGCAGCTTGAAGACGTTTTAAGACCCATTGCGATGCATGTAATCCTTGATTTTATTTGGACCAGAGTCAGAACAAAAATGAAAAAAAGACTTCTAATTGTGGATGAAGCCTGGTATATGATGCGCTACCCTGACTCTGCTGCTTTTTTACAAGGGATTGCTAAAAGATGCCGCAAGTATTTCTTAGGACTAACAACTCTTACCCAAGACATTGAAGATTTTCTATCATCAGACTACGGCAAAGCTATTCTATCCAGCTCTTCGGTACAAATTCTTTTAAAACAAGGGTCTTCTGAGGTAGAAACCCTTGCCAAAACTCTTAATTTGTCAGAGGGAGAAAAACAGTACCTGCTTACTGCACAAGTTGGAGAGGGGCTTTTATTTGCTGGTCAAAATCATGTAACAGCTCAATTTGTCGCCTCTCAATTTGAGTACGATTTAGTCACCTCAAAGCCTCAAGATGCTCTGGCAGCAGAAGCTCAAAATCCACCACCTCCTCCTCCACCTCCAACAATAGATCCTTTCGCAACTCCCGCTCCGGCAATGCCCCAGCAAACTACAATTCAACCAGGGCCTACCGAAATACCAACATTTGTGCCTCCTGCTATGCAACCTCCTCCAATTGGCAATCAACCACCCCAACCTATGCCTCAAATGCAGGCGCCAGGGCCTCTAACTCCACCTTCGATGAGTGGTACTATTCCGCCTGTTCAACCACAAACGACCATACAAAAACCGCAAGAAACAACTACGTAGACTATGGCATCAGAAGCGGCACAAAAACTCTATGGCCAACAAAATTCAAGACAACAGGATCAGCAAAATGATCAAAACAATGAAGAGAATGCGTCCGGTCAATTAACAGCAAACCCATCGTCGGACGTAAAACAGGCCGCAAACACAGCCAAATCCACTTTTAATACCGCGAAAAGAACAGCAGAGGTAGCCCAAAAAACTGCACAAACTGTGCAAAAAGCCGCACAAGCTGCCCGAGCTGCTGCCCTTCTTGCAAACCCGTGGGTTTTAGGAGCAATTGCAATTGCCCTTGCCATTCTTTTAATCTATCTTCTTTTTTTCCATAACGGCGGAGGTGACGATGTGTCTTTAGATGATTCGCAGGCAACAAGCTCAACAGCTCCAGGAGGGGTTCCAGGGTCTGTACCCTCAATTCCCGGGGTAACCGTGCGACTTACGGGGCCTGACCAATCTCAAAATGGTGCAGATATCACATATGAGGTCAGTGTCGTCTACGACCCTTCACTTGCTAAAGTTCCGCTTGAAAACGTTATTCTTTTTGACACGATCCCAAACAATGCAACCTTTGTAGGTACTGACGGCGTCCAAGCAGCCGACTCTACTTCTTCGGTTGTAACATGGTCTCTCAAAGACCCGGCAAATCAAAAAATATTTCACATTACGCTTCGCCCCATAACAAATGACACATACATAATAAATACAGTCCAAGCAAAAATAGCCGGAGGTGGTGGTACCGGGCAGTCAAAAGATTCAGATGAATTTCTTGCGCTATTTACCGGACAAGGAAGAAATTTAAGCGTTCTTGGTGGGAGAACTAATTTTATCAATACAATAATCCTAAATGCCTCAGGACTTTCTCTCACCGGCAAAGAATCGTACCTTGGCTCTATATATGATGCAGGAATAAAATATAACGTTAATCCTTTAATCCTTGCGGGCATTTGGGGAACCGAATCCGGATTTGATCCGGCCGCCACATATCCCTTTGGTTGTCTAAATTCTACTGATGCTGGATTCACCGAAAACGTAACTTGCGCTGCCGGAAGTCTAAACCAGCTGATGTCTTCATTTGAAGCAAGAAGTGCTACGGGGTCTCTTGAAATACCATCAACAATTGGGAATACTTGTATCTATACTGACCCATTTATTTATGCGTATGAAATGTATGCTCCAATCTGTCATGCTGAGGATGGTAACTGGGCTGCGCGCGGAAATTTAATAAGTTTTTATAAAAAATTTCAAGGTATATGATCAACAATCAAATAGTCAGAAAAATATTATTTGTTATTGGAGTAATTGTAATGCTTGCGCTACTTAGTATTTTATTTTTATTTCTCTCTTCTTTTAAAAAACCCCAAGAAAATAAGAATAATAAAAAACCGGTTACCCAGGTAGATGTCATAACAAATCTTGTAATTGCAACAGATCCACCGGTCACAAAACAGCTCGAAGCAGGCTCCATTCAGACATTTACAATAACACTCGATCCTTCTATCGTTGCCGGTGAGGTTAAAGTGACGCTCTCATCATCCCCTCCGTCAAATGCTTCTGCAAAATCTGTTGTTCCAACACAAATAACCGTTACCGGCCAAAAAATTACGTTAACAACATCAGCTCCGATAGAACCATACACCACATACACGTTGTTTGCGCTCTATAAAGGCCGCTCAATCCTTTCCCAAGCCTATCTTAGTACGCCACCTAAGGCTACGCCTATACCATCAAATAATCCTACCTTGGCGTCACAACTTCCCTACGAAACGCTTACCTATATTCTTACCTACAATAAAGAACGCAACATCTATGAGATGCATTTTAAATATGATCCAAACTCAACAAAAGATCTAACAACTCAGTTTAATGAGGCAAAAACAAATGCAAATAACTTTATTGCAGGCAAAGGAATTGATATTAACACCATAAAAATAAATTACCTTTTTAAATGATGAAAAAAAATATTTTATTTTTTGTTTTTTTGTTTTTTGTAATTTTTGTATCAAAAAATGTTTTTGCTCAGAACACTGTAAAAACAAAGGTGGGAGAACCGAAAGGTGCAACCGGCGGATGGCCTACAACAGGAACAATAACACAAGGCCCGCTGGGAGCATATGACCATGGCCCTCTGCATCTGAACGCAATTGATATCGGTGGAGGAAACAGTACTCCTCCAGTCTACAGTCCGTATGACGGCACCGTATTTGAGGTGCACGATTGTACCCGTGACGGTGATTGTTCACGCGGCTGGGGAGGATATGGGAATTCAGTGGTCATAAAATTACCTGATGGTGGATCGGCACTTTTTGGACATCTCTCGGTTATTTTAGTGTCTGCTGGGCAATCTATTTATAAAGGGGACCAAATTGGCATTATGGGAACGACGGGTGTTTCTACCGGAAATCATCTTCATTTTGAATTAAGAGGATTGCCAATGGCGCCTCCATATATTCCGGAAGACGTTACTCCACTCAATTGTGACACACCAAGCATTCCTTGTAGTCCAAGCTCTATTTAGCATGAATATAAAAGACATTTCTCTAACAAAAAAACTGATAATCCTTTTTATTTTTGCCGGCCTTTTTAGCCTCATATTACTATTGTCAATTATTCCAAAATCAAAATCCGGCACTTCAAATTCAAACATTTACCCCACAAAAGTTCCGGTAGTTATATCTCAAAATTCAAAAAGCACTCTTCCTAAATCTGAAATTCAAAGTCCTTTCGACACAACAACAGGCAACCTTGGTAAAATCTCTTTCGACATTGCAAGCCCAAATTTACCCACAACAGGAACCCTTTACAATATTGCCCCATCAAGCATTCCAACTGACGTTATAAGTCGTTTGAAGTCAGTATTACTTCCAGACGGCGTACAAAAAACACTAGACACTCCGAATGGGGAGGTCATTATGATAACCCAAAACCAAAAGACCCTTATGGTGTATTCGTATTCAAGAACTATTGTATACACTGACACCAATCCAACCCCACCAAACAAGCTTCTCCCTTTTGTAGAACTTTCAAAAAACTTCATAAACTCACTTTCTCTTGCTATAGATGATTCAGATCCAAACATAACGTATTACTCGACAAAAACGAGCGATCTTACCGAAGTTGGAAATTATAATGCTTCAGATGTTGTTGACGTTTCATTTCGTGAAGCTATGAATAAATTTGTTGTGTACCGTCAATTCGGAAGCGACTCGAGAACGCACGTATGGATCACAAAAAACGGGGGCGTTACAAAACTTACCTACCTTTATTCTCCTGTTTATGAACCCAGGACCTCAATTAGCCTCCCAACTCTAGAGGAGGCTGAGAATAAAATTTTAAACCACCAGGGAACCGTTGTTAGTATTGGAGACGAATATCAACAAGGGGAAATTACTGATATTGAAAGAACTTCCCTTAAAAGGGTATCTTTTGGATATTTTAGCGACACAACAAACAACGCCCTCTATCCTATATTTGTTTTTACAGGAAATGCATTCTCAAAGGGAGTCTTTTACCCTATCATTATCTACCTTCCGGTAGATGGGCAACATTAATCTACCTGAATTGGCATTATAACGTGCACGTAATCTTTTTCCTTAACTTCAAAAAGAGCGGGCTCTGACGGAGAATTAAGACGCAAGGTTATTTCTTTTTCGCTCAATGTTTTCAATAAATCCAATAAATATTTAATGTTAAATGCTATTTTATTGTTCTCCCCTTCCTTTTGACACTCAATAACAGTCTCTCCTTCCCCTACTCCTTGTGCTTTTGTTGAAAGTTTAATATTATTTCCTTCAATTTGAAGGTTTGCAATATTACTGTTATCCCGTGCAAATACTGAAGCTAGCTTTACATTCTGAAGAAGTTCTTCCCTGTTAAATATTACTGTAGTTTTTGATTGAGATGGCAAAACGCTTTCGTAGTCTGGAAATTTTCCCTCTATCATCCTCCCAACTATCAATGCTCCGTCGACTTCAAAGACAACATGACTCTCTGCTTTATTCAAATACATAACAACCTCATCATCATCCCTCAATGACATTACTTCATTAATTATTCCAACAGAAACAATTAATCCTTCTTCAAGTTTTTTTTTGTTTGTTTTTGTTTTTTTCACTGACATCCTGTAACCATCCGTTGAAACAAAGTTAACAAAATCACTCTTAGTATCAATATATACTCCAGTGAGCTGTGGTCTTGTTTCTTCTTGAGAAACTGAAAAGGTGAGGTATGAAAAAATGTCCAAAAACTCTTGCCTTCCAAAACGTATTACCTCCTCGCCCATTTCTTTAAAAAGCTGGGGAAATTCATCGGAAGAAATGGTACTAAAGACAATCTTGTTATCCCGACAGGTTAACAAAGCGGTATCTTTCTCAACTTTGATTGTAATTTTGTCTTTCGGAAACGAGTTTATGGTTTCTAAAAATTCTTTACCGGGAATCGTTATTGCTCCTTCGCTTTCAACCTTAGCAGGGATTTTTATTTGAGTACCAATCTCAAGATCAGTAGCTTTAATAAAAAACCCATCTTTAGTTGCTAACAAGCACACGTTAGACAATATTGGTATTTGGGAATGAGATGGTAAGACTTTATTTATGAGAGGAATATATTTTATTAAATTCTCGGGAAGAATTGTGACATTCATAATATTAAATAGTAGCAGTAGTAGTATAGGTGGATAAGTGGACAAAAGCAATCAGGTGCGCCTGCAAAAATGTTGATAAGTATCTAACAACTTTGTGGAAAACTTGTGTAAAAACACCAGCTTCACCAGAGGCTGTTGAAAAACTGAATTTAGTCATAGGTTATTCAATAATTATCCACAAAAATGAATTAGACTTATCCACATTTTTATTAAACAGATGCTAGCTGTTCTCTAATTTGGGACAATGAATCCTTTAAAATAGGATCGCTATTCTGGAGTAAATGAATTTTCCCGACCCCATGCATAATGGTTGTATGGTCGCGTCCTCCAAGTAAGTTTCCAATATCAACAAGTGTAGCTCTTAGATCTTCTTTAAGGATATACATGCAAATATGGCGGGCGCGAACAAGAGAAGCATCTCTTTTTGTTCCCTTGAGCTGTGTAGGCTTTATGTCGTAGTACTCGCACACTACCCGTATTACATCGTCAGGGTGGATTGTTGGTCTTGTTTCTTTAATGTTTCCCAAGCATTTATCAATAAGAGCAGTGGTAATTTCGGTCGCACCGGACATATTAAGAACAGTACTCAGTTTTAGTAAAAAGCCCTCAAGGGCTCTAGGCTCAGTAATTTTTGCTGCCGCCCTTTGTGCTAGTTCTGATGACAAATCAAGACCGTGCTTTTGACTTTTAATAAGAAGTATTGCTGTTCTTAGTTCTAGATCCGGTGGCTCTATATCAATTGTTAGGCCCGATTCAAATCTTGAGGCAAGGCGGGCTTCAATTTTTTTTATCTCACTTGGGGGTCTGTCTGAAGAAAAAATAACCTGGCTCTTATTGTCAACCAGCGTGTTAAAAGTGTGAAATAGTTCTTCCTGAACCTTTTCTTTTCCGCTTAAAAATTGAATATCATCAAGCAGAAGAAGGTCAATATTCCTAAATCTGCGTCTTAATTTTGCAGTGCTTTTTGTTTGGATAGCCTCTACCATTTCGTTGGTAAATTCTTCTGTTGAGAGGTAAACAATCGTTGCATCGTTGTTGTTGTCAAAAACAGTGTTTGCTATTGCGTGCATTAAGTGAGTTTTTCCAACGCCAACGCTTCCATATAAGAAAAGTGGATTATATTTTCCACCCGGCTCCGTAGCCACGGCATAAGAAGCAGTATATGCGAGCTGATTACTGTCACTAACAGCTAACGTATCAAATGTGTAGTCCTGTTTTATTCGTGGTGGTCTGTTTTTAGATGCTGCTACTGGTCTTTCAGAAAAAAGAGGACCCTCATCTTTTGCTTTTGTTTCTAGCGGTTTATTTATGGTAAAAATAAGACTTATTTTGTCTCCTGTTTTTTTCTCTAAAACATTCTTGATAAGTGCATAATAATTCTTCTCAAGAAGGTCAGCTGTCATCGTGTTGGGGGTACCAATCGTTGCTATTCCGTTCTCTAATGAAATCAATTGGGTGGACTTAAAAAAGGCAACAAAACGAGGCTGAGACACCTCAATTTGCAGCTCGGCAAGTATTTGTTTCCAGAGTTCATTCATAGCATTAAAACGACTCGACAGGAGCAGCAAGGCAAGGACAAGGGATGTACAGTATGTTATGTGGATAACTTTTTGTCAAGTCCTGTTATGAGGATTTTCCATCCAGGTATTCGTCGAGGTTTTTATAAATCAAAAATAGGAGTGAAATAAAGGGAACCGACAGTAGTGCTCCGGGTATTCCTAAAAGCGTATTTCCCACAATCACACCTATAATAACAATCACGGGGTTAAGACCAACAGCTCTTTGCATAATACGTGGAACCAGAAGATGATTTTCTATCATCTGTATAAATATATAAGAGACAATAATAATTATTGCCATATTTGGAGAAATGGTGAGCCCTACAACGATAGCAGGGACTGCTGAAATGATAGGTCCGACTGTTGGGACTATCTCAAAAAGACCTGCAAGCACAGCAAGTGGTAGTGCAAAAGGCATCTGAAGAATAGTTAGTGTCACCCAGGTAAGTAAGCCTATCGATAAAGATAATAAAAATTGTCCCTGCAACCATGCCCCTAGTTTATTATTAACTTGGTCTATGATCTTCACAGCTCTTTCTCTGTGATTTTTAGAAAAAAGGCTGGCTACTGCAACCTTCGCCTTGTCATACGAGAGAAGTAGATAAAAACTTATTGCAACAGAGGTAACAATTGCAAAAAATCCTCCAAAAACACCACCAGCAAGGGCAAACGCATTTTGACCTAGTTGTTGTGGGGTTACTATCTGACCAATTTCTCGGATGTCAAGTTGAACACCAATCGCTTCAGCAGCACGATGGAGATAAATAGGAAAACTTTTTGTGAGTTGGGTAATTTGTGAAATGAGAAATGGAACGAGCGGAGCTATGAGTAATACAAAAAAAAGTAAGGTTGTAAAAAAGGTTATGAGAACAGCTATTGTTCTTGGAATTTTTTTCCGCTGCAAAAACTCAACGACAGGACTTAACGCTGCAACAATAATGTATGCGATAAAAATAACAATTAAAATTTCTTTTAATTGATAAGCAAGAAAAAGCGCTAATAAAAAAAGAATACCAGCTATAAACTGATTTTTTCCCAGATAGGAAAATATTTCCTTAAGCATTGTCTTATTATAACAAAGACTTGAGCTTAATTTTTAAAATCAACCCTAAGCTCTATTTCCCCCATTTTAATGACAGGGTCTATTGTGTCTCCCGGTTTTATTTTTTCTTCTAGTATCGCCAAAGCTATTTCATCGACAAGCTTCTGTTCAATAAATCTTTTTATTGGACGCGCGCCATATTGAAGGTCAAACCCGTTCTTTGAGATGTATTTTATCAACTCTGGTGTAATTTTGAGTTTTATTTGGTTTTCAGCTAGCCTCACATCAACTTGTCCCAGCTGTAGCTTTGTGATTTCATATATTTCTTCCTCTGACAAATTGTTGTAAATTACAATTCCATCAAGTCGATTTAGAAATTCAGGCTTGAAAAAAGATTGTAGGGTTTCATGTATTGCTTTTTCTTTTTGTTCCTTCTTTAATTTTGAATCTTTTATTATTTCTGTTCCTATGTTTGAGGTTATAATTATTATCGTATTTTTAAAATCGACAGTTGTTCCTTTACCATCAGTTAGACGTCCTTCATCAAATAGTTGAAGAAATAAATTGAATATTTGGGGGTGTGCCTTTTCTATTTCATCTATAAGAATTATTGAATATGGACGTCTTCTCACTGCCTCGGTGAGCTGTCCTCCTTCCTCAAATCCAACATATCCTGGAGGTGCCCCAATAAGTCGTGCTACCGAATGGCTCTCCTGGTATTCACTCATATCAATTCTTGTTATTGCGTGTTCATCTGAGAAAAGGATTTCAGCAAGCGCTTTTGCTGTTTCAGTTTTACCAACCCCTGTTGGACCTAAAAACAAGAAAGAACCAATTGGTTTGTTGGGTGAGGCAAGGCCCGTTCTTGATCTTCTGATTGCTCGGGAAAGAATAGAAATTGCCTCCTTTTGACCTATAACTCTTTGAGACAGCTCTTTTTCTAAGTGGGAAAGTCTTTTTGACTCGGTTGAAAGTAATTTAGTTGTGGGAATGCCTGTCCATCGTGATACTACCCGTGCAATGTCATCTTCACCTACTTCTTCCCGGAGCACTCTTTTTTCTTCAGGAATTTTGTCCCAATCTTTGTGAAAGCTTTTTAGCTGATCTTCTAATTCTGGGATTTTTCCGTACTTAATTTCCGCAGCCTCTTGCAGTTTGACTGCTCTTTCGGCTGCTTCGAGTTCAATTTTTAATGCATCAAGCTTACTTCGCGCCTGTTGAATTTTTTGGATTAATTCTTTTTGTTCATTCCAACGAGTTTCAATGTCAAAAGAACGATTTTTTAATTGAGATAATTCTTCCTCGCGTGCTGCTTTTTTTTGTTTTGATGAGTCGGATTTTTCCTTTTTCAAGGCAGCTAGCTCTATCTCAATGCTCGTTATTTTTCTTTTTAATTCGTCAAGTTCTGCCGGCATACTTTCGGTCTCAATTTTAATAGCGGCAGAAGCCTCATCAATAAGATCTATTGCTTTGTCAGGCAAGAACCTATGTGGTATGTATTGAGCTGACAACTTTGCAGCGGCAATTAAAGCATCGTCAGTGATCCGAATACCGTGGTGAAGCTGGTATTTATCTTTTATACCTCGAAGAACAGATATAGTGTCTTCAATTGTTGGCTCATTGACTTGAACTGGTTGAAAACGACGGGCAAGAGCAGCATCTTTTTCTATATACTTTCTATACTCGGTGATAGTAGTTGCTCCGATAAGTCTTAATGTTCCTCGTGCAAGAGATGGTTTAAGTATGTTTGCTGCATCAGTTGAACCTTCTGAAGCTCCTCCACCAACCAGTGTGTGTAGTTCATCTATAAACATGATATATTTTCCATCTGAGTTTTCTACAGCCTTAATTACACCCTTTAATCTTTCTTCAAATTCACCTCTAAATTTAGCGCCCGCTAATAATTGGGCAAAATCAAGAACTATAACCTCTTTATTTTTTAATGTGGTTGGCACTTGTCCGTCAACAATTCTCTGAGATAAACCCTCTACAATTGCAGTTTTTCCTACTCCGGGGTCTCCAATAAGTATTGGGTTATTTTTTGTCCTCCGGGACAAAATTTCCATAACGCGACGAATTTCTGTTTCTCTTCCAATAACAGGATCAATTTTATTTGATCGCGCTTGATCTGTAAGACTTATTGTAAATTTTTTTAGAGCCTCCTCAGGTGAAATAGGTTTTAAAAAGTTGAGATCTTGATCATTCATGACCCAATTCTATACGTTTTAGCACTCAATGTCAATGATTGCTAATATGACATATTGTGATAATATCTATATATGGAAAAAACTACGCTTGCCGGGGGACCTGCCCGCTATGCTAGGGCAACCTTGGCAGGTGGGTGTTTCTGGTGTACTGAAGCAATTTTTAAAAGGCTTAAAGGGGTTGAAGATGTTGTGTCCGGATACGCAGGTGGCGGGCGAGAAAATCCGACTTACGAGCAAGTAACGACTGGTGCAACAGGTCATGCTGAAGCAATTCAAATGGAATTTGACCCATCAATTATTTCTTATGAAAAGTTAATTGAGATATTTTTTAATCTTCACGACCCTACTACTCTCAATCGCCAAGGAGCAGATGAAGGGACACAGTATAGGTCTGCAATTTTTTACCATGATAATGCACAAAAAGAAACAGCTCTTAAAGTAAGAGATGAAATTGCAGATTCCGGTCTCTATCACGACCCAATTGTTACGGAAATTGTTCCTTTTGAAAATTTCTATACTGCCGAAGAATACCATCAGAATTTTTATGACAACAATAAGACCCAGGGATATTGTGATTATGTGATTTCTCCAAAGATTAAGAAGTTGTTGCAGGAATATAAAAAGGAAGTTAAAGAAGAATACCTCTCCTCCGACCATTAAGGTTTGGGAATTTTTATTTTACATAGTCAAAAACTCCCAAAAAAACTAACTAGTTACGAATGTGCGACCTACGCACCCATCGGACTGTCTGCAAGATCGCTGACGACCTCCTTGAAGTTGCGCGCAACGTCAAAATAAGCCCTGAAGATACTGTCCCGTCGATATGGGATGCCCTTCTCGTGGCAGAATTCCTCGACGATTTTTTGGATCTGTCCGAGGTACTGCTGTGATGCGAGGGGGAACAGGTGGTGCGCCGTTTGGTGGTTGAGTCCTCCCTGCAGGAAGGTGAGGAGCCAGTTGGGGAACCACCAATAACCCTTAACGTCCCGAGACGTCAGGATTTGGAACTCAAGGAACGTTGGCATCTGCGACCTGAGATACGCCTTCATTCCTTTATGGTTTGTGGCGAAGATCAGGCTATTGTAATAGCCGTGTGTTCCCTGATGGACAAGTCCAAAAGCGAGAGCATGTGTCCACCCGACAAAAAAACCGACGACTACCAGCAGGAGGACGTAGAGCACTAGGTGTGCTTTGATTGCCCTCATCTGGATGTTGTAGTCTTCCCGTCGCGGGGTTTGGTTCTTCAGCGTTTTGATGCTGGAGATCCTGGCGTTGAACGCTTGTCCGAAAAGATAGAACCAGAAGAGCCACCACTGGTTTCTGATCTGCCATTGAGTGAATCGTCCCTGACCTTTTTCTGCCAACTGCTCCTTAGTGAAAGCAAGCCAGTCGAACTCAACGTCAGGGTCTTTCCCCATTTGGTTAGGGGTTGTGTGGTGTTGGAAGTGTTTGTCGACCCACCATGACCAGGCGAAGCCAAGGCAGAAGTTGCCAAGGTATAACCTGAGAAGGTCGGACTTCTTTCCACTTTTGCGAAGGTACTGGTAGTGACCGAGGTCATGTCCCAAAATACCGATCTGAACCGAGCAAAACCCGGCAAGTACGCCGATACCACACCATTGGAGAACGGTGGTGGCCTGGATAGCAAGATAGACGGTCAAGACGATGATGGCATGTACGATGACGCTTCTTGCGAAGAACCAGCTGTCGTGTGCTCTTAGGAGATCCTTTCCATTTGCGTGTTCTACGCGATATCTAAGCTCTCTGAAGAGTCTGTTGTGTCTGGCTTTTTTTTCGTCTTCGGTTTCTCCGGGGATAAAGAATCCCGGCGAGCGTTCTGCTTGGGAAATTGTCAACGCTTGCTCCTTTCATGAGCTTGTGTGTTTGTGATGGTCGTGCCTCGTCGAAGATCTGTGGGCGGAGAGGATCTCGCCCGGGCTCTGTTGCCAAGGGCTCACTTCTCCTTTCATTGAATTAGTGTCCCTAGTCAAATACCGCTTACAGTATTTAAATAGGAACACTAAGTCTTAACAGATCAAATATCGTAACTAGATTTTTAATGTGCTAAAACTTTTTACACGTCAGAAGCATGCTGTGCGCTTCCGGGTGTAAGGGAATTATATCACGCAAATATTTATGTCTTGTGTGGTGCAAGGAAAACTGGACTTAGTTTTGCTTATAACATGCTACAATTATTATGTAGGTACGTCTTATGCTAAAAAAACAATACCGTTACGTTATTCTCCCTGCTTTACTGGTTGTTGGAATAATTGTCGTCGGCCTGTTAACCGGCGAAGATTTTGCCCTTCTTAACTCAAAAGGGTTAATAGCTGCAAGCGAAAGAAATCTTGCACTTATTTCCATTGGGGTCATGCTGGTTGTTGTTATTCCGATATTTATTCTTGAGTTTTTGGTATCTAAAAAATTCAGTGAGCACAATAAAAAAGCGCTATATGATCCAAATTGGAATCGAAGTAAATTGTTGGTCTTTGTATGGTGGGCTGTTCCAACTGTGGTTGTTCTTATTCTTGGTATAAATAATTGGAATGCGACTCACAAGCTGGATCCCTTTAGAGCAATAGAATCTGACAAAAGACCTCTTAAAATTCAGGTAATATCTCTTCAATGGAAATGGTTATTTATTTATCCCGAGCAAAATATAGCAACGGTAAATTATCTCGTGTTTCCGGAAAAAACCCCTATAAATTTTGAACTTACGTCAGATGCCCCGATGAATTCATTTTGGATTCCTTCTCTTGGAGGGCAAGTGTATGCGATGACTGGTATGGGAACAAAACTACATTTAATTGCAGACAAAACCGGAGAATTTAGGGGGTCTGCAGCAGAAATTAGTGGACGCGGTTTTTCGGGTATGAGATTTATGGCAAAATCAGTGAGCGATCAAGAATTTAGCAATTGGGTCATGACAATAAAAAAATCCCAAAATAGGCTTGACTTAGATCAATATGAAAAATTGGCAATTCCATCAGAGAACACTCCTCCACTGTATTATTCATCAACAGA
>CAZEGF010000050.1:0-17463 GCA_964511965.1 uncultured Gammaproteobacteria bacterium
ACCAGTATTCGTTATTTATGATACTTGTGTCAACATTATTGTACTCAAGCACCTCTTCAGGGAGTTCAAAGATAAAACGGGATGGAGTTGCTGTATTTCTTTGACCAAAGATAACCCTTTGTTTTGCGTAGGTAAGGTAGAGATGTTCCTTTGCCCGGGTCACTCCTACGTAGCAAAGACGTCTTTCTTCCTCTAAATCTCCGAAATCAAAAAGTGCCCGAGAGTGAGGAAAGAGCCCTTCCTCAAGTCCAATAATAAATACCATTTTAAATTCCAGACCTTTTGCAGCGTGCATCGTCATAAGTGTTACTGCGTCACTGTTTTCTGCAACCATTTGCCCGTCTGGCATATATTCCTGTTCAACGAGCGCCACGTTTTCCAAAAATTGAATAAGATCCGGAAATTCGATTGCAACAGATCGTAATTCTTTAATATTCTCAAGTCTTGCCCTGTCTTCAGAATCTTCCGTGTCATAGCGCTCTAAATAGCCTGACTTTTTAAGGACCTCGTCAAGGATTTCAATTGTATCTTTTTTTTCAATATAATTTGCTTCGTTAAATTCTTGTCTATAAAATTCAAATTCTTCAAATTTTCTCTTTCCAAGTTTTTGAATTCTTTTAAGTGCTGCTGCATCTTGCTGATTTGAAAGATATGATAGATATGAAAGAACATCTTTAACTTCCTTTCTGTCATAAAAGCGAACACCACCAACGAGTTTATATGGAATTCCGAAATGTAGAAATATTTCTTCAACTGTTCTTGATTGAGCATTCATGCGATACAAAACAGCAACATCCGAAAGGCTAAAGTCCGGATCATATTTTTTTTTATTATTAATCATCTTTACGATATACTCTGCTTCCTTGTGTTCATTTTCTGCTTGAAAAATACTGATTTCATCACCTTCCTTATTGTCAGTCCACAATTTGAGAACAGGATGAGTATTATTGTTAGAGATAATTGCATGGGCAGCATCAAGTATTATTTGAGTAGATCTGTAATTTTGAGAAAGTCGAAAGACTTTTGCATCCGGAAAATCAGTTCTGAACTTTTCCAAATTTTTATAATCTGCTCCTCTAAAAGAATAAATGCTTTGGGAAAAATCACCAACTATGCAAATATTATTATGCTTTCCAGCTAAAAATTTTGTTAGTCTGTATTGGCTTACATTAGTATCTTGATATTCGTCTACTAATACATATTTAAATAAATCTTGATAAAATTCCAAAGTTTCTGGTGATTTTTTAAGAAGTTCAATTGTTTTGTTTAATAAATCATCAAAATCTAAAGCATTTCTTTCGGCAAGCAAGTTTTGATAGAGAGGGTAAATTTTAGCCACTCTTTCTTGCACATAACCTCTTGCAAATTTTACATATTGTTCTTCTGTAATCATCTGATTTTTTGCAGATGATATTGCTTCCAAAGCAGCACGGGGTCTAATGTCTTTTATGGATAGCTCAAGCTTCTCATAGCAATCTTTAATTGTATCCAGTTGATCATTAGTATCATAAATAACGAAATTGTGTGGGATACCAATCTTAACACCGCTTCTTCGCAATATTCTTGCACATAAAGAATGGAAAGTAGCAACAGTTGGTTCATCCGATGTATTTAATGGAAATGAGTGCAGAAGGGCTTTGATGCGTTCCTTCATTTCACCGGCTGCTTTGTTGGAAAAAGTTACCATTAAGATATTCCCCGGATTAATATTTTTTTCAACAATTAGATACAAAACTTTATGTACCAAGACTCTTGTCTTGCCGCTTCCGGCCCCTGCAAGGATAATTGCCGGTCCCTGAGTGTGGATAACTGCCTCTTTCTGTTCTTTGTTAAGTTTGTTGAGAATGCCATCCATACGTTGATATGATATTATATCTTAAACAGAGATTCCTATGGACAAAAAACTATTCGTTGCTAACTGGAAGTCCCATAAAACTAAAGAGGAAGCTATAAAGTTTTTTGAGTATTTAAGGGATAATATATCACACATTGATCTTTCTAATAAAGAAATTATTATAGCGGTCCCTTTCACTCTCCTGGCTAAAGCAAAATATCTGGTTGATGAATTTAAATTACCGGTAAAACTTTCTTCTCAAAACGTTTCTTCATTTCCCGAAGGAGCCTATACAGGGGAGATAAATGCAAAGCAAGTAAGAGAATTTGCAGACTATACGATTGTTGGGCATTCCGAAAGAAAACGGTATTTTCATGAAAGTGAATCTGATGTAGAAAATAAGATAAAAGAAGCCAAAGAGGTTGGTCTTAAGGTTATTCAATGTATCCAGGATGAAAACAGTCAGCTTCATAAAGATTCAGACATACTCGCATTCGAGCCCCCCAATTCAATATCCACCTTCGGAGTGGGTGAGCCGGATGACCCAAAGGATATTGAGAAAGTTTTTTCAAAACTGTCAGAAGAACTTTCAGGACGAACTATTTTATATGGGGGAAGTGTTGATGAGAATAATGTAAAGACATATGCAGATATTTCTACTTGCGGTGGATTCTTAATAGGTGGTGCGAGTCTTGATCCTATGTCATTTATCTCTCTTCTATCCCAATGGTAAAAGAAACTAAACTCCAAAAAAGAAACATCATTTTATTATTGGCAGTAGTGCTGTTAATTTTCATTGGTATCTTTAGATCGCAAATCGGAGCTCTCTTCTCAATTCTTTATGGAGTAACAGTAGATAAGGCAATCAATCTTACAAATGCTGAAAAATCATCATTTAATATTGCGCTTCTTGGTATTGGAGGAGCAAAGCATGATGGCCCGGAATTATCTGACACGATTATTCTTGCGAATGTAAATATCAAACAGAATAAGGTTCATATGTTTTCCCTTCCCCGAGATCTTTGGTTTCCGGAGGCATCAGACAAAATTAATTCAATTTATGCAACAGCACAGGAAAAAAACAACGGAATCCCAGCAGTTGAAAATATGCTCTATAAAATAATGGGACAAAAAATTGATTACGTGGTTGTTCTTGATTTTAAAGGATTTACTACATTAGTTGATTACTTAGGAGGAATAGATGTCGATGTGGCAAATACCCTTGATGACTATTCCTATCCAATAGATGGTAAGGAAGAAGATTCATGTGGGAAAACGAATGATGAAATAGAAAAGTTTACTGCAACCGTCTCCGCAGAAACAGACATGTGGGACTTTTTTGCATGCCGTTACAAACACGTACATGTTAGCAAAGGGAAAAATCATATGGATGGAGAAACCGCACTTGAATTTGTCCGCTCTCGTCATGGAGTTGGGATAGAAGGAAGCGATTTTGCACGAAGTAGAAGGCAACAGCTGGTTATATCTGCAATCAAGGAAAAAGCACTTTCTTTAGGAGTGTTACTCAATCCGGTAAAGCTAATAGGTGTTTATAATATTTTAAAAGATAATATTAATACAAATATAGATGTTGGAAAAATAGATGATTTTATAAAACTGGCAAATAAATTAAAAAATGGACAAATCCAAAATTATGTAGTTGATCAAGGGGATCTTTCTGTCCCAAGATATGGATTGGTTATTAATCCCCCGATATCTGACGAGTATAGATCTAAATGGGTCCTTATACCACGTGTCGGTAATGGCGATTTTTCGGAAATACAACAATATGTTAACTGTCTTTTAGAGGACAATATGTGTTCTGTAGGGAAGATAGGTATTATAACTCCAACTCCAACACTTAAAGAAGAGAAAGCTACTTCTCGTTAATTTTATATAAAATCGTGTTCCCCTTTTTGTATACTATTTTTCCCAGTTGATTAAATTTTTCAATATTTAACATTGGGTATTTTGTTCTTTCCATCTCCCCAATATAAATATAAGATATATTGTATTTATTAATTAGGAATCTTGTTTGAGTGAGTGGTCCTTCATATAAACTCTTAATGTCCTCAAGCCTTGATTGTGGGTAATTATAACTACCGCGCCAGAGCCATTCATGTACAGTCCAACCAAGTGGTGTTGGCAAGCCCGTGTTTGCAGAAATTCTTTCAAAGTCTGTATATGAGTCTCCCTGTGCTTCAAGTAGAACTGGTTGTCCATGTATATTTTTCTGGATCCATAATATTGCATCATAATCATACGGTTGAATTGTTCTTAAATATTCTAGTCCATTTAACCCTTTATATTCTTTTAGATCACCAAAATATGAATTTACGGAAAAATATGGATACATTAACACGAGTCCTAAAAGTACAAAAGTTATTGGTAGCCAAATATATTTTTTACCTTTATGAAATAAATATGTAATTGCGAAGCTTGAAACTAGAGAAAGCATAATAAATGCTTGATATCCTAATTTGAACATTGTATTTGCTCTATAGTGAGCAGGATAAATGTCTTTTGCATATATAAATTCAGGAGCAGCAATTAAAATTGTTGAAAGTAGAATTAGTAAAAGTACATAAATAAGTCCCGGAGGGGTTTTTTTCAGTCTAATAATTTTAAGAACTAATGCAATTGCATAAATATAAAAGAATCCATATAAGATTATAAGCATCCAAAATGGGGATCTTTGACAATGATTAGCTTCAAATAAGAAAGGACCAATCTTCCCAATATGGACGAAAAAATTTGGCGGACAAACAATACCAATACCGGAAACAAACGGTTTGAAGTGTAAGTTAAATGGGAGAGTAAAAATAAAATACAAAAATCCGGCAAAAAAGACGTATTTAATAAAAGAAATAAAATAATTTTTCTTTCCTTTAACCGTATTTAATCTTTGCGCAATATCATACCAACGAATTGTATGTGAAGATTTTTTTGGTTTTAATAAATCACTCTTCCATAAAAGTATTACTATACCAAAGAGTAGAAAGTAGATTATGCCATCCCAAGCATTTGTCATATACATAATAGCGAGCATAAATGCAATAACAGCAGATGTTTTATATGTAATTTTTTTAATGAGAAATATTGAATAAATAAGTGCAAGTGTAAGGAAAACAAAAGGAATATCAAGAACGTGTCCATGTAAATCGGAAACTACAAATGAGTACGATGGGAATTCATGAATTGTAAATGGTATGAACCTTGTAGCATTTGGATACCAATAATTATTGGGAAACGATGAAAGAGATAATTTCAGCTGCCAAAAAGGAACAGGATTTTCGGGAGGCGCATATTGTAGAAAAAATGCGTAAATTGTATGTAAGTTGCCACCTAACGTAACTAGGATAGCACTTAATATCCCAGTCATAAAACTTGCTTTTTTAATTTTTAAAATCTCATAAGTTAATGTTGATCCAATTGAAAAAGCAGAGCACGCAGTAAAAGCAAATATGGTTGAGAGCATAAGGTTGTAAGCAATAAATGGATTGATATTTGTTAATTTCATAAGTACCGCAGTAACAAGGTGTCCAAAATAGTAATAATTAATAGAATATGGTGGAAACCACATATCAGTGGGTGGGAAGTAGGTGCTTCTTAAAATAGAATTCATAAACCCAAAATCCATAAATTTTTCAAGCCCATGAATATCGGATTGAAAGCCTTTCACATATGACCAAATAAGAAGAGAAACAAGAAATAAAATTTCCTGAAAAATAATAATTTTAATTCCTTTAAAAGATATTTTTAATTTATTTTTTTTAAATATATAAAAATTGAGAAGAATAGCGACTGATAGTACTATAAAAATAGAAATTCTATTGAATGGAAGTAAATGAATAGTCCCTAATATATAAATTAAATATGTGAGAATACAAAGACCAAGAGATTTTGCAAAAATATATCCTCTATCAAAAAACTTCCCAAATAAAACGCTACTTAGCGGAATAAAAATTATACCAATCCCAAAAAGATAAACCCACCATATGAGTGCAATGGAAAAATCATTGATCATTTTTTAGATAAGTGTTTTTGTAAATCCCGTAAATCTTTAATTGCTACAATGTTTTTAGGGAGATTAACCTCAACTCCTCGACCATCGCGGACCCAATAAATGATTAGTTTTGGTAATTTTTTTGCAAGAAATAATGAAAGATCTAGATCGTCATCGACATAAATATCTATTTTCAGTTTTCTAATTGTTTCCTCTTTAAATATATGGGGCTGTTTGTTTTCATAATTAAAATAAATACCATGAAAATATTTATTTAGTTTATATCTTGTAAGTATCGTCTCTGTTCGCTGTCTAAGAAATGAAAAGCGACTTGATACTAAATAGGTTTTATTTTTATTTTCTTCAGATATTTTTTTAAGTACACTTATATTTGTTTTAAGTGGGTGTCTAAAAATTGGGAAATGAGACAAAATTCTAATTTTTTGCTCGATTGTTCCTGGAAAACGATAGTGTAACTTTAAAGTTGATTCCTTAGTTTTTCTTGGAAACACTGCACCTTTATATAAGAAGTCGATAAACCCATATGGAATAAGAGGAGGATAGTCTATAAATACTTTGTCAAAGTCAAAACCTATGACCATAATTATCTAAAGAATTTCTGTGCAAAATCTACGATTTTAAAATTCCAAATTGTTCTGTGTGTCTTTCCTTCTTTTCCTAAAAATTCTTTCCTATGTTCCTTATACCAGTCGTATGCCTCTTTCAAAATGTCTTGGTTACTTTTAGTCGCTGTGTATCCTAACTGTTTTTTTGCTTTTTCGATACTTACATAAGAATCAACAGGGAATGTTTTATAATGCCAAGCAATAATTGGAGAAAGATTAAAAGTTTCGAGGATTGATAGAGCAAATTGAGTAGTTTTTACCGGTAGACAAATTATTTTTGACTTGGATTTAGCATGTTTTATGAGTGCTCCTAAATCTTCTTGCCAAGTGCCAAATTTTTCAGCACCTACATTGTAGGTCTCTCCTGATTTTCTGACTAGCAATGCGCTTTCAATTGCAGAGCATAGATCTACTACCTCAAGAAGTTGGTAAAGGTTATTACCTTTTCCTAGTATAAATACAGGTCTATTTTGAAATATCGCTTCAAACCAAATTGTAAATACACCGAGCCTTTCAGGTCCTAAAAATGATTTGGGACGGAGAATATTTGTATGAACTCCCTTCTTGTTAAATTCACGACATAGCTTTTCTGCTGCAGCTTTTGATTCTCCATAATACCCAATTGGATAAATTTTGTCAGTTTCCTTCTCCGGAAGTGTGCGAGGAACACCATACATAGCAGTTGTAGAAATAAAAACAACTTTTTTAACTTTATTTTTTTGAGATGCTTTCAAAACATTTCGTGTGCCATTGACATTAACATCAAATATATAAGTTCTATTATGGTGAATTGGTAATGCGGCTGCAGCATGAACAACGTAATCTACGTTGCTAAAATATGGTTCCATTTTTTTATAGTCACGAATATCACAATTTATTACTGTAACCTTGCCAAATAAATCTTTAGCTGTTTGTTCTGCTGTATCAAGTAAAATTACTTTGTATTTTTTCTTCAAAAAATAGCGAGCAAGATGAACACCTAAAAAACCTGTCCCGCCTGTTATTAGTACTGTTGACTGAGGTATCATTTTCATAATAATTTTTAGTTATCCAACAAGCGTTATTTTAACAGTATAAAGCTTGTTATCCAACAAGCATAAACTATACAGAATAATGTCACTTATTTCAATAAGTTCATTTTTTCTTAAAAATCATAATTGTTGGATGATCAAACACAGTAAAATTTTCATCGGCTGACAAATCATTTATCCCAATATTTATAAAAGGAATAGTAGGCTCCGATTTAAATTCTTGAATTTTCTTAAAACCTAATTTACCCGAAAATAGATTTTTATAGTATTTTGCGGTTAATGGATAGCAGCGATTAACAGGAAGATGCTTACAATCGGTAAGTTTTTGTAGAGGTATATACAATCTTCCTGACGCTATAATAATATAATCTGTTTGTTGTAGGATTGAATGAATCGATTGCCACTTTTCCTTTGTGTCTGGGTCATAAAGTGGTAACGTAAGTTGTTCATATTTTTGCATACCATAAACTGGTAATGAGTCGTCCCAGTGTTCGACTGCTATTTTACTTCCTTGGGGTATATTTTTATTTATCCAATCAGATGCCTGAATTCTGGTATTGGGTTTTGTGTAAATTGAAATAAATGAAATAGGATAAACCAAAATAAGTAGTATAAAACCCAGCATTAAAAATTTTACAAAAAAGTATCTTTTTAAATATGTTTTAGGAATTAGTTCTAAAACTATTTCGGACAAAAACCATCCACCAAAAATTGAGAGGATAGGGTAAATAGGTAGCATATATCGTATAAAACCTACTGCAAATTTACCAAAAAGCACAAAGTATAGAGCGAGAAAAAGAGCCGGTAAAATCAAAATTATCCTCCGTTTCAACCGAATGGTCATAAAAATGATTCCCATTATGCATACTATTGAAATAATTGGTCCCTGTCCCCACATGAATATGTTTTTTAACTCATATATATATGGAATTTTACCAACGTACTGAAGAGTGTATGGAAAAATAAATGCATTGTTGCTCATCTGAGTTTGTAATAGAGTTTGTTGCGAAAATGCTTTGTAGTCAATTAAGCTATATGGTTGTGCTATAAAAAAAACAATACCTGTACAAATAACTAAAATAATTAGTACAACTATATTATTTAAAACCCATTTTTTTAATTTCCTTTTTTTTCTAAAAAAATTAATAGTCAGTGCAATAAATACAATTGGGGTGAGAACGACTGCACTAATTTTTGTTGCTAAAGCCAACCCGAAAAATAATCCGGTCAAACTAGCATTTTTTATATTAAATCTATCAATTAATAAAACGAGCGAATAAATAGTTGAGGTCATAAAAAAAGTAAGAATGGTATCTACTGCAAAAAAATGTGACAACTGAATAGGCAATACTGAAAATGCATAAAGACAGGCAGAAAGAACACCAATTTTTTTCGTAAAAATCTTTGAACAAATCAAATAAATAATGAAAACTGTGGAGGTATCGAAAACTGCAGATATAAGTCTACCAATAATATGTACCCCCCCATACTCAGCAAGAATTGGATTTATAAAACCAAATACATGAGACAATACTTTTAATAAATATATTGGAAAAGACCCATAAGCAAAAAAGTGTGGATTTAAAGGACTTTGCACTGAAAATAATCCAGAAAGGGTAGAAGTCCAATGAATCGGAAGAGAGACCATTATATATGCTCTTTCATCAGGATGAAAATAATAACCATTATCCCAGTTGATATTAAAAGTTCTCAGATAGAATGCAGCACATATAATTATGAAAAGATAAGCCTCACATCTGTAATATTTTCTTATTTTATTCAAAAGCTTTATCATATTATTTAATTTTTTTGAATATAAAAACTGATGGTCTATCAAAAACGGTTACTGTTTCTTCGTTGGAATATATCGGATCACCAACATATGCAATTTTACAAATGACATTGCATGGAGTTTTATAAATTAGTTTAAAACTATTTCTATTATTAAGAAGTAAATTATAAAAAGCAAAACCTCTCGGAAAAGTTGAGGGGTTTAGTAATCTTGATTTTAAAACTCTCTGGCTTGGAAGAATTACAAATTCGGTTGCCTGTAGTTTTTCTTGTAAATTCTCATATTCGTTATCATTGCTTTCAATGCTATAGAAATCAATTAAATTAATCTCTTTTATTACTGGATTAAATGGAGTTATTCCAATATCAAAGCTCTCGCTTATTGCACTTTTAGCATTTTTAAATTTATTATCAAACCATGTACTTGCAGCAACTGTGGTATGTGGATACAGATAGACGGTAACGAAAAAACTAAGGGAGAATATTATAGATACTATAACCGGTAGAAATAAAACAAAGTTTCGTCTTCGAACATTTTTTATTTTTTGTAATTGTTCATAAAGAAAAATTGCATTAATAATATATAAAAATGGGAGAACCGGGATCATATATCTTGTCCATTTCACAAAAAGGAAGGAAGTAGATATGAAAGGAATTAAAAAACTTAGAAGTAAAAGAAAAGTGTATACCTCACGTTTTTTTATGGATTTATAAGTAAGATAAAAAACAGCATATAAACTGAAAATTAGGATAAATGGATTTAATAGAAAAGGAAGAACTTTTTCAATTTGATATAAGAGCGGATACGTATTTATAAATCCTTGCGTAAAAAAAACAGGCAATTTTCCTGTAGCAACCGTTGATTCAAATTTAAGACTGTCTTCAATTTGATGGAAATTAAGGAATAATTGAGGGAAAAAGACTAGAATAGTTGTAACAAAACCAATTAGAAAAAGATATAAAGAACGAAGAAGAGTAATGATATTGTTTTTATTTCTTTTCCGAAGAGTAGATATTAAAAGGGGAATAAAGGGAACAATTATAATTGGTGAAATCGCTAATATTAAGAATTTGATAGAAATTCCTAAACCAAATGTTACGCCTAATAAAAAATAAAGAAATATTTTTTTACTTTTATAAAGATCAGCTGAAATATAAAATAACAGCAATAAGATTAATCCTTCCCACATTTCGATAGTGCCGAAGTGAGAATATTGTATAAGACCGGTGCTAAATACGCTTAGGGTAAAAGCAATAAATCCAACTTTTCGATTCCAGAATTTTTTCCCAATAAAATACAATATGATACTTATTAAAATGGAAAACAGCGCACTGTAAAGTCTACTTATAAGAATTGTTAATTCAACTGGTTCTTGGTGAAGCGGTAGTTTTGAGATTAATTGATATGTTCCCTTAATAACTATTAATGGAAATGGATTAATATCAAAATTTTTTTGATCGCGCATGAGAGGGGATTTTGAATCTTGGATTGGATAAGCTATGTTTTGTCTTTCATCAGGATGGAAATAGAAAGGTGCTCCCCAGGCAATATTATAAAATCTCAACAACACACCAATAATAAGAATTGATAAAAAAAATTTATTCATCTCGGGAAATTAATTCTGAAACTTTTTTCCCTAATTGGACAGCGTAATTTGTTCCCCTATCCCAAGGGTAAACTTGTTGAATATTTGAAAGATATACATTTTTAAGAGGTGTTTTAAAAGATGGTATATCCTTTGAGTAATTAATAGGTATTATGGGCTGGGCAAATGGAGCTTTAAAGACTTTACTATTAATAATGGCTTGTTTGTATGATGGATTTATTTTTTTTAGCCATGGATCGTAGAGTTTTAAAAGTTGGTTTTCATTCATAGTGAATCGAGGGTCTGATGTTTCCATATAATTTCCTATATATATAATATGTTCATTGTCATAATTTTTTTTATTCATAAAATTCGTATGCTCTACGATCGCAAGAATTGGAGAAGCAAGATCACACATACTAAGCCAATAAGTATTATTTAAAAAGAATGGTTTTTTCATTCTTAATACAAGATTAAGAGCACCTATTCCTTTTAGTTTATGTAATTTTTTAGTATATGATTTTGGTAAATCTGGTGAAATTTTTACGAATAGAGGTGAGGGAAGTGTAACCACAATTGCATCAAATTCAAACGTTTTAATCTTTGACTTTACCCTTACTGACAATTGGGGATTTATATTTGAAGAAAGATTTAATACTTCAGATCCATAATAAATTTTACCTCCATTTTTTTGAATTACTTTTTCAAGATGTGTTGCGAACTTCAAAAATCCTCCCTCCGGATAAGCTAGACTGGGGGTTCTTTTATAGACTCTTGCCCAAAACCATGCCAGTGAAACTATTGAAGAATATATACCTAACTTATTTACCATCAATGGTTCCCAAAGAGTTTTATATCCCCTTACACCCATTATTTTTTTTAGAAACGGTTCGGCTTTCAATTTTTCAAGTGGTTTCCAATAAGGATTATATTTAAGAACGGCAAGAGATACCCCCATACGAACTCTGTCGAAAATTGTAAGCTTTGGAAATTTTAATAGAGACAATGGAGAATCTAATTGATATATTTTATTTTCAACGTAAGAACTTGTAATAGGTCTTTTAATAATTACCTTATAATTTATTTCTTTTGCTAAATCTAAAATATCTTTGTCATTTGTAAACCAATGATGGTAGTGTTGTTCAAGCGTCCATTTCCATTTATCTTCCTTATAACCAATTGCTAATCCTCCAGGGGATTCATCTCTTTCAAAAATAGTAACAGTGTGCCCCTTTTTTTGTAAATAATAAGCTGCAGCAAGTCCACAAAATCCTGCGCCGATAATTCCTATTTTCATATTTACAAATATTAATTAATAAACTTTGATAATACAAGCAGCTATAGCTTAAATTGCAAAGAGTAAGGCAGTACCTACAATAATAAGAACAATAGAAAAAGAAGTTAGAAGTATCGTGTTTTCGGTACCTCCAGGACTTGCTATTGGTGGAAGTTTTGTTGGTGTTACAAAAATTGTAGGGAATGGTGTTGGGGATTGCGTTGGCGTTAAAGTTGGAGTAGGAGTTGCTGTCACAATAGGTGTAGGTGTAACGGTTGTTGTTGGAGTAATGGAGATTTGCACAGTTGGAGACGGAGTTGGAGTTTTAGTTGGAGTAGGTGTTGGTGTGGCAGTTGGACGAGGAGTCGGTGTAGTAGTGGGTTTTGTTGTTGGTGTTGCCGAGGGTGTTGCACTCTCTGTGATTTGTGACCCTTGAGAAAAAATTGTGAAAGATCTTGATAAACTGGTTTTTACTCCATTTGGATCTGTCACTGTCACGTTAAGTGTATGTTTTCCTTGTGGTAGATTATTTAGCGACTTAAAAGCCCATGTCCCATCTGAATTTGCAACCACTTGTTGTTGAAGAAGTCCGGATATTGACAATAAGACATTACTATTTGGGTATGCAGTGCCACTAAATTGAGGCTTCAAATCGACAAAAGATTCTCCTTGTTTGGGTCTTAGAATGTCTACTGTTTTACCACTGGATTTTGGGAGTTCCACGATCAACTTTGAACTTTGAGTTGATGGTTCCTCTTCTTCTTGTGTAAATACATATTGTTGTTGAAGATTAACAGGAGGTAAATTTTGTGCAACCTTAAAGTTGGTATTAATTGTTGCACTCATAAGTTGTCTATACGCACTTATCGTTATTGGAGAATCCTCACCAAGTAAAATATAAGAATTATTTTGTAAATTCCGAATTGAATTTGTTGGAATTATAAATTCACCTTTGGAATCGGTAATTGCTGATGCGGGATTTCCGTTAGTTGTTTTTGCAATTACAATTGTGTCGGAACCATCTGATCCATCTGGAAGAAGTATTTTTCCAAAAATTGGATTTTGAGCTGGCGGAGGTGACGTTATTTGGCTACCTGTTCTTGCCGTATAAGAGCTACTTAAGTAGTTATTCCCTCCAACAATTAATTTAAAAGTATAAGAAGTGTTGGGGGATAGATTGGGAACAGTAATATGATGAGAATAATATTTATTGTGTGTACCTGTTTTTTTATCTCGATCATCAAATGTTATTGAATTCCCAATACTTGCATCATTTATGCTTAAAACTGCATCGGTAAGACCAGCAGTTGTAAAAACAACAGTAAAGGAAGAATCTGTAATATTGTTAATTGATACATTGTTTGGTTTTGTGTCAGGAGCGGCTTTGCCAATATAAAATACTCCTTTTTGAATAAGTAGTGTAGAAATTCCAATAATTGCTACAAGCACTAATAAAGCTACAACTGTTGGAATTCTTTTGTTAAATAATCCGTTTTTCATATATATTATTGTTGAAGTACGGGCGTGATAGTTGTTGTAGGTACCGCGCTTGTAGATGCTGTAATGAGAGATGGTGGGGGTAAAATTGGTGATTTGGTTGGTGTTGGTAGAATAGTTGTTTGCTTTGAATCCTCAGAGACCACTGCACTTTTTTCTAGTAGACTTACCGATATTGGGGTCCTCTTTTTAAGTTGATCTAAAGTTTTTGTGTCGAAATTTGGAGTTATTGAATTAACGTGTATCTGAGTTGAAGCAGGTAGTGATGAAACTTCATGGTCATGGAATACATTTAAGCCAATAATTACAAACACAACAAATGTGCTAAATCCTGCAAGTAGTAGTAGATTTTTTAACATATAAATTAAATTATTTTGTATATCGTTCGTTACACTCGCTCATATGCAGAGTAGTTCGATTTAAATATAATTGAAACTACTCTTTATAGAAGTAAGCTCTACCTGTTATTGATGCCGAAAATTGATTGTTCTGTTGTTTTCCTGTTGATAACTTCTCAATACCGATTATTCTACCCATATTTATAATGTCACCGATAAATGCATTGATATCCTGCTCGTTTCCATTTACTCCTATTGAGAAAGAGAAAGAAAATATTGGTGAGTTAACATTTTTAGCAGGGTAAAGCTCCATAAGACCACTATCTAATTTTTGAACCGTAAGACTGTGTTTTATCGTAAGTAATTCGAGTTGTCTTGCAATATCTGCAACTTTAGGGCTTTGCGGGATGGCATTGTCGATAAGATCAAGTTGTGGTTCTATCTCTATATACTGAGCGCTTAAAGATTTTAGAGCAGCATTTTTATCTTGTAATTGTTTTAAAGCCACCCTGTCTTGTTCGAGTTGTTTGTTGAGATTTGAAATAGTAGTTATAGTAGGACCTATCGCAAATATTCCAAAGAAAGATAAAGCAAAGAGAGAAAAAATAATATAAAGGTAAGCTGTTACCCTTTGTCTATTTTGGCTGGCACTTAGAATTGCATTGCCTTTATCAATAAGACTCTTTATTTCTGCTTTGATTTTATCTTTATCCTTAAACATATTATTTTTCTTTTGGAACTGTTGCTAAATCTTTTATATCGATACGTGTTTTAAAGCGTACACCGTCATCGGCAGTATTGATTTCATCAATTGAAATACCGGCAACAGATGGGAATTTTTTTAATCCATTAAGAAAATCAGTTAATGTGTATATTGAAAATGTGCTCCCATCAACGAGAATACTATTGTTGTTGATAGATAAATTGGTTGAGTAGAATGTCCCTGATGAAATTACTTTTAGAATTTCATTCATTATTTTTATTTTGGCATCAGTCGATTCATTTGTTATTTTAATGTTTTTGAGGCGTTCCTGAATGCTACGGAATTTTTTTTCGTCACTTGATTGCGCTGCTATATATACTTCTTGAGTCTTTATTTGGTCATGAAGATCAACAATTTGACGATCTATAACAAAACGATATCCAAGAGCTGCTAAAGCAATTAGTTCAATCCCAACTATAATTGCGCGTCCGGCGTCAATTGTCCACCCGTAAACTACTTTACCGACAGTAGCTTTACCAGCGGAGCTTAGATTTATATTAATTTTTGGAGTAGCTTTTTTTGCCATAACTAATAAGCCAGTTGGATACACTGGTACTCATAACAGTGTATGGTTTTTTTGAGGGATTGTCAAAGCTAAAATGGAAAAAAATGAGGCTAGAGTGGGATGTTACTTAGTAGCTTTTTTTTGAGCACTTTTTTTCGTAGGTGCGACTTTTTTCACAGAAACTTTTTTGACTGATTTTGCTTCCTTAAATTCAACCTTTTTTACAGATACAGGCTTTGCAAGCTTGTTAAGAGATGACTTTAAGCGGGAAGCTTTATTGTTGTGAACTATGCCTTGTTTTGCTGCTTTATCGATAATTGCAATAGCTTTAGAAACAGACTTACCTGTTTTACTTTTTTTGGCACTTCTAACTGCATTTTTCAATGAATCACGAAGTGTGTCATTTGCTTTTTCTCTTTTTTTGTCTTGGCGCAATTTCTTAATTGCTGATTTAATAACTGGCATAAATTTAAATGTATTGTATTCGGAACTTGGTTATTCTAACATGGATAAAGACCAAATACAAGAAAACAAGCCTCAAAAACATTAGTAATGGAACAGGGTTGTATAAATAATGAAACAACATTAATAAAATAATGTTTCGACATTAATTGCTTTAAGTAATTTAGAACACAAATAATGGTAAAGGACATTTTTAAAAAAGGACTACAAGCACTGACACTGAAGCAGTCAAATATTTTTACAGCTGCTTTTTTTATTGTGGCGACAACAATATTTGGGCAGGTGTTGGGTCTTTTTAAATATAGATTGCTAGTTGCAATATTTGGAGCCTCTAGTGATCTAGGAGTTTTTCTAGCTTCATTTAGAGTTCCTGATTTTCTATTTCAAATATTTATAACTGGAGCACTTTCCACTTCATTTATTCCACTTTTTTCCGAATTTGTATCGCAAAACAAAAAAGATGAGGCGAATAGATTTACTTCAGCGATTCTTTCGTATGGGGTTCTCGTTTTTGTAGTGATATCTATTTTCATAGTTATTTTTGCGCATCCTTTAGCACGAGCTGTGGCTCCTGGATTTTCCGACAGGGAGATAAAGCTCATGGCAAACCTTATGATCATTATCCAAATCTCTGAAGTGTTTTTTGTTGTAGGGACAGTTTTTTCAGGAGTATTACAATCCTATCAACATTTCTTAATACCAGGAATCGCTTCTGCTTTGTATAATCTGGGAATAATAATTGGGATAACAATCCTGTCGGGTGTTTTTCATCTGGGTATTTATGGGGCAACTTTTGGTGTAGTTATCGGTGCTTTCTTCTTTTTTGCGGCTCAATTGCCATTACTTGGCGGAACAGGTTTTCATTTTAAATTTACATTACATAGAGATCATGCTGTTAAAAAAATTGGTGCCCTGATGATTCCAAGATCGTTGACTCTTTTAATAGCTCAAATTGCGATTACTGCAAATGTATTTTTTGCTTCTTTTACAACGTCTCGTGGACTTGTTATTTTAGAACTTGCTCAAACTTTAATGCTCGCTCCAGTGTTACTTTTTGGCCAATCGATAGCTCAAGCTTCATTTCCCTCGCTTTCGTTAAAATCGAAAGAACCGGAGGAGTTTGTTTCTATTTTTGTAAGCTCTCTTAATCAAATCATGTATTTGACGCTTCCCATAAGTGCTCTTTTAGTTGTGTTAAGAATTCCGATCGTTCGACTCTTTTTTGGAGCATCACGGTTTGATTGGGATGCAACTGTTGCAACGGGTCTTACGCTTGCTCTTCTTGGAATTTCAATTGCTGCCCAAAGTGCTATTTATCTTTTTTCAAGAGCTTTTTTTGCTTTAAAGGATTCCCAAACTCCATTTTTTATAACACTTTTTTCCGTAATTATTAATATAGCCCTTTCTTATTACTTTATATTGTTTCTAAAACTTCCGGTTTATTATTTGGGTATTTCATTTACGATCGGAAACATAATGAGTTTTATTCTCTTGCTCATAACTCTTAATGCAAAAATTACATTACCAAAGCTCGAAATTGTCATAACGACATTAAAAATATTGACAGCAACATTGGTCATGGGAGTGGCTTTATATATACCAATAAAACTATTAGACCAATTGGTTTTTGATACAACAAGAACTATAAATCTTCTAATTCTTACCGGAATTGCATCGGTGACCGGAATAGTTGCCTACATTTTCTTTACATGGCTACTTGATATTAAGGAAGCATTTTATATTATTGC
>CAZEGF010000051.1:0-36292 GCA_964511965.1 uncultured Gammaproteobacteria bacterium
ATCCTAGAGTAATTTGATTTGAGTCTTATGAAGGTATATAATTACCCCATACAGTTGGACTGTACCCATCCGCAATAGCTGCGTATTCAGGTGCTGTTCCAACAGCACTTTAAGCGAAACTTGAAGTGCTAGGCACTTTAACAACGCAGGTCAAGCCACACCGTTTACAAGCGGTGGGGCGGTATCAAAGTCCGGGTTTCCCGGATAACGAACATTTCACACAACACAAGGAGTGTAGTCATGTCTGAAGTCGAAGAAATCACCCAAACCATGGAGACAGACGAGGAATTCGTCACCTGGCTCAGGAGTCTTCACGCCAACCAAAAGGTGGGAAATCCTCGCCTTGCAGGTGATACGCCCGAATTCCACTTTCTGTGGGCACGGGGGTTTCATGTCAGCCAAGTAGGGTTGACTGAGATAACAACCCAAGATCACGAACAGATTCCATGTCACTGGATGGAGAAGTTCCATAAGGATCTTCTTGCGAAGTACTTTCCGAAAGGATCGCGTCTTCGCGAAGTGACTGCAGGTGAATGCCTGAGCGTCCTTCGACCCGAATAATTCCATCACAACCCAGCAATGGGTACAAGAAAGCTGGTACACCAGCAGGAGTAAGTCCAGTGGAACTTGATCATTTTGGTCGAAGACTTGCTGAAGCGAGCGAAAAGCTCGAAAAGGCAGTCCAATCCCGGAATCCGCTTGAAATGCGTTATACCGCACTCGAGCTGGTTCCAGTACTTTCGCAGTATTGCGACAGCGCGATCAAGGGCGATTCGCACGAGATGCGTCACATCATCGACGCACTTCAGACAGCCGTCCATACGATCTTGCCCGAAACCAGACGGGCCCATGTCCACATGGGTAAATCACAATCTGCGGTTCAAACCAATGATGACGATCTCGCCCACGCCGGCCACCGGTAAGACACATGATCTGCGTCACAACGCTCGAAAGAGCACCACCATCCCCCCGCAGCCAGCGGGGGGATTAATTTACAGTTCTCAGTTTACAATTCTCAGTTAATTCTCATTGTTTCAATGATTACTGAATACTATTTGAAAACTGGAAAATGAAAATTGTGAACTTCTCATTACCTGTTATATACTGAAAGTATGCTGCTCCAGTCATTTTTCATGTTTGGATTTTTGATTCTGTTACTCTCAACAGTTTACTTATATTTTGAGCTACGAAATACAAACATCACACATAAAAAAGAGAAAAAAGAAAACTCAAGAAGACTTTTTGAATTAACTATTTTGTCTGAATTGTCTGAAAAAATAGGGTATTCATTGAGTTCTAAAGATATTGCTTCAACCATTGCCGCAACTGCAGAAAAAATCTTTCAGGTGACATCAGTTAGTTACGCAATTATTGAACCTGATCATTTAGATTTGACTACTGTTACTCAAGAAAATGTAGGACCAGAGTATATTCATGGTGTGAAAGGAATAATGCTTCAAGGACTTTATAATATTGAAGAAAACCTTAAAAAATTACCGGTTATTGAAAAAGCAACAGGATCCCACATAAACCCTCAAGCTGAGTTATTAGTAGACACTACTATACAGTATGATACTATGCCTGCGAGCTATTTTAATATACCCTTGGTTCTCAATAACAGATTTACCGGAATTATCACAATCACGTCAAAATTCCCTCACGCGTATCAGGAAGAAGATATGAGCATGTTATATAAAATAGTAAACAAAGCTCAACTTGCGATAGGTAGACTTGAAAATGTAATTGAAACAGAAAAAGGAAAAGTCGAGTCTTTGGTAAAAAGTTTGTCTACCGGAGAGATATTTTTTACCCTTCAAAATGGATCCTTGCATCTTTTTACCATAAATCACGCAGCGCTTCGCTTTCTTAAAATCAAGGAAGACAATCCGGATCTCTTAAAGGTTCTTTCAAGTTTTACGCTAAAACCAAACATTATTTCTGAAATGAAGGATGTGATTATCCAGAAAAAAAGCACTATCTACCGTGAAGTATCTATATTTGACCTTAAATTTAATATTTATGTGACTCCCGTTTTTTCATATGAGAGCGACAAGATAATTGGAGTTGCACTCACAATGCACGATGTGACGCGCGAATTTGAAACAAAAAAGATCCGTGAGGGTTTTACGAACATGATGATCCATGAACTCAGAGCGCCTTTAACTGCAATCAAAGGAGCAGCAGAATTACTGCTAAATCCTGACACCAAAGAGGAGGACAGAACAAAAATGAGACTTATTATAAAAAATGCTTCAGAAAGACTGCTAATTGATATCGACGATATGCTTGATAGCGCCAAAATTGATGCCGGGAAGCCGCTGGTTAATATGATTCCTTCAAATATCAATGATGTGATCCGGAAATCGACTGAGGAGTTGTCCTACGCAATCGAGGATAGGGCTATTTTGATTGAAAATCACTTAGACGAGAATATACCTGACTTTGAATTCGACCCCATTAGAATTGGCCAAGTAATGGCAAATTTACTGTCCAATTCTATCAAATATAGCGAACCACATACCCTTATTGAAGTGTATTCCCATTTGAAGGGTGATTACGTTGAAATTGAGGTTAAAGATAGGGGGGCTGGGATAGAAAAAGAAAAGATAGATAGTCTTTTCAAACCTTTTTCTCAAGTCACTTTTGCCAGGCGCGAAAAGGGAACCGGTCTTGGTCTCTACATTTCAAGAGCAATTCTTAATGAGCATGATGGAAGAATCTGGCTGAATTCAGAGGTAGGGAAGGGTACTTCGGTGTTTTTTACACTCCCAATTCATAAAAAAGAAGATAAGCATCTTTCAGTCAATCAAACCTTGGCAAATTAGAATGATGGGGTTGCCACATATGTGACCACCGTGGTGTATTGTCCGGGGGGTACTGCCGGATCAGCACCTGCTGCATAGCTTACCGTCGTAAGACCGCTCCCGGCAACAATGGCATTTCCAATAGGCCCTGTCGTATCCGATGCAATATTTATAGCTGTAGTTGCGGTCGGCCATCCATAGTTGCATAAGTTTCCAGCAGAACCTGTTATATAAGTATTACAAGCAGTATTTGAGGCTGTTGTATTCCAATACGTCGTTCCGATTCCAGCGCTATAAGTATCTAGTCCACATGCATGAAATCCGTAGAAATTAGCACCCGATGCCGGGAAAGCTTGTGGAGTTGTAGCATCCGTAAAGAAAAATCCAGTGGAGGGGTTTCTTAAATGACCGGAGGAAGTAGCAGTAATTACATATCCATTTGAAGCATTTGTTGTAACTGTTAATAATTGAGCTGAAATATTGCTTACCGTTGTGTTTGTTGCACTCGGGGAGTTAGCTAGAGTTCCAAGATTAACCTCAGTTGCCGTTGCATTTATACCAGTACTGGTAAGTTCAGTCTGCAGACATCCAGTTGTGTTGTTGGTATTAACAGCAACACCGTTATTAACTCCTGCAATTGTGAAAGTGAGTGAAGGGTCAACATTTGCTCTTACGGTAACAGAATCGATGGTCCCGACAGCAAGAGCTCTTGAGTCGATTATATTATTTGAAGCATCAGTCGTGTTTACCTGAATTCGCCAAGAATCTGCAGTTCCAGATTGACTGCTTTTTGTAGGATTTATTAGGTATGGTGCCTGAGTAGTACAAGACGCTCCAGCAGCAGTACACCCAATAAAAATTGTTACCTGAGTTGCAGCTGGTATTAGAGCGCTTGTAGTACAAGTAATAGTCGGTGCACTTACTGTTACAGAGTTACAATCTGTGGCGTTTGCTGATTTAACAGCTGCAGTTGAGTTAGGAAGTCCATTGAATGCAAATGTAGTAGCTGAAGGAGATGCTGAGTTATTACCACTTCCGGGATATGTAATAACAATTTTTCCACCAATAGGAATTGAGCTTACCGTTGTAAATGTTACCGTATGCATTGCAGTTATTGGGACTTGCAATATATCAGACCCGGCTCCAGCTGAGGATCCAATACTTGAGCCTAGATAGACACTTGTAAGGGACGCAGATTGTGATGCAACAGGTAATCCGCTTGCAATTTGAAGGCCGCTTGAACCCTGAATTATTCTTGCAGAATCCGAGGCTAGAAAGCGCGATCCATTATTAAAGATGTTAACTATAGCGTCTGACGAAGTAACACTTGCAGAAAGTGGACTGGAAGGTGAAGGCCTTGATGTAGACAGAGTTAAGCTAGCGTTTGACAGATCGCTGGCATACACCTTACCTGTGGCAAAATAAAAACCACATAAAATAAAGACAAAAAATAATTTTGCCCAAAATTTCATTCTATTTCTATTAAAGACAGAATGGGAAAGCTTTGTCAATTAAATCAGGAAATAGTGATTAGTAATTAGTGATTAAGCAAAGAATAGGTTTGGGAATACTTGAAATAGCAACTATACTTGAGGAGCTTGCGGCATTGGTGGAGCAGTAGGAGCAACAGGATTTTTACCTTGTTTTTTCTTCTTTCTGAAGTAGATAAATAGAAGTACAGCAACTACGATTGCAAGTATAACAATTGCGACTATCTTCCAAGGTAAGACAAAAAATGAAGCACTTGCAAAGAGAGTGAGGTTATTTGCCGTACCATAGGTTGCTTTAAGTTCTGCTGTATAGGGTCCAAACATTAATTTACTTCCGAGTGAATTGGTAAATTCACGGGTTGCTTCAGGGAATATATTGTGTTCTTCTAGAGCTTGAGTAGCGACAACTTGACCAAATAGATTTTTAATTGAAACTGTACCAAGTGGTCTTATGTGTGAGTCACTGTAATTGATAATAGCTGTGTTTATAGTAATTGGACCATATTCATTTAGGCCACTTGCCGGTGCAAATTTTTTAACCGTTGCATTTTCTACAATATTTCCATTAACTCTGACATAAAAAAGTGTTCCAACGTGGGTTTCTACTCCGGTTCCGGTTCCTTGTACTCCCAAAACTTCCTGTGGTTCGTACACTATTGCTGCATAGTGACCTCCGGGGCGTGCAGTTTGTGGAACTTGAAGGTAAAAATTAATTTTTTCTGTTTTTCCTGCAGGAACGGTAAAGGTGTCCGGTGATACTGCTATCCAATTGGCAGCTGAATACTTTTGAGAAAGTACATCATCCGGTAGGATATGAGGGGTACCCACAGAATCTTCAACTACGAAGTCCTTCACCTGTGCCTTAAAAGTGAGTGGGGTTGTTCCACCATTTACAACTTTTAGTGTTCCTTCTGTTTTATCACCCGGATCGACTTTAAATTCATTTGAAGGGGGAACGATAGTAATTGTACGTACTGATTCCTGAGCAAAGAGCATTTTTGCGCTCAGAATAAGTCCAGCACTGATTGCTGTATAAATGATGGCAGATTTTGCCAAATATTTTGTTTTGCACTTCCGAGCAGTAGACATAATTTAATAGTAAATGATTAATGATTAATGGTAAATGGTTAAAATTATATTAATTCTTAACCATCAATCATTAGTCATCAAAAAGACGGTGTTGCTACATACGTTATAACCGATTGATAGATTCCAGGTGGTAGAGAAACATCTTGCGTAGCCGCATATGACACCGAAGTAAGTCCGCATCCACTTGATGCACAAGAAGCTCCGGTTCCGATTGGACCTGCTGATCTTTGGGCGACTAACATAGGTGCATTATTTGGCCATGCATATTTACATACCGGATTTGCTCCTGGAACATATGTACTACAAGCCTGAGAGCTTGAACCTTGAATCCAATTTATTCTGTCAACATCAGCTCCGCAAGGATGCATTCCAAAGAAGTGGCCTGTTGCTGGGAATACAAGTGGAGTGGTGCTACTATTTACAAAAAATCCCGTTGATGGATTGCTAAGTGGTCCCGATGAAGTAGCAGTAATAGAATATCCATTTGCTCCATTTGTTCTAACGTCCAAAAGTTGTGCAGCGATATTATTAAGCTTTGTGCCCGCTGTTGGAACACTTGCAAGGCTTCCTAGGCCAACGTCAGTTGCAGTTGATGTAATACCGGTATTAGTTGTTTCAGTTTGACCGCATCCCGTTACATTATTGCTATTTACTGCTTGTCCATCGGTTACACCACTAATGATAAATGTAAGACTAGGATCTATTGTAGCCCGGACTGTAACCGAATCGATTGTTCCTATTGCAATAGTTGAGCTATCAATAGGATTATTACTCGCATCAGTAGAGGCTATTCCTACTCTCCATATATCAGCTCCGGCTGCTGTTGAATTTGTTTTGGTAGGATTAATAAGTGTTGGTACTTGCGTTGTACAAGCAGATCCCGTAATAGCTGAGCAACCAATAAATACTGTTATAGCAGTACCAGCATTTTGAATAGCTCCGGTTACTAATGTAATTGTAGGAGTGCCACTTGAAGAGATTGTAATTGATCCACTACATGCTGTTGTCGGGAAACATTTTACATTTCCTGATACAAGATTATTAAATGAAAAAGTTGTAGCGGAAGGTGACGCAATATTGCTAAAAGTTCCAGGGTAAGAAATGATAATCTTACCTCCACTTGGGATTGGTGAATTCGGAGTAAATCCAATTTGGTGCATTGCAGTTATTGGTACAACAAGGATGTCAGCTCCCGAACCGGCTAGGACTGAAAGTGCGTTTGTTAAAAACACTTTTTGAAGGTCTGCAGACTGGGAGGCAACATTTAGTCCGGTATTTGAAGTACCTGCTGTTCTCACAACTTTAGCTGAATCAGAAGCCAAAAAGTGTGATCCATTATTAAAAATATTGAGTACGCTATCGTTGACTGCACCAACTGAACTAAATGGACTTGCAGCCGAAGGACGGGAGGTGGTAAGTGTCGCGCTTGCTGATGAAAAGGAGAGTGCATGAGTCTGTTTTGTTGAAACAGTCATGAAGAACAGCAAAATAGAAAGAACAAGAAGCCCTCTTTTGAAGCTAAACGAATACAATAAGTCCATATTGATAAAATACGTACACTTCTATTAAAAACAGAAACTTTTCACGATGTCAACAAGGAATAGATAGAAGTAACTAGTAACTAGCAAATAGTAACTAGGAATTGGAAATTAAATTTTTCATTTTCTGATCACTAATTACTATTCACTATTCACTAAAGCTACCAGCGGTCAAGGAACCAGTCGTGGTGCATTTTTTTCCGTCTCCTTAAAAAGTCAATAAAAATTACCCAAATACGGAACTTTAGCTTGTAAAGTAAGAACCCTATGGCAACTAAAAATCCGAGTGCAATTAAAAAGAATGGTAGTAAGTTAAATGGAACTGCTTTTTTGACCTTTTCAATTGTTTTTTTACCTTCATTTGTTATTTGCTGACCAACAGATAACGATTCAAGTACAACATCATTGGTAGGGTCTAAAGATTTATCCCCATTAAGCTCTGCTGATGTAGTAATCCTAAATGTTCCCTCAGGCACATTTTTATAGGTATACGTGTAAAATCCTGTTGAATCGGCCAAAAGCGTAACAATTTTTCCTTCTATATATAAGTAGACAGTGGCACCCGGCATGGAATACCCATAAATAATAGCGTTTTGTCCTGCATTAATTTGTTTTTTAGAAAGACCAATTGTAGGGGGTAGAAAAATATTATTTTTAGTTACATCGGAACTAATTGGACCATCTAGGGTAATACATGCATCTGATTCTCCTATTCTTTTAAAATCAACCGCTTGAAAACAATATGTTAAAACTGAGCTATTAATTAATATGTTTGATATAGAAAAATACCCATTTGAATCAGCAGTTGTGGATGCCAAAAACACTCCGTTTTGGGTTTTTAAAATAATTGATGCATAAGGGGACTGATACCCACTGACTGTTAAATGATAGGTTCCAACCGTTGCAGTCACTACTGTTGATTTTGATTGAGAGAACTGCGGAAAGAGGGTTGCACCAAAAACCTGGCCTATCAAGAGTATAAAAAATACCGAAAAAACGACTATAACGGGTAGATTTTTCAGTTTTTTTGATGCTAATTTCCTAAGTTTCATATCTTAAGTATCAAGTATTTAGAAATAACTATCAAGTGTGCTGGTTTTGAGGCTAAGAATTTACTTGAATGCGAAGAAATTAGTCCCATAGTTTTTGATTTTTACAGTCTTTTTTGATATAATATCTCCCTTGGCGCAGTTGCGCGGCCTGATGTTAATGCATATCAGTGACGCGTCACCTCGTCACCGTACATTAACAACAGGTCAGTTAACGAATCGGTAGGGTGAAAGCTCTACCACCAGGTTCAATGGGAGGAACCACCATGCCTAAGCGTATCTATATTACGGCTTTCAGCCTCGCAGTTTTCCTCGGGATGACAACCATCCTCGCGGTACTGCAGGTTAGGAGTAGCCAGACCAAGGTCGTCCTCACTTTTGGGGACGTTCCACAAGACTGTCGAATGGCGACCCCGTCGCCTATCCGACTGCAGGAGACCCGAACGGTCAAGATTGTCAACCACGACAACAAGGAAGTTGAGGTCTATGGCCTCCTCTACGTTGCATGTGTTGACAAAACCAACGCTGTTCCACAGAGCGAGATCGATGCCTCATTTTCGTGGGGAGACGAGAACGTCTACCAGTTAGACCCAAACGTCGTCATCACGAGCGATGAGCTTAAGTGTGTGGCTGCTGAAGCTGCCCGCACCCACATCGACAACTTTCCCGCATACAAAGGCCATGCGGCCATTTATGTGGGGACATTTCCTATCACCGAAAACTTCCAGGAGAAGTGTGAGTGATCGCGGAACAACAACCGCTGTTCTACATGACCACCGAATTTCTGGTGGCAGTCTGTGCTCTGGCTTCGGTAAGCCTGCTTTGCATGCTATCCGGAACCATGGGCTACTACCTGCCTTACCGGGAAATCGGTTGGAAATACGAACTCGTGCAAGTTACGGTCTTCTTCGGTGGGTCCATCGTGACCGCCGTTATAAGCTCTCTTGCCACAAACACACATTCTGTGTGGTTTCCCGTGCTACTTTTTGCGAGCTTCATCACTTGCTTTTTGTGCATGGGGTTAACCCACAGGATTTGCCGGCTCCACGCTGAGGCGAACATCCGGCAGATGGAACGACATGAGAAACTTCACAAAGACTTCATGGCTGAGCACTATGTGCCAGAACTTCGTCCTATGAACGACGAAACTATTCTGGGGAAATACCGGCCACGAAAGGAGGTTCATCCGCACAACTGACCTGACTGGGGCGCGAAGCTTGCTTTGCGCCCCTTAGTCCACCTAACGAAGCCCTACGCGGTACAGATTAGCTGGAACTGTTTCATCATTGAAATTAGTAAGAATTATGAGTCCTGATCCATCCGGCCATGTATAAAGAAACGTTGGGTCAAAAGGACCTGCATAAAGAGTAGTTTTATTCCCTCCATCATATTCCATAGAAAAGATTCTATTATTTTGGATAAATACTACATGAGCTGATGACGGATGCCAGATAAAGTTAGGTAGTGTTTCGCCCTCACCAGGCTTGTAGAGCAGATAATTCTTGTCTTCTTTAACCTGATATACATAAGCAGCACCTTTAATAAGATCACGTGCTTCTGCTGTTGAATTTGTTGATAGAAGAGGAGGCTTTATAAAATGAGGCATTGATGCGCTTTGTGAAGCTACATAGAGAATTTTGTCCCCTTCAGCAGAAAGCTGCATTTTCGCAAAATTATCTAAAATAAATTTTCTAGAAACCGAAGGGAGAGACTGAGCAAATTTTTGGTCAAGCTGTGTTTGAAGAACTGACCATTGTTTTCTAACCTGATCTACGGTAAGTGTTACATTTTGAGGTTCAACATTTAATGTATCTGTTTTTAATAAATAAATTCTGTCCTGTGCGGGAGTTGAAATCGAGGCCAGCAGCTCTTGACCATCCGGTGAAAATTCTACTTTTGCTTTTGAGAAGTTATCAAATTTATCACTAGCAATAAGACGGGGTGAGCTTCCAAAAGGAAGGATTGAACCTTTACCAAGATTTAGAATATAAAGACCATTGTTATCAGCTGAGGATGAGGAGACTTCATAAGCAATTAGACTACCGGTAGGATCAACCACCGGATTTTCTGCACCAAGAACCGTTGCCCCCTCAAGCTTAGGTGCTACTGGAAATAAGACTGCATCAGTTTTAGTTACTACCTCATTTTTGAGGATAATATGCTTTTTCCAGGGATAGTATCCGTCTTTCTCAATTTTTACATCGTATTCGCCCGGGGGAAGATTTATCGTGTCATCGGTAGCTGTTGTTAAATTGTCATTTATATATGCACGGGCTCCATTTGGGGTACTGGTCAGAACCAAAAGTCCAGTTCCTGCTAAAATTTTATTTCCTTTTCCTGAAAAATTGAGGCGGTAGCCCTTTCCATACAAAATGAAAGAGTAGGCAACTACGCTTACGAGCAAGAGAACAACTATAGTTGTTAAAAGCGTCTTTTTAGGCATGTAATAATATAGTATACACCCAACCTATCGATTTAAGGAAGATTAGATGATATAGTAAATATAGCAGCCAGAAATGATCCAGTAGTAGTATATTGTGATACATTTCAGTTGCTCTTTTTATGTTGGGATTAAATAAAAGAATCGGTATAGATCTTGGGACAGCAAACACGCTCGTATATGTTGCGGGCAAAGGTGTTGTTCTTAACGAGCCGACAGTTGTTGCAGTGAGAGCCGATGATAATAAAGTCGTTGCGGTGGGAAGCGAGGCAAAAGAAATGCTTGGAAGAACACCCGGCAATATTGTGGCAACAAGACCCTTAAAGGATGGGGTAATTGCCGACTATGTTATTACTGAGGCTATGCTTGCGTACTTTATTGAAAAAGTTGCTGGTAAAAGCAGACTAATTAAGCCTGAAGTTATGGTTTGTATCCCATCAGGAATTACTCAGGTTGAAAAAAGAGCGGTTCTTGATGCAACTATGGCAGCAGGTGCAAGATCCGTGTACCTTATAGAGGAGCCTTTGGCTGCAGCAATTGGGGCCAAAATTCCGATAGCTCAACCAAATGGGCATATGATCTTGGATGCCGGAGGCGGTACGACAGATGTTGCCGTCATTTCCCTTGGAGGGATTGTTGTTCATAAATCCATAAGAGTTGCCGGAGATAAGCTGGAAGAGTCAATTGGAGCGTATATCAAGCGTAAATTTAACCTCATGGTGGGGGAGCAAACAGCTGAAGAGATAAAAGTTACGATGGCAAACGCTATCCCAGGCTCATCTTCGACTAAAAAGATGGAAGTTAAGGGTCGCGATAGTGTAAGTGGGTTACCAAGATCTGTAGAAGTGACTGAATACGAAATCAATGAAGCAATACAACCGGTAATAAAGGCAATGATTGCAGCGATCCGTGAGACATTTGAAATGACCCCTCCCGAGTTGGCATCGGATATTATTGATAAAGGAATAGTTCTTTCCGGAGGAACAACATTGCTTCGCAATCTTGATAAATATATAACCAGAGAGACAGGGGTTCCTGCATACATTGCAGAAGATCCTTTATACTGTGTGGTAAGAGGAACGGGAGTTGCTTTGGAGAATCTGGAACTTTACAAAAAATCAATAAATAGAAATGAGTATTAGAGCAGTTTATAGTAGTGAGTTTATAGTTTATAGAATGTTTTCGCTTTTCTATAAACTACGTACTACAAACTATAAACTTTTTTTGAAATTAATCTGATAGTTTTGTGAAATATTGAGACATATCGAAACATTTTCACGAAATGAGGATTGAAGATAAAACAGCACTATCATATAGTAGAGTAAGGAAGCAGGATTTTAAAAAACAAAAATATCTGCATAAATAAAAAAAGTTGAACTTGAAAACAGCTGAAAAACTAGAGTATAAAATATGAACAATAGATCTAATTCAGAACTCATAACGCATAACTCAAAACTTATATAGTATGAATATAGAACTGCCTTCCACAAAAATACTTGGAACTGCGATAACAACTGCTCCTAGAGACCAGATCTTAGAGTATATCTTCAAAAAGCTCTCAAAAAGAGATGAAAAGTTCTATATTGTGACTCCTAACCCCGAAATCTTGGTAAAAGCTTCAGCCTCAAAAGACTTTCAGAAGATACTCAATGGTGCTGCGGTTAGCCTCCCTGATGGTGTAGGTGTGCTTGTGGCTGGCAAGATGCTAAACAAACAACTAAAAGTACGCATAACAGGGGTAGATTTCATGCTTGACCTGTGTCATGAAGCATCAAAACAGGCTTTGTCCATAGGATTATTAGGAGGTAGGGATGGGGTAGCAGAAAAGACTGCCGAGTGCTTAATAAAAATGTACCCCGGACTCCGAATTGTGCTTACTGCGGAGGAGTTTCCCATAGGCTTTACTCCACATATAGATATTCTTTTTGTGGCATATGGATTTCCAAAGCAGGAGGAATGGATTGCAAAAAATCTGCCTGATATAAAAGTAACATGTGCCATGGCAGTTGGGGGAGCATTTGATTATATTTCAGGAAAAATTCCAAGGGCTCCAAAGGTTGTTCGCGATCTTGGGATGGAATGGGCATTTAGATTAACTCAACAACCTTGGAGAGCAAAGCGCCAAATGGCGCTTCCCGTATTTGTCGGGAAGGTTTTGAAAGAAAAGTTTTTTTAAGTTTTTGATGTTCTTTTCTGCCGAGAAAAGAACCAAAAGCTCTCACCGAGGTTTTGCCTTGAACGCTCGATTTCTCATTCACTCACTGACAGCCCGGACTTCGCGAATACGCTCCGCCTTTTCGGCTGTTTTCTTCGTTCGTTCAATCAAAATCTCAAGTTCAGACCAAAAATCGGTGATACACAAAATACGTTCGTATCAATTCGAATTAATAATTCGTATGAATTTGCATGAGTTTACCACTTGCACCGCCCCAAGTCAGTAGACTTGGCCGGCACTGCGACCAGTTTGATTGAAAACTAATTTTCATTGGAAACTGGGTCTTGACAAGGTGTGATAGGCTTTGGTACTCTGAATATAGATTTGATAGTGATAGACTAGTTTTAAGGCAGAAAATGGCAAATCAAAATATATCAATTGAGAACCTTCCAGATCTACTCACAGTAAGAGAAGTAGCAGAACTCCTTCGCGTTAGTCCTCTCACCATTAAAAGATGGGGTAAAAGAGGCAAATTGCCAGCTATTAGAATCAACTCAAGAGGCGACAGGCGCTACAAGAAAGAAGCAGTTTTATACCTTCTCGGCATCCAACAGAAGGGAATGTAACCTTCGTTCGCATGATCTTTTTCAGGCCCGCTCAGTGGATATTAAAATCATAACCTTTAACTCCTTCGCTAAATGAAGGCTTTTTTTAGCAAGTCTTCTCAGCTCCTATTAAAGTCCTCGTTTGCCTTCAAATGCCTGAAAAAAACATACTCACTTCCTTAAGAGAACACTAAGATATCAGTTCAGACTTGCAATCGACGATCTAGATAGTATGTTTTGGAAAAATACCAACATCCTAATTACGAGTTACTAATCACTAATTCCTATTTATGATCAGGTAGTTGAACTTGAGTTCGTTTTGGATAGTATTTTCTATCTCCACAATGAAATACTTACCATTCTCAGATTGCTCTGATATATATGGAGTCATAGCGCCGGTTCTACTGGTTGGCGTGACATAAATAAGGCTATCGCTCTTTATATTTGGATTGTAGATCTTTCTTTGAGTCTGGCCGAGTCTAATTGTTGAACTTCCGGCGGTAGCGCTTGATGATGCTTCAGTTGCTGAAAGCTCGATGTAGCCTCCCTTTTGAAGGTTGACTGATTGGGCTGAGAGAACTCCTTTAACGGTTACATCCTTACCAAATTCGGCATTTTCTTTGACGTGCATTGTGCCGTCAGTTGTAATAATGACAGCTCCAGCCATAAGATCAAGGTCACCTTGACGTAGTGACTGAAGCGCAAGGCCGGTACCAATTGTATTAATGCTACCATTACTGATTGTCATCGAATTGCCGATAGAAAGGCTTTCTTGAACTGAAGCATTATTGAATGAGCTGTTGCCAAAGACAACCAGGTCTTGTGCTACAGTTGCAAATTCAGAAGAGGAGGAAGCAAATGGAGTAAGGGTCAAATTATGCGTCTTTTCAAGCTTATCAAGACGTGCTGATAGAGTAGCCATAGACTCTTGGTTAGCGATAATATTCTCGCTATGTGAGGATAGGATTTGCTCAATATAGTTGATCTCTGACTTTAGAGACTTTAACTCTGACGATGGAACAGTACTCGTTTGACTTGAGTTATTTACGGCAAGCGTATTGAGGCTTGAACCCATTGCAATATCTGCTTTATATGTTGGGTTGACAGAGACAAGAATTGCTCCATTTGAGCTTGAAGATGCGTCTTCAAGTGCAGTTCCTAGCGTGAATCCGGATGTAATTTTTGTTCCAACACCAGGTGTTTCGGATATACCGATCGCATCTGATTTCTTAATATTTGACTCTGTATCTATCTTCGTAGCTACCTGGCCGGAGATGGCAACTAGTACATATCCATCATCATTAGCATGCGCTGCATTCCCTTCAAACCCTGGTATATCAGTTACAACTCCAAGGATTGTGCCATTATTATCACACTTGCTAACTCCGGAAGTTGTCATGCAAACTATATCTCCGTTTTCAAGACTATCTGATTGATCTGACTTCTTATACCATTCTGCATATCCTGTTGATGCTGTTGTGTAGGTTGTGCCACCTGACACATTTTCTCTTATCTTTCCTGCAAAGTCCCCATTAACATTTAGGAAGGTAGAGAAGTTGCTGTTAACGTCTGAGCCGACATCGCCCATTCCGCCTTGTGCAAATATACCTGCATTAGTATCTCCGATAGTTTGAGAAGCATTGACGTAAACCAAAATCTTCCCGACTCCTTCTTCAGAATAAGGTTCCATGGCTTTACCGATGACATTTCCACCCTTTGTCGCTTTCATTGCTACTCCCGGAACTGAGGAGGAGGTAAGGTAGTCCCCGGCTTGGATGGGGCCGTTTTCGGTTGAAACTTTGGCAGGAACGCGACCGGCAAGAGCAACCGGAATTACAGGCGAGTTATCGATAGACTGGTCAACTTGTGAAAGCCTAAATCCTGGGTTTTCCGAGTAGACTCCGACTAACCCGTCTGCATATGAGCCTGAGCTCTTTCTGACATATCCTCGCTCGTTAGGATCGATCTCTATAAGGTCACCGGGTTGAAGTGTATCGTCTCTTGTTGGATAATCCTCAGCAACGTCGTAAGCTCCGGCTTGAGTCTGTATGCCATGGGTAAAGAAGAACGCGCCCTGTTGTCCTACAGAGGTCATATTTGCAGAAGGGGAAGCCATAAAGAACATTCTTCCAACATTCATTAAGTTATTTTGTTCGCCTCCGCCACCTGTGGTTCCGGCATGGAATACAAGAGAGTAGGATTGGTCTTGAGTCAACGCATAATTATAGACTTCAGCTTTTGCAGCTTCGTAAGTACCTGCATAAAGCGAGCCGTTATAAGGTTGAAGCTGAACGACTGCATCTATACCTGTTGTTCCGCCGGAAGCAACTACACCCGATGAGCCTTGAGAAACTCTCGTCCAGTCCCTTACGCCCTCGTATCTATAAATTTCTGCCGCGCTGGGCTCGTTAGTTCCTATATATAACCTTCCGTTATACACAGCTATCGAAGTCACCCCATTTATACTCGAGCCGTAATTTGCATCTATCTGACCAGCCGCATTTATTATTCGGTGGAAGGTATTTGTAGTGGTGTTTTGGGTATTGCTATCATATGCAATAACATCAGCTGCGTTGGCTTTATTGATTGCGATATAAAGCCTTCCGTTATATACGGCCATTGCCGGGATGTCATTCATGGCCGTTATGTTTGCTCCGTTGACAGAAAAGGTGCCTCCCGTATTGTTGTTAAGTTTTGTAAACACGGATGCTCCAGTATTCCCGTTATATCTTACAAGGTCAGCTGCCGCCGGCTTTGCAAGTCCAAGATAGAGCGTACCGTTCATAACTGCCATTGAGGAGACTTTATGTATGGATACGGAGTTGGTTGTGACAAAAGTACCGGCTGTTGTATTTATAATTGTCCAGTTGGTTACCCCATCCCAACGGTAAAGCTCAGCTCTTCCTCCGAGCTCTGTTCCTACAAACAGCCTACCGCCATAGACAACCATTGAAGCTGCCCCGTAAATTCCCGATGTGCCACCTGAGCGGATAGTACCGGCAGCAGCTTGAGATATCTTATTCCAAGTTGTTCCCCCTTGGTATTCATAAACCTCGGCACCTCCAGTATCTGTCGTTCCAATGTATAGTTTTCCATTGTAGACAATCATCGACGAAACGGTATCAATGTTTGCTGTTCCGCCGTTTGCGATTGTTCCTGCAGTGCTCTGGCTAACCTTAGTCCAATTACCGGAAGAGCCGTTGTAGCGGTAGACTTCAGCGCCGTCCGTTTTTGATGTACCGATATACAGGCTACCGTTAAACACAGTTGAGGCAGAGATTGAAGCAACGCTTGAAGTACCTCCGGAAACAATCGTACCCGGAGTTGTATGCGTTGTTAATGTCCAATTCTGCTGGTCTGACTGTGAAGAGTTGGGAGCTTGGTCTATAAATATATTTCCGGCAACGGATAGCTTTTCAGTTGGTGTAGAAGTTCCAATCCCGACATTTCCATTCTGCCCAACCACAAAACGGGTAAGACCTGAAGATGAAGCCGTGAATAGGTCACCGACTCCGCTGTTGTTAACCGATAGGGCAGCAAACGATGAGACTGCTGAGACTGAAGCAGCAGGGCTTGTGCCCAATGACGAATATACCTGGAACATTGCGCCAAGGTTGCCGCTTACGGGTGATTGGGTTGTTCCAACGCCAACCTGAAGTGTTGTCTGTGCTTTATCATAAGCCATAGAACTGGTTTGCCATGTATCAAGTGCCGAGATTACCGAGTCACCGACAAACCATAGATGGTTTCCGCTGCTGTTGAATGCTGGCCCGACGCCAATTGTTCCTGTACCGCCTGTCGATAAAGCAGATGTAAATCCGATGGAATTATCGGCATTAACACCAAGGGAAATGATCTTTGTATCATCGGTTCCGCCTAATGCCAGCGCGACTCCGCTGATTGGAGACCTATTGATGCCTATATACCCGGAATTACTGATAGTAAATCTCGTCGTTCCCGATGCTGAGGCTGTGAAGATATCCTGGTTTTCAATTTGGTCAAATATGGCAAGAGCCTTACCTGTTGCTCCCCAGGAGATTGGGCGTGTGACCTGGAACTCACCGGCAGGTGCTTGGGTTCCTATACCTAGATTGCCCAACGGAGTCAGTGAAAGTCGGGTAGAATTGGCATTGTAATCATAAATAAAGAAGTTATTTGGATTACTGCCTGGCGTCCCGCTTCCGGCGACTCCAATATGGAACCTGCTGTTATTTGCAATGAATTCCATTTGTGCATAAGCGCTATTTCCTGAGCTAGAATTTTCTATTCTAAGACCGTTTGAAGTATTAGCACTACTGAACAAGTTGAGCTGTTGGCCAGGGGTATTTGTACCAATTCCAACGTTACCATTTTGCGTGACTACAAATCTTGTAAGGCCAGACGATGAGGCAGTGAATATATCACCGACCCCCTTGTTGTCTACCACTAAGCCTGCAAATGAAGTGTTGGCGCTGACTGAGGCACCAACCAATGTCCCTGCAAATGGATTGCCTTGACCTGTGACCTTAAAGACTGCAGATGAAGATGTGACACCACCGTATACGAGGTCAAGTGTTTGGTTGCCGGAAATGATTGCTCCATTTGAAATAGTCCATTGAGTGATTCCGCTTCCTGTCGGACAAACCCCCCATGAAGGCGCAGCAGTACCACCGTTTGATAATAGACAGTAACTTGAATTGGTTGTTTCAGCAACACCAAGGACTCCATTTGCTCCCGAATATAGAACCGAATTGTTGTTGTTGGTGAATGAGGGTAGGGTAATTGAGTGATTTGCTTGTCCCAAGATCAGATTTCCTGTAGAGCCGCCGCCGATGGTAAGTGTTTGGTTATTGGTGCTCTGGATATTCCCAATTCCATTGATAGTAAAGCCTGCAGATGAAGAAGCAGTACCGTCATTTTTGATGACAAACTTTGTAACACCAGAAGATGAGGCTGCAAATATGTCATTTGTTGAAGGTCCAATTTGGTTAAAGATAACAGCTGCATTTCCTCCCTGGTCACCGCCTTCAACATGCAGTTTTGCCAGTGGTGTAACAGTGTTGCCAATGCTAACATCGCCATTGCTCATTATTCTCATCCTTCTTGTACCAGATAGAGTGGTGTTATTAAGTGCCGTCAAAAAGTCAATCTCAGTAGCTGCATTTTCAGATGCAGAGATACCACCGATATATATGTTGTTTTGCGTTGCATTTGATTCACCAAAGATAAGAGTTACTGGTTCTTCAGAATTATCATAATGGGCAACTCTTAATCTTGAATGTTTGTCAGCAAGATTAGTTTCTGAATCTTGCAATGTCACGCCACCTGTTCCTGTAGTACCATGAATAATTGTGAGTCGTCCAGCACCATTGGTTGGCCTTAAGATTATATTTCCTGTCGTGTTCCCTCCCAGGGTAAGAGAGTTATTCCTTGTGCTTTGAATTGTTCCATCTGATCCAAGAACCAAAGCTTGTCCAAGAGCGTTTTGAGCCGAAATAGATGCGGTTGGAGAGGTTCCTGCAACTCCTAGAATGGCAAATTTAGCTGAAGTTGTAGCAACACCTCCAATCAAAAAGTCCTCAGTCGTGTTGACCTGGTAATTAAGACCTAGAGAGGTAGATTCTTGGAATGGAGATGAACCTCCTGCGCTTGATGAGTCTGCAGAGCATGTTAAAACTCCACCTGCAGTTGTAGTAAGCTTTCCACCATTTCCGGATCCGGAGCAGTCAAAACCGGGTAGAGTAATTGTTTGGGAAGTCTTACCAAGAATAAGATTTCCGGTAGATCCACCTCCGATAGTTAACGTTTGATTTCTTGTACTTTGAATATTACCAACTCCATTTATTGTAAACCCTGCTGATGAAGAAGCAGTACCATCATTTTTGATAACGAATTTGGTAACACCTGATGCAGAGGCAGTTAAAATGTCACTGTTATTGGTTTGATTTAGAGAAAGAAGTGCATTGGAGCCATACCCCCCATTAATATCAAGGGTGAATTTTGGTGCGGTAGTTCCAATACCGATTTTTGCACTCCCTGTGGCAGAATTCACCCCATAAATGCTTCCAAGAACGAGAGAATCATTTGCGCTTACATATGAATTTGCTCCAATAGCCGTTGCGTTTATAAGATTACCAAGACCTACATCAGCCAGATATCCAAAGAATGAATTCGACCCTCCGACAGTGTTTGTAAATCCGGCTCGGTATCCATAAGCTACATTGTTGTTGGAGAGTGTGTTGTTGTAAAGTGCCTGGTAACCAATCGCTGCATTATAATTGCCTCTAGAATTGCTAAGAAGAGACGAATTACCAATGCTTATATTGAAGTTACCAGATGTATTTGCAGAAAGTGCATTGTAACCAATGGAGATGTTATCAGTTCCGATTGTATTGGATCCTAACGAATTGAAACCAAGAGCTGTATTATATGAACCTGATGTATTATTTAACAGCGCTTGGCTTCCAAGAGCTGTATTCCTATCACCTATTGTATTAGAAAAAAGCGTACCATAACCTACAGCCGTATTTCCTTGTGCAGACGTGTTATTGATTAGAGCTTTGTATCCCAGTGCAGTATTAAATGAGCCAGTCGTGTTGCTCTGAAGAGCCTGATATCCAACACCTAAATTAAGTGACCCAGTTGTATTAGATTTTCCTGATCCATTACCGATAAATACGCTCTTAAGTGTATCCCCTCCGGTACGTATTTCAAGTGGATTTGTACTACCATTTGATGCTTCTACCCTTAGTGCAACAGATGATGTAGTGATTTGCTCAACATATACATTATCAATAGTACCGTACCAATTTATTGAAGGAGTAAATTGAAGTTGATTTGTATTTGTAGCAGTTATTATCTGTACTTGACTTGTAGAAAATTCCGAAGCCTCTGTTCCTACTGTGACCCCATTAGTTCCTCCAAAAGATGGAATTAGATTTCCCGAAGATGATGCAGTTGTTGTGTAATCAAAAATAACACGATAAGTTTGCCCGGCAACTGGTGCTGAATCAAGCGCAGAGTTGCTTAAGGTAAGAGCTCCTGTTCCGGGGGCATTTTTTCTAGCTTGACCTGATGATGCAACGTTTATTGCCCAGTCTGGAGTACCTGATGTCGTCCAATTACCCGTATTTGAAGCAAATGTGCTGTCATTTGAGTTAGTTATTTTCTCACTCCCTTGGGAAGCAACTGAGGAAAGGTCTTTTATATCAAGACTAGCGAGCGGGCCAAGAGTTTTATTTATCGCTACACCACCTTGATTGTTAAGAGGAGAAAGCATGATATTTCCGGTTGTGTTTCCACCAAGAGTAAAGGTTTGATAATTTGTGCTTTGAATATTACCAATTCCATCAATAGTAAACCCTGCTGATGAAGAAGCAGTCCCATCCAGTCCAATGTTGAACTTTGTCACACCTGATGCTGAAGCCGTAAAGATATTTCCTGAACTTCCTGTCTTATTCAATATAAATGCTGCTTGACCTCCAGCATTTGCAGTCGCTGATATAGCAGTACCATTTCCTCCGCTATTAAGATTGATGCCTGCAATATTGAATTTACCAACTCCCGAAAAATCAATTCCATAATCAATACCGGTCGTGCCGGTGTCAGCGAGAATTAATCCTTTGGTTGTTGCAGACGTGCCACCGTCTTCCAATGTAAGCGATATACCTGTTTGGTTGCCTGATGACGAATTGGGGACTGTTACTTGGGTAGCAAGATCAATATTCGCACCTATATAGGCTGCTGTTTGGGTTATACTTCCTTGAGATTCTACCGAAAGTATCGTGCCTACGTCTCCATTGAAGGCAGTTACAAAACCTCCGTCTGTCTCCCAGGATCCAGTTGTTAAGGCCGATGGAGTTTTTAAGTGAAGTCCTTCACCCACAGCTACATCTTTGAACCAGAATGTCGCACCGTTCAAAGAATTTCCAACCTGTTCACCAATGTCCACATAATTGAATCCACCCACATTATCGCTTGGGACGATAGATAAGTTTCCACCCGTTCTAATTGTTTGACCACCGTTTCCGGAACCAATATATACTGTGCCGCTTCCATTGCTTGGCAACAGTTGAATATCTCCAGTTGTATTTCCTCCAATAGTCAATGTTTGGTTCTTAGTTGTTTGCAAAGAGCCTGCAGCATCGAGAACGATATTTCCAGATAGTGAAGCTGTTTGAGTACCTCGTGCTCCTGCAACACCGAGGATAGCAAATTTAGCCGAAGTTGTTGCAACGCCACCGATCAAAAAGTCTTCCGTATTGTTAACCTGATAATTTAGACCTAGTGATGTTGATTCTTGGAATGGTGAGTAACCACCCGTACCACCTGAAGTATCAGATGCACAGGTTAGAACTCCACCTGCTGTCGTGGTAAGCTTGCCTCCATTGCCAGACCCGGAGCAGTCAAAGCCCGGTAGGGTAATTGATTGGGAAGATTTACCAAGAATAAGATTTCCGGTTGATCCACCACCAAGAGTAAGAGTCTGATAATTTGTGCTTTGAATATTACCAATTCCATCAATAGTAAACCCTGCTGATGAAGAAGCAGTCCCATCGTTTTTGATGACAAATTTAGTGATTCCTGAGGTAGAGGCTGCAAAAATATCATTTCCTGACGCGCCTGTTTGGTTAACAATAAGAGCAGCATTTCCACCTGTATTGCCTCCAACAAAATTACCAACTCCTGTAAGTGTTGAAGTACCAACGCCAAGTTTGCCTTCGATATATGTACTTGCAGGACCACCGACACCTTTGTTTTCTATTGTAAGAAGAGTTGTACCAACATTACTAAATACATCAATATTTGAAGATCCGCTAAACCGTAAGTTAGATCCTGAATTGGCTGTGGTTCCTATTCCGATGTTATTGCCTGAGAATGTAGCATCTCCTGCTAATTGCAGGTTGTTGGATCCATCTACGTAATTTGATGTACTCTGGAAATATACCGCTCCCTTTGTGCTATTCGTTGTTGAAATCAAGAATAAAGTACCGTTAGCAGCAGTACTTCCATAAATCGTATTTCCTGAGTCTTTAGTAGCGCTGGTACCGTTGAGGTTGAAATTACCAGCGTCATCAATCGTCAGATGCTGAGTACCTCCATTATTCTCGGTCAAACTAAAGAGATTACCTGTTGAGAATGCGTTGTCCGCATCCAAAGTGAATGCTGTTCCTCCTGAGGCAACAGAGGAATTAAGTGTTCCATTGGTAAGAGTTATTGCATCATTTGCGGTTATCAAGTTACTGTTACTATCAATGATAATGTTGCCTGTTGTAGAACCACCGAGAGTGAGGGTTTGGTTGTTGGTTGTTTGCAGACTTCCTGCTGCATCAAGGACAAAGTTTCCGGATACAGAGGCTGTTTGTTGACCCCGTGCATTGTTGATTCCAAGAATTGCGAATTTGGCAGAAGTTGTAGCTGTCCCTCCAAGAAGAAGGTCTAGAGTAGTGTTGCCTGAATAGATTGCTCCATTTGCCAATTCCCATTGTGTAAAGCCGCTGCCTGCTGGACATGTTGACCAAGTTGGAGCACTTGCCCCTGAGAGGAGACAAAGACCGGTTGATCCTGTTGTTGCTTGTGCCAATACACCGGTAGTCTGGGTTGCATAGAGTATTCCATTTTGACCTGTAAAGCCTGGTAGTGTGATACCTTTTCCTGACTGACCAATAATAACGTTTCCGGATGTTCCACCACCAATAGTTAGTGTTTGACCTAGGGTAGACTGGATTTGACCAATTCCATCGATAGTAAATCCTGCGCTGGATGAAGCAGTACCGTCATTTTTGATGACGAATTTAGTCGTTCCTGATGCAGAAGCGGCCAATATATCATTTGTTGAGGCTCCATTTTGGTTGACAATAAGTGCAGCATTTCCGCCGCTGATCCCACCGACAAAAGTTCCCGCTCCTCCTGTAAATGTGGATGTTCCAACTGCAAGTCCACCTTCAATATATGTACTTGCTGGACCGCCAACACCCTTGTTTTCGATCGTAAGTATTGTAGAACCTAAATTACTGAAGACGTCAATATTTGAAGATCCGTTGAAGCGTAAATTGGAGGACCCATTGGCTGTTGTGCCAATACCAATGTTGTTCCCTGTAAATGTGGCATCTCCCGCAATAAGTAGATTATTTGTTCCATCAATATAATTTGAGGTACTTTGGAAATAAACTGCTCCTTTAGTACCATTTGTTGTTGAACCCAGGTATAAATTGCCGTTAGCAGCAGTGCTTCCATAGATTGTATTTCCTGCGTTTTGAGACGTACTGGTACCATTTAGGTTAAGGTTTCCATTGTTGTCAAATACAGCATGATCAGATCCTCCGGGAGCAAATACGATATTTCCGGCCGATGTACCTCCGATTTTGATAGTGCCTCTATTTGTTGTAGAGATACTTCCGTCACCAGAAATAAATAATGCATTGTTTCCATTATTCGCTGAAATTGAGGCTGTTGGGGTGCCGTTATTAATATTTATGAATGCGAATTTAGCCGAAGTTGTAGCAACGCCACCGATCAAAAAGTCTTCAGTTGTATTAACCTGATAGTTAATTCCAAGAACTGTGGACTCTTGGAATGGAGAGTAGCTTGTAGAACCTGTTCCATCTGATGCACACGTAAGAACGCCACCTGTTGTGGTTGTAAGCTTGCCACCATTGCCAGATCCGGAGCAGTCAAAGCCTGGGAGAGTAAGTATCTGTCCAGTTCTACCGAGAATGAGATTACCTGTTGTGCCACCCCCAAGAGTTAATGTTTGACTTTTTGTGGTTTGTAGACTTCCTGCTGCATCCAGGATTAAGTTACCTGATACAGATGCAGAATTTGATGTCAAAAATATCCCTGTACCTGTATCTATACCAAAATCAGCATCCGTTGATTTTAAAACATTTGTTCCAAAACCTGAACCTGCTCCTATGCATATAACTTTAAACGTATTGCAGTCATAAATTCCTGATGAAGCACCTTGCAAGAGCAATGTGCCACTGCTTCCCCATACCTTGAGTCTTGAAGTATTACTCCCAGTGATTTCAAAACCATTATTTATTGTAGTATAAGAAGATATATTGACATCTCCATTTCCACCGATATTTATGCCGCCAGTTGTATTACCACCTATTGTTAGTGTTTGATTATTTGTACTTTGAATATTTCCAATACCATCTACTGTAAATCCTGCTGATGAAGAAGCAGTACCGTCATTTTTGATGACGAATTTAGTCGTTCCTGACGCGGATGCGGCAAAAATGTCTCCATTATTATTTTGATTTAATATAAATGCTGCGTTGTTTGCGTATCCTCCGGTGATAAAGAGTGGAGATACTGGGGTAGTGCTGCCTATCCCAATGAGCCCATTTGCATCAATATAGAACCGTGTATTTGTGCCTTGTTTGAGTGAGATTGTACCAAATGATCCGCTCGTGACAGTTCCAGTTCCAAGTGCTAGAGCACCAGAATTACCTGATGTAGCTCCACCTGCTCCGGTTGTAAATGTCATCGCGCCTCCATTACCGGTTGCTCCCCCTTGACCAGCGGTGAGGTTAACAGCTCCTCCAGCAAGAGCAAGCGTTCCATTTCCAGCAGTAAGAGCTACAGCTCCCCCGGCAGCTCCGGTTCCTGCCCCAGAGGGTAGACCACCATTGCCAGCTGTAAGAGATATTGCTCCAGCTGATCCACCAGTACCAGTTGCTGTTTGGCCACCATTTCCTGCAGTAAAGGTAAACGAGGACCCAGACCCTCCTGCATTTGAAGATGTTCCTGCTGTTCCCGCGCTCCCTGTAAATGTAAAGTTACCAGCATTTGCACCAGCACCACTTGTAGTTGTTCCAGGAGTACCGATAGTAAAGCCTATATCGCCTGAATTTCCACCCCAAATAACTGATCCGTTTCCTCCATTTCCACTAGCAATTGCAATAGATCCAGATGCTCCACCTGCTGATCCTGCAGATCCGGCTCCTGTTGTGAGATTAATTCCTCCACCAACTCCGGCAGAACCTGCGCCGGCACCTCCTATCAAATTAATTGCACCAGCAACTACTGATCCGTTATTTCCGCCAATTCCTCCAGTCAATGTAACTGCACCACCGGCACCAGCTAGATTGCCTGCTCCTCCAGTCAACTCAACAGCTCCCCCTGGAGTATTTGTACCGGTACCTCCTGTTAGTGTTACTTTTCCTGCAGTTGCACCGGCATTTGTGCCAGGTGCACCTCCTATAAGAGCAACGTTTCCTCCAGCACCAGCATTGTTACCGGCCCCCCCGGTTAAAGTAACAACTCCTCCAGCATTATTATTTGTTCCAGCACCAGCAGTAATATTGACGCCACCTCCAGCTGTTCCGCTTGAACCAGCAGAGCCTGCTGTAAGATTGATAGAGCTTCCATTTGACGAACCGCTGCCATTTCCGCTGTTGATTACAATATTTCCTGTTGTTGTAGTATCCCCAAGAGTTAACGTCTGTCTTGCAGTTGTAGCAAGCAAACCAGTAGCGGTAAGATAAACACTTCCATTTGTACCAGCTGATACCGAGGCTGTAGGTGTGCCGTTATTAACATTTATGAATGCGAATTTTGCGCTTGCTGTTGAAGTACCTCCGAGAAGAAGATCAAGAGTAGAGGTCATCTTTGGAGTTATGACACCATTTGCGATATCCCAATAGTTATTTGAGGTGAGTGTTGCGGGATCAATCCATGATGGATTTGCACCGACTCCATTTGTTGACAATATCCATCCTGCCGTAGATGGTGCTAGTGCCGCAAGGACTCCAGTACCTGAAAAGTAAGGGATATTACCTTGAGTAACTCCAGAAGCATTAAGTCCGGTTCCTCCATATTGAGTCCCGACAATCGTCCCTTGCCATGTACCAGTTGTAATTTGCCCAGAAGTGTTGAGTACAAAATTTGGTGCTGTAATATAGTTTGAGGAAGAAGCGTTAGAGCCTGCTATACCCAAATTGCCTCCGTTATTGATGGTAAACTTTGTAACACCCGAGGCAGAAGCAGCAAAGATATCCTGATTTTCTACTTGGTTAAAGATGGCAACAGCTTTTCCTAGTGCAGTTGATGATAATGATCTTGAGACATGAAGTGCTGAAATAGGAGATGATGTGCCTATTCCTAACTGAATAGTATCTGACCTAAATGTACCAACCGTTGTATCATTTGTATTGTTAAAATTAACACCATTCCCCGACAAAGCGATATCAGAATTTGGATTTCTAACTGAACCAGAACTTATACAGAAATTTGCGTTGCAGTCACCTGTACCCCAATATATTGCATAACCTAACACTCTTGCTTCCCCTGCTGCTATAAATTCATCCTGAGCCCTAATAACACCATTTGCGGAATCCAAATATATATTTCCAGTAGTATTTCCACCAATGGTTAGGCTTTGATTTTTTGTAGTCTGAATTGATCCGGTGCTATCAAGAACGATATTTCCTGAGATAGATGCTGTTTGTAGTCCACGAGCTAGCGAATTGCCAATAAAGGCAAATTTAGCAGAAGATGTTGCTGTATCACCGAGAAGGAAATCTTCAGTTGTATTTACTTGATAGTTAATTCCAAGACTTGTGGACTCTTGGAATGGAGAGTAGCTTGTAGAACCTGTTCCATCTGATGCACACGTAAGAACACCACCTGCTGTGGTTGTCAGCTTGCCACCATTGCCAGATCCGGAGCAGTCAAAGCCTGGGAGAGTAAGTATCTGGCCGGATTTGCCTAATATTAGGTTTCCAGTTGTACCACCGCCAAGAGTTAATGATTGGTTAAGTGTTGTTTGCAAGCTTCCAATAGAATCAAGGACAAGACTTCCGGATAGCGATGCGGTTTGAGAACCCCGGGTGCCATTAACATTTAATATTGCAAACTTTGCACTCGAAGACGCCTGACTTCCAATCAAGAAGTCTTGAGATGTGTTATTTTCAAAAATTGCACCAAGGTTTGATGTAAATGGATTATCGCTTGGGTTTTGCGCAATTGTAATTGACCCAGAACCATTAGAAATAGATATACCGGTACCTGCAGTGAGATTTGCAAGACTATAGCCTGATCCATTTCCGATTAGTACGGTTCCATTACCAGCAGAGGATCCATCAATTCCTGTTCCCCCACGAAGAGCAGAAAGTTGTGCAGAGACACTCCATGTTCCAGAGGAGAGAGTTGGGACTCCTGTTGCTCCACTGGTATCTATTCCTGTACCTCCATATTGTGCACCGACTGCAGTACCATTCCAGGTTCCCGTTGTAATAACTCCAGTGTTTGCAGTAATAGCCAATCCATTGATAGTCCCAAGTCCGGTGATATTTTGACTGTTACCGGTAATGGCTCCATTCAGGGTAAGTGCGCCTAATTCAAGAGTACCCGAAGATGCTGATATAGTGTGTGTTCCGGAAGCATTGAATAGAAGATCAGCTCCAGCTCCACTTGAAATAAAACCGGTAGTTCCTGATGCTGTTATATCCGTACCTTGGATAGTATTTCCGGTAAGAATTGTCCCAAATCCGTTAGCTATAGATCCACTAGCCAATGCTCCAACTGATGTTAAGGACGAAGAAAGAATTCCAGTACCAAGGGTGCTTCCGTTAAGAACGTTTGCTCCATTTATGTAATACGCCTTACCATTTGCCAGGGCAAAGTCACCAGTCGAGTTGACCGTGCTACTTCCATTATTTGGAGAAAGTATGATATTTCCGGTAGTGTTGCCACCGATTGTAAGTGTTTGGTTGTTTGTGGTTTGGATACTTGAAACTGCGTCTAAAACCAAATTTCCGGAAAGCGAAGCAGTTTGCGAACCACGTGTCCCATTAATATTGAGAACGGCAAACTTAGCGCTTGATGTTGATTGTGAGCCTAGTAAGAAGTCTTGCGTTGTATTATTTTCAAATATTGTGCCAAGATTTGATGTAAATGGATTAGAACTTGGTGACTGCGAAATCGTAATAGATCCAACACCATTCGTAATTGAAACACCAGTTCCTGCTGTTAACGTAGAAAGAGAGTAACCAGAGCCATTTCCAATAAGAACAGTTCCATTTCCAGCCGCAGAGCCATCAACTCCTGTTCCTCCACGAAGAGCGGAGAGTTGGGCACCGACAGACCAGGTTCCGCCTGAGATTGTTGGAACACCGGTTGCTCCGCTCGTATCGATTCCTGTGCCACCATATAATGTACCAATTGCTGTTCCATTCCATGTTCCTGATGTTATAGTTCCTACAGAGGTAAGACTTGAAGCAGTTACTCCTGATCCAAGAGTTGATCCACTAAGAACTGAAGCCCCATTTATTGTGAAAGCCTTGCCTGAAGAAAGATTGAAGTCGCCGGTTGAAGTTGTAATTCCTGAACCGTTGTTTGGTGAAAGAATAATATTTCCAGTAGCGTTACCACCGATTGTAAGTGTTTGGTTAAGAGTTGTTTGCAAAGATCCTGCAGCATCAAGTACAAGGTTTCCTGCAACGGAAGCGGTCTGAGTTCCGCGAGTTCCATTGACATTAAGAATTGCAAACTTTGCTGATGATGTAGATTGGCTTCCGATTAGAAAGTCTTGAGTAGCATTGTTCTCATATATTGCTCCTAAATTTGAAGCAAATGGGTTTGCGCTGGGATTTTGAGCAATAGTGATTGAGCCCGACCCATTTGAGATTGATATACCAGTACCAGCTGTTATGTTTGCTAATGAATATCCAGATCCGTTTCCAATAAGAATAGTTCCGTTGCCCGCAGTTGACCCATCAACACCTGTTCCTCCACGAAGAGTTGAAAGCTGAGCAGACACACTCCATGTTCCAGAGGAGAGAGTTGGGACTCCTGTTGCTCCACTGGTATCTATTCCTGTACCTCCATATTGTGCACCAATAGCTGTTGCATTCCAGATACCCGTTGAAATAGTGCCGACGCTAGTAAGACTTGAGGCTGTAATGCCACTTCCAAGAGTGCTGCCCGATAGAACATTTACGCCATTTATAAAGTAAGACTTTCCATTTGATAGATTGAAGTCTCCTGTTGAGTTGACAGATCCATTACCATTGTTTGGAGAGAGTATGATTCCACCGGTTGTATTTCCGCCAATCGTGAGATCTTGATTATTGGTTGTTTGGATTGATCCTGCACTATCCAAAACTATATTTCCGGAAATTGAAGCTATTTGAGTTCCACGGTTTCCGTTGATTCCAAGAACAGCAAACTTTGCAGATGTGGTTGCCTGTCCTCCGATCAAAAAGTCAACTGTTGAATTATTTGGAACAATTGCTCCAGTTAGTTCTTGGAAAGGAGTAACGCTTGAGGTTCCACATGGTGCCCAGACTGGTGCACCAGCACCACCGCTCGTAAGACACTGACCACCAACACCTGCTGCCAAATGCCCATATGTAGTTGTTCCAGTTGAGTAGAGAAGTTCACCGGCACCAGCAGCTGTTATATTAGCTCCAAGTCCACCCAGTGCGGTTGAGAGTTGAGCGGATGCGACGAAAGTTCCGGAATTTACAGTTATAACACCGGTTGAGCCGGAGAAATTTTGACCGGTTCCACCATATTGAGGAGCAATTGATGTTCCGTTCCATGTACCTGAGGTAATGGTCCCAACGCTTGTAAGTGAAGAGCCGGTTATGCCTGTCCCAAGAGTTGTTCCATTAAGAACAGATGTCCCATTTATAGTAAAGGCCTTACCTGATGCTAGATTGAAGTCTCCTGTTGAAGTAACAGTTCCGGTGCCATTATTAGGAGACAGAATGACATTCCCGGTTGTGTTTCCTCCAATAGTTAATGTTTGGTTATTTGTTGTTTGCAAAGACCCGGATGAATCAAGGGTTAAGCTTCCAGAAAGAGTTGCTGTTTGTTGGCCTCGAGTATCGTTAACCCCTGTAATTGCAAACTTTGCTGCAGATGTTGAAGTCCCTCCGATGAGAAAGTCTAACGTATTATTATTTGGGTAGAGAACACCAAGAGAATCATTTTGTGTGAATTTAGAATTAGGCACAATTGTACTTGATATTGATATGGATCCGGGGCCATTTGATATATTTATTCCCGACCCGGCTGACAAGTTTGCCAAGGTATACCCGGAGCCATTACCGATAAGAACTGTTCCGTTCCCCGCAGAAGAACCATCAATTCCGGTGCCTCCATAGGCTGCACCAATCACAGCTCCATTCCAAGTTCCAGAGGTAATAGTTCCGGTATTAGCCGTTATGGCAAGACCATTTATTGTGCCAAGACCTGTTATGTTTTGTCCGTTTCCTGAAATTGCTCCAGTTAGGGTGAGAGCACCTAACTCAAGAGTACCTGAGGTAGCAGAAATCGTGTGAGTTCCTGATGCATCAAAAGTAAGATCAGCCCCAGCTCCACTTGAGATAAAACCTGTGGTTCCAGAGGCTGTTATGTCTGAACCCTGGATAGTGTTTGAAGTTAAGATTGTCCCAAATCCGTTAGCTATAGATCCACTAGCCAAAGCTCCAACTGATGTGAGTGATGACGCTGTAACAGCAGTTCCCAGGGTATTTGAACTTAGAGCGCTTGTGCCATTAATGTAATAGGCTTTTCCGTTTGAGAGGTTAAGATCCCCAGTTGCAAGCACGGTTCCGGTACCAGCGTTTGGTGAGAGAATAATATTTCCAGTCGAATTTCCACCAAGTGTAAGAGTTTGATTATTTGTTGTCTGAATACTTGATGCAGCATCAAGAGTTAAGTTTCCAGACAACGTAGCAGTTTGAGTACCGCGAGCCCCATTAATGTTGAGTATTGCAAACTTTGCACTATCTGTTGATTGTGATCCTAGTAAGAAGTCTACAGTTGAATTGCTTGGAGTAATTACACCATTTGTTTGATTCCAATAATTTGTACCAATTGAATCAGTACCGCATGTGGTAATTCCACTACCATCGGTTTTTAAGGTACAGTTGGCAAATCCGGTGAGTGTTAAGCCGGAGAGAGTGAGGCCGTTAAAAGTTGGGGAGGAAGTTGTCGTGATATTTTGAATAGTATTGACGGCTCCCGAACTTACACTGAAATTAGTAGAGTTAAATGAGGCAATACCTTTAGCAATAGCTGTTGCGTCATCAATAGTAATTGCTCCCCCTGAAGTTTGAGCATTATTTATTGTTAATGCTCCGGTTTGGGCAGTTCCGCCTGTTCCACCGACTACTGAAAGGACACCAGTATTTGTGATTGTTACCGCACCTGTTGCCTGGTTCACCGAAATTCCAGAACCTGCTACATTTGAAGTAACTCCGGTATTTGATAATGTTAATGTTCCTCCAAGTGAAACTGGTGAGCCGGAAACGCCAAGGCCAGTCCCTCCGGTAACAGTAATTGATGAATTTTGAAGCTCAGCATTTGTTACAACAGCAGTTGAAAGCACCCCATTTGTGCTATGAACAACTCCGGTTCCGATACCGGATATTGCAACAGCGCCAGTTGTGCTTCCTCCGATCGTCAGAGTTTGCTTGTTAGTTGTTTGAATAGATCCAAGACTATCTAGGACCAGACTTCCGGAGAGTGAAGCAATTTGAGTCCCGCGAGCCTCATTTATCCCAAGAACGGCAAATTTTGCACTCGTTGTCGCTTGTCCTCCAATCAAAAAGTCTTCCGTAGAGTTGAAGGGAATAATAGAGCCAAGCGATTCTCCAAATGGAGAGCTAGTCATTGATCCGCAAGGACCCCAGACAGGAGCTCCAGCACCTGATGAGGTTAGGCACTGCCCATTAATCCCTGCAGCTAGATGACCATATGTATTGGTTCCGGTAGAATAAAGTATTTCCCCGGCTCCAGCTGCAGTAACATCAGCTCCAAGTCCACCGTATGCAGTTCCTATTAAGCTTGCATTCCAAACACCTGAAGTAATGGTACCAACGCTCGTCAAACTTGACCCTGTTATACCAGTACCAAGCGAACTTGAGCTCAAAACATCGACCCCATTGATCTTATATGTTTTACCGCTCGCGACATTGATACTACCTGAGGATATAACTTGATCATTTCCTCCATTAGGTGAGAGGATTATGTTACCTGTTGTATTTCCACCAATGGTTAGACTCTGATTCTTGGTTGTTTGTATAGAACCATCATACGCAAGAGAAATGCCATAGCCTGTTGAAGCCGAAATAGAAGCTACTGGTGTATCTGTATTAACGCCAAAAATCCCGAATCGGGCTGATGCAGTTGAGGTTCCTCCAACAGCTAGGTCTACTGTTGAATCGGCCGGGTAGAACAGACCGGCGGATGTTAACCATCCTGATGAGCCACCCCCAGAGCACCCACCCCAGGTGGGCGTGGTAGCTCCAGTTGATATCAAACAATCTCCAGGAGCACCTACTCCGGTATAAGCTAGAGTTGTGCCATTAGAATAAGCAACTGTACCAGCAGAGCCAATTGAACCTGTTCCTGTTCCACCGTTCCCAACTCCAAGCGTGCCTGTTACCTCACTGCCTAAATCAACTGATACACCGAGGCTAGAGTCTATTGTGATTGACCCAGCTCCGTTGGTTATTGTTATACCACTTCCTTGGGTGAGTGTTGAAAGAGTGTATCCTGATCCATTTCCAATAAGTACTTGTCCATTGGTAGCTCCAGATCCATCAATTCCTGTACCGCCTCTTTGAGCTGAAAGTTGAGAACTTACCGACCATGTTCCAGACGATAGTGTAGGAACTCCAGTTGAGGCAGCAAAGTTTTGGCCCGTTCCGCCGTATTGACTGCTAATTGTTGAGCCATTCCATGTACCTGAAGTTATAGTCCCAACTGAAGTAAGTGAGGAGCTAACCACACTTCCTCCGAGGGCTGTTAAGCTGAGGATATCACTACCGTTGATTTGGTAGGTCTTGCCAGTCGCAATATCAATTGTTCCGGTAGATCTGACTTTTCCATTACCATTTAGAGGCGAGAGGGTGATATTTCCGGTCGTATTTCCACCAATTGTTAAAGTTTGGTCCTTCGTTGTTTGGATAGTTCCGTCATACCCAAGGGTCAATCCATATCCTGTTGAAGCTGATAGAGATGCAACTGGTGTATCTGTACCAACTCCAAATACCCCAAATTTAGCAGAAGTCGTCGCGGTTCCACCAATAGCAAAGTCTACTGTTGTATCTAGAGGGTAGAGTAATCCTCCGGTAGTACCAAAGCTTGAGGCTCCACCACCGGCACATGAACCCCAGGTTGGGCTTCCGCTTCCAGCAGAAAGCAAACAATCCCCTGGAGTACCAACTGCACTAAATGCATATGCGGAACCGTTTGAGTATGCGATGGATCCAGCACTTCCAACAGAGCCTATCCCTGTGCCCCCATTACCAACTCCAAGAGTTCCTGTTATATCAGCAGTTGATAGATTTACAGCTGCTGATGAAAGAATTCCTGATGCATTTGCCTTAACAATACCTGTTGAAAGGGTAGCAATGGCAATGTTTCCGGTTGTATTTCCGCCAAGGGTTAAGTTTTGATTATTGGTTGTTTGGATTGATGCTGCATTATCAAGTACGATATTTCCTGAAATCGAGGCTGTTTGTGTTCCTCGGGCACCATTTACATTGAGAACTGCAAATTTTGCAGTTGAGGTAGCTGTACTACCAATGAGAAAGTCCAAGGTGTTATTTACAGGATAAATAGAACCATTTGCGATTGTCCAATCAGAGCCAGCACCAACTCCACAGATGGTAACCCCTGAACCATTCGTTTCGAGGGCGCAGTTGGCAAATCCAGTAAGAGTTAAGCCACCAAAAGTAGGTGAGGATGAAGTAAGAAGACTTTGATTTAGAGACAAACTATTACCTGTAACTGTCAGAGTTCTTGAGATTGTACCACCTGAGATGGTAAATCCGTCTGCTTGGGAAGTTGGAGTGAGACCATTAATAGTTTTATTAGTTAAAGCCTCATTACCGGCGAGAGTTGCTAAAGTTCCTGTAGTTGGAAGAGTTACATTTGTAGAACCAGTTGAGGTAAATGTTACTGCTGATCCCCCTGATGTGATAAGGTTTCCACCCAGAGCAAGTGTTCCTGTGGTCCAAGTTGGAGCACCGCTACCACCAGAGAGTAGAACCTGACCGGCAACTCCTTGAGCACTTGAGGCTACAGGTGAAGTAGTATTACCGTAAAGGATTCCCCCCGCCGTAAATGAATTTGTACCCGTTCCACCATTTCCTACCGGTAATAGTCCGGTTACTTCAGAAGTTAAATCGATTGAGGTTCCTAGAGTTGAGGCAATTGATATAGTTCCTACACCATTTGTTACAGTAATACCAGTTCCTTGAGTTAGAGTAGCAAGTGAGTAACCAGTACCATTTCCAATGAGGACCTGACCATTTGTTGGAGTTGATCCAGTCCCAGTGCCCCCATTACCAATCGGCAAAGTTCCAGTAATCTCAGTTACACCTCCAGCTAAATTAAGTGCTGAAGTAGAGAGTACGCCAGACGCATTGTTATGTACTATTCCTGTTGTTGAGAGGCTAGAAAGAGTAACGTTATTAAAAGTTGGACTTGAAGTGGTACTGATATTTTGAATTGTGTTGATTGTACCGGATGAGGCAGAAAAATTTGTTGCGTTAAATTGAGCTATACCTTTTTGAGTAGTTGAAGCATCATCAATTGTGATAGTGGCTCCAGCCCCAGAGGTATTTGATATAGTAAGAGCCCCAACGAGCCCGTCAACACTAGTAACGCTTCCACCTGCTCCATTGAGATCAGTTGAACATTCCCATTCTTTGGTCGAAGAATTCCACTTCAAAAGTTCACCGTTTGAACATCCCTGAAGGAGTCCTAATTCATTATTACTACCGACAAACTCAAGACCCGAGAAAGAGGAGGTAGAGCCACTTCCATTTGCAGAAGAAATTAGCTCTGTGACACTATTTGAGCTACTATTACCGGTATTTGTTATAGTTAATTTCTTGTTGTGGTTATCAAGTGAGAGAGAAATGCCATTGCCTGATGCAAATTCAAAAGTATCTGTGTTACTGGTGGCATCAGTCGTAGTTGAGCCTGCTTTTATAGTTTTGAATATCTTTTGATCGCTTCCTTTGTCAGTATTAGTCAAAATACCACCATTTAAGTTCAAACCCGAGCCTATTGGAACTACCAGTTCCGTTCCTTCTTCAGAAGAAGAGTTGTTTGAGGATGTATCATAATTTTCAGTCTTGGGAGGATAATTCGCAGCAAGTATAGTTGAATCTACTTTGAGCTTGCCTTTAATAAAAACATTACCCTCAAAGGTAATATCTCCTTTTATGGGTTTTGAATTGTTGGCAAACAACGTCTTATCAATTGGAGTATTAGGTTGTAAGTTAAGATAACCGGCAATTGAACCTCTTATTGCTTTCTGAAGAGATGGGGCAGATACGAAGAAAAGAAATACGATTATGGCAAATGCGACCGATCCCCCGATGAAAAATTTGGAACGATTATGGAAAGGAAAATGATAACCTATAGTTACATCAGATTTCTCTGGCAATTTTTGGTCTACTTGTTGACGCATTACCGGAGTTGGAACTGATTCTTTAGGATTTGAGGCTATTGGGGTAGATGGGGTTGGGTGTTGCGGTGGAGTTTGAGCTGATACATTGACTGGAGCTTGAGGTGGGGTAGCTTTAAAAGGTGACGTATCAGCTAACGGAGCGGTTACTGGGGATTGGGCAATAAAATCAGGAGCTACTGGAGGCTGGGGTGCTACAACCGGAGCCTTTATCTTTGCCTTAGCAATGAAATCGTTGATTTGAGCTTGGGTGTAGCGTCGGTGACCTCCTTCAGTCCTGATAGGGGTTAGTACTCCTTTATTTTCCCAGCGTCTAAGAGTCTTAGTTGAAACTTTTAACTTTTTGGCGGCTTCTTGAATGCTTAATAACTTCTCGTCCATTTGGCAGTTTCTTGGTCTGTGAAAAGTTGGACATTAAAGTTCAAATGTCCAAGTTTTTTACCCTAATCTAATTACTACACATTTTTCACAGCTTGTCAAACAGTAGTTTTCACGATATTTGAGGCTAAATGTCCAATTTTTGATAGCAAATTCTCTGAGGCTACCATTTTTCATGTTTGTATAACTATTTTCCCCTGTCGAAAGTTGGGATTTTTGATAGGATTTTGACGGGGTAGGAGGATGTTGGGAATAAGGGAAGACTGGGGAGATATGGAAATAGGGGTGATAATGGAGGAAAAGAAAAGTCTTGGAGTA
>CAZEGF010000052.1:0-17057 GCA_964511965.1 uncultured Gammaproteobacteria bacterium
AATGGCCAACCTGTATCAAGACTCGCAATAATTCATGATTTAGAGCAACAGTCAGGTAAAGCTGCATTGGATGCTGTTGTTACTCGCATGTTGGTTTTTCAAGAAGCTCAGAAGAAAAATATAACTGCTAGTGAGAAAGATATTGACGGCGAAATTGCACGGATTAGAAGTCAATTCCAAGCTCAAGGACAAAACCTCGATCAATTACTTGCAACTCAAGGCCTTACAAAAGAAAAATTTAGAGATGAAGTAAAAGTTCAGATTTTGGTAACAAAGATTTTGGGAGACCAAGTAAAAGTATCTGACAAAGAATTCAATGATTTTCTTGCAAAAAATCAGGATTTACTAGCAACCGAAAAAGATCAAAATGCGGCAAAAGCAAATCTTAGACAACAAATGGAACAACAAAAATTAGCTCAAAAATATCAAGAATGGATCGCAACAGTTAAGAAAAACGCAAAAATTACAACTTTTGTTAATTATTAATCCCTTTCTCTTCTAACCCGTTTCCAAACCATACAGCAGCTGCAGCCAATGAATTGTTAACACCTAATTTTTCATAAGTAGGTGCAAGGATTGATTCGAAATTTTTAACTGGTATACCTATCTCATTTGCAACAGAATCAGCTGGATTTTCGGTTAACATATCCAACACTATTTTTTCAGTATCTTCAAGATGCACTCCTTCTATAGTTGGTACTTTTATATATCCATTTTCAACCGAATACAAAATAGATTGTAATACAGAGCTTTGACCTGAACCGGACACACCCATAGATTGGAGTCCCCGAGTTCTTTCACGAATTAAACCGTTCACATTTAACCTTAAACTTTTTGCTATATCATTATTGCTCATACCACCAAGCATTTTTTCAAATATCCCTAAAAGCTTTGAACTAGGTCGCCCCATTTCAGGTTTTATCATTTTTGATGGAGATAAATGCCTTGAATGAGTGAAATTATAATTAGCACCCGATCCCCCAAAATCTTTAACCTCTCCGCAATAACATGTTCCTGTTGAAACTCCATCGACCGGGGAACTTAGAATCCACTTATGAAAATGTTCTTCTTCAGGCATAGTGGTAGGGTGGATTATATATATTTAGGCTAAAATAAGCAAATAACCAATGATAACTGACTAGTTACTTGAAGAGGCCATTGAAGAAGATTTTAACAGCTTGAGATAAAACAGAGACAACTCCCTGAGTCGACGTACCTGAAGTTCTAGTTGTTGTATTTGTCGTGGTTTGTATAAGAGGGTAGGAAGTATTGGTTGGTGGTTGAACAGTTTGAACCATTGATCCGGCTAAAATATTAACGTTATTGTATGACATGACTAGAGAGTCTGTGACTGAATAGCCAAGATGAGATATAGACGAAGAATTGTTGAGCGCTTTAAGTGTGAATGCGGTAAAATTATTTCTGCCCTTCAGAGCTTTTATATTCCCACGAGCTACTTTTATTATTCCCAATCCGCTTTTTTCTTCAGCCGTTATGCTAAAAGCCGACTTTTTAGAATCTATTGAGACAAATTGAAATTCATTTTGAGGATAAGTTATTGTAATTTGTGCTGCATTGATTGTGGTATTTGAATTAATAAAAACATCAACTGTCACATTTCTTCCAACAACAACTTGATTGCGGGCTGAAAAAATAACTGTTGCCATATCTTGCGCATGGGCTAATGGTACGAAGAAAAGAAACATCAATGAACACACAATACTTAAGAGTTTTTTCATATATTTAGTATACTATTTTCCCCAATTTGATAATAATATTGAGAGATCAGATATGTTTATTGTGCCGTCGTGATTAAAATCGGCAGTTGGTGCATCATTTTTATTCCAGTGAGTGAGCAGGAATGAAAGATCTTGAATATCTATTTTGGAGTCTCCATTAGCGTCACCCGATTTTTGGGTAACTGGAGTTGGTGTTGCTGTTGGAGTAGCAGTTGGCAATGGGGTTGGTGTTGGAGAAGGAGTCGGTGTTTTTGTTGGTGTGGGAGTTGGTGTTAGTGTTGGGGTCGGTACAGATTGAGTTGGGGAGAGGGTTATTGTAGCCCCTGGAGATACAAGAGTTGCATAAAATGACCAATTTGATTGGGTAGAGCTTGATGATGTTGAAAATGTTTGTGGCATTGCACCAAAGTTATATGAATAGAATCTGCCTCCCGTACCATTTGAAATTTTTTCAAATGCTAAATTGTTGTCTGATGGAAGATATGCTAACCAATAAGTTCCGACAGGTAATGATACTGGGGATGTAATATTTGCGGAATTCCATCCCGAAACAGCAGCAAAAGAGGATGTTTCTGCAATTTTTTGTCCAGGTCCACCAGTTGGGCCACTTGCATCGTATACACCTAATCTGAGGTTACCTGAGGCGTTAGTGACATAAAATGAAAGGGAAAGAAGGGTTCCAGCCTGGGATAACGTTGCTTTTTGAGCAAGAAGTAAATTACCGTTTCCACTATCTGCTTCAGTTCTAACTATAGTGTCCCCCATCTTAATAACTGTACCAGGCGGAAGAGGGGTTGGAGTTGGAGGAATCGGAGTAGGGGTAAAAGTTGGGAAAGGTGTAAAATTCGGATCCTGGGCCCAAATGGCGAAATCCTTTGCTTGAAATGGTCCTTCATACCAATAGTCTTTAGAAAATTTGAATAAAACTTTTTGTGTTCCTTGTGGGATCGGTGTCCAATAAGAGGAGAGATGCTCAGCATGGAAGCAAGTTGTCCCCCTTTCACATTTGGTATGTGCAATTTGAGCTGGAACCCAGGTAGATCCGTTATCAAAACTAAGAGTAACAAGACCAATTGCTGAGAACCGTAAATTTGCATTTGCGGGAGCCGGCCCTTGAAAATTTACTGCGGCTCCATTTTGATTTATCATTCGTCTGTCCCCTTTTATCATGCCAAAAGGTATTGACGGGCTTATTGAAAAACTATCCCAGTGCCATGTATCTGCTCCACAGGGACCAATTGGAGAAACATAATAGTCACAATCTTTTTCCGGATTATAAGAATGATGACCAAATTGAACTATACCCGTGCTCCAATCTAGCGGTTGTGTAAGGTCTGAATCTACCCAACATTTATTGTAGATAGGCATACAAGCCTTTATATGTGTTTTTGAGATATGAAATTCAAAAGTATCCCTTCTTTGTGGACTTGGAGTGAGAAACGTGTCGTAGCTTAAAAAACTATCATAGCTTCCATTAAATGCTTGAAATTGATCATCATCGTTAAAGTTTCTGGTTATCCGTGGGTGTATTTGACGCTCAGTACCCAAAGTAAATCTGACTCCATCTTTCGGTTGACCTTCAAGATCTGCTCCCTCATCATCGAAAGGAAGTTGAACGTTTTCATTATAAGGAGTTATCCTAACATCCCACCAATCGCGTCTGGATGATTGCAGAGTAGTAATGTCGAATTTTATGACTGCTTCCCCATTCGTAAAATCAACCATCACATCAGGAGTAAGCTCAATGAGCCCATAACCCCCGGCTTTGATTGAGGTCATGATGTGATCTTTACATTTAAAAACAGATTGTTCATAAGTACCATCAATATGATGTGTGACTAAATTACCGGATGCATCAACCGGTGCTCCACAGTCCATGCCATGATGTCCCTCCATTGATTCGAGCGTATCGAACGTAGAATTGTCCCGAGAATGAATGGCTATATCCCAAGTGCTTTGTCCTACTTGGGTTAGTGGTTGAGGAGTAGTTGGTTGCCCATCAAAATTTTCCGTAAAAGTATGGGTTGTTGCATCATACGAAGCGTTTTGTACGATGGTTTGTCTTTTTTGAGCGAGGATAAAAGTAGCTGTTATGGTTATGAGTAACACGCCCATGAGAGCGTACGCGCCAAGAGTTTTACCGCCAATTTCTCGAGCGGAATTTTTGATACTTTCAAATAAATTCTTTTCACGAATCTCATGAATCATACTTCAGTATATCATTTTTGTTAGCGTATCAGCGTAGCGACCATATGGGAGCGGAGCCAAGACTCTTTTCCTCTAATAGTAAAATTTTTGAAGAAAATTTTTATAATTTTGAGAAGATGCTTACTTTCCCCAGTTTGATAACAACGTAGATAAATCACTTATATTTACAACTCCGTCGTGATTAAAATCAGCCGTGGGCGCGTCGTTTTTATTCCAGTGAGTGAGAAGGAAAGAAAGATCTTGGATATCTATTCTTGTGTCACCATTAACATCCCCTGCTTTTTGAGTTATGGGTGTGGGGGTTGGCGTAGGAGATGGTGTTGGAGTTGCTGTAGGAAGTGGAGTTGGTGTTGAGGTAGGAATTTTTGTAGGAGTTGGGGTTGGTAAAGCTGTAGGGGTTGGTGTGGGAAAAGTTGTTGGTGATGGGGCAAGGGTCGCTGTCGGAGCTGAAGTTGGCGACTGAGTTATTTGAACGGTCGGAGTTATTCCTGTCTGTATAGAATTTTCTGACCAAATTGCAAAATCTTGAGCAATCATTCCAAAATTTTCAGTGTAATTACTGCCAGGATAAGTTTTTAATTTAATATAAACAGATTGAGTTCCTTGAGGAATTGGTGTGAAAAAACTTGCCGCATGACCCCACAATACTTCACCATTGTGTAATCCTTCTTGTGAAGAAGGTTGTGTCGTAAGAGGGGTAAATGTAGTTCCATTGTCATACGACAAAAGTGGTTGTCCAACTGCGGCAAATCGAAGATATGCATTTGCCGGAGCAGGGGAATTAAACGTAATTTTTTGGAATGCCGAAGTACTATCAACATACCGCTTATCTGCTTTTATAACAGTAAAGGGGACTGCGGGTGAAACGCTAATATTGTCCCAATGCCAGGTACTGCAAGTAGACATTCCATTAACAGTTGGAACTGGAGCGATGCAAGAGTCATCTTTGTCCGGATTATAAGAATGATGGCCAAATTGAACAACACCTTGATTAAACCCGAGATCCGGTATATCACCATCAACCCAAACAACCCCGTTAGAAGTTGATGAAGGAAGCATTTCAAATTTTACATGTGTTTTGTTCCAAGTTAATTTAAATGTTTGACGAGTTGCTGCGCTTTCACCTTGGGGAAGATATTGTTTTATAGTGCACCACCAGCAATCACTTATCTCTGTTTCAACATAATTTTGAGCATAATACCCTCTAAATGTGGTTTCACCATTAAATATAGACATATTTATGTGAACTCCGGTTTTGGCAAATCCCTGCAGGTCAACATTTCCTTGATCAAATGGTAATACTACGTTTTCTTTATATGGAGTAATCCAGAGATCGATCCAATCTCGAGCACTCATGCGCAATGTGCTCATATCAAATTGAACAATAGCAGTTCCAGACGAATTATCAGCCATTGTGTTTGGTGTTAGAACAATAAGACCATACCCACCAGCGTGAATCGATGTCATTAAGTGATTTTTACAATGAAAAACAGCGTCTTCATATGAATTTATCATGTGTGTAGGGAAAGCAGCATTGTCAGGCGAAGCAGCACAATCCGTTCCATGCTCTGCCATTAATGGCTCAAGTGTATACCAGGTACCTTGATCTCGACTGTGGACTTGCACATCAAAATCGTTGTAGTCAAGAGTATTTACAAATCTTTCAGGAGCTGTTGGATCACCATCAAATGTAGCTAAAAAACTGTGATTCGTTGCATTATATGAAGCATTTTGCACGACAGTTTGTCTTTTTTGGGCAAAAATAAAAGTAGCAGTTATTGCGATGAGCAAAAAAGCCATTAGGGCATAAGCACCGAGTGTTTTGCCACCGATTTCTCTGGCTGAGTTTTTAATTAATTCAAATAAATTCTTGTCACGAATTTCGTGAACCATACATATATTTAACGACTATTTTCCAAAATTTGAAAGTAGTGCAGATAAATCGTTTATATTTGTTATGCCATCTTGATTAAAATCTGCCGTTGGAGCATCATTTTTATTCCAATGGGAGAGAACCATTGATAGATCTTGAACATCAATTTTATTGTCTCCATTCGTATCACAAATTTTTGGTGAACTGCCCGGTGTCACAGTAGTCGAAGAAGTTGTTATAGTCGGATTTATAGTTGTTCTAGGAGTTGGAGATGTATTCGGAGTGGGGGACGGTTTTGATTTTCTCAGACGTGACAAATATGATTCAATCTTGGTTGTTTTTCGATTTGATGCTTCTTGTCTGATGTCCTGGCTTGTTTGAGCTAGAAAAAATGTAATTCCAATTACAAAAAGAAAAAAGAACATTAAAACCAAAGATCCTACTGTTTTAAAACTATTAAAAAAACTTTTATCATGAATTTCCTGGATCATACCTCTATTTAACCATTATTTCCCCCAGTTTGATAAAAGAATGGATAGATCTGTGATATTTATTATGCCATCTTGATTAAAATCAGCCATTGGCGCATCATTTTTATTCCAATGAGAAAGTAAAATTGAAAGATCTTGAATATCTACCTTGTTGTCCGCATTGGCATCCCCTGGTTTTTGGAGTACCGGTGTTGGTGTCGAAGTGGTAGGTGTGGGTGTTGAAGTAGGAATTTGGGTAGGGGTTGGAGTTATTGTAGATGTAGGCGAAGGGGATGGTGTTGGCGTTGGAGTTGCGGTTGGAATAATCGGGGTTGGTGTTGGTGTTTTTGACACAATTGTACCTGCACTCAAAATCATAGCTATTGATGAGTATTTTGGAAATGTATAGGTAAAAGTAGCATTATTAATATTTACTGTTTGGGGCGTAATTAAGGCTTCAGAAGCAGCCAAATTGTTAGGATCCAACTTAGCTCCATTTATTGTTGTTGGAGAGGTATTTACATTACTTGCAGCGGAAGTATCCGTTGGATTTGTGCTTTGTAAAACATAAACTTGTCCAGTCCCAGCCGTAAATCCGGTTATATTAATTGGTACGGTAATATCTGCGCCGGTTAAATTCGTGATTCTAAGCTTCAGCTTATTTGGATCTTTTGAGTCGGTTGATGCAAATATAGATATAGAAGAATCATCATAAGAATGAGCATCTACCATTTGATCACCAAAATATTTGTTATACATATAAAAAGCATAATAGGTTGGGCGGATATACAATTTTTTAGGTGCATTGCCATCATCAGGATAGATTTGAGAATAACCTTGTGTTCCATATCCTTCGTACCAGGTTACAAAATCAAGACCGTTATAGGAAAGCCTACCCAGGATATCGCTAACCCATAAAGCATTTAAATGATTACCATTTGTTGAATTGTCGTAGTTACATGCGTCAAAATTGAGTTCTGTTATGCCTTGTTTGAACGGATTTGCGCCAATAATTTCTGTTTTTACACGAGAAGGAGCAATTTGTGACCAAATTCGTGAGTAAGAATTTCGCCATGAAGTTGTAGCAAGACCACTAAATTGATACTGCAAAAGGTCGGTTACTGATGTGCTGTTGCATGCTTGATACCAATGATAGCTTAACTCATCAATTTTCCTGCCTTTGGGAGTTACTATTGGAGCGGTAAGTGTCATGTAGTGTGAAAGATCGGTAATACTATCATTCCAACCTTGACGAGGTGCATCAGCTGCAGTGCCTGGAACTCCTGAGACAATATGTATAGAAGGGTCAACATCTTTCATGGCCTCAATGTAAGCAGAAGTTCTGGCTGCATAAATTTCAGGCGTAATATTAAGAGCTGTATCAACGTCAAATTCATTTCCAAATTCCCAATATTTAAAGTTATATCCTTTTTCAATATTTACGTATTTAACCATGTCAGCCCACATAGTAGGATCATTTTGTGCAATATTTACTTGAATCATGACATCTGCTCCTATATTGTCTGCAAACTTATTTAACGAATCCAGTTCGTCAGTTCCGTATGTAAAAGAGTAGGTATTACCATTTTTTGTCCAGTTGGTATAAGGAGTACGCTGCAGAGTTCTGTCAAAACCAACATAATTTGCCCAAAGTCCTCCCGCGTATCTTATAATTCCAACCCCTTCTGTCTTCATTGTTGCCGAGAGTCCAGGAACTTCATTTGGGAATGGCTTGCCCCAACTGTGTTCCCAATTCACTAAAGCCTGGCCGAGCATAAGATGGGTAAAAGGACGGATTGACTTTGTAGCATCAACGGTCAGAGCAGAACCAGCTGCATTTTGCCGTAAATTCTGCCTTTTTTGAACAGAGATAAAAGTTACCGTAATGGCAACCAGGAGAATAACCAAAAGAGCATACGCACTTGCAGTTTTGAATCCGATTTCCTGAATAAATAATTTTGTTTTTTGAAATAAATTCTTATCCTCAATTTGACGAATCATACTCAATATTAAGTAGAGCATTTAAGAAGAGTAGGTGTCAATAGTGGTATATGAATTCGGGTGAAAAAAATATTATACCTATTGACTGATAGTTTTGGAATACCGTACACTGAAATCAGTCTGTAGTTTCAAAACTGAGGACTAATAACTAATTTCTGCCCATATGATATTTCAATCAGTAAGTGAGCTTGATGACAATCTTCGTGAAGTATTTTCGTTTGATGACGAAAATATAACAGTTCGAGATGAAGAAAAATTGCATGAATTTGGGATAGACTATCTTATATATTCAGCTGTACTTTCAGATGACGCCCAGACTCGACATCTTTGCCGTGTCTACATAAGGAAATTGGCAAAATCGCTTGGTATTTTTCCTGCTTCAATTTACCCTCTTTATAGGGCTTTTGGTGAAGGTGTAGTAAAAGGTTTTACCGTGCCAGCTATGAATATGAGGGCAATTACATACGATGTAGCCCGTGAAGTATTTAAAAAAGCTACAGAGCATGCCGCAGGAGCTTTTATATTTGAATTATCAAGAAGTGAGGCAATTTATACCAATCAAAATCAGGATGAAGTTGCAGTTTGTGTTCTAGCTGCAGCAATAAAAGAAGGATATGTTGGTCCGGTATTCTTGCAGGGTGATCATTATCAGTTTGACACAAAAAAATTCAAGGAATATCCTCAAGGGCAAATTGACGAAATAGAGTTGGCGGTAAAAGATGCATTGGCTGCCGGTTTTTATAATATCGATATTGATGCATCAACTCTGGTAGATCTATCATTACCCGAAAAAGCAGATCAACAAAAAAACAATTTTGAGATGACATCAGTTGTTACAAAATTTATACGGTCTATGCAACCTGCTGGTGTAACAGTAACCATAGGTGGTGAAATTGGACATATTGGGGACGTTAACTCGGATGTAGAAGATTTTGATGCATTTATGACCGGTTACATTGATGAATTAGGTAGCAACGACATACAGATTATATCTAAGGTAAGTGTTCAGACTGGAACTTCTCATGGTGGAACACCAAATCCTGACGGTACTCTCAAGGAAGTAAATGTAGATTTTGGGGTTCTTGAAAGCATTGGAAAAGTCGCCCGGGAAAAATATGGAATGGCCGGTCCTGTACAACATGGTGCGTCTACATTACCACATGAGATGTTTGGAAAATTTCCTGAGGTTGGAACAGTCGAAATTCATTTGGCGACAGGATTTTTAACGATCGTATATGAGAATATGAGTGAGGCAACAAGAAACAAACTCTATGAGTATGTACGATCAAATTTTTCTGATGAGAAGGAAGAAGGTTGGACTGATGAGCAGTTTATATATAAATTAAGAAAGAAAGCTATTGGTCCAAATAAGAAAGACCTTTGGCTTATGGATGAGTCGGAGAAAGAAAATATAAGGGCAAAATTAGCTGAAGAATTAGAAATATTATTCCAAAAACTCAATATTGTAGGAACCTTACATACGGTAAATAAGTATGTTGGTGAACCTACTTTACTTTCATGATAATTTATATTGATAAAGCCCACATTAAGCACAAAAGAGTGCTTCTGAGAGTAGATTTTAATGTCAGCATGAAGGGTACTCGCATAACCGATGATGCTAGAATCCGAGCAGCTCTCCCTACAATTAATAAATTACTCAAAGATGGAAATAAGGTAATCCTCATAAGTCATTTAGGCCGTCCTAAGGGGTGGGATGAATCGTTGCGTTTAAAACCTATTGCTGAAAGGCTTCATAAATACCTGCCTCATGTAAAGCTTCTGGTTATTGATGATTTTATGTCTGAAGGTGCAAAAAAACATTTTGAGGAGCAAAAAGCGGGGGAGATTTTATTTTTAGAAAATATCAGATTCTTTAAAGAAGAGGAAGAAGCTGACCACGAATTTGCAAAAAAATTGGCTTCGCTTGCTGATGTGTATGTTAATGATGCATTCGGAGTAAGCCACCGAGATTGTGCATCAATAACTGAGGTACCAAAGTTGTTACCGCATTATGGTGGATTACTTATGGAGCGGGAAGTTGAGACCATAGGTCATGCACTTCGTCATCCCGCACATCCATTTGTAGCTATTATTGGTGGAGCAAAAGTAAGTACAAAATTAAAATTACTTTACAAATTGACAGAAATAGCAGACTTTTTAATACTTGGAGGAGGACTTGCAAATACATTCCTATTTGCACTGGGTTATCCTATTGGAAAGAGCTTGTGCGAGAAAGATATGATTGATGATGTCAAAAAAATTGTGAGACATGCAAAAGAAAAACAAACAAAAATTCTACTTCCCCGCGAAGTGGTAGTTGGAGACAGGGAAGATGAAGTAACTGCAGGTGTTGTCAAAAAAATTACTGATATAAAAGCATCAGATGCTATTTTAGACATTGGTCCTGAGGCTCAAGCCGATTATGCAAAAGCAATTATTGGCGCAAAATCTCTTATTTGGAACGGGCCTGTTGGGGTCATTGAAAATCCACAGTATTCCCGGGGAACAGATTTCTTGTATTACACAATTTCCCAAAATCCAAAAATGTTATCTATCGTGGGAGGTGGGGACACATTAGCCGCTATCGACAAAATGGAGTATCTGGATAGCATATCCCACATCTCAACAGGTGGTGGAGCAATGCTTGAGTATATAGAGAATGGTACATTGCCTGGCATTGAAGCACTAAAATAACATAGTGCTATAATAAAAAATCCAATATGCCTCAAAATAACCCTTGGCTTAGAGCACAAAAGCAACTCCGAAAAGTTGCAGAGAAAATAGATTTAGATCAAACACTTCTATCAAAGCTCATCGAACCGGACAGAATAGTAACTGTTTATTTACCTGTCGAACTTGATGACGGACAGATAAAAGTTTTTACCGGTTATCGGGTTCAACATAACAATATATTAGGACCATATAAGGGGGGGCTTCGTTATCATCCAAATGTTGATATGGAGGAGGTTAAAGCTCTAGCTTTTTGGATGACCATGAAATGTGCAGTCGTTGACGTTCCATTTGGTGGGGGAAAAGGTGGGATAACTGTTGATCCTCGACTTCTTTCTCAAAATGAATTAGAGTCCCTCTCTCGCGAGTTTGCACGTAAAATAGCTCCGGTTATAGGACCGGATTTAGATGTCCCAGCCCCAGACGTTAATACAACTCCACAGATTATGAGCTGGATTATGGATGAATACGGGAAAGTTACCGGAAATAATTCAAAGGCAGTTATAACTGGAAAACCAATTGAAGATGGAGGGTCACAAGGAAGAAATGAAGCAACAGGTCTTGGAGGAGTTTACACTCTCATGCAGATGTTAAAGAACTTAAATATTGATCCAGCAGGGCTTACTGTCGCAGTGCAGGGAATTGGAAATGTTGGGTATCATGCAGCTTATTTTCTAGAGCAACAAGGGTTTAAGATAGTTGCTATATCAGACTCTAAAGAGGCAATTCATGTTCCTAGTGGTCTTAATCCGGAAAAAACGTTGAAGTGTAAGAGAGATCGGGGGATGCTTTCAAATTGTTATTGTGTAGGTGAAATTTGCGATATTAAAGGTGGAACAATCATAAGTAATGAAGAATTACTGGAATTACCTGTTGATGTTTTAGTTCCGGCTGCTTTAGAAAATGTTATAGTGTCAGAAAACGCAGGCAAAATTAATGCAAAACTTATTTTAGAGATGGCAAACGGACCAGTGACAGATGAGGCAGATGAGATTTTGAATAAAAAAGGGATCACAGTCATTCCAGATATATTGGCAAATGCTGGAGGAGTTGCAACATCTTATTACGAATGGTATCAGAATATGCACGGAGAGTCTTGGCAAAAGGAGGAGGTTTTTGAAAAATTAAAACTACATATGGAACGGGTAACTGATGAAGTATATCGTACGTCGCAAGATAACAACGTAACACTTCGTGATGGAGCTTACATTTTGGCTCTTAAAAGATTAGAAGAAAAATAAGCAGTTTTCCCTGCAGCCCCGAAGGGCCACAGGGAGGAATACTGGTCACGAAATTACCTCGTGTGCAAGGTGACAACGATTGACGTTGCCAGGATTGTTACGAGAACTGTAAGAGCGTTGAGAATTAGAATTCGCAACACCTGCCAGTTCCGCTCGCGCGAATTTGAATTGAACCCACCATCCCGCAAGTAGCGGGACAAAGCATCGTTGGAACCCGCTACGCGGTAATGCCGGCGATACCTTGGGCGTGTGGTGTGATGGGTGACAACCTGAGACGACCGAGCTTTTTTCATCGGCTTCTCCCGTGTCTGTGTAGTTTCTTGGGAAGATGTTCGTCAGATGAGACGATATCGAAGTTGATGATTTCGTTGCTTCCAAACTTTCCGAATCGTTTCAATATGGAATCTTTCAGTTTGGCTTTTGCTATACGTAGACTACCCTGATCTTCGTCAATCCATGCCTGGAAAGTGGCGGATTGATCTTCGATAAATCCGTATAGTCGGGCGGTAAATTCGTCTACTCGCTCTTTAGTTGGAGTAGTAGGAAACCACAGGATAAATGTTGAGGTTTTGTTCCCCAACGCGCGCCGAACATATCTGGGAAGGGTTATTTCCCTGCGGAGGCGTGAACCACTCTGGTTGTTGCTCATCGTTTACTCCTCTTGAATCGTGATTTGCTTCTGTGCGGATGGTTGATCTTGGGCTTCAAGGGTTTTAGTCTCCTTGAGACTGTAATTGTCAACCTTCTGAAATACCGAAACGTGTTTTTGGAACTCGGAGCAAACTGCTCTTCAAGAGATTGTCTGAGCTCGTTTGGATCACGACTGTAACTCAGTTGGTCTTCGGCTTCTTGCCTGATGACTCTCTGAATCACATCGATTTCCCTGCTCGTTGATGGATTTATGAGTTCGCCATTGAAACGAAGGGTATATTCCCAGGTTTCGATGGTAAGACTCACCGTTGTGACTTTGATGTCGCGTGTGTTCACGGGGGTTTTCCTTTCGTGTGACCAGTTTTCAATGAACAAAAAAAGGCGGACGCCTTTTTCATGCTTGTTGAAAACCGGCCACCTTTTAGTTTGACCTACATTCTATACCTAGAGGTGGAAATTCTCAATTACCCTTTAAAAATAAAAAAATATTCTTCTTTTGGGAGATCTTCGGTGTGAGCAATAATTCTTTTTGCATCATGTGCTTGTGATTTATGCTTTAGCATTGCATTTTTCTTTGTGTCCCAAACGTCGTGTATGGATATTACTTTATGAGCTGATTTTGCTTTTTGTGGAGTAGGGTAATGAATAAAATAATCAGGAGTAAGTGAACTATGAGTATCAGGTACAAAATAGTATAAAAGTTCCGGTTTTATTGTCATATTTTTAACAACATATGTAGTTATAAAATGAACTGCAATATGATCGATGTGACCCGATACACCACCTTGTTCAAAGGTAATAACTGTTGCGGGGTTAAGTTTTTTAAGTTGTTCCTCTATTTTTGAGGCTATTTGGTGATACAGATTGTTTGACAAAGTTCCATCTTCATACCCTAAGAAAAAAACTTTCTTTACCCCTAGAACTTTAGCAGAGGCAATTAATTCTTTTTTTCGGATGTCTTTTAAGCCGGATTTATTGGATTTGAGACTATTTTTTCCAGCCTCACCTCCGGTAACGGTAATTATGTAAACGTCGTGGGTTTTTGACAAAACAGCGAGAGTCCCTCCGGGACCGAATGCTTCATCGTCGGGGTGGGCAAAAACGGCTACTACCACCGGTTTCATACGTTTATTATATCAGTTCTCTTTTTACGCAGTGCACTTGTACATTCGTTTTTGTATTTTTTGGCAACTACTCCAACCATAAACTGCGCCATTTCAAGGTCTGTAAAGCTCCAATAGCTATCATGCTCGTCGACTCTTTTTTCTCGTCCTAGATTGAGGGCACTTCTTACTTTTCTAACTTTATTTTTATCCCCAAATCCAAATGGTTGTCCAATTTCTGACAGTAAATATCTACTGTTGTTACTATTTGATTCAAATAGGGCCCTAACAGGATCTCCATATAATGGCGTTTGATATATTTGAACAAATGCTTCATTAGCTATTTCCCAGTTTGTTCTAAGTTCTTCTAACAGTTCGTTATTTGATGTTTTTTGTACAGGAAAGGGAATTGGATCAGAAATAAAAAAAGGTTGTTCAACCTCACTAAAAATAACTGGGGAAATTTGTTCTGCCGACATACCTAGGAACTAAACAATATTAAGCCTGATAGCAGGGCTCATCGTGGACTTAAGAGTAACCGAAGCGATATTTGCAACTCCGACACTTGAGATAAAGGTACGTACATTATCTTTCAATTTATTATCTTCGAATGATATCTTTCCAACCCGAGCATGAATAATTGGGGCTTCAGATTCGGTTTTATAATTAATTTGCCCACCTGAAAGTTTTTTTACAGCCTCTTCTGGATTTTCTGAGATAGTTCCATTTTTAGGATTTGGCATAAGACCACGTGGTCCAAGAACACGGGCAACTTTTGCAAGGCTTGGCATCATTGAAGGCGTTGCAACTAAAAGATCAAAATTTATTTTACCTTTTGCAACTTCAGCAATAATTGCGTCATCTGCTATTTTTATAACTAAAGTTTTCCCTGTTCCGTGGGGAAGGGTAACTTGACCGCTAACACCTTTTTCTTTGGTATTAATATGAAGCTCTACAGTTTCATCAAATTTAGTAGTTTTAAATTTCTTAAGAGCTGCCAATGCTTGATCAAGATCGTATTTTTGAGAAGAGGAAACAATTGACATATTTTCTTTATGTCTTTTTGAGTCCACCTTTGCCTTTGCTTTTGCAAATTTCTCTTTTTTCGCTTTTTTTCCTTGCCCTTCCGTAGCTTTAGCGGAGGAGGGTTCTACTGTTTCAACGGTGATTTCTTCTGGTGCTTCGGAAACTGACTCAACAGCTACTTCTTCTGCCTCTACTTTCATTGGTCCATCTGTTTGGGGATTTGTTTTTTTACCAGCAGCAGCTTTTGCAGCGTTTTTAGCAGCCATTTTTTCTGCTTTTTTAGCTTCTTTTTTGGCTTTTAATTTTGCTTCGTCCTCAACTGAGGTTTCATCAAATGCTTTTATTCTTATTTTTCCCATATATATTAATATTTAATGACTGATGATTAATGGTTAAAATGGTTTCTTTATAATTTATTAGCCATTGACCATTAACTATTGACCATTAGTCAGTGACCTTTATTCCCATTGAGCGGGCGGTTCCCATGACCACCCGGGATGCCATTTCAACGTCTTTTGTATTTAGATCGTCCATTTTCTTCATAGCAACAGACTCGATTTGAGCGCGATTAAGGGTAGCTGCAACTTCACGTCCTGGTTTTTGTGATCCCTTCTGGATCTTAAGTTCCATTTTTATAAGCTCACTCATCGGTGGTTTTTTAACGATGAATGAAAATGTTCTATCTTCATATACTGAGATAACAACTGGAAGTAGAACTCCTTTTTGATCAGAAGTCTTAGCATTAAATGCCTGAACAAATTCCATTATAGGAAGTCCATGGGGGCCGAGTGCAGTTCCGACAGGTGGTGCAGGAGTTGCTTCGCCGCCTTTAATTGCTAACTTAATGTATGTCTTTACTTTTTTTGCCATTTTTTATTGTTTAATGATTTATGATCAATGGTTAATTGAGTTGAAGTATTATAGCATTTGCTTTTTAACCATCAACTATTAGTTATCAGTCATTAAATTAGATTTTTGCAACCTGCAGAAAATCTAATTCAACTGGTGTTTCTCGTCCAAAAATCGAAACCAAAACCTTGATCTTTCCTTTTGCCTCATCAATTGACTCAACAGTTCCAAGAAAGTCAGAGAATGGACCGTCAGTGATTTTAACAGCCTCACCATTTGAAAATTGAGCTTTGTAGACTGGATCTTTTTGTCCAACGAAAGCAACTATTGCTTGGACTTCATCATCTCGAATTGGTGTTGGTTTGTTTTGAGCTCCTACAAATGAAGTAACTCCTGGTGTAGTTCGGACCAAAACCCAAGCTTCATCTGAAAGATCCATGTTAACCAAAATGTATCCCGGGAAAATTTTTTCTTTAATTGTTTCTTTCTTTCCACCGCGGACTCGGATGGTGTCTCTTGTTGGAACGAGTGCGTCAAAAATTCTTTCCTCAAAACCCATTGCCTGAACCCTTTGCATAAGAGTCTTTGCAACTTTATTTTCATGTCCGGAATAAGTGTGAACAATGTACCATTTACCCCTGTATACCTTTGGTGCGGGCATAGATGGTTGAATTTTTTCCTCAACTGCAGGTTTTGCTTCTTCTTCTGAGTCTGCAGCAGCTTCTTCTATCATTTCAGATGCTGTCTCGGTTGGTTCGGTTGTTTCTTCCATAGGAGAAGGGTCAACTACCTCAGTTTCTTCAATTGGGGCGTCTTTTGAATCTTGGATTTGGTCTGCAGCTTCTTCAGTTGCATCCTCTTCCGGTGCATCAACGACAGTTACCTCAACTGGTTTTTGTTCCTCCTCAGGAATAGGCGAACTCATCATGTCATCTAATGACATTTCGGCAGAATCATCTGTTGTTATTGTTTCGTCTTTTTTATTTTCGTCTGTATTGTCCATATTCATAAAATTCTCAAATTTCAATTCTCAATTCTTCTAGCTAACAAGCAATTTCAGCATTTGTGTAAAGATCATATCCAGTCCTCCTAGATAGAGTCCGACTCCGACAGAAATTGCCAGAACTATTATCGTAAGTCTGATAGTATCAGCTCTTGTTGGCCAC
>CAZEGF010000053.1:0-8038 GCA_964511965.1 uncultured Gammaproteobacteria bacterium
TAATGTTGTTCGGCCAGATACTGAACAGCTCCCTGCATTTGGATTAGCACATATCGCAACTGAATGTGAAAGGGCTGGATATAATGTTGGAGTTGTCGATGCTGAGGCTCATGCACTTTCCCCAGAACTTGCAGCGCAAGTAATTAATGAGGTAAAACCCAAGTTCGTTGGAATTAATATGCTAACTCCCACCTTCCCATTGGCTAAAAGAATTCTAACAAATTTGGATAGAGATATTCCCGTTGCTGCTGGGGGTGCACATGCCAAAGCAATGCCAGAACGAATTTTAAGAGATGTTGAGATTGGAGGAAGAATAATCACCTTGGCACTTGAGGATGGCGAGTACATTATGAGAGGTATCCTTGACGGAGTTTCACCACAATCAATAGGTGGAGTAGCTTTTTTAAAAGATAATGGCGATTTTGTCGAAGTCCGTCACGATGTGGAGGACAAATGGGTTCCTAAGGATCTAGATAAAATGTTTTTTGCTGATAGAAAATTTCTTCCGTTAGACCCATTTCCTTCTCAGGGTAAATTAGAAACAAATATGGTAGGTTCACGTGGGTGTCCATTTAATTGCAGATTTTGTGCGGGTGCAAGTGACCAATTACTATTTGGTGTACGTAACAGAACACCTAATAATTTAGTAGCTGAACTTAGTGAACTACAGGATCAAGGAATAAATGCAGTACGCTTTATAGACGACTTATTTTTAGCTAATAAAAAAAGAATGACTGGCTTTTTTACTCAAATGATTGAAACCGGTCTTAGCAGCCATTATTCTTGGGATGCAACTGGGAGGGTTAATACACTTTCAAAACTAGATGATGAAATGCTTTCATTGATTGCAAGAAGTGGTGCAAGAGAAATTTCGATAGGTGCAGAATCTGCTGTGCCAAGGATACTAGATATTCATGACAAATCAATAACACCAGATATGGTAACAACAACTGTTGCAAAATTAGCATCTGTAGGAATTAGAACAAAAGCATATTTTATTTTAGGCTCACCGACAGAGACTGCAGAGGAAATGGAACAAACGGTAAATTTTATGCATTATTTGAGAAGAGTCGCAAGGCAAGCTGTTGCTGAAAATCCAACAACTCCCTCTGGAGGAATAAATACAGCTCAGTGTAGGGGAAGCATGTTCGAATTTAGACCCTACCCTGGAACAACTCTCTACGATTACGTTACAGGAAAGTTGCCTTGGCCAAATGATAATTCACTTAATGGAAGAATAAAATACATGTATACAGAAGATGAAATTCTACATGGATTTCAGCCTGTACTAATGGAGGGTCTTGAAGAACGTCAAAAACATAACTATACTACTTCGCTTCCTTTCTCTGAGGTTACACCATCTGAAATTCAAGCCATGATTGCAAATGCTATGAAAGTTCAAAGAGATGAAATGATCCGAGAAGGAGAATACCTACCAGGAATCAAAAGGGCCTCAAGTGGACAAGCATTATTTAGTCGTGAAGTTGAATCAAGATAATGGTTGAGAATAAACCAAAAATTGCCAATGAGGGTCTCGAATCGTCTGAGGAAAGAGAACTGAAGCTTTCTGTTGATGAAACTCTATACAGAACTTTATTAGAACAACTAAGCCCTGGAGCTCAGGAGGTAGAACAATCCTATTTAACAGATACGTATTACGATGATCCAACTTATTTACTCACAAATCTTAATCGAGGGTTACGATTAAGAACAGGACCCAAAACCACCCCTTCACTAGAATTTAAATCTTTATTTTATGTACCTGAATTAAGACCCAATAATCCGTGGTTAGTAGAAGAAAAAATATTTGCAATTCCAACTAACTCATCGGGCCTAGAAAATCTTGCTCAAATTTTTAAAAGATTTGATAGAACGCTGAATATTAATACTAATGAACATCTGTTTTATGAAAGTGATATAGATGCATTACTTAAATCGAGCGGATTTGAACCTAGGATAGTTGTTGTTAAGACTAGAACAGAATTGAAATATGATCATCACACTTTTTCATTTGATCAGATACAAGGACTAGGACATTTCATTGAGATAGAAACACACGATAATACAGATCCTCAACATATTCTTGATCAAACAGGTATTTTTCCCGATCTAAATATTGTTAGAGAAGGATACAACGATATGCTTGCAGCTCAAAATCCAAAAGTAAATCCGGCTCACGATAGGCAAAAACTCTTCCAAACTTCACCAACATGGAATATATTACCAGGCGAAGAAGTAGTAATTAAAAAACTTCTAAATATATGAGTAATTTAATAACAATAGATGGTCCAACAGCATCTGGCAAAACAAGTCTAGGCTTAAGACTTGCAAATAGACTTGGTTATCAATTTATTGACTCGGGATCAATTTACAGAGCTGGGTGCTTCTATTTACTAAGCAATGGATTGCCTTTGGATGATGATTTTTTCGCTGCAAATAGATTTAGCGAAATGAATTTAACTTTTGAAATTGTGGAAGGACAATATAGAGTGAGTCTTAACGGGTCTGATGTATCAGCTTATCTTGACATGCCTACCATAAATGACATAGTACCAATAATTGGAGGCCGCCCCGAAGTTAGAAAAGTAGTTAAGGAATTGCAGCGCAAATTAGCATTGTCGAAAGATACAGTTATCACTGGTAGAGATGTTGGCACAGAAGTGTTTCCCGATGCAGATTTGAAATTTTACTTGTCGGCGACTCCCGAAATCCGTGCTTTAAGAAGATTCCAACAACAAGGTCAAAATGTAGGTAGTTCTTATGAAGACATACTAAATAGCATTCTGAGAAGAGATTTAATTGACTCAACGCGAGAAGTATCGCCAGCAAGAGAACCGAAAGATGCTATTAGATGTGAAACTGACATGCTTACATTTTCCGTTGCTGAAGATTTCTTAGTTGAAAAATCATTAGAAATTTTACAAAAACCCAATTCAGTTGAAAGGCATTATCCACGGTCAAGAGAGATGCTATAATCCAACTATGGGTGCTCAAAAAATAAATTCAAAAGCCAAAGGAAATACAATCGTTTCTTGCGCAAACATTCTTGTGAAAATGGGAGATGCATATGTTGTTTTGAAAAGATCAGAGAAAAAGGAATTTGCGCCAAATGTTATTGCTCCTTTTGGAGGAAAAATTTCTCGAGGTGAGTCTCCATTGAAAGCTGCAATAAGAGAACTTAAAGAAGAAAGTGGCTTAACTGCAAAAAACATAAAGCTTAGAGCAATTGTAACTGAAACACATAATGATCCTGATATGTTGGGGGATTGGTTAGTTTATTATTTTATTGGAGATTATGACAAAGGAGAAATTATTAAAACTCCTGAGGGAACAACCTTAAAACTCACAAGTGAAGAATTAAAAAAGCATGAATTATTTCCTACTTTTAAAGTATTGCTCCCGTATTTATTAAAGGAAGAGATACATCCAATTATTGCTCAAATTACTTTTGATAAAAATAGAGAACTTGTTACAAGTTCTGTTGATGTTTGTTAATTCCCAAAAGTAAGGCCGGTGAATTTGAAGGTTGTAACTGCGTGTTGAAATATTTTTGAGTCATTAACTTTTGACTGGCCAGCATTTATATCAAGCCCGATTTCATACACATTATTTAAATGTTCGATAGCCAATGTGTTATCACTGAGAACTCCTTTGTTTTCTCCTAATTGTATTCCGGCAAATCCTTCTTTTTTGCCAATATTGCTCATGCGCGCCTGAAAATCTTTGTAATAATCGGGATCAGTCGTCGCATTGTAAATACGCACCGAATAATATCCGTTATGAAAATATGTGCACGTAGAGCAGGGGAGTTTGTCAGGTCCGAAAGCAACCAAAAATCCACCACCGGGAGGAGGGGAGGGATATTCTTGCTGATTCCAATTTTCAGGTACATCTATTGAAAAATTGTATGTTAGATTTGAATATGTACGCCAGGATGTGACAACCGGTTCTGTTCCATTTGTAGCTACTTTTGGAGTAGGATTAAGATCAAATGATGACTCTGGCTTTATATCTTCCTGTTTTCCATAAATTAAGCCTAAAATTATAAGAAGTACCCCTAAAAAAAGACAGGTTACGGTCAGGCTCTGCCATTTGTTCATAACACTATCATACTACACAGAATTTATTCACGGACGTAAAGTCCGACAAGCTCGGCTTTTTCGATGATATGATTCTCCATAGCGCGCTCAAGTTCCTCTCTGGTTATATCTTCCGTCTCATCTAAAATGACATCCAAAGCATAGAGCTTGAAATAATATCTGTGGGTTCCATTAACCGGACAGGGGCCTCCATAACCTATTTTTCCAAAGTCGTTAACACCCTGAACAGTTCTAGAAGGAACACTTCTTTCAGGGATAAAAGAGGTCGCCGGATTTATATTAAATAAGATCCAGTGAACCCATGTTTTGCCAATAGAATCCGGATCCTCAACTATTAAAGCCAGACTTTTAGTGTCATGTGGAATATTATCAAAGGCAAGAGGTGGGTTAATGTTTTCACCATCACATGTATATTTTGAGGGGATAACATTACGGTCTTCAAACTGTGGACTCGTGATTGTCAAATGTGTCATAGATATCCGGCTAGGACAGTCTAACAAAATTCATAGACACAATTCAATTATTCTGTTAAAATAATGAGCCTAATAAATAAATTTGGGCTTGTGGTGAAATGGTATACACGCAGTCTTGAGGTGGCTGTGCCGTAAGGTGTGGAGGTTCAAGTCCTCTCAAGCCCACCAATTAATTCTTTATCAGGGCGGTTAGCTCAGCTGGTAGAGCGTCGCATTTACACTGCGAATGTCAGGGGTTCGATCCCTCTACCGCCCACAAAAAAGACCAACAAACTATGCCAAGATTGCCAAGTTGGTCAAGGCGCGTGTCTGAAGAACACGTTATCCGGGTTCGATTCCTGGTCTTGGCACAATCAATAATGCATTTGCGGATTCAAGATGCTTGCCCCTTGGGGTAAGAACCTTAGCTAACGCTAAGAACCTTGCCCCCGCATATGCAAAGCAAATGCGGGGGTGGCGGAAAGATAAAGCTTTTCTTCCCCCCGCTCGCGAAGCTCGCGGGGGTAGTTCAGTGGTAGAACGCTTCCTTGCCAAGGAAGAGGTCGCCGGTTCGAACCCGGTTCCCCGCTCAGATTTGATACAATAGTCTTCATGAATCTTTTTTCAAGCCTTTTTATTATCTTCGGTCTTGCTCTATTTGAGATCATAACAAGCTTGGACAATGCCATTATTAACGCTGAAGTTTTGGGTGGCATGAGTAAACGTGCCAAGCGATGGTTTTTGACCTGGGGCATTCTTACTTCAGTTTTTTTAGTGAGAGGATTGTTACCATTTCTCATTCTATTTGCCACCAACCCAAAGCTTGGAATTTCAGGAACACTAACTGCAGCATTTTCAAAAGACCCAAGGGTTGCGGAAATTATTCAGGATTCATCGCATGTACTACTGATTGCAGGTGGTGTTTTTCTTATATTTCTGTTCTTCAATTGGCTGTTTTTAGAGCCAAAAGACTTTGGACTGCGGGGAGAGCGCTTTTTCCAAAAACAAGGAGCGTGGTTTTTTGCAGTGGTTTCAATTCTATTGACTTTTATCGTTTGGTTGGCTTTTAAAAATGGACATGAATTACTTCAATTTGGAGCTGTTGTTGGATCAACTGCTTTTTTTATCATTCATGGTTTTAGAACTTATGCAGAACAGCAAGAAAAGAAATTAATGTCAGGAGGAATGTCAGATTTTGCAAAAATTGCTTATCTGGAAGTTCTTGATGCAAGCTTTTCAATAGACGGAGTAATTGGTGCTTTTGCATTCACTTTCGCAATTCCTCTCATTCTTATTGGAAATGGTCTGGGTGCAATAGTCCTTCGTCAGCTTACTATAAGTAATATTGAACGCATAAAGAAATACAGATACCTTAAAAATGGGGCTATGTATTCGATTTTAATTTTAGGAATAATTATGCTTCTACAAAGTTTTGATGTTCATCTTCCTGAGTGGTTGTCACCGGCTGCCACGATAGGAATAGTCGGTGCTTTTTTTATAAAATCGCACCGCGAATTAAATAACAGTTAATGTCTCTTTCTTAAGACCAGGCTCCGAAAATTGCACCGGCTACACCCAAGAAAATAAAATAATATCCGCATTCAATAAAGAACAATTCCCAAGCTTTCTTCTCAAAAAGAACCTCGGATAGCTTGACAGCTACAATAAAACCTAACCAAATCCAAAATGCTGCTGTCAACCCCATAGCTACAGTTCTAATAGGTACCGTATTTATAACTAATGCCAGAACGTAGGAGGTAACTAAAGATCCTACAAACATCATGCCATATGTTTTTGGCATATTTGCTTTGCCTTTTTCCATGTCCTCTTTAGTCATTTTGATCAATTTCATCCAACGTTTACCAAATAAAGGACCGTACCAAATTGACCCAATAACCATACTTAAAATTGCACTAACTAAAACTGCGAGAAGATTTACATTTGCCATATCAATTCACCTCCTTTCAAATTAAACTTTAAACTATAAACTTAAAACCTAAAAATAGTGTAAACCTACCATCTAATAACTATCAACTATTAAATCCTGGGAAGATTTGTACCTATCGAAGTCTTTGCCATTTTTCTAAGTGATAAAAAAACCCTATCGAGTCTTTCTTCTACATCTTGAGGTTTGTTTGGATTTCTTCTAGATGCACTAACTACCATTGCTGTTTCGCAAAGCAATTCGTAAACTGATTTATTAAATGTTCCTACGCCTAAGTTTGGCATTCGTTCAATAGTTCGTTGGTGAATAGGATTTCCAGCAAAAGCAAAAATGGGGGCTTTCTTAAAGCCAAATTCAAGAAATGCATTTCGCAATACTGAAGCCTTCAAGCCAGTGCTAACAAATTCATCCACTACAACTACTCCTTCCGGCGTTTTTTCTACATATTGCCGTACAAACTGACGCAACTCATACTGACCGCCATAGAAATCAAAATGGGGAAAAGTGACAACTTGTTTTCCATTCAATAATCCTGCCCCTTCACATAAAGATCTCGAAATGTCCGAGCTGTCCCCTGGGAAGATGAGGGTGTGAGGAGATTCAGCCTCAAGAAAGTCTGCAAGTCCACGCACAGACTGCCTAAAATCAAATTCCAATGATGGAATTTCAAAACTAGAACTGTCTCCTGCTTGTGCTTCTGCTGCCATGTGCCCGAGAGAGGAGTCGAACCTCCACACCATTGCTGATACAGCGTTCTGAACACTGCACGTCTACCATTCCGTCACTCGGGCATGCGTTTTATTGTAACAAAAGCTATATAGTTTGTTCTATTGAGATTGTTTTTATTCTTCTTGACACAAATATTTTCACATGTTTAAGTAAGGCATGGACTCTGGAAATACTCTTATTAACAATAGTAACACCTCGGTTTTGCCTCAAAATCTTCCAAGAAAATCATCGACAAAAAAATTAGCTTTTCTTGCTCTGTACTTTGGAGTTATACCATTTTTCCTGCTTTTTCTTGTTCTATTTTCGCTTGCATTAAAATATGAGAGTAATGGATATATATCGCGCCAAGCACACAAACCCCAATTCCAAGCTTTACCTTCTGATAATGATGTGAGTTCAGTTAAAGTAGATAGTCAAGACGGAAGAGTGCAGGCTCTTGAATCTTTTTTTGCAAAGTATAATTCACCGCTTCAGGGGCATGGGAAATACATTGTTGAGCAAGCCGATGAGCATAAGATCGATTACAGACTGATTCCGGCAATAGCTATGCAGGAAAGCACACTTTGCAAAAAAGTCATTAAAAATTCCAATCATTGCTGGGGATTTGGAATATACGGAGGCAAAGTAACCCGTTTTGCCAATTATGATGAAGGAATAGCAAAAGTAACCGCAACACTTGCTAAAAAATATGTACAAAAGGGATATGTAAGTCCTGATGAAATAGTGCAAAAATATACCCCTGGGGATACAGGACGCTCGCCTGAGGTAGTAAACCTTATGATGCAGCACATCACCGACGCACTATAGCCTCT
>CAZEGF010000054.1:0-4227 GCA_964511965.1 uncultured Gammaproteobacteria bacterium
TAATAATGTCGCAATATTATAATCCCAACAGGAAATCGAATTTGTATAACCCTTCTTCGTCTGAATCCTTTCGTCTTTCCCGTTCAAAGATTGATCTTTTTATTGAGTGTCCGAAGTGTTTTTATTTGGATCGCAAATTGGGAGTAGGTAGACCTTCTGGATATCCATTTTCATTAAATGTTGCGGTGGATAAACTTTTGAAGAAAGAATTTGATATTCATAGAGCAAGAGGTACAGCTCACCCACTGATGGAGCATTATGGAATTGACGCAGTTCCTTTTCAGCACGAAAAAATGGATGAGTGGAGGGACTCATTGAGAAGAGGGATTACAAAACAAATAGATGGGACAAATGTAGTTATTACAGGTGGAGTAGATGATGTTTGGGTCGATCCAGATGGACAACTTATTATAGTCGACTACAAAGCTACTTCAAAAGAGACAGAAGTGTCTCTTGATGCAGAGTGGCAGGATGGATACAAAAGACAAATGGAAATTTACCAATGGCTCTTTCGGGAGAATGGGTTTACGGTAAGTCCTACTGGGTATTTTGTATATTGTAACGGAGATACAGACAAGGAAGCATTTGATGGGAAGCTGGAATTTGATATCAAATTGTTACCATACACTGGGGATGACAGATGGGTTTATGGTAAGGTACACGAGGCTATCTCTTGCCTTAATTCAGATACAATTCCGGAGTCTGGGGAGGATTGCAGTTACTGTCAGTATATAAAAGCCAGAGAGGAAATAAGTACTTAATTTAGTTTTTTGTTTTATTTTTCAACTTTGAAAAGTAGAGGAGTCTGGCGAAGTTAATGACTCTGGCAACTGAGGAGTTGTCATCCTTTTTGACGAAAAACTTTTTGATCTTACGAATGAGTCTTTTGTGTAAAGAATATTCCTTATAAATTTCCTTATGGACTAGTATTCTTTCTCTTCTGCTTAAATCTCCAAATAACATAGGATTTTCTTTACTGTTATTCTATCGGTTTTTACCAGAGGACATTGGATTATTCCTCTTTCTTAAGTTTTTCTAGAAATTCTCCTGCTGTGTCTTTGACTAATACTTCTCTTGGTTTTGAACCCTCTGCTGGACCAACAACTCCCGCTTCTTCAAGCTGCTCCAAAAGTCTTGCTGCTCTATTAAATCCAACTTGAAGTCTTCTTTGGATCAAAGAAGCTGATGCCATATCGTGTTGACTTACCGCCCTTACGGCTGTTTCAAAAAGATCATCCCGTTCACCGGGCCTGTTTGAGTTTTCTAAAATATAGTCACTGGGATTGGGGAAAGCATTATAAAACTCTTCAAGTCTTCGGATGCGAATTTTAAGACCGGCAATTTCAGTTTTTAGCTCTTCAATTTCCTTTTTACTATCGTCTGCCATGTGATGAAAGTATACTCTTTGCGTATATTTGTTTCAAGAAATGTCAATTTGAATAGTATAATACAAAATCCCTCTTGCCAGTTTTTTTAGTTTGAAGTTTTCAGTTTGATGTTTTAAGATTGTTCTGTTGCTTCTACTGTTTTTTGCCAGAGGACTTTGGATTATTCCTCTTTCTTGAGTTTTTCCAAAAATTCTCCAATTCTATCTCTGTGGTGGGGGAGGGGTTTTGTTATGTGTCCGATCGTGTAATTAAATGGTCTTTGAGGATTTCTTTGAAGTTTTTTTCTTTGCTTTTGGCTTTACTTCTACTTCTACAGGTACCTCTACTGCTTCAGTAGTAATATTTTCAGTAATTTCCTCAACCATCTCATCTTGAACTTTAGCAGTCTTAACTTCTTCTTTTGCAATTTTTGCAGTTTGAGGTTTTTTGTTTGAAGTTTCTTTTGACGTAGTCGAAAGAAGTTCAAGAATTCTATCAAGCTTTGCTTGAATATCATTTAGTTGAGAAACGGAAGCATTATTACCGGTTCTTCTTGGATCTCCACCTTTTTCTTCAAAACAATTAGAGCAAAGAACTTCTTTGTCACCTCTTGGTTGAAATGGAACTTTGCATTTATTGCCACAATTTGCGCACGTTGCATCAAACATCTCGCGGTCGCTTCCTCTAGAATTGTCTCTTGAGAAATTTCTAGATCCCCCGCGATCATTTCTTCGTCCGGTGTCACGACCTCTATCGTCTCCCTCCGGAGAATGCTTCTTGAAGTCATCACGGCAATATACTGGTCTTCCGGTCGTTGGTCTAAATGGAATTTCGCATTCGCGTCCACAGTCAGCGCACGTTGCTTTGTACATTTCGCGGTCAGAGTCACCTCTGTTGTAGCTTTTATTTCTATTAAAATTACCCATGATATACATTATACTATACTCTAGGATAAAATGGGTAGGGAAAACGGATTTACTTGTTGTTGTCGATAATTTTTTTTGACTTTTTTTTTGGTTTTTTATCAAGCATTGTCAGTCCGGCAATAATCAAAAATATAAAATATCCCTCAAGAAAAAAACCCAATAAAACCATATTGTATATAGACGCTTCCGGAACAAGCATGAATTGTCCGGCATGTACGTCTTTTGAGTTTGTAAGAAAAAGCTTTGCATATGAGATGGGATAGCCTATCCCAATTGCGAAAGATTCTTGGATCCCTGTTGGCTTATTGTAATCAGATGACATTGCAGTAAATGGGGAACGGGGGAGTGGGATAAGTTGGAGAATGAGAAAAATATAAAGAGGGAGCAAAAAAAATTTCATTTGTTTAAAGTAGCGTCGAATGAAAAAAGGGAGAATAGATATAAGAAATGGTAACAAAAGAGTATAGGCGCTCCAAAATCCAAATCCGGCAAATCCATTAAAAATTGAATTCAAACTTACCCAAAATATTAATGCAGGAATTGAAAACATAGTAACACAATGTCCAATTAAATAATTCAGCATATTGAGTCATTATAACCAAATGAGGCTGGTATTCAATCAGTTATTTTTAAGTTTTGTATGACAAACTGATTTTTGAAAGGAGGTGAGATATGAAGAAATATATAATTTCAGCAGTGACATTTTTGTCACTGGGAAGCTTGCTTACCGCCCCCCCTGCCATGGCTCATGGACCGGGCAAGATGGGAATGCGCATTAACGGTAAGACTTTTCAAAATCGCCAGACACACCTTGATACAAGGCTACAAGCACTTGTTGATCAAGGTAAAATTACTGCAGACCAAAAAAAGTTGATTGAAGATAAATTCAAATCACTTTTTACGAAAAAGCAGCAATTGAAGACAGACTGGAAAAATAAGACATGGGAAGAAAGAAAGACTGCCAGAGAAAAAGAAATGGCTGACTTGGAGTCCTGGGCAAAGAACAATGGAATCGACCTCAAGCTGATATTTGGGCAAATGAATCACAAAATGATGAAAAATAAATAGCCCACTGCTCCTGACACTTCACAGGAGCAAGAATTTATCAAGGAGTTGGAACCTCAATAGATCCCGGCATGGTAAATCCTGGAGACTGGTAGACTAACCCATTACGTGAAGTAATCTGCGCAATCATATATTGTGGGGTAGTTAGTCCTCTTATTATTCGTCCTTGATTTTCTCTTAAGATTTGTAGCTCGTCCCCTATTCGAAGTGCCGCAAAATTTTCTTCATTAATGTGATTCCTATAAAGACATGCTGCAATTACGGAACTATCGTATTGTAATCTTACCCATTCTGTTCCATTCAGTTCATATTCGTAGATATCAAATACTGAGCCTTTAATTCTTAATAATGTGTCTCGTTCTCGAGCTTGAGCAATTAAAATTGCTTGCTCTTCAATATCATGCTCTTGTCTTAAAAAAGGTCTAGTTGCCTCGATAATATCTTGCGTGAACGTTCTTTTTTGACCTTCTTGTGTAGCCATGAGCAGATTTTACCACTGTTTTCCTGAGGCCTCAAGAATTTATTATTTTGCCATCTTATCTTCCTCTTTCATCATCTTGTCATCAGTAGTTGGGGTGACGCTTACCATCATTTTGTCATCCTTTTTCATGACATCTGTTGTTTTTTCCTCTTTCATCATTTTATCTTCCACATTCATAGCCTCTTTTGACTTTGTCATTGTTTGAGCGGCAACAACCCCAACGACGATAACGAGAGCTGCAATTACTATTACAATAATCCAATTCTTTTGCATATATCCACCTCCTTTCATCTAATAAATAAAGGATAGTAAAACAGACTATAAATGTCAAGTAGACTTTACATTTTTATTGCATGGAACTGTTATAATAAGGATATTCAAGATGAAA
>CAZEGF010000055.1:0-5929 GCA_964511965.1 uncultured Gammaproteobacteria bacterium
GATATTAATTATGGTCTTGGATATAATTACAACAGAATAAATGAATTTCAAATTGCAAATCCTTCACTTGAGAAGGCGGTTGCTATGCGAGGTGGTGAGGATTTATATAAAAATGAGTTATCAGTAAATCTAGCGGCACTAGCTCTAATGGCAGCAAGTCAAAAAGATGCAAATGCTGCAAATCAATATGCTTCACGCGCAAAACTTTTAAGTGATGAAGTTGCTCAGAGAAATCCTAATAATGTTGTGTTCTGGAAAGCAAGAACAAGGGTTATGTTCTCTCTTGCTGAATTGTCGCCAAGTCTTATTAGTGATGCTGTTGCCGCTATTGATAAGGCTCATGAACTTGCTCCAACCGATGCAAAAGTTCTTTATAATCAAGCGTTGATTTACGATCAAATTGGTCAAAAAGACAAAGCACTTTCAATTCTTAACCAGACAATTGATGCAAAGCGTGATTATAGAGATGCTTATTATGCAAAAGCTCTCTTCCTCTCACAAATGGCTGAGGACGTTAAAAAAGAAAAAGCTAAAAGTGATAATTACAAGAAGGAAGCAAGAGAAACTCTTGAATTTGTATTAAAAAATATCGCTCCGAATGATCAGCAATCCAAAGACCTCCTAAAGAGTTTGTAGTACATAGTAGATAGTTTATAGTTACTTATAGATAGAATATTATTTAAACCAGTTTACATTTCTATAAACTATAAACTATATACAAAGTATACAAACTTCGTTTATAATCTATAAACTAAAAATGTATAAAATTGTCACTACCCCCAACAAGGTTCTTCTTGAGGAGTCAAAGGAAGTTACAAATTTTGATAAAAAACTACTTGACATCATAAGTGGTATGGAAGAAACTCTACGAGCAACGGTTGATCCTATCGGCGTTGGTCTTGCAGCACCTCAAGTTGGCCTACCCCTTCGCATATTCCAGATGAAGCCAACAGCAAAATCAAAAGTTACAAGCTATATAAATCCTGTTATTGAAAAAGTATCAGATGCTGAAGAAGTTCCTCATTTTTCTAATAAAGAAAATATCGAGAAGAAAAAACCTGAGTCGTCAAAAAATAAATTACTTGAAGGGTGTCTTTCTATTCCGGATATCTGGGGAAATGTAACCAGGAAAAAAATAGTAACCCTTCGCTGGCAGGATGAAACAGGCAACACTTATATGAAAGAATTTTCAGGATTTCCTGCAATTATTATCCAACACGAGATGGATCATTTGAATGGAATTCTTTTTACAAAAAGGGTCATGGAACAGAATGAAAAGTTATTTAAGTCACACAAAAACTCTGAAGGAGAAGATGAATTTGAAGAAATTAAAATTTAAGCTACTTCTTCACCGTATCTTTTAGTGGCAATTACTTTTAGTCCCTCTCTCATGAGTCGAGCTACATCCGTTATTCTTTTTAATTTTTCCGCTTCTTCTGTTAAAGAACCAAATGGTGGGTAATCATCTGAAAAGAGAATGGCTTCTTTTAAATTCTTCATATAAAGACTGAGGTTAATCACACCATGCTCAAAATCCTTCGCGAATAATATATATCTTAATCTTGCGGCCAATTCTGAATATGGCTTCGGAATTGCACCTGCAACTGGAGATAACTCATAATTTACGGCTGCTCTATATTCATCCATGCTTATTACATTGTCTAAAACGTCTTGGGACAAACTAGCAACGTATTCAAAATTTTTCTCCATTAAATCACAGTACCCCTCAATAACAGCAAGTTTTCTGTAATTCCTCTTTAAGGTGCGGTCTGCAACCAATTCGTCTTTCTTAAGTTGTGGCCTCCGGGAAGCAACAATAAATCTTCCTGCTGGATTATTTGGTCTACCAAGACTATCTTTCTGTGTAGCTCTTTCGAGATCATTTGCTGTTCTTACTCTTTCAGGATAAAGGGACTCAGTGTATCGTGCTTCAATCATACTTGATAGTGTTTGACTTTTTAATTCTTCCCTTTGCTCATTGGAAAGTGGTCCCTCTTGTAACCGTTCAGAGATTTGGTCCATAGCTTCACCCACAAGCTTACGATGATTGAATTCAGTTCCTCCTTCCGAATATTTAGCAATGATTTCAATTACTTTGTCCCTTGCGGCAAAGATATCTGCCGGTTGAAGCCATTCTTCTACAAGCCGCCCATTATCTTTCCTTTTTACACTTGGTTTTACTGTACGTAATAAGGGGTTTCCATATCTATCACAAAGAACAGCAGACTCCGTTGGATCTAACCTTAAGGCTTCTTCCACTTTTTCTGAAATAGCTGGATCAAATGGCTCAACATCAAGCTTTCCAGCATGAAAATCCTCAACCACATGTGCAGTAAATCTTGGTTCTAACACTTCTTCAATTTTTCCATGTGATGAGAATGGTAGTTGTCTTCCTTCTTTTGTCATACACGTATTATAACTCAGCCCGTCCATTTGGTATAATACTTTCACTATGGGACATACTTCAGAAACTGGTAGTGAATTTTCTCCAGAAACATTTAGGTTTGATTTATTGCGAGAAAACTTAGGCGGGACTTTGCATACTATTTTTGAATCAGGTGCTGCTGTATCACAAGATGGAAACAGCGTCTATTATGCTGTGAATTATCTGAAGTTTCCAGATAAAGAACAAGCGTTATTTGATCAAGGTCGAATATTTTCTATTCTTCCTCAAAATCTTAATATTTTAGTATCTCCAAATAGTAGCGTGACGAGTAAGCTACATGTAATCCCACCCGATTCGCTCAGACATTTAACATTTCATGTAGGAAAAAGAGGCGGAATATCAAATTATCTATTGCATGGAGTTGATGAAAAAGGGCATGCAATTGTTGATTATTTAGGTAACGATCATGGAGTCGATGCTGCCTTAAAAGCATTAGCTCGAAAAAGAATGATTGGTCTGGGTATCGATCCTACAACCTTTCGACCAGGTCAAGTAGTCCGCGAATTGCTATTGGGTTTTGCAAATCAACCTTTGGGAGGTCTTGGTGAACATTACCAGGCAATTGATAGAATGAGAGAAGAATGGAAAGTTCAAAAACAAACAGCGGAAGCTGTTGAAGAATTTATTAAGAATGGAAACCATTAATTATGAAAAATAAAATTGTTTTTTTTGGAAGTGGAGACTTTACCGTACCTGTTGTGCAAAAACTGTTACCTCATGGTTTGGATTTAGTAGTTACAAATGATAAAAATCCCAATTCACTACTGACTAGTTTTTGTAAACAAAACAACATTCTTATAATTATTGCTTCGACAGCTTCTGAACTCTCTAGTTTCAATTATCAAATCTCAAATCACTCTGTCGCCATTTTGGCAAGTTTTGGCGCAATAATTCCCCAATCAATAATTGATGGGCTGCCTAATGGAATTTTAAATATCCACCCTTCACTTCTTCCAAAATACAAAGGGCCATCCCCTGTTCAATACGCGCTTCTTAATGGTGAAACAATTACTGGAGTGACAGTAATTAAACTCGATGATAAGGTAGATCACGGCCCAATTCTTGCACAAAAGCCATATCAACTAACTGGCAATGAAACATCAGAAGATTTACTGTCAATTTTATTTGAATTTGGAGCGGATATTATTGAGGAAATAGTAATTAAATTTGAAAACGGAAAAACCGTTTCCCAAACCCCACAAGACCACAGTAAGGAGACATGGAGTTATAAACTTAAAAAAGAAAATGGGTATCTTGATATTATGTCTCCTCAATTTAAAATTGCAAATTTAAAATTTAAAATTACTAATATGGTTCGTGCTTTCTACCCCTGGCCTGGTGTTTGGTTTACAACAAATCTAAAAGGGCAAACAAAAATTGTGAAGTTGTTACCAGAAAATCGTATCCAAGTTGAAGGAAAAAATCCAATGGATTATAAAGATTTTATTAACGGATTTGGAGAAGAAGGAAAATTACTTCTGGAAAAACTCGGATTGAATTAAGCAGATGCTACAGGATTTGTTGAAGTAGCTTCTTTCTGTTCTTTCACTGCTTGAGCTGCTTTTTTGAAAAGTCTAATACACTTTGTGCAAAGTTTTAGATTCATTGCACGACCCTCCATCACAACTCTTTTATTGTGAAGGTTTGGTTTCCAGGTTCTATTTGTTCGGTTTTTTGCATGGGATACTTTATGCCCATACATAATTCCTTTACTGCAGTTGTCGCATTTCATTGCCATTGGGTTATTATACAAGAATTTTGAGGCAATCGCAAGGAGATTAGATACTATCCCGACCGTGGATATTCATTCCATGAGGAAATACTACTTCTTTTTTTAAGGGTTGCCCGTCTGGCATACTTTGAATATACACAACTTCGATACTTGTGTCGTTTACAAAACCCCCAATTGCACTTTCTGGAGGGCAATGAAATTCAAGTTCTTTATTCGGGTCGTCAGGAAGTGGCAAAACATAGAAAGATTCAATTTTGTGAGCCGAAATTTCTGACATTATTAAATTCTAAAGAATAAAAAATAACATTTCAATACCCTTTTTCCCCACAAAAAAACCCCGACGGATCGGGGTTTTTTAATAACAATCAGCTAACTTAATCACTTAAGTTCAACTGTTGCTCCAGCTGCTATCGCTCATTTTGCTTTGCAAAATGTAAGCTTTTCATACGATTTTCTGAAAGAAAATTGCGAACTGTTTCATCTGCTGTTAACCATAAAAAAAGCTCTCAAAAGAGAGCTTTTTTAGTAAAAGACTTAGACAAACTACTTTAATTCTACGGTTGCACCCGCAGCAGTAAGTTTCTCTTTTGCCTCGTCGGCGGTCTTTTTATTTACCTGCATCAAAACTTCTTTTGGAGCAGCATCAACCAAGTCTTTTGCTTCTTTAAGTCCCAATGTTGGGGCTAATTCTCGCAAAGTTTTAATAACACCTAGTTTGTTTGCTCCGGCATTAGCGATGACGACATTAAAGATCGTCTGTTCTTCTGCTTCTTCAGCTGCTTCTCCACCTGCTGCACCTGCTCCTGCTGGAGCTGCTGCCATCATAGGAGCTGCTGCTGTTACACCGAACTTTTCTTCAAGAGCTTTTACAAGTTCTGAGAGTTCGAGAACTGACATTTCTTCAATTGCTGTTAATAATTCTTCTTGTTTCATTTTTGCCATAATATGTCGTCACCTCCAATTCTTGCTAAATTCGAAATCCGAAATTCGAAATTCGAAACAATCCCAAAATCTCAATTTTATAGTGTTTGAAACTTTTGAATTTGTTTCGTGCTTCGAAATTAGTGCTTCGTGATTCTTAAGCGCCTGCCTTCTTTTTCTCTATAGCGCTTAGTAATTGTGCTAATTTCTGAGTGTTGAAGTTAAGATCATATACAAGACTCGTAATAGGAGAGTTCAAAAGACCCAAAAGTTTTGCAATAAGAACCTCTTTCGGAGGAATAGTTGAAAGTTGCGTTACCATTCCCTCTTCGATTATTGAATTCTCAAATATTCCAAATTTTATAGTTGGAAGTTGGTATTTTTTATTGAATGCGACAAGTGCCTTTGCTGCGGAAATTGGATCCTCATAAGCAAAAATTACTGCGTGTGGACCTTTGAGTCGATCTGATGCTTCAATTTTTTTATCGGCAAGTGCAATATTTACCAGTGTATTTTTGAGAACTGCAATTTCTGCTTTCGCATTTGTGAGTTCATGGCGGAATTCCTCAAGTTGAATATGGGTAAGTCCGGCATAATCTACCATAAAGATAGCTTGAGCCTTTTCGACTTTTTCCTTTATTTCTGCCAAACTTTCTATGTTTTTTTGTGATGCCATATTAATTTAGTTTGTAGTTAGTAGTACGTAGTTTGTAGAAAGCATAAAAAAAGCACTTCCAAAGAAGTGCCCGAACTATAATCTATAAACTACAGACTATAAACTAACATTTCCCTCGGCAAGACTTAATTTATGCTTGCTGTCTTTGGATCTA
>CAZEGF010000056.1:0-25107 GCA_964511965.1 uncultured Gammaproteobacteria bacterium
TCTTGTCTTTGTCCTTCTGCTTTTTTCAACTTTACTTCAGCAGCTGCTTCATCTAATAAATCGATCGCTTTATCCGGAAGGTACCGTTCTCCTACATATTTTTTTGACAATGTGACTGAAAATTTAATGGCATCAGGAGTAAGTATCACCTCATGAAATTTCTCATATTTATCTTTAAGCACTTCAAGCATTTTCATAGCTGTTTCCTCATTCGGTTCATCAACTATTACAGATTGAAATCTGCGTTGAAATGCCTTATCTTTTTCAAAATATTTTCTATATTCAGCTGTTGTTGTTGTACCAATAAGCTGCAATTGTCCGCGTGCAAGATATGGTTTTATAATATTCGATGCATCCATAGCGCCTCCTCCTTCTTCACCGGCACCAATTAATGTATGTATTTCATCAATAAACAATAATATTTTTCCTCCAGACACTTGTACCTCTTTGATGACATTTTTAAGTCTCTCTTCAAATTCACCACGATGTGAAGCACCGGCAATAAGGGCAGCTAAATCAAGCTGAATAATTTTTTTGTCTTTCAACTGATCTGGAACTGTTCCTGCAATTATTTTTTGAGCTAGCCCCTCAATAACAGCTGTCTTACCTACTCCTGCTTCTCCAATAATAATTGGGTTATTTTTAGTACGTCTCAACAGTATATGAACCAAGCGTTCAATTTCTTTGTCACGCCCAATAACTGGGTCTAACTTCCCGTCTTTTGCTTCATTGGTTAAATCTATCCCAAATTGTTCAAGAACTGATTTTTTTCCGGCTGCTTGAAAAGTAGGGTTTTTTGAAAGATTTTTTTCAAGTCCTTCTTTTTGTACACCTTTAGAGACTAAATACTGAGATGCAGTATCAGAATTAAATAATGAAAGCAAAATATCTTCAGGAGTAATAAAGCTCGATCCCCTATTTTTTGCCATTGTGAATCCGTCGTCAAATATTTTTTGTGAAGCTGGTGAAAGAACCGGAGGGCCATCAAACGTTCCCGGAGTTTGTTTTTGCTGGAGTTCCCGAGCTAAATCACCAGCATTTACGGTAAATTCTTGGAGTGTTTTATAGATTTCTTTATCATACAAAAGCCCCAACAGAACTATATCCGGCTCGATTAGTGCAAGCTTTGCCTTTTTAGCTTCATTTTGAGCTTGCTGAAGTACTTGGTTGGCCCGAGCATCTAAATGAGTTAGACTCTCAACATTTTGTCTTTTTACAGGATCCATGCCGGGCGATTGAACCGGACTCTCAACAACTTGCTGAGGTTGATTTGGTGTTTGATTTGCTTGTCCTTCAGACACCTCGTCTTCTCCGTATTTTTTTGTACTAAATAGATTTCCAAACATATTTAATTATATGCAGATTATGACCCTAAACTCCAGGAGGGACTCCTGGTGGATTTTCAGATCCATCTTTATTTTCATCGGTTGGCAACTCTTGCTGCATTGTCATCTCCGCGTGACCCTTTTTAGTCTCATCGTTTCTATCAACCATTGTGTCTTCGTCCTCTTTCTTTGAATCAACAGAGGTTAATGTGGTTTTTGCTGCTTCTAATTTAGCTTTAAGATATGAGATAACTTCTGTCTTAGAAAACCCTCCCAGCAGAAGGAAAGGAAGAATATTAGCAACTCGCTCCATTCCTTTGTCAACATTATCCTGATTTTCAGAACTTAATAAATTAATTGTTTCTGTGATGTTATCAATATCTTGTTGAATAAATGAATGCTTATCGGAAGGAAGTCCATTTGGCCCGACAGGTGCTTCCATATTTTGATAGTTTTCCATCCACATCTTTTTGACATCCTCATATTCTTCGATACTAACTTGTTGGACCTGATTAACTTGAGGTAATTTAACGTCTTTAATGGTCGAAAGATCTTCTTTCTTTTGACCCGGCAAAACAGCTTTTGTTTTATTATTTACTTGCTCAGATACTTTTGAGGCAGATAATACATTGTCGGCTAATTTATCTCCTTGCTTTTGCTGCGCAACCAACTTTTCCTTAATGGTTGTAAACTTCTCGCGATCGTGAGTTGCTGTTGCAGTAGTTGGCTTTGATATCTTCTCTAAGGTATCGTGGAAACGGCTTACCTCAGTTCTTGATACACTATCGTGTTTCATAAGCGAAGTCTCATATCGTGCGATATCTCTCATCTTAGGAACAGTAAGATTTGCGAGTCTTAATACGTCACGGGTTTCACGAACCGAGGCAAGACTACTTAATGACGCCCGTTCCAAAGTACTTGTCGTTCTTGATGTTGGTATCTCCATTGATCTCTTATTAAAGAACGGAATACTTTTTGCAAGCCCAAATGGGGATGGTTGTTGAGGTGGCTGTCCTGGAGCGGGAGATGGTCCATTATATGCTTTGTTAAACCAAGAGTTTGATGTAATCTTTTTGACCACAGGACTCTCTCCAATTGACATACCGCTTAGATAATCAAGAAATATCTGAAGTAATAAAAATGGCAAAAGAATTACTACCCACAACATTAAAAGAGCAACAACATATAGGGCAAATGTGTCGTTTACATTTACAGAATTGTCCAAACTAATTTGTTGTCCTGGACCACCGAGTAAAATATTAATTGCAGTTTTGTAGCGAAATTGATCGGGAACATTTTTTGAAAAATCAAAAAACATGGGAATTCCACTCCTCCAAACATTAACCAATCCGTGCAAGAATAGAGCAAACAAAGGTGCATATAATAACCAACGGAAAAATTCACCGATCCATATTTTTGCAGTATTTTTAACAGGTCTAAAAAATAATAGTAAAGGAAATATTGGTGAAACAATAATAAAAAACCAAAGAATAATCTTTCTTATAATAAGAAGACCAGTCATTACATAGTAAGTAATAGCGGTAAGTTTTACGAGAAGAAGAGATATAAACGCCGATTCATCATATTCAATTCCAACTTTTCTAAATCCCAAAAAATCATATTGAAAAGCTATATACAAAAGGTCTCGTGAATCAATATTACGTGACGTACCATCGAGGGGATCTTTAATATTGAGGAAAAATCCTTGCAACACATCTGTTGCTTGATACAAAAACCTGATAATTGCAAAAGACAAAACTACTAAGATAACGATAAATATAAACCGTGGAATAAATTTCATGATAGTCAGATTTTGACCACGGGTTATGATCATGACAAAGGCAGATCCGAGAACAAATAAAGCAAGGAGAACAAAAACTATATTTCGAACGAGAGCCCAAAATGTCTGAATAGGATTTTCACCCGTTGAGGGCAATACTATCCATTTATAATTTTTATCCTGCAAAGTCCAGTCTAGAAAATTGTTAGCACGTGTAGCTGTTTTTCCAACAAAAGTCACTTCCTGATCTTTAACCCATCCGGTTGTTGCATCTGGCGGAGTAGTTGGAACCGGTTGAGCATGAACAGGAGCAGAAAATACAAAAAAGCCGGAAAAAAGAAGCGAAAGAAGAAATATCTTAATGATATTGGGCAGTTTTATCAACATATCAAGAAAATCCGGGTATATGCAGTATGTTTGTAGCTATAACCTGGATAAAAACAAATCCAAAAACAGCAAGTAGAATTCCAATAATTGCGTAGGTTATGTATGATTTTCCTGTTTGAAGCTGACTCGGATCGCCGCGGGAAATCAAAATATGGTATCCGCCAATGATAAGAAAAAGGAGTCCAACTAACCCAATAAGACCCAATCCCCACGAGTAAAATTTACCTACAAAACCAGCTGGAGAGTTGGGAAGACACCCAAAATCTGTGAGAATTTCAGTATCCAAGCAAGTTAAAGCCATACTCATTTATACTAGCATTTTTTATGCTTGCAAGGCAATGTTTTTTGGGAAATTTAGTTAATCTGTATCTCTTCCATTCAAACGTAAGAAAGCTCGTTTTTCTTGAAGTAATTTTAGAAAACTAGCTTACGACTTCGCCTTCTTCGGCGTCTTCTTTCTTTGAGGAACTCTCTTCGGACTTATCATCTGAGCTGGCTTCTTCCGAACCTGCGTCTTCCGAACCTTCTCCATCTGTAGAAGTATTTGCAGCTTGCTCTGAGCCTGCCGAAGAGTACATTTTCTCGCCAATCTTAGAAATTTTCTCTGAGAGATCTTTTGTTTTTGCCTCAATTTCATCCTTATCTTCACCGTCTTTTACTTTTTTGAGAGCTTCAATCGCATCTTCTACTTCTTTTTTGTCTCCCTCTTCAATTTTCCCTTCCATGTCTTTCATAGATTTCTCTGCCGTAAAGATGAGATTATCTGCGCTATTTTTAACCTCAATAAGCTCTTTCTTCTTGGCATCCTCATCAGCATGCATTTCAGCATCTTGTGTCATTTTTTTGATTTCCTCATCTGTAAGCCCGGTTGAACCAGTAATCTTAATGCTTTGTTCCTTTCCAGTTGCTTTGTCTTTTGCTGTGACAGAAAGGATTCCTGAAGCATCAATATCAAAAGTTACCTCAACCTGTGGTACCCCCCGAGGCGCTGGTGGAATTCCATCCAATATAAACCGTCCGAGAGATTTATTATCATTAGCCATTGGCCGTTCACCTTGCACGACATTAATCTCTACTTGTGTTTGGTTGTCGGCAGCGGTTGAGAAAACTTGAGATTTCTTGCTTGGAATCGTGGTATTTTTCTCAATTAAAGGAGTTGCAACTCCACCCATTGTCTCGATTCCCAATGTAAGGGGGGTTACATCAAGCAATAAAACATCTTTTACTTCTCCTCCCAAAACTCCAGCCTGAACTGCCGCTCCAACTGCAACTACCTCGTCTGGATTTACGGATTTATTTGGTTCTTTTCCAAAGAATTTAGTTACTTCCTCAATAATTTTTGGCATTCTGGTCATTCCACCGACGAGAATTACTTCGTCAATTCCCGAAGTTTCGACCTTTGCGTCTTTTAAAGCCTGTCTTACAGGCCCAAATGATTTTTCTATAAGAGGTGTAACCAACTGCTCTAACTTTGATCGCGGAATTTTAACCGTTAAGTGAAGTGGTCCATTTGGTCCCTGAGTTATAAATGGTTGATTAATTTCTGCTTCCATCGAAGAAGACAGCTCAATCTTTGCTTTCTCAGCTGACTCTTTAAGTCTTTGAAGTGCTTGTGGATCTTGCCTCAAATCAATATTGTTATCCTTCTTAAATTCGTCAGCTAAATAATCAATCAGAACTTGATCAAAATCGTCTCCTCCAAGGTGTGTATCTCCATTTGTTGCTTTTACTTCATATACTCCGTCTCCTAATTCAAGCACAGATATATCAAACGTTCCTCCTCCAAGATCATAAACTGCTACTGTGTGAGCGTGTTTTTTATCAAGTCCATAAGCTAAAGCAGCTGCTGTTGGTTCGTTTACTATTCGTAGAACTTCAAGACCAGCAATTTCTCCTGCCTGCTTTGTTGCTTGTCTTTGAGCATCATCAAAATACGCAGGAACGGTAATTACAGCCTGTGTGATTTTTTCTCCTAAATAATCTTCAGCGTCTTTTTTAAGTTTTTGAAGGATTTGTGCAGATATTTCTTGTGGAGTAAATGTCTTTCCATCTACCTCAACTACTGCCATACCTTCTCTTCCAGACTTTACGTTATATGGCAAAAGCTTTAAATCTTTTTGTACAGATTCATCCTTTAACTTTCGACCCATGAGTCTTTTGACTGAAAAGATAATCTTTTTTGGTTTTAGAACCATCTGACGCTTTGCTACATCTCCAACAACCCGATCGATTGGATCTACAACCGAAGGAGTAGTATTTCTTCCTTCAGAAGAAAAGATGACTTTTGGAGATCCTCCCTCCATTACAGCCATGCATGAATTTGTCGTTCCTAAATCTATACCAATAATTTTAGACATATGTTTTTAATTATTTAATAAACTTTATACTTTATTCTATATTCTTAATTCTTAAGGTCTTCCCCGTTCCCGACTTTTACTTGAGCCGGCCGGATTAATTTCCCATGTATCATAAATCCTGGTCTTACTTCCTCTATCACAGTGTCTTTTTCTCCCGGTACCAATTCTATAACCTCCATTGTTTCTGGATTATATTTTACATTCTCTACAAGTATCTTATCAATACCATTTTGCTGTAAGACCTCCAAAATTCTTCCAATTGTCAATTTAACACTCTCATCTGTTGTATATTTTTCTGCTAGAAAGAGCGTGTCAAACGCAGGCAGCAATGCTTCTATTAATTGCTTATTTGCAAATTTAACTGCTTCACTTCTTTCATCATAACTTCTCCGTTCTAAATTTCTATAATCTGCAACTGCCCTTTTTAATTGATTGTCAAGCTCAGCTATTTTTGCATCCCTCTCATCTACTTCCTCTTCGTTTTTTTCTTGTTTTATCTTTTTGTTATTATCCATCTTACTAATCACTATTCACTAATTCCTAATCACTGATGTCTACCATCCTGCAACTTCTTCAATTAAAGAACCATAATATCTTACTAATGGCACGATATGTTCATAGCGAAGACGGGCTGGACCAATAACTCCAATTGCACCGTCGTGATTTCCTTTCGTGTGAAATTTAGAGAATACGAAACTATATGGTTTAAATAACTCTAATTCCAAATCTTCACCTAAAATTACTGAAAACTTTTCATGAATATTTCCAAAAATTGTATCAAAATACGTTGAATTATCGAGTAAATTTAATAAATTCTTTGTTACATCGATGTCATAAAATTCCGGCATATCTAAAATGTGTGAGTAACCTGAGCAAAAAATATCTCCCGTATCATTTCTTGCAACAGCCAATGTCCCTGTCTTGTCAGCTAACCTTTGGGTAGCCGTTCTCATAAATTCTCCCTCCTTCTCCCGTACATCCCACACCTTTTCTTTTGCTTCAACTTCTTCCGCAACCGAAAGATCTTTTTCCTTCATAAGTTCGTTAACATAAAGTCTCATTGCTTTTGAAGTTGGAATACGACCAGCCGATGTATGAGGTTTTGCAAGATATCCCTTTTTGACCATAGCGGCCATCTCGTTCCTGATTGTCGCGGGGCTTACACCTACATCATACTTTTTCTCCAATGTTTCGGAGCCGACTGGATTTGCCGTATCGATATATTCTTTAACTATCTGCTTTAATATTTCGATTTGTCTCTGTGTTAAATCGTACATAATAAGATTGTAATGAAGTTAATGAATTCAATCTCATATACCCTTTCTGTTGGCAATATACGAGATTAGCAATACTATATCACGAGTGCTAAATTATGTCAAGCCCTTCAAAATTATGATACTCTAGACCCATGCAGAAGAGAAAAAAATTGATCCCACCTTTAATAATTGCAATACTCTCACTTCTTGGAACAATCCTTCTTATTATAACTTTTAATCCTACTCGTCAAATTGATTTATCATTTATAAAACTTTCACCAATCATCCCTTTTTTCTTGTGTGTATTTTTATCAATTGCCGGAATACTAGGATTTACTTTAAACAATCTAAGACGCGGGATCTTTATAGCTCTATTTATAGTTGTATTTTTACTTTTGCAAATGATGAGATATAACAATATTTTTTATACAGCAATACTCATTTGTATCTTCGTTCTTCTAGAATTACTTTTTTGGAAAAAGAAGTGATTTTCTTTTAGCCTCAAAAATTGGTATAATATCGTATGAATAAATATTTTATAACAACTGCTATTCCGTACGTAAATGCAAAACCGCATGTCGGTCATGCGTTAGAATTTGTACAAGCAGACGTGATAGCCCGATACCAAAGACTTCTAGGAAAAGATGCCTATTTGCTTTCTGGAAGTGACGAGAATGCTCTAAAGAATGTGCAGGCAGCAGAAACAGCTGGTAAAGGGGTTCAGGAGTTTGTAGATGAAAATAGCACTCTTTTTCAAAATCTTGCAGAAAGACTAAATGTCACATTTGATTTTTTCCAAAAAGGAAGCAACAAGGATCACTATGCATCCTCCCAAAAGTTATGGAAACTTTGCGACCAGAGGGGCGATATTTACAAGAAAGACTACACAGGATTTTACTGTGTGGGATGTGAACTTTTTTATGAGAAGGATGAATTGAACGAGAATGGTGAGTGTTTCGAACATCCTGGAAAAGCCCTTCAGGAGGTTAGTGAAACAAACTATTTCTTCAAACTCTCAAAATATAATTACCAAATAAAAGAACTTATTGAATCAGATGAATTAAAGATTACTCCTCTCTCTCGAAAAAACGAAATGCTTTCATTTATAGAAAAGGGCCTTGAAGATATTAGTATTTCCAGATCAAACGAAAGAGCAAAGAATTGGGGAGTTCCCGTACCTGGTGATGACAGTCAAAGAATGTATGTATGGTTTGATGCTTTAAATATTTACAGAAGTGGACTTGGCACAAAATATAATGAGCTGTGGCCAGCTGATGTTCATGTTATTGGAAAGGGGATTACCCGCTTTCATGCAATTTACTGGCCTGCATTTTTATTATCTGCAGGATTGCCATTACCAAAATCTCTTTTTGTACACGGGTACTTTACAGTAGATGGTCAAAAAATGTCAAAGACACTCGGTAATGTTATTGATCCGATCGAGTTAATAAATAAATATGGAACCGATGCTTTACGATATTATTTTTTAAGTCAAATTCCATCAACTGATGATGGTGATTTTTCAGAAGAAAAATTAAGAATTGTATTTAATGCAGATCTTGCAAACGGTCTTGGAAATCTTGTTGCCCGTGTTTCAAAATTGTGCGAAAGAGAAAACATTAATGTTGTGATTAGCGATGAATCAAAACTCAGTGATAAAATTCAAGAATTTCTAAAAGCGTATAAGTTTAATGAAGCCATTGGATATATTTGGTTAAACATAGGAGTTTTGGATAAGAAAATTAATACTGACGAACCCTGGAAAGAAAATGATAAATCAAAATTAAAAGATGAACTCGACTATTATGCAAGGTGCATTTGGCGATTTGCATATGATCTACAACCATTCTTACCAGAAACAGCAGAGAAAATTTTAGATCAATTTAGCGGAGAGATAAAAAGTTCAGATTCTCTCTTTCCTCGAATTTCTTAATCAAATCTTAATATTCACCATAATCTTGCTATACTGAAATCATGTTAAAAACATTCAAACATGGGTTTTTTGTTTTGGGGATTTATTTTAGGGCCAATGGAATTTGGGCTTTCTTTGATATCTCCAACAAAATTTACATGAATACTCTCTATCCTCTCATTCAATCTCTCTTAATCGCACACCTTATTGATATTCTTTCAAAACATCAACATATAACTCTTTTAAGTATTGCCTGGATGGCCGAAATTTACATAGCAGCAACCATAATTCAAGGAATCTTATTCTGGCTTGCGTCTATTAATGGTGCACGGCTTGAGTTTGCATTAAATGATTATTTAGAATTTCAAATCAATAAAAAATTGAACACGTTGGATCCTGCCGTTTTTGAAAATACGAAGTTTCAAAATCTTCTTGCTCAAATGGATGGAGCAAAAGGATCAATGTCTTCTTATTTAGTACGAATGGTAAATTTTATAATTAGTGCCTCCATCTTAATATCTTCATCAGTTGTTATAGCTTCAAAATTTCCGATATTTATACCAATAGTTATCGCAGCAAATATTCCGTCTTTTATTGCATCGAGTAGATTTAGAGATAATGTTTGGAGTTATGTGGGTACCCAAAGAGGCATAGTTGAACGTCTTTTTACTTACATTAGAACGACATTTTCTAACCCTTCAACTTCCAAAGAAATTGCAATTTTTAAAAACGGCCCACTTCTACTTGGAAAATTTAAAAAAACACACAACCAGTATTACAGGAGTTTCGATAAAGCAAATAAGGATAACTTGTTTATGATGATACTCGTTACACTAATTCAAAATGGAGCTCTCATATTTACACAGGGAATAAATTTAATGTCAGTTTTAACAGGCAGAATTGCAGTAGGACAGTTTGCCTTATATTTTCAACAAACAATAAATTTGTCAGAAGGAACTACTGGAATCCTAGATGGATATTCATCGATGAGTGTACGCAGTAAGTATGTGGATAGCTATTTTGAATTACTTAATTTTCCAAATTCAATTTCTACTTCTAAAGTAGCAGAAATAGTACCAACAAATCCAAAACCAGCAACTATCGAATTTAAAAATGTGTTCTTTAAGTATCCCGAAACAGAAAGGTTTATATTAAAGGATTTCAATTTGGTTATTAATCCTGGAGAAAAAATAGCATTAGTTGGGGAAAATGGTGCAGGTAAATCTACACTAATTAAACTTTTATTGAGATTTTACGATACTAATGATGGTGAAATATTGATAAATGGAATCAACATAAAAAATCTAGATCTCAATCAATGGCACAAACAAATTGGTGCTCTTTTCCAGGATTTTATAAAATATCAATTTACTTTTAAAGAAAACATTATATTTGGAAATTTAGAAAAAAAGGATGATATGAAGGCGATTCAGGATGCCCTCAAACAATCTGGAGCTGAAAACTATTTGGCTGATTTGCCAAATGGACTCGAGCAAATAGTAGGCAAAACATTTGATGAAGGTGTTGACCTTTCTGGTGGTCAATGGCAAAAGCTCGCTTTAGCACGAGCATTTTTTAGAGATGCCCCATTTTTGATTCTTGATGAACCTACAAGCGCAATTGATGCTAAGGCAGAATTTGAAATATTTGAAAATGTTCAAAAATTACAAAAAGATAAAACAGTGATAATAATTTCTCATAGGTTTTCTACGGTAAGAACGGCAGATAGAATACTGGTACTGGATGAAGGAAAAATAATTGAAGAAGGAAGCCATGAAAAATTGATGAAAGAAAAAGGAGTATATGCAGAATTATTCGAAATACAAGCACAGGGCTATAAATAATAAAAAAACCTCCCGAGTATATCGAGAGGTTTTTATAAGCCTAAAGCTTAAACAGTTAAAAGATTACTTTGTAGCTTTTGCTGAAATTTTGATTTTGCGGGGTTCTTTTTTTTCTACTTTTTTGAAAACTAATTTCAATACCCCATTTTCAAGTTCTGCAACTGGCTCTTCACTTTGTACCACTCCTTCTGGAATTCTGAAAGAGTAATTAAATGAATTTGCCATAGAAGACATGAAGTATCTTCTTTTGTCGGATTCTTCCTTTTGTTGTTCTACACTCCCTGTTATTCTAACAATCCCATTTTCGAAAGTTATATCTATTCTATCTTCAGGAATACCGGGAACGTGGGCTTGTGCAACTAATGAATCTTCCGTTTCATATAGATCTAATCCTTGAGACATGAATTTAGTTATTCCAGGAATTGTTGGAAATTCGAAATCATCATCCAACATTCTATCTAAATTCCATGGATTCCATCGTATTAATGACATACTTTTCACCTCCTTTTGAAGCTAAATTACTAACTTTTTATCAGTATAACACTACGAGTGCTAATTTGTCAAGACTGCGTAACTCTGGTATGATTGGTTTACTTTAAACCCCAATGAAAAGGCGTCTTCTTTTAGCACTATCAATAATTCTAGTAGCATCTGGACTTTTTCTGTTAGTACGTGTTATTTATAGTTTTAAAGATGTTGAAAAAGGCGGACTCCAAGTGACAGCAAATGTTAAGGGAAGAGTGTTGTTAGATAATAAATATATTGGAGATATTCCGGTCAGAAAAATTAACCAACCGGATACGGTTGCTGTTGGTAATTATGAATTACGTATAGAACCGGATGATAAAACTCTCACAGCATTTACAGGACGAATTAGGGTAAATGGAGGTGTACTTACTGCCGTTGATAAAACTTTCCTACCAGGTTCTTTAGGAAGTTCATATGTCTTAACTCTTGAAAAATCATCAAATCCAAAACCGCAAATTGAAATTACATCTATTCCTGATGGGGCTCTTGTTACTATAGACAGTGTTCCTCTTGGTGCTACTCCTTTCAAGTCAGATACACTCTCTGCATCAGAACACGAAATAGAAATCCAAAAAGAGGGATTTGCAAAAAAAACTATACGAGTTAGAACGGTAGAAAATCATATATTAGTTGTAAGTAGCAGCTTAGGAACTGGTGAGATTGGCACTATACCTGAAGTTGCTCCCGTAGGACAAAGCTCAATAAATGGTGCTACACCTAGTGCAACCCTCTCTGTAACTCCAACAGAAACCTCAAAAGGGAGGGTTACAATTCTTTCAACTCCAAATGGTTTTTTAAGAGTCAGAAGCGGTGCCGGTACATCATTTAGCGAGGTTGGTCGGGTAAAACCAGACGAAACTTATGACATTTTGTCAGAAAAATCCGGGTGGTATGAAATTCAAATTGACTCATCAACTACCGGATGGGTGACTTCGCAATTTGCAAAGAAGGAATAATCAACCGCCGACAAAGTATATAATAAAGATAACTAAAAATCCCCAGATAATAACAGATGCCAAAAGTGGTCTGTCGGTTAGAAGAACTTTATCAGGACTCTCTCCTTCTTTTTTCTCATAAATATCTTGTAGATAACGCATCACTCCATAAATTACAGGGATAATAGTTATCATTAACCACTTTCTGTTAAAGTAGGTTGGAAGATATTCAGGCAGCAAAACATCAAGTCCTATATGTAGTCCTTTCGGAGTAGCTAAAAAAGTAAAGAGTCCATAAAAAACAAACGTTGATGTTGCAAATATAGTTGAGAAAGAATCAAGTAATGCTTCAGAGTAATGAGAAAGAGTTTTCCTTACTTCATCAATTTTGGCTCCTTTGACGTTTTGTAATAGTGTTAATTCTGACCTTCTCTTTCCCACAGCAAGAAAAAGAGATAACGAAACTGCAGTTAGCAATAACCAGATAGATGTATGAAAATTTGAAATTGCCTCTCCTGCAAGAATTCTTAAAATGTAACCTGTTGCTATAAAAAGAATATCAAAAATTGTAATTGATTTAAAAACAGTAGAATATAAAATCTGTAGAAGTATGTATGTTATTCCAATAATCGTAAAAAGATAACTTGTATTTAAGGCAATTAAAAAGGCGGTTCCTAAAATAAGTATTAGTAAAACAACAGCTTCCGGGATAGAGATAATTCCACTAGCAATTGGGCGAAGTCGCTTAAATGGATGTAATCTGTCTTTCTTAACATCTAAAATATCGTTGAATATGTATGTTGCAGATGCGAATAAACAAAATGCAATAAATCCGCTAACAACTTGGGAAAGTAAATCTAATTCAAATAATTTGCCTGCAAATGTTACACCTGCAAACAATGCAAAATTTTTAATCCATTGCCGTGGACGTAATAACTTCAATATATAATATCCGTGTCGTAGCATAAATTCTCGTTCGTTATTCGTCAATCATAAGACTCGTTAGCACTCGTCTTGCGACTTTAGTCGTAAGCGAAGCTTGCGATTGACTATGTCAATCGTAGTCTTGCCTTTTCCCTGCGACGCGTAGCATAAATACAAACCCCAAGACGACAACTCCCACCAACATTATAACAAAAAGTTTTCCGCGACTTGACACGCTTAATGCAACAACTCCTAAAAGCAATGACATAAACCAATAAAAAACGGCAATGCTTCTATGTCCTAGTCCATAATTAAGCAAGAGATGATGGAGATGTCCTCTATCATGCCAAAAGGGAGATTTTTTTGCAAGAAGTCTTCTAATAATAGTGAGTGCGGCGTCCACACTTGGAACCCCCATAACAAGAACGGCTGTTGCTAATTTAACTCCTGAAGTTATTGATAAGATACCAATAAAATATCCAAGAATCGTTGCACTGTATCCTGGAAAAATTTTCGCCGGATAAAAATTGTAAATTAAAAATCCTAAAGATGCACCACCCACGATGAATGAAATCATTGAAGTTGCATAACTCAAATGCTCGGTCGAAACAAAACGGAATGCAGCAATCCCAATTACGAATGCAGAAATTGCAGCAATTCCAGGCATTTGACCATCAACTCCCTTACTCCAATTTAACATGTTCATTACCCATACAATCCATATAATTGCCAACAAATCTCCGAGATGAAATGTCTGGGACAGGATAACAAACTGAAAGTTTGTAAAATGTAAAATTCCTCCTAATGGGTTTGTAATAAATGGCACCGTAACCCCCGCATAAACAGCAATAGCAGCTGTTAAAATATTTATACCAAATCGGATATATGGAGATAAATCAAACTTATCATCCAAAACTCCGGTTATAACAACAAGCAATCCTCCTGCAAATATCGTTTTAATAAAATTATCAAATGGAACAAAAATAATTGCTGCAATTGCTATTCCTATATATATTGCTAGACCACCAGCTCTTGGAATTGGTTTTTTATGTAATACCGCAGGATGAATATGGGTTTTAGGATCATCCATTAATTTTGCTCTTTTTGCGAATTTAATAATGAATGGGACAGTAAAAACAGTTACGAAAAATGCAACAACGGGAGCTAAAATTAAATTTTGCATTAAAATGTTAAAAATAATATCTGTAAATAGGCAAGCAATCCAAGTAACAAAATCAGGAAGCAATTAAAAAGTACAATTCGCGAAATAAGAACATACTTAGTATAAACAAAAGTTGCTAACAATACATTACCTACAAAAATGGCGACTAATAATATCGGTAAAATTACTGTTACGTTAGAAGCAATCAATCTCTGTTCGCCCCAAGGCATACTGTTAAAGAATGGTATTAAGGGAGGAAGATTCCCATACGTCACGATAATTATAGTTATTAAAGGAATGATAAATACTAAAGACAATAACAGTGAAATCCTAACAAATTGATCGCTTAATATAGTATTAAATTTCTCTTTCATAAATTTTGGTTCCTTCCATGATAAATTTCAGTTGATAAGACGAGAGGATATTGTCAACTAAAGGAACATCGATTGTTTGTATTATATATTTTGGTCGGACTTTCTCAAGTTGCTCTTTTGTTATTTTATCAGCGTTTTTGTAAAAAGTTACATGATATGCAACTACATATTTGCCAATAGGAAGTCTGTCCGACAAAGCATAGATTTGAGCACTGTCAGACCATAAATAAACCATGTCATTTCTTTTAATATTCATACGGATAAAATTTGCAATATCATAATCTCTCGGAGTATTGCGATCAAAAAATGCCTCATAATCGACAATACTTTCTTTATTGGTAATAAATTTTAGATAATTCTTATAATAAGGTATCGATCGCAAATATATTTGAAAATGAAAATAGGCAAAATAACTAATAACTCCAATTGCAAACACGTTTAACAATTTTAATTTTTTTTCCTCAAACAACTCACCTATAAGAAGTGCGAATGCTGGCAACATCACTAAGGAATAGTGAATATACGGTCTTTCCGAAAAGAAAGCGTTATAAAGAGAAAGTATTGTCCAAAGAAAAATAAATAAAGTAGTTTTTGAAATTCTTTTTCGATTGAGAAATATTGCTACCAAACCAATTATCAAAAGAACGGTTTTTATTATGAGAATCCCCATTGGGAAAATAAAACTGTTTTGTTCCCCTACATATGAAACGTTTTGTAAAAAAACAGCTTTAATAAACTCCTTAGGAATCCCTAAAAAAGTAAAAAGTAACAGACTAATGAATAGAAGAGAAAATGTAGGAACAAGAAAATATATCGTCTTTCTAACATTTTGATTTGAAATAATTACCCTGCTTGAAAACAATAAAAATAAAAGAAATGTAACGAAGTCAAAAACTGCAACGATTTTTGTAATAACAGCAATTGCAAGAAGAAGACCTGCAAAGATAAGGTATTTTCTTTTCTTTGATTCTTGATACGATAGGACTAAATAAGCAGCTCCTATTATAGGAAGCAACATAAAGTTTTCTGCATTTGCTATATTTCCTTCAAGGATTGGTAGCCCAAAAAGAATTGAGAATAATAATGTTGAAAGATAATAGGAAACCGGATTTGTAAAAAGTTTTTTTGCTAGCAGTAAAAACATAACCGTTGAAAAAAGACCTGAGAAAAGAGAGAGAAGTTTTACAAAATATAAATTGCCGTTAACCAATGCGTATATCAAATAAAGAAGGGGTGGCTTGTTGTCCCATACATCTTTATATAATGTTTGCCCTGATACAATAGCACGACCTATGACTTGATATATTCCCTCATCACCATACCAATGAGGTTCGATAAGAGATGGGATTCGAAGAAGAACAAAAAGAAAACAGATGCCTAGTAAGTACCATGAATTACGGTACCTGTAAAAAGATTTTGATTTATAAAGACGCAAAAAAAAATCTTTCATATTACACTTTCTCAGTAACTTTGTATTCTAGCCTTTTGCCAATAATCAATTGCACATGAGAAATCAATGCAGGAAGGGCAGATAAGAAAAACCCTGCAACCGGCATAAAAAGAAATTCTGCAGGAAACAATAATTTTCTAATTCTAGAATGCTTTTCCTGATTTTTCTTCGGGCCCAATGAATAGTCAACATAAATCATGGCTAAAATTGAAACAAGACAAAGAGTCAAAATAAAAGCTGAAATGTGAGGAAGCGTATATCCTAAATTAGTCCTGGTAAAAACTGGGTTAATGAGAGCTACTAAATTTGCGGAGATCGTGATAATAAACCAATTAACCGGCCAAAGAATGTGATCTACAATAACATTTGTTACTAACATTGTTTTTCTCCAGAAGGGGATATTCGGTACTGTTAAATACCACTTTATATATGTTGCATCATCTGCTATACCCCACGACCAACGTCTTTCCTGGTGATATTTATTCATAAGACTTCTGCGATACGAATATGACATCGCTGCATCCATAGAAGTTTTAAGAAATATTGGCTCCACAACCACTCTTCCTTTTGTTTTGAAAAATGCTTTAAAAAACACTCTATAATCCTCAGGTATAACATCTACATCCCAATTTCCAATGTCCATAAGTAATTTAAATGGAAGTGAATAGACAGAATTTGGAACAAGACGAGTATGTTGGACAAGAACTGAAGTTCGCCATAAACTTCCAAAGAATGAAATTACCCGGGTAAATGAAGGGACTTGCCAAAAATTATTGTAGGTAACATTTGCAGATTGCCAAAAAGTATAATGAGGATCTTTTACTGTTAGGAATGAGTATGCAAGATAAGAGAAAAAGGCTTTATCAAAAAGCACATCTGCATCAGCTGAAGTCACCGTCATAAAATCGATGTCCAATTTTCCTGATTTAACTAGCTTGTTATATGCATCTGAAGCCGCATATGCTTGGTTTGAGGATTTACCTTTTACTTCATCCGGTAAATCCGGGTGCAGTGTATATTCAAACCCCCCAAAGATTTTTTCATATTCTTTTTTTAATCTGTCACCTTTTGCTGCCACTTCTTCTTCCCGTTTTTCAAATGCCATATAAATATATATTTGATGCATCGGAAATGATTGTTCGTGGATGCTTTCCAATGTTTCCTTTATTTTTTCGTAGCTTTCTTTATAACTTGGGATAACAATTAAATGATTAATTTTGGAAAAATTGGGGAACTCCTTTGCTTTTGCTAACCAGTCAGTACGCTCTGCGCTTCGTATTTTTCTTGCTGCAATATAGGATGTTGCGACCAAATGAACAGATTTATAAAACCAATACAAATCAAAAAAGATTATGAAGTATGAAAGAGCAATCGGAAAAAAATATGCCCCCCACACAGGCATTGTAATTAAAAATAGTCCAATAATTGGTGGGATTATCTCAAGCGCCCTACGGGACTTGATAGGATATCTGGTAAATAGTCTGTCGAGTGTAGTATGCATTATTAGAGTTCAAAAACCGAGCGAAAATTACGCTCGATTTGAACCTCAAGAGTATTATAGGGAATTCCCTTGGTCTTAGCAATGAAATCTAAAATGATGGGAATATTGCCAGGTGTATTTCTTTGTCCACGTAGGGGAACCGGGGATAAAAAAGGGCTATCGGTTTCGGTTAAGATCATGTCCTCAGGTACATACTTTACGAGATCAATTAGAGGTGTTGATTCACCGGGGGGTACTCCTTCATATGTAATATTTCCATCAAATCCTACCAAAAAACCCATGTCCAAGACCTTTTTTGTAAAATCTAAATTGCCTGAGAAGCAATGAAACATCCCGGGCACGTCTCTTAATCGATCTTTATAATCAGAAAGAATTGCCAAAGTCTCATCCCATGCAAGGCGCGTGTGGATTTGAAGGGGAAGATTTAATTTTATGGACAATTCAATTTGCTTTCGAAATGCATCCTCTTGAAGGTCGACTGGAACAACTCCATTTGTCCGGTAATTCCAAAAATCCATCCCTACTTCTCCAATTCCAATTACTTTTGGACTTTTTGCAATTTTTTCAAGTTGCGCAAGCCAATCTTCTGGTGGTTCTCCTTCATATTTAGCGTCAGTTTTGTCTGCGTGATGTGGATGAATTCCAACGATTGCGTATAGCTCGTTGTATTTTTGTGCAAAATCTACTGCTTTTTGAGAAGATTCTATCGAAGTACCAGTATTAACTATTGTAGTTACTCCTTTTGAAAGAGCATCAACAATTACTGCATCTGCATCCTCTTCGAATTTATGAAATTGTATGTGACAATGCGCATCAAGCATACAATAAGTATAAAGAATTAAGTATTAAGTATAAAGTGGAAATAACTACAAACTGAGGACTACAAACAACTAACTAATAATCCATTCCGCCCATACCAGGCATGCCGCCCCCCATTGGAGCTGGAGGATTTTTCTCAGGAAGATCGGTAACAAGAGCCTCGGTTGTTAATACCATCATGCCAACTGATGCAGCGTTTTGAACTACACTTCGAGTTACCTTTGCTGGATCAATAATGCCTGCCTCAAGCATTGATCCATATTGCATTGTCATTACATTGAATCCAAAATCTGGAGTTTTTCCTTCTTCTACTTTTGAAAGAATAAGTCCTGGATCCTCACCAGCATTTTTTACAATCCATTTTGTAGGTTCTCCAAGTGCTTGATAAAGTATTTCTACACCCATTTTCTGATCTTCCTCAACGATTGAGTCTTTTAATTTCAATAGAGCTTTTCTTGCCCGAAGCAATGTTACTCCTCCTCCAGGAACTACCCCTTCTTCAATTGCAGCCTTTGTCGCAGCAACAGCATCAATTACTCGTTCTTTTTTCTCTTTCATTTCAATCTCAGTTGCAGCTCCCACATTTATAACTGCAACCCCTCCTGCAAGTTTTGCGAGTCGTTCTTGTAGTTTTTCCCGGTCAAAATCAGATGTTGTTTTTGCAATTTCTTTTTTGAGAAGTTCAATTCGGACCGCTACATCTTTTTTATTGCCTTTACCACCAATAATTTGGGTTGATTCATTGGTTGACCTTACTTTATCTGCTCGACCAAGATCCTCCATAGTTACACTCTCAAGTTTTCGACCCAATTCTTCTGAGATTACGGTTGCCCCGGTAAGCATTGATATGTCCTCAAGCATTGCTTTTCGTCTATCTCCAAATCCAGGTGCTTTTACAGCTAGAACATTAAATACACCTCGAAGTTTGTTGAGAACTAATGTAGTTAAGGCCTCGCCTTCAATATCATCGGCTATAAGTACAAGATTTTTACTTACTTTTACAAAATTTTCCAAAAATGGAAGAAGATCTTGTAGTGAAGAAATCTTTTTATCTGTTATTAATATGTAAGCATCTTCAATTTCTGCTTCCATTCTGTCTGAATTCGTGACTAAATATGCGCTGGCGTATCCTTTATCAAATTCCATTCCTTCTTTGTAGTCGATTGAAAATTCTATTCCTTTTCCTTCCTCAACAGTAACAATACCATCTTTTCCTACCTTATTTAATGCGTCAGCAATCAGACTCCCGATTTTTTGATCTTGTGCAGAAATTGTAGCTACTTTTAATACATCGTCTCCCTTAACTTCTTTTGCCATCTTCTTAACTTCGGCAATGACAGTCTCTACTCCTTTTTCAGTACCCATTTTTAAAATCATAGGATTTGCTCCAGCAGAAACTGCTCTAAATCCATTATCGATTATTGATTTTGCAAGAAGAGTTGCAGTAGTAGTTCCATCTCCTGCAACGTCATTTGTTTTTGAAGAGGCTTCTTTAACGAGCTGCGCACCCATATTTTCAAATGGATCCTCTAACTCAATTTCTTTAGCAACTGATACTCCATCATGAATAACATTTGGAGCACCCCATTTTTTATCGATTGCAACGTTGCGGCCCTTTGGTCCCAGAGTTGTAACAACGGCATCTGCCAATTTATCAACTCCTGCTTTTAAAGCTTTTCGTGCGTCTTCTCCGTATTTAATTTGTTTTGCCATAATGTTTTTAATAAATAAATTCTAAATTCTAATTTCGAAATCCGAAACATTTTTTTCGTGCTTCGAATTTATTGTTTAGTGCTTCCATCCTAATTTAGGATGGCTAATATATCTTTTTGCTCAACTATTGTCCACTCTTCATTCTCAACCTTTATCTCATTTCCACCCCATTTTTTGTACATGACGCGGTCTCCAACTTTTACAATCATTTTTTCGTGATCTCCTTTTGGTGAGATGTGTCCCTCACCAACTGCCATAACGATTCCTTCTGCTGGTTTTTCTTTAGCACTGTCAGGCAATATAATTCCACTTGCAGTCTTTGTCTCTGGCTCCAAAGGTTTGACCAATACATTTGAAAACAGAGGTTTTATATTTATTTTTGTATTTGTCATTTGAGTATTAGCATTTATACAAAACGGTTATCAATTTGTCAAGTAGTCTGCTAATTTTTTAGTTAAGATGCTTGCAAAAGTATGCAAAATCTTCTACGCTAATATCATCTTGTATTGCAGGCTGTTGGGTCTGTGACAATGTGCTGGAATGAATATATTTAAGAACAAGTACTTCCTCCTCGGTAATTTAGCTTTCCTGCTTATCGTGATACCAGTTGTACTCTTTTTTGTCAAAAATCAGACTTCAACTCGTGGAAGTGCAGCCCCAACAACAACTCTTTCATTTATTGATCCAACTATTACTGCTGACCAATGTGATAGTACAAAAACAGCTCGACTTGTCTTAAATCCAGGTCAAAATGTCGTAAATAGAGTTGCCCTTGCGCTTAAGTGGGATGCAACAAAATTTGACGTTGTATTTACCCCTAATAAAGCGGCTTTTCCTGATATTGCAAAAGATGCAGTCTATCCCCCAGAGGGAGGATCTATGACAATTACTCTTGCGATTGGAGCTGATGTTACCAAAGCAATAAGTACTACCACTGATGTTGGAACCGTTCTAATAAAACCAAAGGCTCCAACAACCAAGGTTGACTTAGATGTTGATCCAGTTAATACAAAAATCTTTTCTCTTTCTGGACAAGATGGAGCTGCTGAAAATGTCTATAATCCAGGAGGATCCCAACCACTTCAAGTTGCAATCATTGCTAAATCTTGTACCGATGTGACAGTTACACCAACAGTTACCGGTACGCCTCCAGTTGCACAAAATGGGGTAACTCCAACTGTAACAACGGTACCTACTATAACATCGGGAGTTACACCAACAACTGTTCCTACGGTTGCAGCAACTGCAACACCAACAAGTGGTGTAGCAAATCAATCACCGACATGTCTTAATTTATCAACATCAAATTCTTCAGGATCAGCACCATTATCAATTACGCTTACTGCTTCCGGACGAGATACTGATGGAACAATTTCAAAAGCAACATTTAACTTTGGGGATGGGACACAGCAAGATGTAACAACCGGACTTGGCACAGCATCTGTTTCTGCTCAACTTGCCCATACGTATAATTCCGGTGGTAACTTCACCTCAACTTCAGTATTTACAGACAATTCCGGTGCAGTAAGTACGACATGTTCACAAGTTATTGCAGTTAGCGGTGCTATTGCAACAATTCCTCCAACTGCAACTCCAACAACAGAGATTGGAAGCATCAGTCCAACAGATACTCCAACTGCAACACCAACTATTACAAATCCTGGTGGAGTTAGTGTAACCTTTGGTCTCATCGGTGGAATAGTACTTGCAATTATCGCCGGGATCTTCCTGCTTGCACTCTAAACTTGACTTTAATTTGCCCAGTAATATAATCGCATTATGGCACTCTCAGCTGAAGCAAATCCTTGTTCAGAACCATCGATTGAATCTCTTGTCGAGCTAAGAGATGGGCTCGATCTACTACTAGACACTTTCGGAAGAAGAAAGAGGAAATTGCTGAAAACAAAATCTACAGACTTGGTACTTCCCTTTAGTTCCTCTACTGATAATACGGATGCATACTTTTTCAAAAGAAAGGTTGGTGCTTTAAATCTTGGATTTATGAAACAAGTTAGCTCTCCAATTGATAGAAGCAATCCAACGATTGCGGATTATAGAGAAGAAAATGCAGTAGGAATAATAACTATTAAAGGACCTGACCCAGAAGATGGAGAAATAATTTTAGGAACGATTTCATCAGAGGGAACCATGAATGGCTTTATGTCACAAAGACAATTAGATGCCTCAAGAACCATGGTATTACATGCATGGCAAACACTTTCGAGTGGTGAAGCAAAACCTCTAAACCTTTAATATAGACATAAAAGCTTCCTTGGGAACATTGACTCTTCCGATAGATTTCATTTTCTTCTTTCCCTCTTTTTGTTTGTCGAGTAATTTATCTTTTCTTGTTCTATCTCCTCCATACAATTTCCCGGTAACGTCTTTCATGTAAGCTCCAATTTTTTCAGACGCAATAACTTTAGCGCCGATCTGAGCCCTTACTGCAATTTGGAAAGAATGCTTTGGAATTGATTTTGAAAGTGTTTCAACTATCCTTCTTGAAAAGCTTTCGGTATTTGATTTGTGAACAATAAATGAAAGCTCCGGAACAATTACATCATTTACAGAAATGTCTACTCTCTCCAAATCCGAATTTCTGTAGTCTAAAAACTCATAATCAAATGAGGCATATCCAGCAGATGCCGATTTCAACTTATCGTAAAAGTCATAAACAATATTTGAAAGAGGCATTTCAAATGTAACTTTTACTTGTGATCCAAAATATGAAACGTCACCCTCAGTTCCTCTCCCTTTGTAAACGAGATCCAAAATTCCCCCAAGATATTGAGCGGGAGTATATACTTCCCCTAAAATGAAAGGCTCCTTGATGTCATTTTTTGAGATGTCAAAATCTTTGGGAGATGATACTTCTTCACCATCAACTAAATATAATATTGATGGAGGAGCACTAAACACATCTAGATTGTATTCGCGCTCTATCCGCTCCATTACAATTTGAGAATGCAAAAGGCCTAGAAATCCACAGCGAAAACCTGAACCAAACACGGTTGAATAATCGGGAGTAATAACAAGGGCTGCATCAGTTAACTTTAGAGAATAAATTGCTTTTCTTAGATTTTGAAAGTCAGAAGAGTCTGTTGGATAAATAGATAGGTAAACAAAAGACTTTTGCTCTTTATATCCAGGGAGACTATTACCAGGATTTTTTGAAAGCGTCATAGTATCACCAACTTTTGCCTGAGTTATATCTTTGATGTTTGTGATCACGTATCCTACGTCTCCATTTTTTAGAATATGAGACGAGGTAAAATTGGGGGTCATAAAACCCACATCCATAACAAGAGCTTTAGAATTGTCAGATAGGAAGGTGATCTCATCACCCTTTTTTATCTCACCATTTCTTACACGTACAAAAATTACAATTCCTCGGTGCTCGTCATATTTACTATCAAATATCAGTGCTTGAGTTTTGTCACCTTCAACAATAGTTGGTGGTGGAATTTTTTCAATTAACACTTCGATAAGTTTCTCAACACCAAGCCCTGACTTTGCACTAATGCGTAAAATTTCTTCTTTTGTAAAACCAAAACTTTCCACAATCTCATTCTCAACTTTTTCTATTTCTGCACTATCTAAATCTACTTTATTTATTACTGGAACAATCGTTAGTCCCAAGCTTTTTGCAACATTAAAATGTGACACGGTCTGCGCTTGAATACCCTTAGTCGCGTCAACTACCAGTATCGCACCTTCACAAGCATACAAAGTTCTGACTACTTCGTAGGAAAAATCTACATGTCCCGGGGTGTCAATAAGATTAAGAATGTAGTCCTGCCCATGCAGGTTGTATTTCATGTGAACTGGTGCAAGTTTTATAGTTATCCCCCGTTCCCGGGAAATTGGATTACTGTCCAAGTACTGCTCTTGCTCAAGTTGAGAACGAGTAAGAGTTCCCGTTATGCCCATAAATCTATCGGCAAGCGTTGACTTGCCATGATCCACATGGGCAATGATTGCAAAGTTCCTTATGTTATTCATTGTGTTTTTCTTTGCTGTCATATGAGCGACAGCGAAATATAATTGCGAAATTCCTAATGTTAGTCATTAGGAGATTATATCATTGCAAATGATACAAGCTATGCTTATATCAGAGGATGAAGTTTTCTAACGACCTACTGGGGGATTTGTATCGTATTTATTCCCAAGAAAATCCATAAGCATATATCCTGTTTCACCAAAATCAGGACCGATCTGCGAGTTTTGAAAAATAATAGCAACTTTATATACTTTTTTTGTAATCTCTTGATTTTGTTCATGGTCGTATCCTACAGCATCTTCCGCGTCTCCAACTATTTTTACAACATCCCCATCAAATACTGCTAGTCTGTCTGTCTCAGGATTTATGTCAACTGTTAAACCCTGACGCAAAATTACACCTGGCTTTATTCTACTTGGATCATCTACATAGAAAAAATCTTCTTTGTGTGGATCGAAAAGTTCAGCATTTCCGTCTAAATACTCCTTTCCATTGTGACCCCTTTTTTGCTCATCATAAGCATCTTGCAATACTTGATAATTTGGACTATTTATTTCTTTTAAAAACTTTAACTCTCGTCTGAATTGAGTTCCGCGAAACATATAATCATAAATATAATATCTTTTCTCACCATCTATGATTAACTGGTTTGATGGAATTGGAGTAGGATTAACTGTTTCAAGAAGATTACTCGGATAAGGGTTGTTAGTACCTTCAAAGTATCCATCAGAAGCAACCCCAGCAATTGTTATTACTAACCCAGTACCAAAACCGCCTATTCCAATCCATTCTTTTGTGCCCAAACCAAGAAACTCTTTCATAATGAATGGTATTATATCT
>CAZEGF010000057.1:0-12942 GCA_964511965.1 uncultured Gammaproteobacteria bacterium
GAAGAGTCATAAGAACCGGTACCACCTGAAAATCCATTGCTTCCTCCATTAATATCACTATCAAAAAATCCATAACCCGTTCCGGCAGTTGTTGTATGGCTCAAAACTGTCCTACCTGACGTATTATTGGCAAAAGCGGCTACTAGTAACTCGTCAGGATTAGATGGCGTCAAGCTATTTGTAGTATTGCTTGATGTATTGCATGTTCTACCGGTCCTAACAGTTACAGTTTTATCAGCAACAGATGTTGTTGCATTACCTGAAAATTCCATGAGATCTATAGCCAATTCTCCGGAACTGCTTGTAGAAGTGCATGTAAAAGTGTCAGACCCTGCTGTACCGGCTGATACCACACGGTAATATTGAGCGATACGGGGAGTACTTGATGTGTTTCTAAATTCACGGGTCCAATTCGTTATTGTTCCCCAGCTCGTGGCTGAAGTTCTCATGCAATTCATAATAAGTAGATTTCCTGAAGTAACTCCGGTTGCAAACGTTGCTGATATGTTGGTAGATCCTGTAGATGTATTATTTACTTCTTGAACAAGAGTAAAAAGTGAGTCAGAAGCAATTTGCCATTCTCTTCCTTCTGAAAAATCACCAATTTTAATAGGACCAACTAAATAAAATTCGGGTGATATTGGTGGGAAATGTATTGAATACTGAAGATAATACGTATTACCTTTAGTCCAATTTACTTGCCATTCAATTGCTTTATAAGGTTTGTTGTCAATAATTTCTCCATGCTCAGATATTTGAGAAATATCAAAATTTGAGGGGACTGTGTCATAAACCGATCCGGAAAAATCCCTATTTGCGACAAATTTTATTTTCACCGGATAGTCAAATCGCGGATAAATACGCATTGGATATTGTACGCGTTCAATAGTATATGGAGCAAAATCCCTTACATTAAAGTATGAATCCATTGAGTGTGTTCCTAAAAATGTTAAGGCTTCGATATGCATTTGATATCTACCCGATTCATTTGCCATAGTATTGGCAAGAAAATCAGGAATATTGGTAAATGATCTATCGGAACAAGTCTTACTACCAATTATCGTTTTATCATCTGTTGAAAATTGCTCTTTTTTTCCGGAAGGGCTTGTAATTGTTAACCGCAACTTTGCAGTACCAAATACAACTTTATCACCTGCTATGCATTTTGTAATACCGTAATTATCAAGAACAGCCATTCCTATCTCAACTTTGTCACCTTTAATATAAAAACCTTTATTAGTATTAATAGCCAAAACTCCCCATGTAAAATCCTGCGTTATTATCTCTTCCTCACCGGTGTAAGTTTTGATTTTTACATTCAAAGTATATAAGCCCGGCTTAAATTTATTTTCAGTTAGGGGAGTTACCATCATTTGTTTTGACTTATCATTAAATTCAGTCTCAACCTTCAAATTTCTATCTCCTTTAAGATTTACAATTTCACTATTTACTAAATTCTCCCTTTCAGCTGCGTGAGCTGTCCAAAGATTTTTGAATTTTTCCTCTGTTAATTTCAATGAAAATTGAGGTTGAACAGAAGCCTGAACATTAATAGGTTCTTCCGAACCTGATTGTCCGACAACAAATAATTGTTTTTGAAGAGAATTTAATGATGGTTTTATTGCGTCAGGACGATGTGATAGAAATTGATAGCTACAGGTAATCAATAACAACGTTACAATTAATAATCCTATTGTAAAATAAGTCTTTCTAGTACGCATAGAACGGAAGTGTGAGATGCTTTTATTATATCAGTTATATTCAATATTATTGGATTATAGTTCCTGATCTAATTGTCGACCCGCTTCTTATGTTGACGTCAAGAGGAATAGTTGTTACTGTTGGATAAAATTTATAGGCGTCAAGCTGTTCAAGATCTCCGCCGGTTACGATAAGACAATATGTGACAGATGATGAACCATCAGAGTTATCAATTAACGAAAAATCAAATAATCCGGCTTGATTGTTGCCAATTGATAAATTGTGATTTGTAATATCCTCGCTTCCATCAGACAACCACGTTTCAGCGTAGTCCTCAAGTCTGGTTGTATATCCAAAATCTGTCGGATCATTTACGGTAGAGCCAATGATTGCATTATTCCCTCCCGAATTAGAATTTACGTTATAGGCTATTGGTGTTCCATCAGAGGGTGTTCCAACAGGATTATACACACCATCAGCACAATCACCACTTTGGGGCATTGGTGCATACTGTAATATCCAGTCTCCACTATCAATATCAAGAACTGTTCCCGAAGAACTGTCTACGTCTAGAAGAACCCGGAGTCTAAAGGGGTAATTTGGTTGATTGAGTACTATATTTTGATTTTCAGATGCTGTTCCCCCAAATACCGTATCAGGATCTACTAAATTTTTATTTTCAAAAAATTGAAAACTACCCTGAACAACTGAAACAGTAGCATTAAAAGAAACAATAACATTCGAACAACTCCCGCCTGAGGCTGCAAAAGTTGCCGTATCATTTGTAGAAACTGGTGGAGTATTTACTACCTCTGCCCAAGAGCTGTCAAACGTACCGCCATTAAAACTTGAGGCAGAATCAGTATAGTGCGAATGACTTATAACACTTGTCGTGAGTGTTGCGGCAAATGCGGCAACGACTAATTCGTCAGGATTTGAAGGAGTAATATTTGGTGTCACGCTTGTATGAGCACCACTACTACAGGATGTCGAGTTTCTTCTTGACCGTCTGTCACGCACACTACTTATCGAATTACCCGAGAACTCCAAAAGTTGTATTCCAATTGTTCCTGAGCTTCCGCTGCATGTGACTGTATCACCCATTCCAGCTGGCACTACTCTGTAATACATATACACCCTCGGACTACTTGTTGAATTATTGTAAGCTAGGGTAAACCCTGACGGAGAAGAAAAAGATGCGCTATTTGTTCTTGAGCAAATTGCAATAACTAAATTATGATATGTTGGATCGCTTGGAAGAGATGCTGCAATTGATGATCCTGATCCACTATTATGTGCTTCTTGAACAAGCTGAAAGATAGAATCAGAAGCGATTTTCCAAGCTCTGAATTCTTTGAATTCACCAATAGTAAATGGACCAATTAAATAAAATTCAGGTGCTATTTGAGGAAAATGTATAGTATATCTAAATGTATAATCCCGTCCACTTATAAGATTTACATTCCAATAAACAGCTTTGACTTTTGATTGTTGACTAATATCTCCACCATTTGAAATATCATATATCTTAAAATTTTCCGGGACTAAATCATAAATAATCCCCGAGTAATTTTTATTTGCATGGACAGAAACTTCCACCGGGTAATCAACTTTCGGGTATATTCTTGTGGGAAATACTGTTCTTTTTATACTATAATCAGGGATATTTGATTGAACTTTAAATGAGGACTCAATACTACGTTTTCCGAGAGAATGTTCTGCTTCCATTACTAATTTGTAGATTCCTACTTCATCAACAATCAAACTTGCCAGAAAATCAGCTTTATTAGTCACGCTTCTGTCTTTACAGTCCCCGCTTCCGGTAATTGATTTGTCGTCTGTACTTAACTTTGTAATTTTACCGCTAGGAGATGTTATTGTAAGCCACACCCTAGCGGTGCTGAGGCTTATTTTTTCAGTTGCAATACATTTAGTTCTACCGAAATCCCCCAGTACTGCCATTCCTATCTCAACTTTGTCACCTTTAATATAAAAACCTTTATTAGTATTAATAGCCAAAACTCCCCAGGCAAAATCTTGCGTTATTGTTATATCATTATCTTTTGAGGTTTTAACAGTCACTTCCAGTGTGTACAGTCCAGGCTTAATTTTATTAGTTCCCTCAGGAGTTACGGTTAATAATTTTTTTGTCTCATCAAATACTGCTTTGGAACTTAACGTACTGCCTTCAAAAGTATTTACAACTTGCACTTTTACCAAATTGGATCTTTCCGCTGCTTCAACTTTCCACAAATCATCAAATTTGCTTTCTATTAAATTAATAACGAAGTTTGGTAATGTTGAGGCTTTAATGCTAATGGGTTCTTTTTGTGTTTTATCGGAAATATTAATTGTCCGCTTTGTCTGAGGACTATAAGAAATTCTATCAGGGGTTACTTTTGGATTCACAACAGCTCTGCGTCTTGTTACATAAAAAAAACTCAAGGAAATTATTATAAGACCTATAAAACACAAAATTATACGTAAAAGCATTACCTTTTTTAGTATATCAAAAATACCTAGTCGTGACTATTGCTTAGGAGATGGAGTTGGTGAAAGAGCTGGTATATTTGCATTAGGATTCTTTTTTACAGCAGCAGGAGTTGCCGGATTTGGAGGATTATTAAGCCCATCTACATTTACATTTGGAAGATTTGATCCTGCACCATTTGCACCTTGTAATGCGGCTCCACCCTCAGCATTGTTATTTGAAGCAATTTTGTCCGTAAGTTCTTTAACAAGAGCTGTTGCAATCTTGTAATCATTTGTATTTGGGTTCTTTGCAAGAAGTGTTACAGCTTGATCAGCTACTAATTTTGCATTTTGTAGATCACCTTTGTCGCGAAGAGCAATTGCTAGGTTAAAGTACGCATTTGCATTGTTTGGTTTGAGATTTGCAGCATCTGTAAAGAATCTGATTGCAAGGTCATAGTTCTTTGCAGTGTAATATACTCCTCCAACATTAAGTCTGAGATCAGGATTTAATGGATCTCTTTGAATTGCTCTTCCATAGGCATCTAGTGAGAATGTGAGTGCGTTTTGTGCAACTCCGCTTATATTTCTATATATTGCTGCAAGTACTACCCAGTTTCGTGATGAAAGAGGACTGAGTGCTACACTGATTCTACCTTCATTAATTGCTTGAGAAAGAAGTGTTTGGATGGTTTTTTTGTCTTGATCGGTAAGAGATCCCTTTGGATCATCTTTTGTCGGACCTTTTTTGATAGCAAGTGCATTTGCAAGTGCAAAGTTGGTTTGTGCCATATCTACTCTGTAAAGATCGACGTATGGATTAAGAGTTTCAGCTTTTTGAAGCATTGTGTATGTAGCAGTCCCGCTCTTTGTTGCCTGAGATAGAGCTTGTCGGTGATAGTAATCAGCCATAATAATATTATATGAACTATATAGAACATAGCCACCTGCTGCTAAGAAAACGACGAAGAATATAACTGGAAGAAGATCGAATTGTCTGTCATCTGCGGTTGATGCTTTCAGTCCCATTGAAATATTCATAACTTTCTCACGAATTCCTTTTTGTCCAACCATGAGAGCAGCAAAAACAACAATTGTTCCAACCATAGTAACTAATGTAGTTGAATGGATTCCCAATAATATTATTGCGGCTACTCCACTAACTGCCAAAGAAGGTAGAATTATCGGTGAAGTATCAGACTGTGAATTCGAATGCATTGAGAAATATTTCCTGCTGCTATTAAGGACTACTATTACGATAAGTCCAATTGAAAGTAATCCTAGTAATCCAAGTGTTCCCCAAATCTGTAAGAATTCATTGTATGCTGAGTCAAAAGTGAAATTCCAGTAGTCAAGAAGATTAAATTCAAGTGGTTTGTAACTTGCGAAATCAAATAAGTAAGTAGATGGTCCGGTTCCGATTAATGGAGCATCACGAAAAGCTGATGCTGATATCTTCCAGGAAATAGCAAATGGTAGTTGAATCTCTTTAGGAAAAGTTGCTTCAATTTGTTGCAATTTATTTCCTGGAAAAGGAAGATAGGCAAGTGCCAAAGCAAGACCTACCACTACAATTGGAGTCAAAAACATTGGTAGTGCCTTTTTGTATTTACTAAATTTGTGTGGTTTTGAAACTAAGAAGCATACAGCAAACACAAGAGCTAAGGCAACATAGGAAGGAATCGATCCAAGAAGAGCAATAGTTATACCGAATAGAATCGAAAGACCGAGAGCTAAAGGTGTAGGCATGTATTTGTTAGGATTAACGAGCGACAAAACAGGAAGTGGCATTAATAATATAAGTAGCGCAACGGTTGAGAACGAAGAACCTGTAGGTGTGAAATTGATTGCTCTTGCAAAATCTATAGGTAGAAAAAGACCAAAGAAAGAAAGTACGCTTACGAGAGCAACAACTCCTGCGCTTGCGTAAAATACATACAATAATGTTTTGAGGCGTGCGAGACTTTTAATATTGGAAACAATAATAAAATAAAGAAGAATATAAGTTATCCAGGCAACTGCTGAGCCATGAACCCGTGGAAAATTACCATAAATAGCCTGATATCGCGAGATACTGAAATATGTAGAAACTATAACCGTACCAAGGAGAATCAATAATGGAATATCTAGTGGGGTTCTTGTAATTTGGACCTTTCCTTTAACTATCCATGAGAATATCCAAAGTCCAACGAGAATTACTGTGCTTATGACAAGAAATGCTAATTTTGGCATTTCGTAAAACTCAGTTGTCTGATTGAAGAAAAGAACTGGAGTAAGTCCAATAACAGCAAGCAGAAGGAAGCTAATAGCGTTATCAATAAATGCACCTAATTGATTTTTCATATGGGTTATTAACCATATAATCATAAATCGAAATTGACGTCAAGTAGCAAAATTGACTATGTTATCAAGATATTCTGCAGTACCGCTTTTTTAATTTGTACCCCTTTTTTGGAAAGTTTTGGAAGATTTATTTAACCGATTTTTGCTTTGAATTTAGTCATAAGGACTGAGTAAATCCGCTCTCTTATAGGGGTTATTTCTTCATTGGTAAGATTTGCTAACCTGTTTAAATAGGTTATGCGAAATGTTTTTTTAGTTCCATAAACATCAAATAATGATACATCCTGGATAAGGTCATCAACTTCTTTTATGGCTTTAACAATTTTTAAAAACCCATAATGTGCTGGTATCTCTACCCTCACATCCTCGATAACCGGTGGAAATTTTGCGGGTTCTTTATATGTTTTTTTGGCAGTAGCAAAAATGAGTAATTGAGCAAGGTCAAGTTCAAAAGTTATTTCCTCCCCTACTTCGATACTTCCGACGATAGACCCCTTGATAGATATTAAAGCTCCGTCAATCCCATCATCCTTTTTCTCGAATCCAAACTTTGTTATTCCAAGGACTTTAAACAGCTGTTCTACAACCCCTTTGCCTTTTGTAAATGTTATACTCTGCTCTTTAAGTAGTCCTGCGATGTGCAATCTTTCATCTGGAAGGCCAGTTTTTCTTTTAAGATATACATTTGCTATCTCAAATAAATTTTGCGAATCTCGTCTTTTATTTTCCTCAGAAACTTGTAAAAGACTTGGAACTAATGTGCGTCGTAAATACACATGATCATTGGTTAACGGATTTTTTAATTTAAAAGCATTATCAACAGGTCCATCTAGCAACTCCTCAGAAACCATCGAATAGCTATAGATTTCATTAAATCCCCAAAAACGGAAAGCTTCTTTTATCTTTGAAATCCAGTAAAATTCATTTTTGTCTTGATGATAATAATTTTGCTCAGAAAGAATTGGAAGATTGTTTGGGATTTTATGATATCCGAATACTCTTGCAATCTCCTCAATAATATCCTCAGGAATTGAGACATCTTCAACACGCGACGTAGGGATTACTACGTGAAGTTCGTTCTTTTCCTTAGAGACGTCAAATCCTAGATGTCTCAAGATTTTAGTGCAAGTCTCGTCAGGAATTTCTACTCCAATAACGCTTCTTATTTTTTCGCGGCTTACAATCACCTTTTTTACCACTGGTTTGTTAGGGTATATATCAATAATTGGTGAGATTACTCTAGCATTAGCATTTTGTTGCAGCATTTCTATTCCCCGGAGTAAAGTAGGTAAAGCAAGCTCCGGGTCTACCCCCTTTTCATTAAGAACCGCAGCTTCCGTTCGAATACCTAAATTCATCGAAGTCTTTCTTAATAGATCCGGGTTGTTATTATCAATAAAAAGAACCACTCTCCTCGTGTTATCTAGAACAACACTATTTGCAGTCCCCATTATTCCTAGAAGATCAATTATTTTACCTGTCCCATCATCAGCAACAATATCATTTCCCGGCAGTTCGTATTCTTTCTCATCGAGCGTAACCAATCTTTCCCCTTTTTTTGATTTCCGGATAATTAGTGTGTGGTTTGTGAGTCTGTCATAGTCAAAAACATGCGAAGGATGACCTTTCTCTCGCATAATATAATTTGTAACGTCGACTACATTATTAATGCTTCTTATTCCAGTTCTTTCTAATCGTTTTGACACTTCTTCTGGTGAAGATCCAAGTTCCACATCCAAAACAACGGCAAGAATTCTATTTACCAAAGTCTTATCATTTTGAATGTTTAGATGAGGACTCTTTGAGACCGTCTGCAAAGAAACAGAATTTTTATGTGGTTTAAATACTGCCGTATACCCCTGCTCAGGTAGAACTGCTGATGCTTCTCTGGCAATCCCCTCAACACTCATAAGATCCGGTCTATTAGTCGTTACCTCTATATCGTATATAGTGTCATCTTCTACTTTCTCCATCCTTTCAATAGAAACGCTCGTCAAACTCATGGCGTCAGCAAACTGCTTTGGTGTTGCATTTGTTTCTAAATAGTCCTTAAGCCAGCTGTTTGGAATTAAAATATTCATATTAAAATTGTTCTAGAAAATCTAAATCATTTGAATAAAGTAGTCGAAGGTCATCAATTGATATCCCCTCTTTCATCATAAGAACTCTTTCTACTCCCCACCCAAAGGCAAAGCCCGTATATTTTTCGGGGTCAATTTTTCCTGCTTTTAAAACATTTGGATGTACCATTCCGCTTCCACCCATCTCAAGCCACCCCTCTTTACAAAGTCGACACCCGACTCCATCGCAAACTCCACAAGTTACATCTATTTCAAAAGAAGGCTCGGTAAATTGAAAATGATACGGCCGGATTCTGAATGTTCTATTCTCCCCAAAATAAGATTTTACAAAAAACTCCAGAACTCCTTTAAGATGAGAGATATTAATTCCCTCACCAACAACGAGTCCTTCAAACTGATGAAACATTTGCGTGTGTGACACATCAGATTGTCTTCTGTAGCATTTCGCGATATTAAGCATTTTGATAGGAAGTTTTCCTTTAAGCATTTCTCGAACCTGTCCTGATGATGTATGTGGAGTCAGAAGAATCGGTCCCATTTTAGGGTCTGGTTGTTGTTCAATAAAAAATGTTTCCCAGTCATCCCGTGCCGGATGATTGTTGGGGAAATTTAAAGCACCAAAAGCGTACCAATCAAATTCGACTTCTGGATAACGTACACGAGAAAACCCAATCTTTTCAAAAATGGATGTGATCTCCTCAATAGCTTGCGTTACAAGGTGTAATGATCCAAGTGGGGGTTTTATTCCCGGCAGGGTTACATCGAGATCTTCAAATCGTTGTTTTCCCGAAGAATTGTGGTTAGATGTTTTGGAGGTTTTTTTGAATTCCTTTCTTTTATCATTAATTTGATCTTCTAAAATATCTTTTATTTCATTTGCCAGTCTGCCAATTTCAGCTCTTTCTTCGATATTTAGCTTTGGAATATCACGCATAGCAAGCGTGAGTTTTCCCTTTTTTCCGAGGAAGTCTATATAAATTTGCTCAATATCACGTTCCTCTGCTCCTACAATCAGAGACATTGCTTCGTTTTTTATTTGAATGAGTATTTCTTGCATATCAACCTACACATGCCAAGACCATTGTATCTGTGTCTTGTAGGGTTTTAAGGCTAGATATATCTTTAATGTCATACCACTTAGCGTCATTAGTTTCAGAGTCAAGATCAGTATTGATTGTACCAGAAATGACGGTAGCCTTAAATCCTTTTAGCAAATAATCACGATTTTCATATCGGCTCAAAATTACATAAGGCTCTTTCATCACAAGTGATACATGAAGACCCGTTTCTTCATAAGCTTCCCTAACGCATGCCTCTTGAACTGATTCGTTTTTCTCAACTCCTCCACCCGGCAATTGCCAGCAAAGATGAGTAGATGGGTTTTTGGGTTCATTGCGTTGGGTAAGAAGGACTTGCCCGGATTTATTGATAATAACTGCGACAGCAACGTCAATTGTTTTCATAGATATAAAAAAACCTCCGAACGGAGGTTTCCTTGTGAACGTATTTTTGATGGGTTTACTTTGAACCACCAAAGGCTTCCTTCACAACACTGGTAAACGCTTCGCGATTATCTGTAATAAGGTTTGCCAATATCTTCCGGTCTAGCTCGATTTTTTTATCTTTCAAAGCTTTAACAAATCTATTGTATGAATATCCTTCTTCTTTTACTGCTTCTCCAATTCTTGTAATCCAAAGACGACGGAAATCTCTCTTCTTTCTTTTCCGACCGTGATAAGCGTATTGGTCGGCATGTAAAACTGCTTCTGTCGCAGTCTTAATAAGACGTGACCGAGTACCGCGATACCCTTTTGCAAGGTCAAATATTTTGTTGTGTTTTCTTCGGGATACCATCCCGCGCTTAACTCTTGACATATTAGGCTTCTCCTAACAATTGCTTTATCTTTTTTGCAAATCCGGCAGTAACAAATTTCTGTTCTTTTTGTGCTCTATTTGCTCTTTTTGATTTATGAGTTCTTAAATGACTTCTCATTTGTGATCCACGCAAAACTTTACCGGTTTTTGTAACCTTAAATCTTCTTTTAACGGATCTTTTAGTTTTAAGTTTGTACATACTGTTAATTCTCAAATCTCAATTTTCAATTCTCAATTCACTTGTTCCTCGTGACCATCATGGTCATTTGTCTTCCTTCCATTTTTATTTCCCGTTCTACTTTTGCCAATTCGCCCAATTTTTCAATTACAAGAAGCAACTTTTCGCGACCGATTTCTTGATGACCCATTTGTCTTCCCGTAAATCTAACTGAAAACTTCACTTTATTTCCTTCAGTTAAAAATTCAGTTGCTCTTTTAAGCTTAATATCAAGATCGTGCTCTCCGATAAAAGGTCCAAATCTGATTTGCTTTGTTTCAGATCCTTTTGAGCCCTTTTTCTCTTCCTGCTTCTTCTTTTTTAGTTGGTATAGGAATTTGGAAAAGTCTATGAGTTTTGCAACCGGTGGTTTTGCCAATGGTGCTACTTCAACAAGATCAATTCCTAATTCTTCGGCTTTGGCCAAGGCTTCTTTGATAGGCATGATGCCAATCATTTCGCCCTGGTCATTAAGGACTCTTACCTCAGATGCACGGATTTGGTAATTCTTCCGGTAAAAAACGTTTTGTGTAAATTTATTGTTTTGTCTCAATTTCTTTTTGAATTTGTGAAATAAATTCTTTGACCTCGAGTTGTCCGAGATCTTTACCTCCTCTTCCTCTTACCGTAACTATCTGAGATCCATCCTTACTCTTTTCTTCTTCCTGACCGCCTATTATACACATGTAGGGTACTTTTTGTAAAGTAGCCTCACGGATTTTGTTTCCAAGTGTATTATTTGAGTTGTCTATATCAGCTCTAATATTTGCATCTCTAAAGGACTGTAAAACCTCATTTGAATATTTTTCAAATTTATCTGAAACAGGAAGAATTGTAACCTGGAGAGGGGAAAGCCACATAGGAAAAGCCCCTGCATAATGCTCTATCAAAAAGGCCATAACACGCTCAATTGCACCTATTGAAGACCTATGAATAACAATCGGTTGTTCCAGTTCGCCTTTGTCGTTGACAAAGGTAAGATCAAACCTTTTTGGCATTACAAAATCGTATTGGACTGTAAAAGCGGTATCTTCTTTTCCGTTAGCATTTTTCATCTGAACGTCTATTTTTGGACCATAAAATGCTGCTTCGTTTTCGGCCTCAACAAAGTGTGCATTTCGCTTTTTTAGGACTTTTCGTAATGATTCCTCGGCCTTATCCCAGGAAGCGTCGTCTTTGAAGTACTTTTTTGTGTCGGATCTGTCACCTAGTGAAAGACGGTAATGGTATTCTTTTCCTTGCTCTAATTTGAATGTTGAGGCTATAAATTCAATAAGATCTAGTACTTTCACAATTTCTTCTTCAGCATTCTCAACTTGAGTAATTATGTGAGCATCGGCAAGGCAAAAAGTCCTTACTCTTTGAAGCCCCATTAGCTCTCCCGATTGCTCGAATCGGTAAAGCTTTGCAAGTTCTGCAATTCGCATGGGAAGCTCTCTGTAGCTATGTGGAGTTGCTAGATATAATTCAAAATGATGAGGACATGTCATAGGGCGCAACATAAATTCCTCGTCTTCTATTTGAATTGGAGCATACATTGAGTCTTTATAGTATGGATAATGACCGGATTTTTTATACAATTCGAGTTTTGCAATATCCGGTGTGTATACGTGAAGGTAGCCACGTTTTAGCTCTTCATCGACGATAAATCGCTCCAATTCACGTCTAATTAACGCCCCTTTTGGGAGAAAAAGTGGTAATCCTTTGCCAACAGTATCTGAAAATGTAAAAAGTCCTAGCTCCTTTCCTAGTCTTTTGTGGTCATTAGGTGCTAATTCGTCCATGGAGATATTATAGCCGTAAGACTTCATGAGTGCAACGAAATATACATGAGCTTGTAGCAAGTAGAAAGTAGTATGTAGAAAGCACAAGTTTAGAAATGAAATGGGGAATTATGAACTGCGACGTATTTTGTAATTTCAGCAACAAAGTTTCCAATAATAGGTACAAAATCGACTTTTGAAGCTATAAGAAACGTTAAAAGAAGTATTATTGATGTGCCAATCCAGACCCCAAATGACCACGAAATTCCTCCTAGAAAATTGTCAAATATAATTTTTTTTCTGCTTCTGTAAACTTTTTCGTTGCCTTCCATAACAAGATTATGACTCAAATCCTAAATCAGTTGCAATACTTTGCATTGCACCAAGTACAATTCCTATAAATTCTTTGAGTGGAAAACCTAATTTTTCCTCACAGGCAACAATTTGGGCGCGATCAACGGATTTAGCAAAAGTAAAATCCTGCATTTTT